>NZ_VRKW01000002.1 GCF_009746715.1 Ketobacter sp. MCCC 1A13808
CGCCCACATCAGTGGGCCGCTGGAGTGGAGCCGTTTTTGTGCAACAATGAGCGAAGCGAATGCACAAAAACGGCGGAACGTAAGCGGCTCCACTGCATGTGATGGTTATAATTTGCTTGGGGAAAACGCATTGCCTGCACCGCCCACCAACTCGTATTTTGTTTTGGCTTTTGTTGCATCGTAACTGGATAGAACTGTAAATTCCCGAAGGTAAGTGGGCCAACCTATCGAATTATGATGCTGCCGCCGATCACGCTGTTTGTCACCGCAAGAATGCACTCAAGGTTTGTGGCAACGGAATAAACCACGATCCGAATCAAGTGCACCGCTGCCAAAATTTGCCACGTCCTCGATGTCCACGAACCGCCCATGCACCCGGAACCAACTTGATAGGAACTACCATGGAGCCACAACACCTCAACAAAACCACGGCCCGACTATGGGGCAGTTCTCCCTGAACTAAATCGTTAGCTCAGTCTAAATTGCGGAGACAATGCAAACTCTAGTTGATCACTTCTAGCTTTATACTACTTAAAATCCTAACCGAACAAGCGGTAGCAGCGCCCTATTCAATTTACGAAGGTGTAGATGTAGAACCGCTTGGTCTTAAAAATATTTGAACTGGCAATTTATAACGCCCACATCAGTGGGCCGCTGGAGTGAGCCGTTTTTGTGCAACAATGAGCAAAGCGAATGCAAAAAAACGGCGGAACGTAAGCGGCTCCACTGCATGTGATGGTTATAATTTGCTTGGGTAAAACGCATTGCCTGCACCGCCCACCAACTCGTACTTTGTTTTGTCTTTTGTTGCATCGTGACTGGATAGAACTGTAAAAGCCCGAAGGTGAGTGGGCCGACCTATCGAGTTATGATGCTGCCGTATATCACGCTGTTTGTCACTGCAAGAATGCACTCAAGGTTTGTGGCAACGGAATAAACCACGATCCGAATCAAATGCACCTCTGTCAAGATTTGCCGCGCCCTCGATGTCCACGAACCGCCCATGCACCCGGAACCAACCCGATAGAAAACACCGTGAAACCACAACACCTGAACAAAACTACGGCCCGACTCTGGGGCAGTGCTCTCTGAACTAAATCGTTAGCTCAGTCCAAATTGCGGAGAAACCACTAAATCTAGTTGATCGCCATCAGCTTTTCGCTACTTAAAAACCCGACCGAATAAACGGGAGCAATGTCCTACCCCCCCGCGCTAGAGTAAATGTAGGACCGCTTGGTTTTAAAATTATTGCAGCTCGCAAAGTTATAACGCCCACATCAGTGGGCCGCTGGAGTGGAGCCGTTTTTGTGCAACAATGAGCGAAGCGAATGCACAAAAACGGCGGAACGTAAGCGGCTCCACTGCATGTGATGGTTATAATTTGCTTGGGTAAAACGCATTGCCTGCACCGCCCACCAACTCGTATTTTGTTTTGTCTTTTGTTGCATCGTAATAGGATAAAACTGTTGAAGCCCGAATGTAAGTGGGCCGACCTATCGAGTTATGATGCTGCCGTAAGTCACACAGTTAGTCACCGCAAGAATGCACGCAAGGTTTGTGGCAACGGAATAAACCACGACCCGAATCAAATGCGCCTCAGCCAAAATTTGCCACGTCCTCGATGTCCACGAACCGCCCATGCACCCGGAACCAAGCCGATAGAAATCACCATGGAACCGTAACACCTGAACAAAACCACGGCCCGAATCTGGAGCAGTGCTTCTTGAACTAAGCCGCACGCTCAGTCCAAATCGGGGAGAAAAAACTAGCTCTAGATGATCGCTACCAGCTTTAAACTACTTAAATTGCCGACCGAACAAACGGTATCAGCGCCCTATCCAACTTGCGAAGGTGTAAATGTAAAACTGCTTGGTTTTAAAAATAATTTCAGCTCGCAAAGTTATAACGCTTAAAAACAGCGGCCGACCGTAGCGGAGTAGTTTTTGTGGTAAAAAGAGCAAAGCGATACCACAAAAATTGCGTAGCGTAGAGAGGTCCACGATTGCGAAGCAATCGGTGCTGCTTTTTGATTGTTATGTGCTGATCTCGGTGCAAAATGTTAGCCTGTTGCCAAATGGGTCTTTAACAGACATATCATCTGTATCCCAAGGAGTTCTTTCTATGTGCGGTCCAAATTTGGTGTTTTTTTCGTGAAGTTCGCTGTGAAATTCTTTTAGGCCATCAGTTTTTATCCTCATGGCAGCCCCCGGGCAACAATCTCCATGATGTTCAGATAAATGTAGAACACAATTGCCTCGTGATACTTGCATATAAAGTGGGAGGCCATCTTCAAATCTATGTTCCCAGTCTACGGTGAAGCCCAGATAGTCTACGTAAAACTCTTTCGCTTTCTTTTCGTCAAATATTCGTAGAATCGGGGTAGTATTGCTGAAATTCACTGTATTTCCTTAAACATTTCTGCTGTGCATTTGGGCACATAACGCCGCTCAACAGCGGCCGAATGCAGTGGAGCAGTTTTTGTGGTAAAAGAGCGGAGCGATACCACAAAAATTGCGGAGCGTAGAGAGGTCCACGGTTGCGAAGCAACCGGTGCTGCTTGGCTTGGTTATGTGCATGTGGCTTAGGTATTGCCTATATATTTTCTAATATTTTTATGAATGGAGCGGAAATAAGCGATGTAATTTTAGGAAAAATTAAACCTAGCACCAGTCCTATAACGCATCCGTATAGTGCATATGTCAGAAATTCACTAAATGGAGCTGGTATTGCTCCATAAAATACTCGAACTATACATCCGATAAATGCTCCGCTAATAGAACCGAAAATAGCTCCTAATACTCTGGTTGAACGAGTAGTTGGTTCACGCCACCAATTTTTAAAATCTGCGAAAAACGAACTCATAAAATTCGAGATATGGTTTCCTAGCTTTGAATTAGTTGGTGAAAATAATTTCCCCACCATTTTTAACTATTGGCAAGAACCCAATATCTTGCTGAGCACATAACGCCCACATCAGTGGGCCGCTGGAGTGGAGCCGTTTTTGTGCAACAATGAGCGAAGCGAATGCACAAAAACGGCGGAACGTAAGCGGCTCCACTGCATGTGATGGTTATAATTTGCCTGGGTAAAACGCATTTCCTGCACCGCCAACCAACTCGTATTTTGTTTTGGCTTTTGTTGCTTCATAACCGGATAGAATTATTGAAGCTCGAAGGTAAGTGGGCCAGCCTATCGAGTTATGATGCTGCCGTATATCACGCTGTTTGTCACCGCAAGAATGCACTCAAGGTTTGTGGCGACGGAATATACCACGACCCGAATCGAATGCACCTCTGCCAAAATTTGCCACGTCCTCGATGTCCACGAACCGCCCATGCACCCGGAACCAACTTGATAGGAACTACCATGGAGCCACAACACCTCAACAAAACCACGGCCCGACTATGGGGCAGTGCTCCCTGAACTAAATCGTTAACTCAGTCTAAATTGCGGAGACAATGCAAACTCTAGTTGATCACTTCTAGCTCTAAACTACTTAAAATTCTAACCGAACAAGCGGTAGCAACGCCCTATCGGACTTGCGAAGGTGTAGATGTAAAACCGCTTGGTTTTAAAAATATTTGAACTGGCAATTTATAACGCCTGCGTCACGGGTGGCAAAAAGCGCAGCTTTTTGACATCCCGTGCACGCATTTGTTAGGCATGAATTCCCGCACAAGACCATAAATACTGGTACATAATGCAAGAAAGTTTGAAACCAATGCGGGATAGGATGAAATTAACAAATTATGCCCGACCCAACAAAACAAGCAACACAGCAGCAATATACGGAGGTGCTTGATGTTAATTTGCAAATTACCTATACAGAAAAATGCTAGCGCAAAAGTTGAAAATATAGATGGCAGACCATGCCACGTAAACCAAGACACCAAAGGGATTAACAGGAGCGAGACAAAATAAACTGATTTGAATCTGGGGTGTGCTTCCAGGGGGATGGCTAAGGTCGCTTGCAGCCCAGCAACAGCCATAACCGCCGCGCCAGTATGCGCACCCAATAACCAAAAGTGAACAAACATACAAATACAAGCTATCACTTGGCCAAGCAGCAAAAACTTACGGTGCTTGATAAGAGGCCACAATGCATTTGCGATTACCCCCAAAACTCCGAACGCCGTAGATAACTCCATTTAGCCTAAGCTCCGATTATCTTGTTCTAAAACAGCACGAACCATCTTTTGTGCAATTACTGGCTCGTGATTATATGTGGTTTCAAATGTCTCTGTAACACTGAAACCATACAACTGATACAAATTTTTTGCCGGTTGATTTGAACTTGCAACAAACAAGCATGGCTGCCCCTGGATAAGTGATAATAAAAATTCAAGTACCTTTTTCCCTACACCCTTGCCCCTAAACTTGGGATGAACAAACAGGGCTCGAATTTCGTTGCCACAAACAGCACCATAGCCAGAGATACAATTGTGATCCTGATATACATATATATCTGATTCCATTAGCCCACTTAATCTCGCCTCGTCATCTTTAAGCGGTAAAAGCGTAAATATCTGATCTTCAAAATTGAGTTCATCAAGTTTTGAACGATCATAAATATCGAATATCGCGTGCAAATCATCTTGTATATATGCTCGGATGCTCATTTTATGCCTAACGCTGAGCGCAACGGCGCGAGCTTGCGAGCGTCCGGCACACGAAGTGTGCGTATTGGCGCGTATTGTTAAAAGCTTTCACTGACTCCCCCTAAGTTTGGCCAATAGCTTTTTCCACTGTGACGATCTAACCACCAACGAGAGGCCGATGCATAGCTGAAACACCAGGCCGAGCGGCCATAGCAAATTTGAGTACGAAAATTCCAGTGAATGAGAAAGGAAGCCAAGCGAACGCGGCAAATAGGCTAAAGCAGTGACTACAAAGTATGCTCCTCCTAATTGAAGGAGAAACATCTGGCCCTCTTGGTCCAGATTTACGCTCCCTTCGCTGGGGCAACGGGCTAAGGCAGTTCTAGCAGCGACCAAAATAAGAAACGCTGCAAGTAAGCCCACGAGAGCTATACCGCCAATTAGAAAGATATGGACATATTCGGGAATCACCTGGCCTTGGTACTGCTCTACACTTGTCAGGAGCATCACCAAACTAGGTATATTCAAGATTACTTGAACCAACAGCCATAGCGAAAAGAGCCGGAGTGCAATTGCTGTGATATCTCTCGAAGTCATGTTCTACCTTTTAACGCCGCCATCAGGCGCGCGAGGTACGAGCGTCGGCTGCATGGCTTTGTTCAGCATGGTGAGCAATTTCATCTGCTATCCGAGGAAATAAGGCCTTTGGCAGACAATGCCCAAGCCCGTCCATTTCTACCAGATGGCCATTCGGCAGCAAATCCGCAATGTGCTTGCCATGGGGTGGCGGGTTGAGCGGATCCTCAGAACCCTGAATCACCAAGGCCGGAACGCTCACCTTGCGCAGCTCAACTCCTCTGGAAAGAGGTACTGGCGTCGCCATCGCGTGATTTCCAGGCTGTGCCCAAGTTCCGGCATGGTCTATACATCGTTGCTCACGAAGCCGAAAATCAGACGCATCAAGTTCAAGCTTTTCTCCTGAGAGGAGGGCCCACTCTTTTACGCGACGATCAAGTTCTTCTTCCATGCTCTTTGAGGGCGTTGCTCGTGCAGAAAGCGCTTCAAGCACCTCTCTGTCTGGAAGTGGCAGCCCATCCGGTGAACTCTCCCCTGAAAAGGCTCGACCGATATTGCCAACGAAGTCCACATCAAGTGCGGCTCCACACATAAGGGTCAAGCTGTGGAGCCGATCCGGGTGATCCAGCGCAAGCACTTGCCCTAACGTCGCTCCTATCGATAAACCCACGACATGTGCCTTGTCCACTCCCCATGCGTCGAGAATTGATACCGCATCTGACGACAGATCCTCCACGGTATATGGGGCATCATCAAACTCAATGAAGGTAGAGCGTCCCGTATCACGATGATCATACCGAATGACTCGATATCCCTTGGAAACAAGAAGCGCAACAAAATCATTTGGCCACATGAGGGCCGGCGCATTAGCGCCAGCGACCAAAAGAATCGTGTCGGCACCGTCCGAGCCAACCGACTCACTCCAGAGTGATCTGCCGTCCACATTCACAAATTTTTCTGGCATTCAAACCTCCTTAGGTATGCCTCCAAATGCTGCTGAACGCCCACATCAGTGGGCCGCTGGAGTGGAGCCGTTTTTGTGCAATAATGAGCAAAGCGAATGCACAAAAACGGCGGAACGTAAGCGGCTCCACTGCATGTGATGGTTATAATTTGCTTGGGTAAAACGCATTACCTGCACCGCCCACCAACTCGTACTTTTTTTGTCTTTTGTTCCATCGTAACTGGATAGAACTATAAAAGCCCGAAGGTAAGTGGGCTGCCCTATCGAATTGTGATGCTGCCGTAAATCATACCGTTTGTCACCGCAAGAATGCACTCAAGGTTTGTGGCAACGGAATAAACCACGATCCGAATCAAATGCACCGCTGCCAAAATTTGCCACGTCCTCGATGTCCACGAACCGCCCATGCCCCCGGAACCAACCCGATAGAAAACACCGTGAAACCACAACACCTGAACAAAACTACGGCCCGACTCTGGAGCAGTGCTCCCTTAACTAAATCGTTAGCTCAGTGCAAATTGCGGAGAAACCACTAAATCTAGTTGATCGCCATCAGCTTTTCACTACTTAAAAAGCCGACCGAATAAACGGGAGTAATGCCCTACCCCGCATGCACTAGAGTAGATGTAGGACCGATTGGTTTTAAAAATATTTCAGCTCGCAAAGTTATAACGAGAGTAGATATATGGAATCGTTAAGAAAGTTGGCGGTCAGCTTGCGCAGCAAGATGGGTGACAACTTTTAGATTCCATATCATCTGGTTGTTATATTGCGCTCGTCCCTCGGTGTTTCAATTCACCACCAACCCTTTTTTGAACGCGGTTTAAATTTAATAGAAATATAAGTGACCGTAGATTCACTCTACACTCTGAAGCGCAAGCCGTCGTCCGCATCAACTCGTTATGCGTGCGGCGGCTTGCGCTTCAGAGCGTACAGAAAGATGAAATCGCTGACCAGTTCCCTCACAGCTTTAGCTGGGTTTTTCACACACTGACTATGGACTTTATCGTACATCCAGCCCGGTATGATCCTGAGCGGGCGCACTATAACATTCTATTCAATTCCCCAAAACCACAAACCCATTGCGACTTGAGTCCATATATTTTTTGGCACCGCGCGACACATAAAAAATTTCACCCGAAACCTCAACCACTTATCTCTACGTATCAATCGCATCCGCAAAATGATTACGCCGCAGGTCCATATATCTACCCGGCACAACCAAATACCCTCAGGCACGCTACCGCCCCTGGGCAACCCCCAGTAAATTTAAACAAAAAAGCGCCTCCCCCCACTCATTCATTTGGGCAACAACTACTACTACTTTATCAAAGACTATCAACTGTATATAAATATAGTAGAAACAGGCTGATCTTTAACTCTACCGTGTCTCTCTGTTAATAAGGATAGCAGCCGAACAAGGGTTATTAAAAGCAATTTACCGATCAATCTGACTTTAGGATTTCATTAATGAAACCAAAGCTCATGGAGCAAGTAAGGGATACCATTCGGGCCAAGAATTACAGTATGCGTACAGAAGAAACCTATATTTATTGGATACTTAGCTTTATTCGATTTCATCGCATGCAGCATCCAAACACCATGACAGAACAGCATATCAGAAGCTATCTGGGTCACTTGGCGTTGCAACGGCACGTGGCACCCGCCACACAGAAAACAGCGCTGAATGCTGTCGTGTTCCTGTTCAAACAGGTTCTGCAAATCGATCCTGGGGATTTCAGCGACTTCCATCGCGCCAGCACCGCATCCCGCAAGCTGCCTACCGTACTGACACACGAAGAAGTAACGGCCTTGTTCCGGCAGCTGCAAGGCATTCCTCGACTATGTGCGGCGCTGATGTATGGATCAGGACTGAGGGTGATGGAAACGGTTCGCTTAAGGGTTCACGATATTGATTTTGATCGCCTTTCTGTTCTGGTTCGCGAAGGCAAAGGCCGTAAACAGCGATTCACGACATTAGCGCCAGAGATATGCCCCTTGCTCACAGCGCAAGTTAACTTGGTGCGATCACTTTACAACCTCGATGCCATGCGATCTGATTGGGATGGCGTGTATCTTCCCTATTCCCTGGATAAAAAGTACCCCAACGCACCGTTTGAGCTCGGTTGGCAATATTTATTCCCAACCGATAACTACTCTATTGATCCCAGATCCGGCAAAAAGCGCCGCCACCACATAAACACTTCAACGGTACAGAAGGCCGTTAAAATAGCAGTGAGAAACGCCGAAATTCGTAAGCCGGCCACCTGCCATTCGCTACGTCATTCTTTTGCCACTCATCTGCTGGAAAGGGGGGCGGATATTCGTACCATTCAATCCCAATTGGGACATACCGACGTCAAAACGACAGAGATCTATACCCATGTGATCAACCGGGGCGGGCATGCCGTGCGCAGTCCATTGAGTGATTTAAAACTGGGCCAATAAACGCAAATGCCGCGCCCCAACAAGAAGACACGGCATTGCAATGGTTCAATTGCTGAAATTTCTAGGCGGGAGTTAGCCGCACTTGGAATCACCACAACTTAAACAGGTCATACAGCCATCCATGTACACCACTGATTTGGTGCTGCATTTGCCGCACAGGCTTGCCCCTTCAGGGAAAGAGCTTTCTTCTTCCGCATGCGACATTTCAGGCTTTTTTGCCTGTTTCAGCTCCTGTTTTTTCTTTTCGATAAAGGCTTTCTGATGTTCATCCAACTCGCTTTTGATCATACCAATCATCTGCATATGGGTTTCAATCGCTTCCCCGATCTCAGCCACCAGCGAAGGCATGAACTTGCCCCCCCGCTTGAAATAACCACCCTTGGGATCAAACACCGCTTTCATTTCTTCCACCAGGAAGGTGCTATCCCCCCCTTTACGGAATACAGCGGAGATAACGCGAGTTAACGCCAACACCCACTGAAAGTTCTCCATATTCTTGGAGTTGATAAAGATTTCAAACGGACGGCGCTGCTCATGTTCGGTGCCTTCGTTCAAAATGATGTCATTGATTGTGATATACAACGCATGATCCGACAAAGGAGTTTTTATTTTGTATGTGGAGCCCAGCAACATTTCCGGACGCTCCACGCTTTCATGCATGTGCACAACATTGTTTTCGGGCTTCTTCAGTTCAGCAGCAGACTGATCTGCTTTCACCACTTCATACCCAACGATCTTGGATTTAATTTCTTTAGCCATGGGTTTTTTACCTGAATTCTCGTCGTCCATTAGAGTTTGCCGTAGTAACCTTCTTTCAAGGCATCATACAAGTTAGCTGCGCTGTGCGTTTCACCGTCGTAAATAATATCTTCGTTACCTTTGGCTTCAATCTCGGTGCCGTCTTCCAGCGTAAATTTATAAATCGTGTTTTCGATATCTTTCTCTTTCACCAAAACACCCTGGAAAGCTTCCGGGTTGAAACGAAATGTGGTACAGCCTTTCAGACCTTTACGGAACGCGTACAAATAAATATCACGGAACTTGTCGTACTCAAAGTCCGTAGGCACGTTAATCGTCTTGGATATAGACGAATCCACCCATTTTTGTGCAGCAGCCTGAATATCAACATGCTGTTCCGGTGAGACATTATCCGTCGCCGTGAAGTATTCGGGCAACTTCATATCTTCGTCATCACTGTAGGGCATTGCTTCGCTGTTAACCAATTCACGATACGCCAGCAACTCATAAGAGAATACATCCACTTTCTCTTTAGATTTGCGCCCCTCCCGGATTACATTGCGGGCATAGTGATGTGCAAAACTGGGTTCAATACCGTTGCTGGCGTTATTCGCAATGGAAAGCGAAATAGTGCCGGTAGGTGCGATAGAGGAATGGTGCGTAAACCGACTTCCCACCTTGGATAGCTTTTCTACCAACTCCGGTTCAACTTCCGCCAGCCTTTGCATATAGCGGCTGTATTTGGTGTGCAGGATCTTGCCTTTCACCTTATCGCCAACTTTGAAGCCGTCTTTTTTCATTTCGGGGCGTTTGCGCAGCATCGCACCATCGACGACGAAATCCTGTTCCATGATCGGCGCCGGACCTTTTTCCTGCGCCAGTTCCAGTCCGGTTTTCCATCCGGTCACGGCCATTTCCTTAGCCACCTGTTCAGTGAAATCAACAGAGTCGGGCGACCCGTATTTCATCTGTAACATGGTGAGGGTTGAGCCCAGTCCCAGGAACCCCATACCATGACGACGCTTGTTGGTGATCTCATGGCGTTGACGCTCCAACGGCAATCCATTGATTTCAACCACATTGTCCAGCATGCGCGTGAATACGGACACCACCTTTCGATATTCGTCCCAATCGAAATAGGCCTTATCGGTAAACGGGTTGCGCACATAACGGGTCAGGTTCACCGAGCCCAACAAGCAACTGCCGTACGCCGGCAACGGCTGCTCGCCACAGGGATTAGTTGCCCGGATGTTTTCACAGAACCAGTTGTTGTTCATCTGGTTCACCTTATCAATCAGGATGAAGCCCGGCTCAGCAAAGTCATAGGTGGACGTCATGATCGCGTGCCAAATTTTTGTGGCCTTTTCATGCCCGTAGATTTTGCAGGCCACCAAGCCTTTATCATTGACGATATAACCGTCATTGGCGGGCCACTCACGCCACACCACCTGGGATTTATCTTTCAGATCCAGTTTACTGGCGTCCGGGCTGTTGGCTTTGATGGGGAACATCAGCGGCCAGTCTTGGTCTTTCACCACCGCATCGATAAACTCTTCACTAATCAACAAAGACAGGTTGAACTGACGTAATCGGCCATCTTCACGTTTGGCTTTTACAAACTCGAGCACATCCGGATGGGACACGTCGAACGTGGCCATTTGAGCACCACGTCGACCGCCCGCTGAGGAGACAGTAAAACAAGTACGATCGAAGATATCCATAAAGGAGAGCGGGCCGGAGGTTTTCGCCCCGGCGCCGGATACATAAGCGCCCCGCGGGCGCAGAGTGGAAAATTCATAACCGATGCCGCAACCGGATTTCAGTGTCAGCCCCGCTTCATAGTTCTTTTCCAGTATACCGGCCATCGTGTCATTGACGGTGCCCGACACGGTGCAATTAATCGTTGAAGTATCCGCTTTATAAGCCTGGGCGCCGGCATTGGAAAGGATCCGGCCGGCGGGAATAGCGCCATGACGCAATGCCCACAGGAATTGCTCATACCATTCAACTTTTTTACCCGCGTCTGTTTCAACATCGGCCAGCGCTTGGGCCACCCGCTTAAAAGAATGATCAATGGAGGCATCTACGGCGTTGCCATCGCTATCCTGCAGACAATACTTCTGTTGCCAGATGTCCATTGAGGCTTCCTGAAGAGGGATTTCCTTTTCAGCTTGTTTCTCTACTGGTTGATAAGATACAGCGCTCATTGCCACCTTCTTATTAATTTGCATAAATATGTATTTGATATGGCCGCGGCCACATACCCGAAATGACGTGTTTGAAGATGCCGTCAGCGCCTTAATGGCACCGGCGGTACAGATGATTGATTCAGAGGACTACATTGCATTCCCGACTTGGCCTGACCTGAATTCAGGCAGAAAAAAAGATGTCGCATAAGCCACCTTCTTGGTGTGACAATTGTTAGCTTTTGTAATAATGAGCCATGCTTGATACCCTTGCACGGTGCGGTTCGGCCTGCTTTCAACCGCTTTTTCAGTCGATATTCCTAAATCGAATGAAATTAGACAAACACGCTATATCCGCTTCCCTCATGCCACCAACCACAATATCTTGTGGTTTCGAAAATATTCTAGCCACCTTTGAAAGATTAACAACCCTAAAATTTAATTATTTTTACTGATTGTAAATGGACTGTAATGTATACGTGCTCAACCCCCTATAGCCGCGCGGCCTATAGCGTTAGCACTCCCTTATCGAACAAGGTTTAACCATGTCTTTTTTGACTAAAGGATAATTGCTAACACGGGCAGGCAACGGTAACGTCGAGAAATAGCATTTTGAAAACAGGAGCTCGCACCATGTATAAAATCAAGAACCACCCTGTGGACCCGGACTACGCCAAAGACGCCAATATCACTGAACAACAATACCAAGCGTGGTACAAAGAATCCCTGGAACAGCCCGATCAATTCTGGGCCGCCCGCGCCAAACAGTTTCTTGACTGGTCCAAGCCCTGGAGCAGCGTCAATGAATACAACTTTGCCAAAGGCGAAACCACTTGGTTCAAAGATGGCAAGCTCAATGCCTGTTACAACTGCATTGATCGACATCTGGAAAAACGCGGCAATCAGGTCGCCATCATCTGGGAAGGTGACGACCCGAGCGAAGATCTCAGCATCACTTACCGGCAGCTGTATGAACAGGTCGGCAGGCTATCAAATGCCCTGCTCGCACAAGGTGTAAAGAAAGGCGATCGCGTCTGCCTGTACATGCCGATGATTCCGGAAGCCGCCTACGCCATGCTCGCCTGCGCCCGCATTGGGGCAGTGCATTCCGTGGTCTTTGGCGGTTTTTCGCCGGAATCACTGAAGGACCGGATTCTGGATTCCGATTGCCAAGTACTGATCACCGCCGATGAAGGACTGCGGGGCGGACGCAGCATTGCATTGAAAGAAAACGCCGACAAAGCGTTAGCCCATTGCCCTGATGTTCGCTGCTGCCTGGTGGTCAAACGAACCGGCGCCGAGATCGGCTGGAACAACAGCCGGGATGTTTGGTATCACGATGCCGTAGCCGATATGAGCCCGGATTGTCCGGCGCAGGAAATGGACTCGGAAGACCCTATGTTCATCCTCTACACCTCAGGCTCCACCGGCAAACCGAAGGGGGTTATGCACACCACAGCCGGTTATATGCTGGGTTCCGCCATGACGCACCGCTATATTCTGGATTACCGGGAAGGCGATATTTTCTGGTGTACGGCTGACGTAGGCTGGATCACCGGGCACTCCTATATTGTGTATGGCCCACTGGCTAACGGCGCTACTACGTTGATGTTCGAAGGGGTGCCGACTTACCCGGACGCATCACGCTGCTGGCAGGTAGTCGATAAGCACAAGGTAAACACGTTCTATACCGCACCCACCGCCATCCGCGCATTGATGAGCCAGGGCAATGAGCCGGTAAAAAAATTCTCCCGTGCCAGCCTGCGTTTGCTGGGCACGGTGGGCGAACCGATCAACCCGGAAGCCTGGGAATGGTACTACAACGTAGTCGGCGAAACCCGTTGTCCGGTGGTCGACACCTGGTGGCAAACCGAAACCGGCTCCATCATGATTGCGCCAATGCCTGGCGCCCACACGCTCAAACCGGGATCAGCTACAGTCCCCTTTTTCGGCATCGAACCGGCCTTAGTGGACAACGATGGCAACGAGTTACAGGGAGCCTGCGAAGGCAACCTGGTTATCAAACGCAGTTGGCCCAGCCAGATCCGCAGCGTATACGGTGACCACCAGCGCATGATCGACACCTACTTTTCGACCTACCCGGACACCTACTTCACCGGCGATGGGGCCCGGCGGGACGAAGACGGCTATTATTGGATAACCGGGCGAGTTGACGATGTACTCAACGTCTCAGGCCATCGTATGGGCACCGCCGAAATCGAGAGTGCCCTGGTTCTGCATGACGCAGTAGCCGAGGCCGCAGTAGTGGGGTATCCTCACGACATCAAAGGTCAAGGTGTCTATGCTTACGTGACGCTCATGGCGGGCATTCAACCGAGCGAGGCGTTACGCAAAGAACTACTGGACGCCGTTTCAAAAGAGATTGGTGCTATCGCAAAGCCGGACCTGATTCAATGGGCACCCGGATTACCGAAAACCCGGTCCGGTAAAATTATGCGCCGGATCCTGCGTAAGATTGCAGCTAACGAACTGGATACATTGGGTGATACATCAACGCTGGCTGACCCGGCCGTAGTAAACGAATTGATTGATAACCGGGCCAATCGATAAAGCGTAATCCCGGCATCATCTGGCAGTTATTCGTCCTCGCCCACTCCGGTGCACTCGTGTTACCGGAGTGGTTTGTTTGTAGTTAGGCTTTGTGTTGAAAGCCGATCATGCTCGCTCAACTATTGAGCTATAGTTTACATACAAACTCACATCTATGGACATACTGTGACGCCAACCTCGGTTGAACGCAGCAGGGTCTCGACAACCAACCCCGTGACGTTCACTAGCATATTGTTTTTATTGGCTTTTATTGCCCAGCCTGTGCTCAGCTACGGCACTGAAACGGCCATAGTGGAAGCGGGCTTTCTGCAATTACACGTTGGCCAATACACCCGTTATCACCTGGATGATACGCAATCCCAAACCCTCTCCGATGTCCGCTCCTTAGCCCCTGACCAATGGTTCTCAGCCACGTCAGAAGCCCCCGCTTTTGGTTTTAGTGCCGATCACCTCTGGATGCAGATTCCAGTTCACAACCAAACTGACGACATCGCCCGCCTTGCGCTGGAAATCGCATACCCGGTTCTGGATCACGTTGACGTCTATGTCCTCACAGAGCCGGTAGCCGGGGTTGCGGATGTCCCTGCGCCGCTAACAGAAACACACTATCGAATGGGGGATACCTATCCTTTCCATGATCGTCCCGCCAACCACCGCAACTTTGTCATCCCGTTTCAATTGCCACCGTCCGCTGATGCCACGCTGTACCTGATGATTGCCAGCTCAGGCGCACTGGAAGCGCCGGTCATATTATGGGATTACGAGCACTTTTTTGAAAACCAACAATCCTCGCTTGTGGGGCAGGGTTTGTATTTCGGCATCATGATCGTGATGATTTTATACAACCTGTTTATCTATCTAAGCGTCCGCCATGTGAGCTACCTCTACTACACCGGAGCGGCGCTTTCCTGTGCCCTGTTTGTCGCCGGATTACATGGCATCGGTTTCCAGTTTATCTGGCCCACGCTGCCCGCTATCAACAGCATTATTCTGCCCGCCAGCATCAGCGGCTTCGCATTCACCACGATCTTTTTTACTATTACCCTGCTCGACGTGAAGCGGCTCGCCCCCAAACTATACAAACTCAAGATTGCTTTTGCCGTGTTCTTTGCCGCCATGTTTGTCTTAAGCATGGTTTTACCTTATCACTTGGCCATACAAATGGTCGCCTTCATCGGAGTGCCAAGTATTTTACTGAGCCTGTATACAGGGGCTTATATGCTGCACCGGGGGCAGCGCGCTGCGCGTTTTTTCCTGCTCGCCTGGAGCAGCCTCCTGGTTTCATTCTTGCTGACGACATTCAGTAAATTCGGATTAATTCCGGCCAGCACCTGGATAGAACATTCAGTTCAAATAGGCTCCGCACTGGAGGTTATCCTATTATCGTTTGCGTTAGCGGACCGTATTAACGAAGAGCGAAAAGCCAAGCATCGGGCGCAACAAGAAGCGCTGGAGAATGAAAAGCGGGCGCGACAGGAACAAAGCCGTTATCTGCAACTACGATACCAGGCTGAATTGGATGAGCTTAAATCCAAGCAACAAATATTCGAAGCTCGCGCCGAGAGCAAAGCGAAGGGCGATTTTCTGGCAACCATGAGCCATGAGATCCGCACCCCCATGAACGGCGTACTGGGTATGGCGGATTTGTTGCACGATACAGAGCTGAATGAAAATCAGCGCCACTACCTCAACGTGATCACCAATTCAGGAAAAGCCTTACTCAATGTCATCAACGACATTTTGGATTATTCCAAAATTGCAGCCGGTAAAATGGAGTTGGAGCATATTGATTTTGATCTTGATCAACTCTGTGTCGAGTGCACATCCATATTCACCGTGACGGCCGAACGCAAAAACCTGGAATTAATCTATTCTATGGAGCCCGGCACGCCGGCTTTTATCAAGTCGGATCCCTCGCGCTTACGTCAGGTGATTCTCAACCTGCTCGGTAACGCCTTTAAATTCACCCATGAGGGCAGCGTACACCTGTCGGTTTCAGAGCTACCGTCTGCGAACAATCAACACCACATACTGCGCTTTGAGGTGCGGGATACGGGTATCGGAATCGACCCACAAACACAGCAAAAATTATTTAATGCCTTTGCCCAGGCGGACAACCGTGTTGCCCGCCAATTCGGCGGAACCGGATTGGGTCTGAGCATTTCGAAAAACCTGGCCCAACTGATGGGCGGTGAGGTTGGCATTGAAAGCACTCCCAATATCGGCAGTTGCTTCTGGTTCACTATTCAATGTGAAAGTGCCAGTCCGGCGTTCACCCGCGAACGTATCGTTCCTCTGACCGTTTTAAAAGGACGCCGCTTATTAGTGGTGGACAGCTCACCGGAGTTTGCACGCATGGTGTGTGAACAGGCTAAATCCTGGGGCATGCACGTTCAGTCCACGCAACAGGCGTCACACGCGTTGCAAATACTGAAGCAAGCCAGCGCAGCCGGTACGCCATTCGAAATCGTCACCCTGGATAGAAATCTTACCGACATGAAAGGGCTGGACTGCGCGCGGGCCATTAAGGAATCCGATGCGATTACAGACTGCCAATGCATCCTCCTCACGGCTTCTCACAATCAGCCCGCCCAGAGCGAATTAACCAAAGCCAACATTACGCTGTGCATGCAAAAGCCCGCCTCCGGGCGCTCACTACGTCAGGTTGTCATCAGCGTCATCAACGCGCTAAAAGAGCAGGCAATTGCCCACGCAGAATCCCCGCCGTCACTCATCGAAGGCAAATCCATCCTGGTGGTGGAAGACAACAACGTCAATCAGATGGTAATTGTCGGCATGCTGAAAAAGCTCAAACTGAAATACACGGTCGCGGAAAACGGACAAGCCGCCCTGAATCTGTATAACCGCCAACATAACGACTTTGACTTGGTTCTAATGGATTGCGAAATGCCGATTATGGACGGCTACACCACGGCGGAAAACATTCGCTTGCAGGAAGCCAAACTCAATCTCGACCCGATTCCGATTATCGCCCTGACCGCTCATGTACTGCAGGAACACCGGATCAAAGCCGCTGCCGCAGGCATGGACGCCCATGTGAATAAGCCGGTGGATTTCATAAAACTAACAGATACCCTTACCCGGCACCTGTTGTTTGATGAGCCGGATTCAGCCAGAGCCTGAGCCGCTTCCGGTTTCGTATCCCTCCCTTACGCGCGGCTAACGCCCTCGCAAATGGCGCTCACGATTTTCCTGTTTCTTGGCTTCATTTTTCTTCAGTAAAACATACAACGCTCCGGCGCCTCCATGCTGGCGCTGCGCACTGTGAAAGGCCATTACCTGGGGTAAATCCGGTAGCCATTTATTAACATAACTTTTCAACAACGCCGGCGGATCACTGCGATCCCCTTTGCCGTGTAATATCATCACTGTGCGCACCCCATGACGGGTACATTCACGAATAAACTCAAACACTTCCTGACGCGCCTGCTCCACAGTCTTACGGTGCAAATCCAAAACCGCATCGACGGTATACTTGCCCAGTCGTAACTTCCGATACACCCCCTCCTGCACGCCACCCCGCTTGTATTCCAGGATATCGTGAGGTCCGACCATCTCCACATACTCTGACGTAAGCAGGTTTTCATCCCGCTGCAGCTCTTGCGCCGCCGCCTCGCGACGAGCCAGCTGAGCGTCGGTAGGGCTTTGTGAACCCCGCTGCCTTTGCCGTAAAGTAATCCTGCCCTGAGCACGCTGCAGCGGTTTCACCCCTTCCATCTCTGACAGGAATAAGTTGTCGTCATTATGCTCCATCATTACCGCCCCCTCTCTCACTGCCTTCACGGGTTCTGCACTGCTCGCAAAGCAGGCATTCATCAGATGCGGGCTACGCTTACCAGCCGGTGAGATGCACGCTTATTTGCTCTGATTGTTACATTAACCAGGGATCAATTGTACACTCTAAACACAAAATCTTAAGGGCGGGCAAGCGTCGGTATTTTTTACAAAAGTGCAACGAACAGAAGTCGTGATAGCGATAGCTAATTGATAAATATAGGCTTATTTTTCTGGCTCAAATTATGCTTGTTAAATATACAGGCTTTGATTCCGAAGATAAGCAGTAAGGAAATGTAAACCAGATGTTCAGATTTCAATCCATTCTATTCCTGATCGCAACGCTGATACTGGCTGTCGCTCTGACCAGTTCAGTGATCATTGCGCGGAATCACTCAATGGCCCAAATCAACATTGATACCACCAATTTCGTTACGGTGCCCTTTAATCCGGCCAACAATCCGGCCATTAACGGCTCGTTTAATGAACTGGCAAAAATCTGGTCACTGACTGAAATGCTCAACGACGTCCGCGTGCCCTACACCGTGGCGGCCACCCAACCAGCGTTTGATATGATTCTGGTCGGCTCGGTGCCGGCGGTTGTGGATACGGCCAGCCTCAAACGGGATTCGCTGGAAGACTATGTGTTCCAGATCGCGGCACCCGCGCCGGACCCGACATCCATCGCCTTGCTTGCCCTGGGTTTGATTTTTCTGGGCATAGCGCGTCGCACAGCGCGACGCCGCAAGCCATCAGCGCAACTTTCCGGGCCCGAGCCGAGTATATAAACGCGTTATAACGCCTGCACCAGCTTCTGATGAATGCCTCCAAAGCCGCCATTACTCATGATCACGATATGGTCACCACTTCGCACACCGGACACCAGTTTTTGCACGATATCGTCAACCGACGAATACAGTTCCGCAGGCACCTCACTGGCGCTTACAACTGAGTCCATTTCCCACCCCACACCCGGTGGTTGATACCACAATACCTGATCTGCTTGCGCCGTCGACGCGGTCAGATTGGCTTTATGGACACCCAGACGCATCGTATTGGAACGGGGCTCGATGACAGCGATAATACGCTGTTGACCAACCCGCCGTCGCAGTCCTTCCAAGGTGGTTTTAATGGCCGTAGGGTGATGGGCAAAATCATCGTAAACGGTCACTCCGCCGATTTCCCCCACCACTTCCATACGCCGCTTTACACCGCCGAACTGACAGAGTGCTTCCACCGCCAGCTCCGGTTTCACCCCGGCATGACGAGCCGCAGCGATGGCAGCCAGGCCGTTATCAACGTTATGCTGTCCCGACATTTCCCAAGCGACGACACCATACACGTGGCCCTGATAGGAGACTTCAAATTCAGACCCATCGGCGGTAACTGGTTTGCCTTGCCAGCCTCGCTCTCCAATTAACTCCTGCGGCGTCCAGCTGCCCCGCGCCAAGACCTCTGCCAAATACACATCGGCTTGCGGAAGGATCACCAGACCGTTGCCCGGCACGGTACGCACCACATGATGGAACTGCGTCTGGATGGCTTTAATGTCTTCGAAAATATCCGCGTGGTCGTATTCCAGATTATTCAGCACCAGAGTGCGTGGCAGGTAGTGGACAAACTTGGAACGCTTGTCAAAAAAAGCAGAATCGTATTCATCCGCCTCAATCACAAAAAAGGGATCATCCCCCAAACGGGCCGACACCGGAAAATTATTCGGTACCCCACCAATGAGATAGCCGGGCTGTAATCCCGCGTATTCCAGAATCCAGGTCACCATCGACGAGGTGGTGGTTTTACCGTGTGTCCCTGCCACCGCAATCACCCACCGGCCTTGCAGCACATGATCGCGCAACCATTGCGGTCCGGAGGCATAAGGTAATCCCCGATTCAGCATATATTCCACCGCTTCGTTACCGCGCGACATCGCATTGCCGACAATCACCAAATCCGGAGCCGGGTCCAGCTGCGCAGGATCGTAGCCTTCGGTTAATTCAATCCCCTGCTCTTCCAACTGAGTGCTCATCGGCGGATACACATTGGCATCGGAACCGGTAACCCGATGCCCCTGCGCTTTCGCCAACAGCGCCAGACTGCCCATGAACGTGCCGCAGATACCTAAAAAGTGCAGATGCATAACGAATCCTTAAGGTGTTGAAGTGTGCTCTGGTGGAAGGGGTTGTTCTTGTTGCAAGGCCTGCGCTGGCAAAAACGACAGACTGATGATAAACAAGCTGATCCACAGGGCAATGGCCAGAAAATTGCCTTGTAAACGCCCCAGCTCCATGGCGGAACTATAAATGCGCGCTTTAATCAGAATGTCCCAGATAATTAACATCAGCATAGCAAACCACAGCAATGAGCTAAGCCCACTTTCCGCGGGTAAACGGATACCGATAATCTGCACTGGAATGCTCAGCACACTAATAATAAGATCACTGCCCAGACAGGCCGTCATGGTTTGCGCAAACCGGTTACTCTGCTGTTTAAAACTAAGTACGCCAAACACCGCAGCACACCAGGCAAACAGCGCCGCTGCACTACCCGCCATCTTAGCAACCAGGTAGCTTGGCTCCAGTGCCAGTAGCATCAGCGCCGATAGTATTAATAAAGTCACCAACAACAGGCCCACCAGCGCCGGTGCATGCGGTACGTCTTGCGGCCCTTTGCGAAAAAGACAAATGTGCCAGAACAGGTTGAACAACGATTTCAAAGAACTCTCCGGGGAGTGAGCGGGACAATAAATCCCTAAAAAAGGCCGGTCATTGTGCCAAATACCTTGAGCCCTATTCAACACAACATGAATAAGGTGGCTATTTACTATATGATGCCGCCCAATTAATTATTGCCCTGATGGCACATAAACTACAGAAAATGAACGCCAATTTTCCGGGAGTTCCGAATGGCTAAGAAGAATGCGTTTTATGCACAATCCGGTGGAGTGACGGCTGTCATCAACGCCAGCGCCTGCGGTGTCATTGAGACGGCCAGGGCGTATCCGGATCATATCAACAAAGTCTATGCCGGTCATAACGGAATTATAGGGGCTCTTACCGAAGACCTGATAGATATTAGCCAGGAATCCAGTGCCACGATCGCTGCTCTAAAGCATACTCCGGGCGGTGCCTTCGGCTCCTGCCGTTATAAACTGCGTAGCTTCGAAGAAAACCAGCGCGAATACGAGCGCCTGGTACAAGTATTTAGAGCCCATAACATCGGCTATTTTTTCTATAACGGCGGTGGCGATTCGCAGGACACCGCTCATAAAGTGTCACAAATTTCCCAAACCATGGGTTACCCGATCACCTGCATCGGGATTCCAAAAACCGTTGACAACGACTTGCCTTTTACTGATTGCAGCCCCGGATTTGGCTCCGTCGCCAAATACATTGCAGTGTCCACTCAGGAAGCCTCGCTTGACCTGGCCTCCATGTGCGAAACATCCACCAAAATTTTCATTATGGAAGTGATGGGACGTCATGCCGGATGGATCGCTGCCTCAGGCGCTCTAGCGCGATGTGAAGCAGGCGACCCGCCCCATATTATCGTGTTTCCAGAAATCGTATTTGATCGTCCTGCCTTTCTGGAAAAAGTAAAACAATCGGTTAAAGACCACGGCTATTGCGTGATTGTGATTTCAGAAGGTGCGCGCAATCCGGACGGCACCTTTTTGGCAGACAGCGGCGGGAAAGACGCTTTCGGTCATACCCAGTTAGGGGGTGTAGCCCCCTTTGTGGCCAACATGATAAAAGGTGAACTGGGTTACAAATACCACTGGGCGGTCGCGGACTACCTGCAACGGGCTGCCCGACATGTAGCGTCCGCCATGGATGTAGAACACGCTTACGCTGTAGGCAAAGCCGCCGTTGAATTTGCCATCGCCGGGAAAAACGCCGTTATGCCCACCATCGTTCGCAACCCCGGTGAAGCGTACTCCTGGACCATTGGTGAAGCCAATCTGGCCGCAGTGGCCAACGTCGAGCAAATGATGCCCCGTGACTACATCAGTGACTGCGGGTTTGATATTACAGCTGCCTGCCGGGACTATTTATTGCCGCTGATTCAGGGCGAAGCACCACCGCCCTATGAAAATGGAATTCCGGTCGTGGCCAGGCTGAAGAAAATAAAAGTGGAAAAAGTACTGAATTCCCACTTTAGCGTTTAGTGGTAATGGGTTCTGCACTTTAGCAAAAAAGCCGGAGCGGAAGCCGCTTCGGCTTTTTTTTCTGATCGTTATCTGGACGGCTACTTGCGCAATGCTTTCTTGTCGATTTTGCCCACCGACGTAAGCGGTATCGCATCGACAAAAAACAATTCTTTTGGCACTTTATAGGGCGCCATATTGGCACGGCAAAACTCGATAATCGCCGCTTTTTGCTGCTCATCGTGTGCAGGCTCAGCATTGTTACGCTGCACGTATACTTGCACCACATCATTACCAGGCCGATCCTCATCTTCACGCCCGACCACCGCACACATTTCCACGAATGGAAGCGATTGCAGCTTGGATTCCACCTCCACTGAAAACACTTTGTAACCTCCGACAATCAGCATGTCTTTACTGCGGTCACAGATTTTCAAATAACCTTCATCATCCAGAAAGCCAATATCGCCGGTGTGCATCCAGACCTTGCCATCGTGCTCACGCAGCGCATCACGGGAAGCGTCCGCCATCGCCAGGTAACCGCGCATCACCTGCGGGCCACTCACCACCACTTCTCCAGGGACACCCGGCGCCAATTCCTCAACGCCATTTTCAGGATCCAGAATACGCAAATCGGTTGCGGGTAACGGCAGGCCGACAAAGCCGGGTTTAAACGCATTACCCGGATTAAGAGTTTGCACCGGTGCCGTTTCGGTCATGCCATACACCTCACAGAATTTACCGGTGCCAATAACGTTTTCCAAACGCCGGATTTCATCCACGCTGAACGGAGCTGCTCCGGATACCGCAATTCGCAATTGGCTGAAATCCAGCGCTCGAAAGGCTGCTGAATTCACCAGCATTTGAAACAAGGCCGGCACGTTTGCCAGAACGGTCGGCGGGAACGCGGTCATTTCACCACAGAATTGCTCGATGTTGCGGGGATCTGCAATTAACAGAAATGTTGACGCTGTGCGTATGGCGTTCATCATCACGGCGGCACCGCCAATATGAAATAACGGAAACGCCGATGCGACGGTTTCCATACCGAGACGATAACCGTAAAACACATCGGCCTGAACATTATTAACGAAAATATTCTTTGACGACAATTGCGCACCCTTCGGTTTGCCCGTCGTCCCGCCGGTATATTGCAGATACAGGATGCCGTCAAAATCCACGTCCACCTCGACCGGGTCCGTCGCCGCACCGGACAACGCAGTATTCCAGCCGGTTACAGGAACATCACCCAGGGTATCTACTGCAATCTGCGCATCCGGCAGGCCGGGTAAGGGTTCTGTGGCGGAGGCCACGATCACCTGCTTCAACGTGGCAATCCGATTCACCAGCAGGCCATGGGTCGCTGTGAATATGGGTTCAAAGGTAAGCAGCGCATGAACCTGCGCGTCATTACACTGATGAATCACTTCAGGTGGTGTCAATAAAGGAGAAACGCTGGTCACTTTCAGTCCCAAGCGAGCCGCCGCCGCCATGCCAATCACATACTGCGGAATATTCGGCAACTGAATGGCCAGCACATCGCCCTTACTGCAACCCGCGGCTTGCAAAACATGGGCAAATTTATCGACCTGATGGTCCAGCTGGGAATACGATGTAGTAACGCGGCAATACACTAATGCAGCACGGTCAGCAAATTGCTGACCGAAATCGCGAATATAATCCGACAACGTTTTTGCCGGAACATCTGGAATCTGACTCCAATCCAGCCCGAGTTTTTTATATGTATTCAGCCATGGCTGAGCATGCGTCATGACAATGTCCCTCTATAATCCGTTGCCTGGCCACGGACTAAAAATAAAAAGTTATACAGAAACCGGATCCTGATTCAGATCCGCTTCAAACTGATAAGCACCGGGATATCGACGGGAATCCTCTATGGCGCGCATGGCTAACGGGATATAGCGCAGGCGTTCAGGCATCACTGGATAGATTGTGCGTACGGACCAGGCAAACGCTTTAAATAGTCGCTGATCCGTTTTACTGAATTGGACGTTGAATTTACGGCGGAAGTTTTCCGGCAGGGTCGCAACCGTAATCTTGTGCATCGCCCAGCCCATTATGATCATCAACACTTTGAACAAGGCGTCCGGTACATACTTCATTTCTTCCGGCTTGGGATACCCGGCATAAAAACGGGGATCCATTAGATCATCCAGCACCTCGCCCCACTCCAGACGCTCTTCAATAATATAATTGAAGTGTTGCCAATACTCTGCCTCGGTGCGCGGAATATGCTTCTCATGAATACCCAGCATACGACCAAAACGCTGCCACTCCCTAAACAACTCGGCGCGCTCCTGATCCGCTACTGTGCGCCCGAAATATTCATACATGCGGAGGGTGGCATCAAAGCCGGTGATGTGCACCCATGAATACGCTTCCGGGTCTAAGGCGTGAAATTTTTTACCATTATTGGCAACCCCTTTGATGGAGCGATGCAACTCGCGCAAGCGTATTCCCATTTCGGTGGCTTTGTCGGGGCGGGCATAGATCACCGGCCATAACAGCCGGGTGGAATCTTTGGCCCGTCCCCAGGGATCGTGCTTGTATTTCTTTTCTTTGCCCACTGCCATATCAATAACCGGATGCGCCGATTGCAAAATAAAGGCCTGCGGCAACATCAGATGGAAAAGATAGGAACCGAAATTGCGCCAGGTGTGCGAATCCGGCCCCAATGGCTGAGGCAGATCCTGGGTTGACGCAGGAGCTTGGGATGATTGTTTTTGTTGAGTCCGGGCCATACGCCCTCCGCTGCCAATCGAATATGAGACAAAATACAAATTATGTCTATACGTATCGAAATGCAAGCAGATATCGCCCTAACCCGGATAATTTCAGCACCCGGGCGGAACATTTTGCAGGAAATTAAAGCAATTAGGTGGCGTGCGGCCTACGCTAAGGCGTTAGAAAAGGCCGCAAGTACGTTTCCGTAAAGGTGCGCAAAGACGCCTCATCCCCGGGGTAAATCACCCCTTTCGGGCTTAGCATCAATGACTGGGTCAGTCGCATTATCATTTCAGACAGCATCAGCAACGGTACCTGACGGATGTGACCCAACTGCTGGCCACGATCAATTTGCATGGACAGATACTGGCAGGCAAAAGTCATGATGATTTCGAAATCCGTGGTCAAATATGGCAGCACATGATCCGGCTCCGATTTCAGTAAGCGTTGCAGCAATTCATTACTGTGCACCAGCATCGAGAAGCGAATAAACGCTTCCAACAGCCCATCAAGTGCCGATGGCACCTGTGCGATCTCTTTTTCAATGATGACAATGTGTCGTTGCAAATCACGCAGTATCACGGCCTTAAAGAGCTGATCTTTCTCGCTGAAACGACGATACAAGGTGGCGCGCCCCATGCCGGCACGTTTGGCAACATCTTCCATAGTCGTGCGGCGTAAGCCGAATTCGATATACAGGGAACGGGCACTGTCCAGAATTCTCTGATTAGTGGCGTCCTCGTCCTCTTTTAATAAAATAGATGGAATTTCCAGGTTCACGGTGAATAGCACTCTCTTGTTTTTACCGGGTCAAGGTGGGCCGGGTTTTATCGGAGTTAATTGCTCTCCATTCTAACTGGCTGCAATCCGGCGTAGCAGACTGTCGAATCTGCTGCGCCTTACGGAGACCGGCATCAATCAAAAATAACGGTCTTGTTGCCATGAATGACGACGCGATCTTCCAGGTGATAACGCAGCCCCCTGGCCAGCACAATCTTCTCCACATCGCGCCCCAGGCGCACCAGATCGTCTTTATTATGGCGGTGGCTCACGCGCTCTACATCCTGCTCAATGATAGGTCCCTGGTCCAAATCCGCCGTGACATAGTGGCAGGTAGCACCAATCAGTTTCACACCGCGGTCATAGGCCTGGTAATAAGGATTGGCCCCCACAAAAGAAGGCAGAAAACTGTGATGGATGTTGATGACCTGCCCCTGGTATTGCTGGCACAGCGCGGATGGCAGGATTTGCATATAACGCGCCAGAACAATGGTTTGGGCCTGATACTTGGACAACAGCGTTTCAACCTGATCAAAGTGCCGCTGTTTATTGCCCTTCTCAACCGGGATGTAATGAAATGGTATATCGTGCCATTCCACCATCGAGCGCAAATTATCATGATTGGCAATGACGGCGGCAATTTCACAATGCAGTTCACCGCTGTGCCAGCGATACAAGATATCCGCCAGGCAATGGGACGCATGGCTCGCCAGAATGACAATTTTTTTCGGCGCGGTGGAATCAGTAATAAACCAACGCATCTGATATTCACGGGCAATGCTTTCAAACGCCGCGGTGAATTGCTGCAGATTCAGATCCAGTGAATCGGCGCGGATCTCATTACGCATAAAAAACCAGCCGGAATCCGCTTCTGAGTGATAACTGGCTTCGGTTAACCAGCCCTTATGATCACTGATGAATTGGCTGACTTTGGCGACGATGCCTACCTTATCCGGGCAGGAGATTAACAAACGATAGGTGTGTTCCATTCGGGGCTATACATTCTGATTACGGGGAAGCGTCAGTATAAACCGAATCCCCGCTCAACCCCAGGCGTACCTCAGGCGACTAGCCGGAGCACGCCCGTTTAGTACCGCTCAGGACAACCATAAGTACAACGTCAGTATATTGGCTAACACCAATAATAGCGCTATCAGCTGCCAGAAACGGACCGGATCTTTTTCCAATAGGGGCCGGTGTTCAACCCGTAGAAAAGCCGGATTGGGATTGCGCAGATCCACTAATAACTCAGACAACGATTCGTAACGCAGATCTGCATTCACCTGTAACGCCTTACGTAAAGTGCCGTCCATCCACAACGGCACCATCGGATTACGACGATGAGCCGGAATGTATTTCAGGCTCAGAAAATCCGCCGCTGTCTTTGATTTTTGATAACTCTCACCATAAGGGTGTTCCCCGGTCAACAGCTCATACAACAGCAACGCCAGCGAGAACTGATCGCTTTTTTCCGAGCGCGGGCGTTGCAATTGATATTCAGGAGCGGAGTAGTCCAACGTTCCCAACGCGGTTTCCCGATTGAATGTTGTGGCAATTTCATCCACTCCCGCCACAAACACGGAACCGAAATCGATGATGACCGGATCGTCTCCACACAGAATAATATTGTCCGGTTTGATATCCTGATGCAGGGTTTCGCGTCGGTGAAATGCCCGCAAACCCTGAATCAATTTTTCAGCAATGCCGGTTACCCGCGACACATCCAGCGGCGCCTGATCCGCAATGACTTTACCCAGTGTCGGTCCGTCTTGCCACTCGGTAAGATAATATAGAAAATTCCGGGAGCCCGTGGGCTCAACTACTTTCACCACATAAGGATTATCAATCCTGCGCCCAACCCACTCCTCCATAATAAAGCGCTCAATATAAGGCGCATCGTCAGCGTAGTTGACTGACGGGGTTTTCATTACCGCGTACTTTTCTGTTTCTTCGTGACGCACAACATACAGTTGGCTGCGTTGACTGGCGTGAAGTGCTTTTTCGACCCGCCAGCCATCCAGCTTATAACCGATCTCCAGCTCCGGTGGAAAAGGCAGGGTATTCAGCGCCTGAAACACATCTTCGTTGGTTTCCTGCCCCAACTGGTCCACCCGCACCAATTGGCAACTGATATTGTCATCACTGCCATTGTCCAGCGCCAGTTGCAGAAAGCGATCGACGCCCGCTTCCAGATCATCACCGCATTCACGAAGTATTTTTACAAAACTGCGATGATCAATAAATTCATGTACCCCATCGGTAGTGAGGACAAACACGTCTCCGGGCTGCAGATCAACAATCTTCAGATCCACATCCAGATTAAGATCGATGCCCATTGCCCGCACCAGATATTGTTGCTTTGAGCTGATGCGCGCCACATGATCCCGCGTTAATTGTTCCAGCTCACTGCCACGCAAACGGTAGATACGGGAATCCCCTACATGGAACAAATAGGCAGATCGGGATTTGAGGATGACCGTACTGAAAGTAGTAACGTAGCCTTTTTCAGCCTGCAGATACTTTTGCCCCTGTGCATACAACCAACGATTGAGGGCGGCCAGCACCTTATGGGCAGATTGCTTAACACTCCACGAATCCGGTGTGGAATAATAATCGTTGACGAACCCGGTGATGGCTATTTCTGATGCTTCCTGCCCTGCCTCCGCTGCACTGACCCCGTCGGCGATGGCGGCGACAATCCCTTTACGGGCTAATGCCGATCCGGTGGGAATCTGTATTGCCATGCAATCTTCATTGCGTTCTTTAACACCCGCAGCTGAACGCTGGGCAACGGACACCTGCAGTGGCTGCTTCGGATTGTCCAGTGACATACACTTCACCTGCAATGTAGCAAATCAAAAAATTAAAAAGAAAAAAGCCTTAACCTGGCGTCACAACAACGTCAGGCTAAGGCTTTCAGATCCTTAACAACTGCATTAAGCGGATCAGTTCACTTCAATTAACTGCACCGTACCATCCGGAAGCACTTCCGTCATGTGCCCTTCAGGCTCTTCCAGCAGTTGCACCAGCATGAACAAGAACCCGGCGCAACCCGCAATGACCAAAAAGAACGTAGAGGTATCAACAAAGGACAACACCGTCAGGAATGTCACACCACCCACATTACCATAAGCGCCCGCCATACCCGCAATCTGTCCGGTCATACGACGCTGCACTAACGGTACCATTGCAAACACCGCACCCTCACCGGCTTGTACGAAGAAGGAGCAACACATAGTTGCAATCACGGCCAGCGGAATCCACCAGGCACCATCAATCTGACTTAATACCAGATAACCTACGGCCAACCCGGCAACCAGAATGCTCATGGTTTTCTTACGACCGAACTTATCGCTGATATAACCACCACCGGGTCGCGCCACCAGGTTCATAAATGCAAACCCGGACGCCAGCAAACCCGCTGTCACAGCACTCAGCTCAAAGGTCTCCATAAAGAATAACGGCAACATCGAAACCACTGCCAGCTCGGAACCGAAGGTGACGAAGTAAGCCCAATCCAGAATCGCAACCTGCTTGAATTTGTAGCCCTGCGCAGGCGCAACCGGCTGCGGATCCGTAAACAAATGGCTGTTCACTTTATAGATCTGAGTGACCTGAAACACAAACAATGCAACCAGACCCACCCACAAACTAATAGTCGCTGTTTCACTGAGTAATTTCAGATTGTCCGGGCCCAATTTCCAGCTCAGAACCGCCAGGGCAATATACATCGGCACATTCATGGCCAAATAAAAATAGAAATCTTTTTTGTTGGAAACTTCCAGACCACCGGACTTCTTCGGTTTGAAATAAGTAGAGCCCTTGGGTGTATTCCGTGCCCGAAAGAAATACACAAAACCGTAGATCAATGCCAGTGTACCGGTACAGGCAACAGCGTAACGCCAGCCCTCAGGCCCACCAAAAGCCAAGGCGATAGTCGGCAATGTCATTGCAGCAGCGGCCGAACCAAAGTTACCCCAGCCCCCATACACCCCTTCGGCCAAACCAACCTGCTTTGCCGGAAACCATTCCCCGACCATACGAATTCCGATAACAAAACCGGCACCGACGAAACCCAGCATAAAGCGGCTCAGCGCCAATGTTTCATAGCTGTCGGCAAATGCAAACAGGTAGCAAAGACCGGAGGACGCAATCAGCAAGCCACTGAAAACATGACGCGGGCCGAACTTATCCACCAGAATACCGATCACAATCCGCGATGGTATGGTTAACGCAACGTTCAGGATCAATAACGCTTTTACCTGCTGCTCGGACAAATCAAAGGTTTCTTTGATCGCCATTAGCAGTGGTGCGTGGCTAAACCAGACAACAAAGGTAATAAAAAACGCAAACCAGGTAAGGTGTAACGTTCTGATGCTGGGATTTTTTACATCCAGCAGGTTCAACTTCCCATCATTCATTTGAGCTCTCCTATTGGTACTCACTCAGGCACAATCATTGGCGCGACAGACAAATCCGCATTCAGCAAAGCAACCTCCGTACCACCCCCAAAAGGAATCACACAAAAAAGAGAAAAGCCTCTCAATGGGGCAAAAACCCGCTACAAAAATCGATGGAAATTCTAATATGGTGCCTTTCGCGAGCAAGAGAGCACAGTAGTGGTGCGAATAAAAAAATCACCTACAACCAAAAACGCACCACTCACGAACCCGAAAAGAAAAAATAAAATTATATTGGTGCAAATAAAACAACAAGTGCGGCACCTGATAACCCAACCCGTCCATGGCATAGGGCTTGCTAAATACTATCGGGAAAGCCTGAGTTGCAGGCTGGTTTTTATGTGAGGAGTTGCAACGTGACAACGGATTCTGCGCCACGCAAGCCTAAGCTGGTTTTTGTCGGAAATGGTATGGCCGGCACCCGCACCCTGGAAGAACTGCTGGCTCTGACCCCGGACAAGTACGATATCAGCGTCATCGGGGACGAGCATTTCGGCAACTACAATCGCATTATGCTTTCGCCGGTGCTGGCGGGTGAGAAGACGATAGAAAGCATCATAATGAATGACGACGCCTGGTATGAGCACCATAATATTACTTTCTATAAAGGTGAGCGCGCAGCGCGCATTGATCGTGGCCGTCGCCGGATCTCGACAGCATCCGGACTGGAAATCCCTTATGACCGCCTGGTGCTGGCAACGGGATCCCGCCCCGCCCGCATCCCCGTACCCGGCAACGATCTGAACAATATTCTCACCTTCCGTGACATCAGCGACGTTCACGACATGCTGCGGCTGAGCAAAGAGAAGCAGCATGCAGCCGTTGTCGGCGGCGGTCTGCTGGGCCTGGAAGCGGCTAATGGGCTGCGCGCCCAGGGTATTCACGTCACAGTGGTCCACAGTAGCCCCAGCATTTTGAACCGACAACTGGATGAGACCGCTGCCAAAATGCTGCAACAAAGCCTGTCCGACAAAGGCATTGAATTTTGCCTTAATGCCCGCACCGTCGCCCTCAGCGGCGATCAACAAGGGGACGTACGAGAGCTGCATTTTAAAGATGGGCGCTCGCTACAGGCCGATATGGTGGTGATGGCGACAGGCGTCATCCCCAATCACGAGCTGGCCCTGAACAGCGGCTTGCCCTGTGAAAAAGGCATACTGGTCAACGATGTGCTGCAAACCTATGACCCGGCAATCTATTCCGTAGGGGAATGCATTCAACACCGGGGGGCCGTGTTCGGACTGGTGGCACCCACTTACGAGCAGGCCAAGGTGTGCGCCAACCACCTGGCTGAATTCGGTATTGCCCGTTACATTCAACAGGCGCAGGCAACCAAACTCAAAATAACCGGCATCAACGCGTTTTCTGCCGGCGATTTTCTGGGTGATGACGACGCTGAATTCATTACCTTGCACGATCGCGCCTTGAACCATTACAAAAAACTGGTCATCTCCAATGACCGCCTGATCGGTGCTGTGCTTTACGGCGATACCCAGGATGGCGCCTGGCTGTTTGATCTGATTCAACAAAAAGCGCATATTCACTCACTGCGCGATCAGTTAATCTTTGGAAAAGACTTTTGCACCCTAGAGACTAAACTGGCGGCATTACCGGAAGCTGCCTAGCGCTTGCTGTGAGTTTCTAAGCATTAAGGCTCTAAAATGGAGAGATCTTCCATCCTGAATAAAACGACCTGTCCTTATTGTGGTGTCGGCTGCGGTATTGAAATCGCCACCGACGAGCAGGGCAAAACCACGGTGCGCGGCGACACAGACCACCCCGCAAACTTTGGAAAATTGTGCTCAAAAGGTTCAACCCTGGCACATACCCTGGTGGAAGAAGGCCGCTTGCTGCACCCTAAAATCAATGGGCTGCGCGCAAGCTGGGATCAGGCTACGCAGTTTATTGGCCGCCAATTCCAACAGATTCTTGACCAGCACGGTCCCGGCTCCGTAGCCTTTTATGTTTCCGGGCAACTGTTAACGGAAGACTATTACGTTGCCAATAAATTAATGAAGGGGTTTCTCGGCAGCGCCAACATCGACACCAACTCACGGCTCTGTATGTCATCTGCGGTAGCCGCGCACAAGCGGGCCTTCGGAGAGGATGCTGTTCCGGGTTGCTACGAAGATCTGGAACTGGCGGATCTGATGATCCTGACCGGATCCAACACCGCCTGGTGTCACCCGATTTTATTCCAGCGCATCAAAGCGGCGAAAGAACAACGCCCAAAGATGAAAGTGGTGGTGATTGACCCCAGAAAAACCGCCAGCTGTGAAATTGCCGACCTGCATTTACCGATCAAGCCGGGCATGGACGTTAAACTGTTTAATGGCCTACTCCACTATCTGGCAGAACATCACAAACTGGACACAACCTATATCGCCGACCACAGCGACGGTATTCATGACACTCTGACTTATGCGCGCCAGGATGCAGCGGACCTGGACCAGGTCGCTACTGCTTGTGACCTGCCAGTACAGGATATTGCCACCTTTTATCATTGGTTCGCCCAACACGATCGTACAGTGACCTGCTTTTCCCAGGGTATCAACCAATCCAGCCAGGGCACGGACAAAGGCAACGCCATTATCAATTGCCACATTGCGACCGGCCGCATCGGCAAACCCGGCGCAACCCCCTTTTCCCTTACCGGTCAGCCCAATGCCATGGGCGGGCGCGAAGTGGGCGGCCTTTCTAACCAGTTGGCCGCGCACATGGAATTCAACGCCTCAGACCTGAAGCGGGTCAAACACTTCTGGAAAGCACCGAACATGGCCACCCACGCCGGACTAAAAGCAGTTGACCTGTTTGATGCCATAGAGCGAGGCGGTGTTAAGGCAATCTGGATTATGGGCACCAACCCGGTGGTCAGCCTACCCGATGCCGACCAGGTGAAACGGGCACTGCAAAAAGCGCAACTGGTCGTGGTATCGGACTGTATCGAACACACCGATACCAGCGCCTTCGCCCAGGTTCTATTGCCTGCTGCAGGGTGGGGCGAAAAAGACGGCACGGTCACCAATTCAGAGCGTCGCATCTCCCGCCAGCGGGGGGTACTGACGAGCGCGGGGGAAGCTCGCCAGGACTGGCGTATCCTCACCGATGTTGCTCGCGCCATGGGCTACTCGTCTCAATTTCCCTATCAAACCGCGGGCGACGTATTTCGCGAGCACGCAGCACTGACCGGGTTGGCCAACAACGGCAAACGCCAACTGGATATCAGCGAACTGGAAACCCTCAGCGACGCCGAATACGACTCATTGCAGCCTATCCAATGGCCGGTAATGGACGACATGGGCAGCGACAGACTGTACGGCAACGGTCGTTTCAGCACCCAGAATAAGAGAGCGCAATTGGTTCCCGTCCGCAGCAAGCCCACTGCCCATTTACTCACTCAGCAATGGCCACTGGCGCTCAACACGGGCCGCGTGCGCGACCAGTGGCACACCATGACCCGAACCGCACTGGCGCCGCCTCTAACCGCACACAAAGCCGAACCCTACGTAGAACTCCACCCGGACACCGCGCGCATCTACGGCATTCAACCACACAGCTTTGTGAAAGTGAGCAGCCAATGGGGCAGCGTCACGCTGAAAGCCGACATTACCGACAGCATCCGTCCAGGCGACGTGTTCGTGCCCATGCACTGGAACGATCAATGGTCCCGCAACAGCCGCATTGGCGCGGTAGTCAACCCAGCTGTCGATGCCATTTCCGGACAACCGGAATCCAAACACACGCCCTGCCTTATTGAACCCTGGCAACCCCAATGGACCGGCTTTCTGTTTTCACGCAAGAACCGGGCGGTGCCGGAAAGCCACTATGCGGCGAAAGTGCGCGGCGAGTTTTTTTACCGCTACGAACTCGCCGGGACCCAGCCCGTGCACAACTGGCATGATGTGCTGGAGCAACTGAACCTGAGCGAAGACAATCTCTCCTTACTGTACGAAGACCCCCACAGCAAAAGTTATCGCTGCGCCTGGACCGATGAAGCCGGAATTCAAGCTTGTGTTTTTATCGGTCCGGCAGACTCTTCCACCATTCGCGACGCCGATCGTGGCTGGCTATCGTCCCTGTTTGCAAAAGCCGAACTGTCGCCATTGGAGCGCAAGGCGCTGCTGTCCGGCAAAAGCCCCGCCGGAGTAGAGGACTGTGGCCGCACGGTGTGCGCTTGTTTCGGAGTCGGCGAAAAGACCATCCGCAAAGCCATAAAGGAAAACAACTTGACCAACGCAGCAGAAGTGGGCCAACTATTAAAGGCTGGCACTAACTGCGGATCCTGCGTAGCGGAGATCAAGGGGTTCCTCTGATTTAGTTGAACCCTGAAATGCACTAGAGCAGTCCAGCCAGCAGCCGATAGCACCATTCCCTGACAATCGGGGTCAATCTGCTTAATTATTTTTCAACCTGGACCGAGCAACACAGAGCAAATTTTTGCTCCACAATAAAACACAACTGCACCACCTACGCATCATAAGTGCGCTTTTTAAAATGCACCACTCCGTCATGGCAGCCTCATTCTGGTGCCTTGCATGGTGCACTGCGCACCCCGCTGCAGCATTTTGATTGAAAAAGCCGGTTTTTACGGGGTTTTCCGCTCTTTTTCACCCACTCCCACAAATTATTCACTGTTGGCACGTTAGCTGCTTTTACTGATTCGAGAGTTAATACCATCGGGCCAGGCCGGGAGTATCGCCCCGGTTATGAGTAACCAGTCGGTCGCTAGAGTGGAGTCAGTCGTGAGCAAGCAAAAATTAGTCGTTATCGGTAACGGCATGGTAGGCCAAAAATTTCTGGAACAGTTCACCGCAAAAGAGCAGGCGTCCGGTTTCGACATTATCACGTTCTGCGAAGAGTCACGGGTCGCCTACGACCGCGTGCAACTCTCTTCCTATTTTTCCGGGAAAACCGCAGACGATTTATCCCTGGTTGAAGAAGGCTTTTTTGAAAAAACAGGCGTTCAGATCCGAATGGGTGATAAAGCGGTTTCCATAGACCGCAACAATAAGGAAGTGACTTCCGCCAACGGCGAGATTATTTCCTATGACAAGCTCGTGCTGGCCACGGGTTCCTATCCGTTTGTTCCTCCTATTCCAGGCAAGGATCGCCCCGAATGTTTGGTTTACAGAACCATCGAAGACCTGGAAGCCATAGAAGCTGCTGCGGCCAAAAGCCGGGTGGGTGTGGTCGTCGGGGGCGGTCTGCTTGGTCTTGAAGCTGCAAAGGCACTGAAAGACCTGGGATTGGAAACTCACGTTATTGAATTTGCACCGCGCCTGATGGCCGTTCAAATTGACGAAGGCGGCGGCGCTATGCTGCGCAGCATGATTGAAGAGCTGGGCGTGCGCGTGCACACCGGCAAAAATACCAAGGTCATCGAAGACGGCGAAACCTGTGCGCTGAAAATGGAGTTCGCAGACGGCAGCCACCTTGAAACCGATATGATTCTGTTCTCTGCCGGAATTCGCCCGCAGGACGAATTAGCCCGCTCCAGCGGTTTGGCCATGGGCGAGCGCGGCGGTATTACCGTCAATAACTTTTGCCAGACTTCCGACGAAGACGTGTTCGCCATCGGTGAATGCGCACTGTGGAATAACCGCATTTTCGGTCTGGTAGCGCCCGGCTATCAAATGGCGCAGGTTGCGGCAGACACCATTTGCGGAGACAACGCATCGGAGTTCACTGGTGCCGACATGAGCACCAAACTGAAGCTAATGGGAGTCGACGTTGCCAGTATCGGTGACGCCCATGGCATGACCAAGGGCGCACAAAGCTACTCCATCACCGACGAGCGCAATAAGGTATACAAAAAAATTGTCGTCAGTGAGGACGGCAAGTTTATGCTCGGCGCAGTGTTGGTCGGTGACGCCGAAGACTACGGAAATCTGCTGCAGTTAATGCTCAACGAGATGGAGTTGCCGGAATACCCTGACACCTTGATTCTGCCCTTACGTGACGGCGCCGAGAAACCCTCAATGGGCGTGGATAAACTGCCGGACACTGCTCAAATTTGTTCCTGCAATAACGTCTCCAAGGGCGATATCTGTGGTGCGGTACAAAGTGGCATTACCGAACTCGGCGCCCTCAAATCCGCCACTAAAGCGGCGACCAGTTGCGGCGGCTGTGCAGCCCTGGTCGGGCAAGTTCTTAATTCCGAACTGACCAAATTGGGCATCGAAGTGAAAAAGGATTTGTGCGAACACTTCCCTTATTCACGGCAGGAACTGTATCACCTGGTGCGTGTGGACGGCATTCGCTCTTTTGAAGAGTTGATCAGCAAGCACGGGAAAGGCAAAGGCTGTGATATCTGCAAGCCGACCACCGCATCGATTCTGGCCTCCTGTTGGAATGATCACATCCTGGAAAACCAGCACGCCGGACTGCAGGACACCAATGATTACTTTATGGCGAACATGCAGAAGGACGGCACCTATTCTGTTGTACCGCGCGTACCCGGCGGTGAAATCACCCCTGACGGTCTGATTGCCATCGGCGAAATAGGCAAAAAGTACGACCTCTACACCAAAATTACCGGCGGCCAGCGCATCGACTTATTTGGTGCCCAGGTGCACGAGCTGCCACTGATCTGGAAAGAATTAATCGACGCAGGCTTTGAAAGCGGGCACGCCTACGGCAAGTCCATGCGCACTGTAAAAAGCTGCGTTGGCTCCACCTGGTGTCGTTACGGTGTGCAGGACAGTGTCGGCATGGCCATCGAAATAGAAAAGCGATATCGCGGCATCCGTTCTCCCCACAAATTCAAACTGGCTGTTTCCGGCTGCACTCGCGAGTGCGCGGAAGCACAGAGTAAAGACGTCGGTGTCATTGCCACGGAAAACGGCTGGAACCTGTATTTATGTGGTAACGGGGGCATGAAACCCCGCCATGCCGATCTGTTTGCATCGGACCTGGACGACGAAACCCTGATTAAATACATCGACCGTTTCCTGATGTTCTACATTAAAACCGCAGACCGCCTGCAGCGGACTTCGGTATGGATGGACAACCTGGAAGGCGGCCTGGATTACCTGCGTGATGTTGTGATGAACGATTCACTGGGCATCGGCGATGAGCTGGAAGCTCAGATGGCTCACCTGGTTGACACGTACCAGTGTGAATGGAAAACCACCGTGGAAAACCCTCAGAAACTAAAACGCTTCAATCACTTCGTTAATACCGATGAGAAGGACAGCAATGTGGTCTTCGTGAAAGAGCGCGGGCAGATCCGCCCCGCTACCAATGAAGAAAAGTTAATCAAAACCGTTGCTGTCTGACATCAGAGTTAAGGAGATCACCATGAACGCCAATGCCGCAATAGTGGAAAGCAATGAAAACTGGGTACCGGTCTGTGATTTTGCGGACTTACTCGCCAACGTCGGTGTGTGTGCCAAAATAGCGGACAGACAAGTGGCCATTTTTAAAGTAACAGATCAGGGCAAAGAAGACCTGTACGCCATCGACAACCATGACCCATTCAGCAATGCCAATGTGCTATCCCGGGGCATTGTGGGAGATCTGAAAGGACGCAACGTGGTTGCCTCTCCGATATACAAACAGCATTTTGATCTCAGCACCGGCGAATGCCTGGAAGAGGAAGTCTCCATTCCGGTCTACCAGGTACGTGATAACCGTGGAAAAATAGAAGTGCTGCTCGGGGGCTAGCCTCCTTCAGCATTAACAGGATCAGGATGCAGGTGATTGGCCTTACCTGCACTTGATACGTTTCAATTCTTGCCGATTGAAACGTTGCTAAACTGCAGCTCCTTGTGAGCTGGCTCCAGGCTGGCTAGCAGCATTCGTCGACTCGCGGAACGCGATTCTACGGTGGGAATATGCGATACCGAACTCCCCTTTATACCCTTGAAGGTAGTTCCCATTTGCTGTGACGCCAGCCGCTTTTGCCAAAGCCCGATCAGCTGCGGTAGCGATACTGGCGCATACCCGGTCAAATCGGACTATTGGTCTTTTTTACCGGCAGATCGATCTCCTCAAGCGCACTCAAGTCGGCGTCCTGTGCGCTGCTATTGTCCGCAATGTGGTGCACCATAAAGCTGAATTCATCACACCACTGCACGACATAATGCTCAGGCTCTGAAATCAGTTTGTAGTAATAACGATCCATCGCATCGCGGCAGGTATGGAAGCTGCCTTGCAATAAAACGTCATCCTTCCCCACAACAAACTCCCTGACCAGCTGGTAGGTGCCATTGCGTGTAGCCTGGGGGCTCTGCTTACGACGAATCCGGCAATTAAATACCCTGACTTTTTTCATATGCTTATCCTCCATAAAAAAACCGTTTTTTAGTGCAACTGGTTTTTTAGACGGTGATGCGACGCCGGGAGTCACAGAGATAAGCCGAAGTGGTATTTTTACCGGTTTTGAGCGTAACCAAATACAGATAAAGGGCTTTTTTGATTAAATAATAGCCGAAAGATCACCCAAAAGTACTCCATTTGGACAGTTTCACGCGCAGTGCGCCATGTAATGACCATGCACCTCAAAACTAAATTCGTTAAGCCAATAGACGGAATAGCGTTTTTCCTGGCGGCTCAAAAAGCGGTAATAACGGTCAATGGAAGAACGGCAGGCGTAATAGCAGCCTTCGGATAGAACATCGCTTTCCCCATCCATGAATTCCCGCACCACCTGGAATTGCTCCCACTTCTCACCCGGAGTCTTGGGCAATTTCTCCATTACGCAGGTAAAAATAGCTTCTTGCATATTAAAAGTCCCCTACCGGTAGTAGGTACTGTGAGTTTAAAACCTTTTTATTTGATTACCTATCCATAGACGCAGCCCGCCACTATAAAGTCACATTAATAGCACACAAAGAACAATCCTGCCGGTTATGTACTACCGGTAATACTGTTTCAGTTTCTCCATTGCCCGCTGAAAACGCATCTTTACCGCGCTTAGTTTCATATCAACGATTTCCGCGATTTCTTTATATTCCAATTCGGCGACGACCCGGAACACCACGATAGTCCGATCCTCTTCATCCAGCTTATGCAACCAACGTTCGACCCGCATGGCCATCACACCTTGCTCTACTTCGGTTTTATCGTGATCCTCTTCAACGGACTCTTCGATGCTATCGAAATCATCGTGGTATTTACGCTTGCGCAACATCGACATGGATTCATTATAGGCGATGCGGAACAACCAGGTTTTAAAACTGGATTCTCCTTTGAATTTTACCAACCCGTGAAACACCCGCAGCATGATTTCGTGAACGGCCTCCTCGGCGTCCGCCTCATTGCCCAGGTAGCGCGTGCAACTGCGCATAAGGCGGTCCTGATACCGTCTCATCAGTATTTCATAAGCCAGCGTGACATGAGGCAATTGCCGTCGGGCAATCCCTACTAACGCCTCGTCATCCCGCTCAGAAAGACGGGCACGCATCGACTTTCTGTTGCTTAAAGGCTCCGTAGACAGAACTATTCCTTATCTTCGGTCCAGGACTGAAACCTATAACTGCGATTCAGCAGCAACTGATTCGGCACCGACAAACATTCACCGGATTCGCTTTCCAAAACCGTGTTTACCGTACCAACGGTAATAACAATTCCGGTAAATTCCCCAACACTGATCTCATCGCCAGGCTGCAGTTGTTCACGAACATAAACTCCGGAAATGATATTGTTGGACACGCTTCGCGTACCCAAGCCTAGTGAAATAGCAACCGCTACACCCAGACTGCCTAACACGATTGCAAACACAATGTTGAGCATCTCGGTTTCAATTTCCAACTGCCCCACTGCCAGTGAAAACGTGGTAACGAAGATGATCATCTGCGCCAGACGCGCTACCGACGAAGCGTAATCCATCCCCATATTGCTTACCGCAGCATGGATGCTTTGCTTGACGATGTGGGCGATAAACAACCCCACCACAATAACGATCAAAGCGCCGAACACCTTCGGCAAATACAACACAAAATCGTCCAGAATCGTGGATATACGATCCAGCCCCAGGGTCTCGGCGGCAGTCAGCAGAATGATCAGCATCAGAAAAAAATAGATGAATTTCGACAATACGACACTGGGTGGCTTTTCCATTCCCACCTTTTTCATTGCGTCGGTAATACCGATGCTCTGAAACAAATTATCCATGCCCAGCTTTGACAGCAATTTTCCGGACCAACGGGAAATCAACTTTGCCAGAAATATCCCAACGATCAGAATTAAAAGCGTGGCCACCAGATTCGGAAGAAAAGCGGCTATCTTACTCCAGAATTCCGCTGTCGCATTTACTATATTCTGTGTCCATGTATCGATATCCAATGCAGGTGCTCCCTATTCTGAAGTAGACTGAGGTTTGTGTGGGTAATCTGAAGATCGCTGAGTGGGGGCGCCGGACGAAGGCCCGGCGGGTCGCATTTTATTAACCGGTCGCTTCACTTGTGGCCGTCCGCGGTTTTTGCCGGAGCCATGGTAAGCCTGGTGCATCGAGGCGCCAAAGCCTGCAAACAAGACCCAGATCCAGCTGGCAAAAAAGCTCATTACATCCCGCGTGTTGGTTTGCTGTTTTGCACGGGATAGCACCCGTTGCAGTGACTGCTCCGGGTCGTAACAGCTCGGCTTCCCGCGCATCACGGTTTTCAGATTTTCCAGCTCCGGTTCCTGATCTTGTTGCATACTACCCACCTGTAATTATTCCCGCTGCAGTCTAGCATAGGCTGACCGTTGCCTGAATTTTGTCTATGATTGGCTTTTAGACGTATTGACGTGTTAAAAAGTCACGACTTATCCTGGTTCCCTGTCATGGAGTGAACTGCATATTACAATGCATAACCCGATATCTGCTGGCAAAGCGCTTGGTTCCCGTCCGGATATGCGGTTTGTCGCCGGTATCCGGCCCCCGCTGCGCCCTCTTCTTCTGCTAATCAGCCTCCTATTCATTGGGGTATTTGTCACACCTGCGCTGGCGGATTGTAAACAAGCGGAAGCCCTGCTGGATAAGCCCGCGCAACGTCTGCAGGTGCTCATCGAACAACGCAACCGGCTTGAAAAACTGCTTTCGGGGCGGCTAAGCGCATCGTTTGATATCAGCAAAAACGTACCCGTCGCCCTGGACCGGGAGCTGGATGTATTCCGTGCCCGCCATGAATTGGCCGTTAAGGAAAGCGATACCGACAGCAGCGAGATCCCGGCAGCTCTGGAAGACTGCCCGCCACTGGAAAAGAAATGGAACAGCTTGCAGTATCAGCTCAGCTCGGAAAAAGACCTTCTTCGCCAGCAGCAAATACAACTCTACGACTTACCCAAACCAACGCGACAGGCATTAGTACGGGTATTGGGCCAATGGCAGACGCTGTATGAATTGCAAAAGGAAGCAGACCAATGGGCTGAAAAAGATGCAGAAAGCCCCGACACGGTGGCGCTGGTTAATCAGGTCAATCAATGGATAGACCTGTGGCGAGACGCTACCCGCAATTGGCTCTCGCAACTGCATCACAATAGCCCCGCCGGATCTGACTCCAATAATATTTGGGGACTGACCCCGCAAGTACCAAACGCCGATGAAGCGGCCGATTGGGTAAACTACGTTGAGAGCCATTCCGAAGGAGAGAGTCCGGATTTATTGAGCTGGCTTGATCAAATGGAAGCAGCGGAATCGGCTTTGCTGCGCGAATCCAGTAAATGGCGGAATAAAAAAATCTGGGATCTGGGATGGGCTCATTTTTTTAAGGATCTGACCAAACCCCGCAGTTTTTGGCGACAACTGGCCAATGAAGCCAGTGAGGCCCCGACAAACCTGTTCGATGCCGTGACCCGACCCTTTATTCGTGAATACCGCCGATCGTTACGGCTGGGCAATCGCGGCGAATTGCTATCCGAATGGTTTCTACAGACGTTGGCTTTAATCGGGATTATGTCCGGCCTGATGCGGTTTGCCAGAACCGTGCCCGGCGCCATTTCACGCATACAGCAAAATTTGCTGGGGTCTTTGCAGCACAAATTATTGCTTCAGTTCAATTCGGCTTTTATGTGGTTCATAAAACCCAACGCGCCCTGGCTGGTCGTGCTGGTCGGTACCAACCTGATTGCCTATTACGTTCCCGCTGAATGGATTATTTTGAAGTGGCTGGGGCCGATCGGTACCCTGTATTCGGTTTTCCGCGCCGCTCGCGTATTACTGGAGTGGATGATTTCACGAACCTTCACCCGCTCCGGCCAATTTGTTCCCACCAGCGCAGCCGAAAATCAGGCTGCCGACGCCCATACGGTTTCCTGGGTGGTCGTGCTGTGTTTCTTGAGTTGGGTTCTGGTGAAAGGCACCGGTGGCGGCTACCTGATGTTTTTCAATATCATCTTCAACTTTGCTCTGTGCTGGGCCGGGTTGTTGTGGCTGATGCTGCGATATCGCGAAGGCGTAGCGCGCTTTTTTCTTTTTGTCACCGGTAAAGGCAAAGGTAAAAACCTGGATGCGGGTAGCGCACAAAAATGGTGGATGATATTGATCTGGCCATTATTGTTCGTATTGGCACACATCGTCGACGTTGTGCTGAATATGCACCAGAAGCTGATGGTGTTCGATACCTACCGTTCCATCAGCATTAAACTGATGCGCTGGCGTCTGGCAGCCGAAGCGAAAGATGAAGAAGGCGAGACTGAAAAGGACGAGACTTTACCGGACGAGAACTATCGTGAATGGATGCTGATGGATGAGGGCAAGCCCAGCCTGGACATCAATATCCTGAGCCATGTTTTAACGCCCATTCAGCTTTGGAACAAAGATAAAAGCGACGACAATGTGCTGCTTATCGTCGGTGATCAGGGCAGCGGCAAGTCGACGCTGCTAAACAGCTTGCAGGAAAAGTGGGAAGACACGACTATCAGCATGCTGCGCATTCCTCCCAAGACCACGAATAATGAGTTGCTATTCAGTTTGCTGGCATCCCATTTGGGGCTCGAAAAGCTCAATTCGGTTTCCGACCTGGTAAAACATTGTGACGGCCTGGAACCCCAGGTACTTATCATTGAGAATACGCAAAACCTATTCCTATCTGAAGTAGGCTACCTGAATGCCTATCGCCTTTTTAACCAATGCCTGAATGCCAATATCCCCAATATCTATTGGGTGGTGGTGATGCATAGCCAAAGCTCGATTTATCTGAGCTGCGTCTTCAATCGTGAATTGCGCTTCACGAATGTATTTAAAATGCCACGCTGGTCACCGGCTGATATCCGCAGGCTCATCCTGTCCCGCCACCAGGGCAGCAGGCGAACATTAAAATACGACGAGCTTCTGCTGTCTGCATCGGCCGGCAGCGAATCCAGCAGCATCCGCGCAGCCGATTCCCGCGTTTTCAATATTCTCTGGGAACAAAGTGGCGGCAATCCGCAGATCGCTATTCAGCTATGGGTCGAGGCTTCCCGCTCCCGTGAAAGGGTGGTCGACATCGGGGTGCCTGCGAAACCCGGCAACACGCTGCTGAAAGAACTAAAGGACGACCTCTGCTTCATCTATGCTTCCATTATCATCCATAAATCTCTCTCCGGTGATGAGATAATGTTGGTGACACATTACGCCGAGCCAATAGTCAGGCACGCGTTAAAGCAAGGGCTGCATCTGGGCTTGCTTAGACGCGACGAAACCAAACGTTACCGGATAGACCCCATCTGGCAGGGAACCATCATCAGTTTTCTGATCAGTAAAAACATGCTTTGGAATATGTAACATGGATAATGAAGCGATTGAGGGTATCGCCGCCTTCGGCGATTTACTGAATCTGGGCAAAATCTTCATGCTGCTGGCTGCAGGCACCTTTCTCTGGCTGTCCAACGAGCTGCTGCGCCGCTCCAGCCAACGCCTGATGGACTTCATTCCCTCAAGACGCTTTATGATTTTGCAGTTGGCAACCCTGCTCACATTTATCTGGTATTTCGCGGGGGCCTATTGGATGCTGGTGGGAATTCTGCAGCCTCCAAAAGAAATGCTGCTGGCCCTGGCCGGTAGTGCGGCGGTTGCCATGGGTTTCGCTTTCAAGGATGTCGCCGCCTCCATCATTGCCGGCCTGATTTTACTCTTTGACCGCCCCTTTCAAGTGGGCGACCGGGTCAGCTTTGGTGATACCTACGGAGAAATTATCAGCATTGGTCTGCGCTCTGTGCGTCTGAACACCCTAGATGACAGCTTGGTTACCATTCCCAATAGCCGCTTTATTACCGATGTGGTGTCTTCCGGAAATGCCGGTGCACTGGACATGATGGTGGTGAGTGACTTTCACGTAGCGCTGAATGCTGACATCGAGAAAGTGCAAGCGTTGATTCACGAGGTCATCGTAACCAGCCGTTTCGTATACCTTAAAAAACCGGTAATTTTTGCCGTAGAAGAAGTGGCAATCGCCGAAAGGCTGGCCATCCGTATCCGCGCCAAAGCCTATGTGCTGGATGTTCATTATGAAAAGGCTTTCCAGGCCGATATTGTCATTAGAGCAGCCAAGTTGCTGTGCGAGCACGAGGTTCCCCGCCCCACCCACGACCCCGAGTTCAAGCAAAACCCGGATAAAATTGAACAGAAAAAATTCAGTTAGGGAGCCCACAGCACTGTGATCAGCGGCCTTTGCTGAGTACACTTCTTCGGGTATAATCCGCCCACTTTTTGACGATTCGTTGCAACAATCATCTGACTAACTGAAAAGGTTTTATCATGGGTTTTAATTCTGTTCCAGCCGGTAAAGACGTACCGAACGACATCTATGTGGCCATTGAAATCCCGGCCAACAGCTCCCCGATCAAATACGAAATCGACAAAGACACAGACTGCTTGTTTGTCGATCGTTTTATGGCGACTCCGATGTTCTACCCCGCCAACTACGGATATGTACCCAACAGCCTGGGCGAAGACGGTGATCCGCTGGACGTGCTAGTTGTAACCCCTTATCCGGTCGCTCCGGGTTCGGTCATTCGAGCGCGCCCTGTAGGGGTTCTGAATATGTCCGACGAAGCCGGTTCTGACGCGAAAATACTGGCTGTACCGCACGACAAGTTGTCCGCCCTGTACAAAGACGTAAAAGAATATTCCGATCTGCCAGAGCTACTGATCAAGCAAATTGAGCACTTCTTCGAAAACTACAAAGATCTGGAGCCCGGTAAATGGGTGAAAGTGGATGGCTGGGCTGGCGCTGATGAAGCCCGCACTGCGATCCAGAAAGCAGTGGATGCGGTGGCAAAATAAAGCCCGCTTACTGATCTGACTGTATAAGTAGGGGGCTTGGGCCCCCTACGATTGCTGCGAACGACGATTCGATACCTAACGAGTGTTGGCACGCAATCCGCCCTGCTTGATTCCCCCCACCCAAACAATCCTTATACACTTTCAATCAATAACCCCGTCGTAATTACAAAGCCGCTACGCACGGCTACAGATGCTTACAGTTAACACAATCAATCTTACCGTAGCCCCCCACGCCAACAAATATTGCCCCACAGATACAAATTCTTGCTTTACTCGTTGTACGAATTCAGTACGATGGTCATTATGTCATCAGTCAAATGACGCATTATCAATTTGGACGATGCCAGGTAGTAACAGCCCCGGCTGTAATTGAACGAGTTTGGGACTCGCTCATGCGCTACCGGAAAATGCAGTAAGCGATAAAAATGCGAATAAACAAGCTCGAACTGACTTAATAAAAATAATTTCATTTTCTGACTTTCTAAAAAATTGAGGCACAAAGTGACTATAATAAAGAGACTCGTGTTCTTAGTGATGGTTATGGGGCTAGCCGCGTGCGACCAAGCCAACATAATTAATCCTGCCAACAATTCAACCTCACCCACCAAACCCGATATTTACGAAATTGTTTTCTCCAACGGGGTTCCAGCCGACTTGGCGATTCAGCTCAACGTAGCCGATGTCACAACGAAATTTGATGTCACCGAAACCGGTGCTACCGCATCCGGTGACCAGTTGGCTGACAATGTCTTCCCAGGCCGCAATACTCTGCGCGTTACGGCGTACAACAAGGTGACTCAGGCCATCTTCGAATACGACACCAGCGGCCCCAAGATCCATATCCTGGATGTTGATCGCAACACCATGACGGTGAGCGGTTATGTTGCAGATTCCGGCGGAATTGAAAGCGTCAGCCTGGACGGTTCACCGGTCGCATTGGAAAGCGATAACAGTTTTTCGGTTGCCTTTATTAATAAGCCGTTCAATCTGTTCACCGCTATTGACGGTTACGGTCACGAGAGCAGTACCGAGTTCGCGCGCAAAGATCAGGAGTTCAACGGTATCGCGGCACGACTGAACCAGGGTGGTCTGGATTTTCTGGTGAGCGCGCTGGAGCAAGAACTGGCGAAAGCCGACTTCCAGGAAATCGTTGGAGGCCTGGCGCCGGTGACTCTGCTGGACGCAGGCCTGTTTGATTTAAATATGCGGGTAACCCGGCTTAATCTGGACAATATTGATATTGGTCTGAACGTTCTCGACAATGAAAAGATCGATACCGAACTGTCGACTGACAACTTCGAACTGGGTGTCTCCATCGGCGGCAGCATCTGGACTATCTTGGGGCGAATCCCCTGGGAAACCGGAGCCATTATTCAGATGGACCGTCTCGATGTAGGAACCAACCTGTTGCTCGATATTCTAAATTCCGATCTGGATATTGATCTGAGCAACACGGTAGTAGACCATTCCAGAATCAATATCGACCTGGACAGCACCCCCGGCATTCTGAATTTTATTGACCGCATCACCAGCTCCATCATTTCAGCAATCGCACCGATTTTTGAACGCATCTTTATTGATTTACTGGAACAGATCATTATTCCGATTGTTTCTGACTTCGTTAAGGATATCCCGATCAAGCTGCAGTTGATTACCCTGGATGACGGCGAAGAATTGAATATCAAAGCACTGCCCACCTTCCTGGATAGTTTCGGAAACGGCATCAGTGTGGATCTCGGCACTCGTATCTGGGCTCCAAACCCACCCGCTAATATACCGGGCGCACTGGGTTCTTTGCACCGTGGCGGCGATACTCCCAGCCTGGGTGCTAAAACGCCTGCAGGTACCCCGTTTGACTTCGGTGCCTCTATTTCAGACAACGTTATAAACCAGGCCTTATTTGCCGCTCACGAAGCCGGCGTGACCACCATGAATATCAATCCGGGTACCTACGCGAACGCGACACCGAAGGGTATTGCAGTGTATGACGCCGATGACAGCGAAATTAAAGACGCGGATAAAATTGGTATGCGGCTTGATCCGGCTTCACCACCGTATGTGAAGTTCATGCCGGGTGACGGTGCCGCAGGTGTGTTTGGCTGGGATGATGTCACCCTGACGTTTGATCTGTACAAAGCACAGTGGGGAGAATACCGCACGTTATTTGGCGTTACCTTTAACCTGGAAGTCGCCTTCGATGTGAACAGCACTGACGATGGCTTCCTGAGCATTGGTATCGAACAACTGCCGGTGATCAAAATCACCCGCACTGACAGCAGCGGCATGATTCTGATTCCACCGGGGTTCATCAACTCCACCCTGGACTACTTTATGCCTGCAGTTATGCCGCGCCTGGCTCAGGAATTGAAAGTCGTTCCGCTGCCGCGCATCTATAATCATACGTTGCATATGCAAGAGTTCTGGGTTGCCGGTTCTGCCAACAACAGCCTTTCTCTGGCGGGTGACTTGATTCCGATCAGCATGACTGAAGCGGCGGCTGAACCGGAGACCACCATCGAAAATGTGGCCACTGCCAATGTGACAGCAACGGTTGAAAAAATCGATGCTTCCGGTGTTATCACTAACGAAAATGTGGAGATCGCCAACGGCGAGGTCACCATCGATGTTAATGGCCTCAACCCGAGCCCGGCAGCCGGTTTGCTGGAAGTCCGCTATCGTGTGGACGGCGGCGGCTGGACCAATTGGAAACGTCGACGCGAAATCCACTTGAGTCGCTTGCTCGCAGGGGATCACCAAGTGGAAGTGTGTTCACGAACTGCACTGCTAAAACGCGAAGTGTCCTGCCCCGTCGTGGAATTCACCACCACGGTGCAATAAACCGGAAATACGACGTACTATCTGTATAAAAAAACCGGCCCTTGTGGCCGGTTTTTTTATACTTGGCTTGATCTGCCCGCGAACAAGTCAGGCTAGAACAAAATCAATTTCACCCACCTGCACGCCTTCTGCCTCACTTATTTCCAATAACAATGTACTGTCATAAATGAAGTCACGGCTATTGCCGCTCTCCCACGGGAAATACAACTGGGTGGTAAGAACTCTTCCATTGGGTTTCTGAACTTTTACATGAATGTGCCTGGTACGGCCCGGGTACAATCCCGGCACAATGGTTTCAAGATAAAACACGCCCTCTGCATTGGTATATTGATGACCGCGAAAACGATAACCCTCGTTATCGTATTCGCCGTCGCCATCGGCCTGCCAAAAATCCAATAATGCATTAGCAACCGGATCACAGCCTGCCATGACTTTTCCTTTCACAACCAGCAGCGTTCCCTCGTACCCCGCTTCTCTGATATTCGTTTTCTGCGGTGAGCCCGGCGTAAAGTAAGGCCCTTCAGTCTGGTTAACCGTGAGTGTTCCGCAAGTCGGTTCCGGTGTAGTGGGACCGTCCGGATTCAGATTAAATGCAAGCGCCGGCATGGTGGCCGCAGCGGCCGTAGAGACCACGCTTGCTTTTAATACATGTCTTCTTGTGAGCAATGAATTTTTTTCGTTTCCGTTCATGGTGGCAATTCCTTTGTTTGGTTTTTCGTGCCATTAAAGGCTAAGGAATCTGACCTGACGCGTCTATTACCAGACGCTTTAGTTGTGAGGAAGTAGGCAATGTTTGTTCCTATTTTTTGGAAAAAAAACACATCCATTTTGCGCGCCGTCACGATTTTATTTTTTCACTTTTTGAACGTTAAAAGCCCGGCGATACCAGAAAAAAAGTATCGCCAGGTTTTATTTTGGGATGTGAACTTTGACGTAAATATCAATTCATATTTTATTGTCCTGCCGCTTGCGATGCGGCCACATCGTCCCAAAAATCACAGGTTGCTGTAGCCAATTCAGAGGCGGCTTCAGACGCCTCTTTCAGCACCATGTGTTGGTCAGACCCAGCATCGAAACCCGGCCATTCAGGCTGGCTATCGAGATTCGGATTACCGCCTGCCGCAAATGCACTCCAGTAACTTTGTATTGCTTCACGAGTGGGCTCGTTCAATTCCGGAGCCAGAGTGGCACTGGGATTTCCGAACACGTAAGGTAATTCCATTGCGTGATACGCAGCACCCTGCTCAAAACTATATAACCAAACTTCGCTCCCCATGGCAGTAGTGGCTCGGGCAAGCGTGCGGGCAGGACAACGAAACAGTTGGTCTGTCAGCACTTCAATCAGTTTGAGATTCGCGACGGCGTCTGCCGCCGGCGCGTACACTTGTTTAACTGAGGGTGCCAACTGCGCTGGGTAAGTGGCATCAATCACTGCGTTAAACTCATCAACAGTCGCCACGGTTTCACCGGAACCAATCAGTTGAAACAAACCCCACTCGCGCACATTGGTACCCACTATAATGGGGCCCTGGTTATATTGACCACTTTCGATCAGATTGATCGGCGCATCGGGAAGCATATTACTTCCACTAATGACCGTGGGCGACCAACCGGCACCGAAGATACCGGCATCGGCACCCCAAGCCACCAGATCAGCAGCTGGCACGGCACGCAGGCAGGCCAGCTGATCCGCTTCACCTTCACAAAAAGCATTGGCCAAATCGGTTCCGACTGCGGTGGCTTGTTGTTTGGTATTCACCGGCAGCCCGCCGACACAAACCGCACTTTCCATAATGAATTTGTCAGCCAGGTTCTGACTGCCTGGTGACACCATATGCACACAGGCACTCATGGAACCAGCAGACTCACCAAACAGCGTTACATTGTCTTTGTCACCACCAAAAGAGCCGATGTTCTGTTGCACCCATTCCAGCGCCAGGCGCTGATCCTCTAACGCTGCATTGCCGGCGTCAGCGGCGGGCAAGGTAGCGTCCAGCTCGGGTAACGACAAAAATCCCAATGCGCCTAGCCGATAATTAAGCGTTACCACCACCGCACCATACTGCTCAGCCAGGCGCCAGCCGTCATACTGATTACTGCCACCGGAAATAAACGCGCCGCCGTGAATAAACACCATTACCGGCAGAGTACTGGTGTTAACCCCATCGGGACTGTAGACATTCAGGGTCAGGCAATCTTCAGAAACGTCACCGGACGCCGACAACGCGCCCACGTTCTGCATGCAGGAAGCACCAAATTCCATCGCTTGATAAGGCTCGCTCCACGGTTCAACCGGCTGTGGCGGCGCAAAACGCAATTCGCCCAGCGGCGGCTTTGCATAGGGAATTCCCAAAAACTCGCGGGCTGACCCCGCCGTGCCGTCTTTATAGAAGCCTTTCACTAATCCGCTTTGGGTACTCACGGTTAAAAAGTCATCAGCCCCATTGCCGCCGCCACCACAACCAACCATGTAAAAGGCTCCGGCAGTCACCGACACAACACCGATTAACCGCTTAAGTAGCGGCTTTTTATTATTCATTCCCATCTGGTACACCTTTTTATTGTTTATACAACCTAATCCCTGACCTGGGATGTTATCGCTTCGGTCCCGGGAGTCGCCTCACCAATTTCTGGTATGGCCGCTTCGGCCAGTTAATTGTCCATACTTCAAGCAGCCCTATTTTTCTTCCCTGGTATTGAACGGGATGGCGCCAGGCCAATCTAATAACCGTTCCTGTGACGTATTGGGATGGAAGATAGTCGCGCTATCCGGTGTACAGAAACGCCGTCATTATTTAAGATGGCCTGCACGGCATTTCAAACAAATTACCGCCAGAACACCTACCGTAGTTCAAAGCCTAGACCATCAATTGAGACGTTTTGGAGTTTTGATGCAAAAGTTTACGCTTAACCAATTAAGTCCAGTTATGAGCGAACGCCTGTAATGGCCACCCACCGATTCGGAGCAAAGGCCAAAAGCCGCTAACCTGCCTTGGGATATACGGAAATTTTCACTTCTAGCATTGCGAACATCCACAAAAGGTTCCGCCCTTCCACTCTTTGTGTCGTCATTGTTGCGCTTTTGTATCATCTGCCCTGCCAAGCCCAGATTAAGCTAAAGATCAACGGAGTTGACGATACTTTGAAAGAGAACATCCGGCTGCACCTCTCCGGGTGGGAAAAAATTCCCCCGGGCAGCCCCGCCGCTGCCGCCAAATCCATCCGTGCTGCTGTCAACAAAAGCATGCAGCCACTGGGATACTACCAAGCCAACATAGACCCTGTTATAGACGGCAATCAACTGACCCTTAATATCGATCCCGGACCGCCTATGTTATGGGAGCAGAGCGATATCGTAATACCGCCACTGCCCGCCGACGTACAGGAACGCATCCAACCCTGGCGCACCTCAGATCTACTCAAAACAGGCTCTGTCCTGAACCATCAAAACTACGACGAGTTCAAAAAAGGCGTGGTCACCGCTGTTCGCCAAGTGGGCTATCTGGACGCGAAATGGGAGCAAAGCCGACTGTTAATCGATGTTGCCAGACAGCGAGCCCGGGCCGTGCTGCATCTGGCCAGCGGGGAACGGTACAAGATAAAAAGCATCACCTTCAATGGCAGCGACCTGTCTGAAAAGACCACCAATACGCTCATCGATACCCAGCCCGGCGCCTGGTACGATGCCGACGATATTGGCCTGGTTTACGACAATTTGCTGGGCAGCGGTTATTTTAAATACGCCAATATCGATGTGGAACAGGAAGCGCCGGACCAGGCGACACTGGACATCGAACTGACTGATCACCCTTCGGATCAGTTTACCACCGGCATCGGCTACGGCACCGACACCGGTGCTCGCGGAAAACTCGGCTGGACCCGCACCATGGTCGATCCTCGCGGCGACAGCATTTTCAGTAATCTGCAGGTTTCAGAAATCGGTGAAGAATTGAGTACTCAATACCGCATACCCTGGCCCCACCCGCTGGAACGTTACCTTTCCTGGGACACCGGCTGGCGCCGGGAAATAACCACGGACCGGGAATCATCCTTGTTCAGCACCGGATTATCGTTTAATCGATCTTCACGCAAGCGCTGGCAATATAAATTCGGGCTGAATTTAGAGCATGAAAAATACCGCCAGGGGAATAGCGACGATCAAATTGTCACCTACATTTTGCCCAACTATCAATATTTGCAACGCCACGTTCTGGGGGAGAAATCTGGCCACCGCAGCTTAATCAAGGTGTGGTTTAATACCGCGTTGGGCATCAGCATACTCGACGATCAATCGCGTTTTTTCAGCGTTGAATCCGGTGTCAGTTACGACGTTGAATTATCCTACCGCCATGGTTTCGCCACTCGCGTCGACCTCGGTGGCATAGCCACCGACGATTTCTATACCGTGCCGCTATCGAAGCGATTCTACACCGGTGGTGATCAGACCGTACGCGGCTACAAATACAATGCCATCTCCAGCGAAGATCCGGACGGAGAGTTGTTGGGCGGACAGTTTCTTAACGTATTCAGCATGGAATATCGCTACCGCTATTTGCCGGAATGGATGGCGGCAGTTTTTGTAGATACCGGGCGCGCTTATATCTCGGGAGACGAGCCTTTTTACAAGAGCGCAGGCATCGGTTTACGCTGGCAACTTCCGGTGGGCATGATTGCATTTGATCTGGCGCAGCCAATTGGCGACCCGGATGAAAACAAAGTCCGACTACACGTCTATATGAGTGCAACATTGTGAGCAAGCGGCCTCCCTTGACCCTGCTTATCATGAGCCTGGTACTGGTGCTATTTGTGGCACTGGGTGTGGGATTTATGGTTGCAGCCAACTCATCCAAGTTCAACCGCTGGGCGCTGGAAAAAGTATCTCAATCCGTGCCGGAACTCCAGATCAGCGGGATTGATGGGTCGCTCGCAGACACCCTGTCGTTCGATTTCAGATTTCAAACCGACGGAATGTTGATATCCATGGACGCAGCCCAGCTGAAAATCAAACCGGCCTGCTTCTGGAATCTTACGCTGTGTATAAAAAACTTACATGCACGCCAACTGGACGTCTTCCTGCAATCCAGCGACACACCCTCTGCCGATCCGATTGAGTTACCGGAACTTTCCACACCGCTATTATTGACCTTGGAAGCCCTGACATTAGACCGTTTTCGTCTGGCCATGGATGACACCGTGATTATTGATGAATCAGCGGTATCCCTGTCCGCGAGCTGGATTGACCATCATCTAACTGTCCGCGATTTTACGGCAACAGATGAATTCTGCCATTGGTCCATTGATGCGGGCATCCGGTTCACCCGCCAATACCCCATAAAAGGCTCGCTGCAATGTGATACCACTCTATTTCCATTCAGCTCGCTGTTTAGCAACGTGGAAGGCGACCTCAATTCCCTGTCGTTGGACCTTACCAGTCAGGGAGCACTTTCCGGTCGCCTGGCTGCCACTATTGCGCCGATACAACCGTCATTGCCACTGCAATTCCAATTTACCCTCTCCCAACCTTTTCTGCTAAAAACCGTGCAAGGTATGGAAACCGATTCGACACAAATCCCGAGCCTGAAGATGAAAGGCGAAGGCAATCTGGACCGCATCGAACTGCAGGCCAGCACTCAGGTGATCAGCGAATGGGTTAACGACCCTGTGGACGTGGAGCTTGCCGCATCCACATCGATGCAAAGCATGAACGTAACATCGTTGCTGCTGACCACGGGCAGCAGCTCCATTGCCAGCGAAGGTGCTTTGGATTTTGCGGACCACATCCAATGGCGGGGCAGTAGCCAAATTAACAACCTGGATTTCGCCGCCTTTCAGCAAGCCGTTACAGGGCACATCAGCGGTACCGTGCAGCACGATGTGCTGGTCGATGGCGACGCATTACGTATCGGAGCAAACCTGGTTGGCGTGCGCGGCGTACTTAATCAGCAACCATGGCAAGCGCAAGGCAAACTAGAATGGAAAAACAATCAACTCAGCCTGCAACAACTCGATATCAAACAAACCGACAACACGCTATTGGTAAACGGGCACTGGAGTCCGGAACATAGCAGTGACATCAATGCCCGCTTTGATCTCAATAATTTAAGCTATTTACTACCGGATCTGACAGGGCAAATTGATGGCAATTTGACAATGAAGGGCACCCTGCAAGCGCCTGACGTCAACGGCACATTGAATGGCAACGGGCTGGTATACGATCAGGCAAAGATCGGATTATTCCGTTCTACGATCAAATGGAAAACACACAGCCAAGCGGACAACCGGTTTATGGTTGACGTCTCCAATCTGGGTTATGGCGAAGCGCTCTCCGCCAATCTGCAACTGGACTGGAGTGGTCGTCTTAAACAACACCGGCTACGGCTCAGTGCCCAGGACCGCGACCACAACGAACTGGAGCTGACCTGTGATGGCGGCTTTTCATCAGTAAATGAACAACTACAACTGGAAAACTGGCAAGGGCGCTGCCAACGGCTGGATCTGATCGCCGGCAGTTATTTGCCCGATTTCAAGTGGTCGTTGTCTGACGCATTCAACGTCAAAGTGGCACAGGCAAAAAATATACAAGTTGACCCTTTCTGCCTGTATCAGATCAACCAAACGCAACGAAGCCAGCTGTGCACTACCACACCAATTATCTGGAAAGACAACCAATTAGCCGACATGCAATTGCAAGGTCGCCAGCTCCCATTAGCCTGGGCCCAGCCCTGGTTACCTGACAATGCCAACCTGAACGGAACAGCAGAACTCAAAGTGATTGCCCGCGCCATCGTCGACCAACTCAAAGTGGAAGCCACACTCGATTCTGCAAACAGCCGCCTTCGGCTGCGACAAGAAAACAAAGCCGACCTGAATATTGATTTTAGTTCGCTGCGACTGGATGCCCTTTATGGCGATAACACATTGGGGCTGAATTGGAGACTGGAATCCGACATTACCGGCAGCACCCGTGGCCAATTTGATTTGAACGACGAGCGCATCGATGGCCGGATTAATTTCAGCGGCTTTCAAATTAGCCCTTTCACCCGCCTGGTATTGAGCAATGATTCGGATCAGATTCAGGCCGAGGTAAATGGCGATATAAATATCGCAGGCACGATACAGGCACCGGCGATTTCCGGCTCTATTACCGCGAAAAATGGCCTCGTTGAATCGTTAACACTACCGCTTCCGATCAAAAATATCGAACTGACAGCGAACTTCAACCAAAATAAAGCCCGCCTGAAAGGCAGCTTTAATGTTGCTGACAAAAGCGGCCAGATCCATGGTGATATGAGCTGGGAAAATGAGACCTGGCACAGCAAAATGAATATCTCAGCGGAAACCCTGGCATTCAAGCCACAGGAAGACGTCACCATCAATCTGACCCCCGACATCACCTTTGAAATGGAGCCGGGCCAACTCACGCTGAGTGGAGACATTCACGTTCCAAAGGCACGCATATATCTGCGTACCTTGCCGGAGCAAGCCGTCAGCGCTTCATCAGACGCCGAATTGGTGGGCGAAGGAATCGACACGAATCCGCGACTGAACGTATCCACTCAGTTCAAAATTTCATTGGGAGATGATGTCGTCTTCGAAGGCTTTGGTTTAAAAACCATGCTCACCGGGAAAATGGAAGTACGCCAGAAAAATAATGGCCTGATGCGGGCCAGCGGTGGCATACGCCTGGAAAAAGGTGAATACCAAGCGTACGGCCAACAGCTTACCATTAGCGATGGCGACTTGATTTTTATAGACGACATTGCAAACCCGCAATTACGATTGTCTGCGGTCAGGGATAAGATTGAAGACAACGTGGTGGTCGGCATTCGGGTCACAGGCCGGGCACAGAACCCGGAAATCACGGTGTACTCCATCCCGGATATGCCACAGCAAGAGAAATTACACTACCTGGTCACCGGCCGCGCGCCCAACGCGGATACCGACGGCAGTTCCAGTGTGGCAGCCGAAGCCGCACTGTCGCTGGCGCTGCAAAAAAACGCCGGTTTTACAAAAAAAGCAGGGGAAGCTGTAGGCATTGAAAACCTGCAGTTAACCGCCGGCTCAACAGAGAATCGCAGCGAAGTGGGTTTAAGCGGGTACATTACACCGGATCTAATGGTGCGCTACGGCGTTGGTATGTTTGAAGCGGTGAACACCATCAGTCTGAGCTATCGCATTCGCCGCAATCTGTATTTCGAGGTCATCAGCGGGAAAAGCAACGCGTTCGACCTGCTATGGTCTTTTGACCGGGAGTAACAGCACCCAAAGGAGCACCGGCCTACAATAGAATCAGTGGTTTTAGGTTAATGGCGGCGCTGTTCGATGGCATTTCATAGCAGAAAGTCTATCCTGTATATAGAAAACAACTATAAAATTATTCATTCAAACTCGAGGAATTCCAGTGGCGGGTAGAGCTCGCAAATTCTTGCACCAGGTATTCCACCTGCTGCCTTTGCTACCGCTATCATCAGGTGCATTTGCTGATAATGTAGACAGCCTCCTGGCGCTATCACTGCAGGAACTGGGCGAAATCAGCGTCAGCATTGCCACCGGCAGCCCCAAATCAATAACCGGTGCCCCCGCCGGAGCCAGCCTGATCACCGCCAACGACATTTACACCATGGGTGCATTAACGCTGGAGGACGCCCTGCAAACCGTACCCGGGCTCTATATCTCCCGCGCCAGTGTCAGCAACGCACCCCGTTATTTTTTCCGGGGCGTCGCTTCTCGCCACAACCCCCAGGCGCTGTTACTGGTTAACGGGGTTCCCATGAGCGGCCTGTTTCTGGGAGACCGAAGTCAACATCTTCCCAATCAGTACTCGTTGCCGGCAAAAATAATTGAACGAATTGAAATCATCCGGGGGCCAGGCTCTGCTCTGTACGGAGCCGATGCATTTGCCGGCGTTATCAATGTCATTACCACGGGTGCAGAAGACCTGGAAACCACTGCAGCGAGTATCGCTGGCGGCAGTTTCGATACCGTCCGTTCCACACTCAAGCAACCCTTTCAGGCAGGCGAAGCCAACGGTGTCCTGCTGTTGTCCTACCAGGCCAGCGAAGGCGATCGTAGCAACGAAATTACCCATGATTTACAGACCAATATCGATCAATTTATGCAGTCGCCTCCGGTCTCGGAAGCGCCTGCTCCGCCACAAAACAGCCTCAAAACCTATGACGCCCGCGTCGATCTCAGCTGGGACAAGCTGCGCATCAGGGCAGGCACAATGCGGGCCTGGGACATCGGTACCGGTACCGGTATCAGTGACGCCCTGGATGCGGATGGCCGATTTGTTCACGATACAAGCGGCATGGATATTACCTGGACCGACAACGAGTTGGTCGAAAACCTGTTGCTGGAAGCCAAGATAAGCTACCTGCACACCCATTTTCGTAGCTCTCCCAGTGTTCAGCTGTTCCCGCCCGGAGCGTTCTTCGGCGCATTTCCAGACGGGGCGATGAGCCTTTATTCTGTTGCGGAAGAGAATGCGCAAGCGGGGATCACGGCCGCTTTTAACGGAGTTGAATCGCACCGGATTACCGTGGGGAGCGGTTATCACTGGGGCGATTTATACAAAACCACCGGATACAACAATTCCCAGTTTATGAACGGCGTATTCAGCCCCCGTCCCGCATTTGTCGAGACCGCCGACACCGCTGACATATTCATGCCGGAGCGACAACGCACCAGTTACTATGTTTTCGCACAGGACGAGTGGCTAATCGCACCGTCCTGGGAGCTCACTGCCGGAATTCGTTACGACGATTATGATGACATCGGCTCGACTGTAAACCCCCGCGCGGCTCTGGTTTGGCAGACCAGCGAGAGCTGGACCAGCAAACTGCTGTACAGCGAAGCGTTCCGGGTGCCCTCGTTCAGCGAACTCTGGGTCACCAGCAATCCGACCGCCCTGGGCAACCCGAATCTGAATCCGGAAAAGCTGCGCAGCACCGAGCTGGTGTTAATATGGCAACCCGGCCAACAATTCACAACCACTCTGAATCTGTATCAGTTTTATATCGAGGACTATATTGATTTTGTCAGCGACGGTGCAAGCAGTACCGCTGTCGCCCAGAATATAGGGCGCTTCGAGGGAAGCGGTGCCGAGCTGGAATTCCGTTATCCGATTTCGGAGCAATGGACACTGCTTTCCAACTACAGCTATCAACAAACACAAGACACCTCGACGCGCCAGGATCTCGGCCTGGCCCCCACTCAGATGGGGTATGTACAACTCACTTGGAGGCCGGCCGACTGGATTGTAAGCCCGCAGGTCAGGGTAGTTGGGGAGCGGCTGCGACAAGCCGAGGACGATCGCCCACCGCTGGAGGGTTATATCTCTTTCGATCTGTCGATACGCCGTCAATGGGGAACACGTTACTCCCTGGGGCTCATTGCACAGAACCTGTTTGATGCCGATATTCGCGAGCCTACTCAGGGGCCGGGCGTGAATGCCGCCCTTCCCTCAATTCCGTATGACCTGCCCCAACAGGGGCGCGCCGTCACGCTAGAACTCAATATCGAGCTCTAGTATTTCTGTTCAGCGCCCATCTGCTGCGCCGGTTATCAGAACGCAAATTCGTCTTCTACGACCACAATAGGTTGCGCCATGTTAGCGCCCCGCCCTTGCTGTAACACCGGCTCGAACTGCTCATAAACGTTCTTTATCCAGGTTCGCACCCGGTGCCGCTCGACCGTACTCATAATCTGCAGATTATTCGCTGCCGCCCAAAAACTGGTATTGCTGAAATCGATTTTTTTGGTCAACTGTGGATGCAGCTTGCCAATTTGCACGATTGAGGCGTCTCCGGCTCGCGCTTTTTCATACACCGCTGATTGTTCAAACAAGCTGAAATCCTCACCCCGGCCCAAATTCTCCACCACCACAAACTGGATTTGTTCGGTATCCAATCGATCCAGCATTCTGATCCAATAAATAGCTGGAATCCGCGCCATCGTCCATTACGTGCCAATAATAGGTGGTGTACCCCAGCTCTTCGAACAGGGTAAAACCATCGCTTTCCACTAACCATTTATTGAGTCGATCAAACGTTTGAGCTGCCAGATCCACTACAATATTCATTTCCGGGTTGGACTCCATCGCATCGATGATGGCATCCAGACTCTCATAGGTACTGACGTCGACTGCTGCCGTGTATTCCGGATAAAAACGTGAAAACGTACCGTGTGACTGATCCGAATCGAACCCCATAAACGGCAACTCTTTATCGATCAGATATTGTCCCAACAACCTTGCCGTCAGTGATTTGCCTACACCACCCTTTTCTCCGCCGATCAAATGCAGCTTACCCATATTCGCACCTCCATAGATGCCAGTAACGCTTGATAGAAGGGCAAATAGTACGGGCAGACGACTTATTTTTAAAGAACTAAGTTTTTTCCGTTTTATGACAAACCGAATCACCTGACAACTTGTTATAACAGCACAAAAAAGCGGGGCCGGTGATTAAACCAGCCCCGCTTCTGTTTTTGCCGATAAGTAAACTTATCGTTTCAATCCATCAACCTTAGAACTGGTTCATGGTATTGTCTTTACCGGATGCTTTCAGTGCAGCGTCACCAGAGAAGTACTCTTTGTGGTCGTCACCCATATCAGAACCGGCCATGTTTTGGTGCTTAACACACGCAATGCCCTGACGGATCTCCTTACGTTGTACACCAGCAACATAAGCCAGCATGCCTTCTTCGCCAAAGTAACCTTTCGCCAGGTTGTCAGTGGACAGCGCAGCAGTGTGGTAAGTAGGCAAGGTAATCAGGTGATGGAAAATACCCGCTTCACGTGAACCGTCTTTCTGGAACGCCTGGATTTTCTGATCGGCTTCGATGGACAATTCAGTCTGATCGTATTCCACGCTCATTAAGTTCGCACGATCGTATGCAGATACGTCTTTACCGGCTTCACTCCATGCATCGAACACTTGCTGACGGAAATTCAGGGTCCAGTTGAACGACGGGCTGTTGTTATAAACCAGTTTCGCATTGGGAACCACTTCGCGAATACGGTTAACCATGGCAGCGATCTGACCTACGTGAGGCTTCTCGGTTTCGATCCACAACAGATCAGCACCGTTTTGCAGCGAAGTAATACAGTCCAACACCACGCGATCTTCACCGGAACCTTTCTTGAACTGGAACAGGCCGGAAGCCAGACGCTTGGGCTTCAATAACTTGCCGTTCGCTTTAACAACAACATCACCGTTGGCGATATCGTCCGCACTTTCAATGTAATCACCATCCAGGAAGCTGTTGTACTGGTCGCCCAGATCACCCGGCTCGTTAGTGACTGCGATTTGCTTGGTCAGGCCAGCACCCAGAGAGTCGGTACGGGCAACAATAACACCGTCGTCTACGCCCAGCTCCATGAACGCGTAGCGGACCGCGTTGATTTTAGCGATGAAGTCAGCATGGGGCACGGTTACTTTACCGTCCTGGTGACCACATTGCTTCTCGTCAGATACTTGGTTTTCGATCTGGATGCAGCACGCGCCTGCTTCGATCATTTGTTTAGCCAGCAAATAAGTCGCTTCTTCGTTACCGAAACCGGCATCGATGTCAGCAATGATGGGCACAACATGAGTTTCGAAGTTTTCGATGGATTTCAGCAACTCGGCTTCTTTGGCAGAATCACCGGATTCACGCGCCGCGTCCACTTGACGGAACAGACCGCCCAATTCACGCGCGTCTGCTTGGCGCAGGAAGGTATACAGTTCTTCGATCAGACCGGAAACCGATGTTTTCTCGTGCATGGATTGGTCGGGTAGAGGGCCGAAGTCTGAACGCAAAGCAGCTACCATCCAGCCAGACAGATACAGGTAACGGCGCTTGGTTTCACCCAGGTGCTTTTTAATCGCGATCATTTTTTGCTGACCGATAAAACCATGCCAGCAACCCAGAGACTGGGTGTACTGCGCAGAATCAGCATCGTAACCAGCCATATCTTCACGCATAATTTTGGCCGTGTACTTGGCAATATCCAGACCGGTTTTAAAACGGTTTTGCAGACGCATGCGAGCGACGTATTCCGGGTTGATCGCACTCCAGGTTGGGCCACTGGCATCAATTACAGACGCAGCCTGATCGGTGAAAGCTGAGTAGTTAGACATGGTTTATCCTCTACGTTTGGGAATGAGTGTACCGAAGCCAGAGCAGGTAGACGAAGTAAGTCAACACTCTTAACTGCAGATGGACGCCATTCTAACGAGGCACCACCCATAAAAGAAATTAATAGATCGTATACCCGATATTTTCTTGGTGAATAGTAGTGCCAGCCCACCAGCCACAGGGGCTGTAGACAAGTCACGTGGTTTCATGACCGCACAGTCTACTTTAGATGAGGCCTTTGTTTTCAGCAAGCACCGAATCGCTGCACCTGGAAGGATACGAAAAGAGCTCTTGGCAGGCCAGCCATGGGTCCCAAGACCGACGCCACCCACTCGGTAAGCGAGCGAATTATTAGGCCGTATTCAACAAGCGAGTCACTTGCTCTATTACCTTGGCTTTCGAAGCCTGAGGGTGGTGCTGGACGGCCTCGACATCGAAAGACAACCGATCCATTTCCGAGAGCGCGCAACGTTGCAAGTAACCATTCATCTCAAAACGCAACAATGCATCCAGAAAACGCTGATTGGGATGCGATTTGCGGGGCCGCACACTGACCACCGGTTTGCCTGCATTAATCGATTCAGACAGCATCGTCATACTGTCTTCCGTACAAAAAATACGGGACGCCGCCCCCAGGTAACTTTTCAGCGATTGATTACCCTGACCGGAAAACCAGATGCCTTCGTAGATAACATCCGCAGCTTGCACTTGCAGAACACGCTCAGCAATCTCACCACTGCGTCGCGAGGTGCTCACCAGCCAGCGCACACTATAGCGCCGGGCAAGTTCATTCATTCCATGAGCCAATACCTGCCAATCCTGCTCATCAAATTCATAACCTGCTCCATTACCACCTATCAGCAAACACCATAACGGTTGTTGCAGTTGATGTGATTCCGCGAATCGCTCGCCGGCGACTTCGATTTCATTTACATCGATATAGCTGGGCGCAAAATCCATCACAATATTGTTATCAGCACCGGCAATCGGCTCAATACTCATCACCGCCTTAAAACAATCCGAACGCAAGCCGCGTAAGGAACCGATAAAAATATTCGGTTGTCCAGAGTCCTGCGCCAACGCTGCGTTAGCGAAAGAGGTATTACCACCACAGGAAATAATAAGTGTGCCTTGTTCTAGTTCGGGGGGGATATTCTGATAGCCGCTGCGGATTAACGTGGAAGCGAATCCCAGCTTTGCATTCAGGCACGCACGATAGACAGCACGCAGCGGCTTGTGCTTCAGGACGAGGGTCATTTCGGTGACCACATCACTTTGCTTCAACCCGTAGGAATCACATAACCAGCTGACAAGCCCGCGCGCCTGATTCACATGACCCGGCACCCCATCACTTAAGATCAGTATTTTTTTAAAATTCATTTGCTTCAACATAACCCACACATTGCGGCAACCTGCAGTAGTGCAGTGATAGTAGCATAACTTATTGAAATGCTCGTGCATTCAGGATATTTCAAACACGGACTCCATTACCAGAGTGGGCGCCGGTCCGCCACCAAACCCGAACTATGTCACGTTAATGAACGGGGTTATTGCACCTGGCCCGGGCTTTAATCCGCACAATTGTGATGTGAAAAGCTTGACTGATCTAAAGCCACCGATCGGACTAGGATGATTCTGTGCAGATGGAGATGTACTGCTTTTAAACACGAAGAACACTCGAGTAATACAACAAGGAGTTTTACATGGCGTTCACAGATCATTGCGACCTTTACGGCGCAGTGAATGAGGCAGGCATCAATCAGGTAGTAAAGCATTTGATGCAACTGCGCCCTTCACTGTTCAACTATGGCACTGAATTTATCGCAAATAACCCTGAACTTTTGTGTCATCCAATCGAAGCAAACCCGCTGGTTTATTCACGCAACAATCCGATATTAACTGTGGAAAAACCACTCCCCGTGCTGGGTACGAACGGTTTAATTAACTTGAATTACTGTCTGCAGCTGGTAGACGCAAAAATCGACTTTCACCGCAACAACGTGATTGAGCTGGCGCCTGAAATACAAGATATTCCAGCGCAACATTTTGTTTTGAGCGCGAAAGCCTGCGCCGGATTAGGATGTCCGGAAGAAGAAATCACCCGCTTTCTTGAACGTGCTATCGAAACAATATACGACATTATTCTGCTGGACGACGTTGTGGGTGATGCACTCAATGGCAAACAGCCTGCAGCCGGGGCAACGACAACAACGCATGTTCCGCAACGACAACCGCCCGCGCCATTCACAATTCCCACACGGCGTCTGCATTGCTTTTGCCTGGAAGTCCAGGCCCTGTGCCACATCGAAACCCGAAAAGTGGGTAACCGGTATTTGTTCGCACCCAAAATGGACAAACTGGAAATTATCGACATGCAACCAGAGGCAATGGAAAACAGTATTGAATGCTACCTGGCGCAGGTAATCCGGCTGGGTTTGCTGCCCCGTATCCGTATCGCTTTGGAAAAAATCGTGTTTGATCAACTGCAGATCGTCAATATCGCTGTCAAGCCAGCTAGCGGGGTAACGAACAACCCCGCCATCGAGGACGACGAGCTCAAAGTATTTATCGATATGGAGGTCGCGTGACATGGCCCATTTGACTGTAGCGTCTTCAGAAAACGCAGTGATCAAGCTATTTGAAGGTATTCGCGATAATTTTTCAGTGGATCAATCCGATAGCGCCGACTTCGGTCCTTTTACCGCAGGCTACGAAGTTGCCTTCCATCTGGAAGGCGGTGACGTGGATTTACAGAGCGACAATAGCATTGTTGTGAGTGAACTGGATATCAAGTGGGATAAATTGCGGGTGTTCGCCGGCATCGATATCCCGGAGCTGTGCATTGGAGGGTTTTGTATTATTCCAAACCCGTTCGGTGGCTGCCTGGTGCGGGCACCGCGTATTTGTATATTCGATGACGATCCTGATATCGGTATCGACCTCAACTTAAACGGCCTGCTGACCTCGGAAATATCGCTGGCGGCCAAGCCGGTGTTGAAATATCACGTTAACCCGGCGCGACCACCGGCGATGAACTGGCTGGATGCTGAGGATGCCGGGCTGGCCAACCATTGGCAGCTATTTATCGATCCGGAATGGGTGGACATCGATGTATTTGACTGGTCGGATATTGTCGGTGATCTACTGGAGGATGCGCTGGACAATGCCATTGACGGTTTGTTGTTTTTCCTGCCGGGCTGGGCCAAGGATCTAATCAGAGCAATACTCGGCCCGGTCATCGACCTGGTACGCGCAATTCTCGATATCGGCGATGACATTGACGAATGGCTGTCGGATTTGCTCGGTGTCAGTCTGGGTCTGTTTGATCTGATCCTGACGCTGGTCGCCGACCATTTCGCCAAACAATATCCCTTATTGGAAATTGAAGATCCTTTCCCGGTGATCCCCTATCAAGCGGGTCTGATTCCCGTGAAATTACCGATCGAGACTTTGGCCGTTACTATCACTGACGATGAAATGATACTGACCGCAGACGTAGGAGACACCTTATGAGCTTACGATTAAATCGCCACGTGCTGGAACAAACCCGCTACGATAGCGGCTTGCTTGGTCAGCTGGGATTTGTTGTGCATCCCTACCCTGATGCCGGGCGCTATAAAGTAGAAATATACCGGCACGATAAATTGCAGCAGGCATTGCTGCTTGATGTTAATGCGTCCTCCGGGGACTCTCAGCTGTCAATAGATCTGGCTGCCACGGAACATAAACGTCCACCACAAGACCCTTGCTGTTGTGATGATGACAGCGGCTCAAACTACAAGTCCAGGCAACTGGCCAAAGGCGGCTACGCGTTGTTCTACGTTGGCAGCGGATCAGGCGGATATCATGTTAAAAGCTATGCGCTCGACCCGGACTCGAAACAGGATTCGTTCGACAGTACGCGGCTTAACCGGGGTGATCTATTCGGCATCACGCTAATACGGCCCGGGCATTACCACGTCACCAACACACCAAAAAAACGACACGGCAAGATCAGCGTCGAAGCGGTATCTGCCAGCAAAACGCCTTATCAGCCTCCGGAGGCGCTTCAAATTGAAGTGGACACGTTGACGGATAACAACAAGGCGGTCACGCTGACTCAAGCGCAAGGCATGGTATTTCACGCCAGCCAGGACGACCGGATTCTGATTGAATTGGACGCGGACACCATCAAAAAACAGCAACCAGAGGAAAACCGTAAAACAGCACGCTGGAGCAAACACCGAAGAAAGTAGTTTTTTGTCTCCATAAAGACACCATCGGTGCTTCGATGGCGATAAGGAAATAACAACTTGAGCACAGACAACAGGTTCGCAGTGGGGCTTATACCCTCTTGCGAACCTGCTTAACAGGACGCGTCACCAACAGCCTTCCGGCCACGCTCTAAACATCTTCAAACTCTCCGTTGTGATAGATTTCCTGAACATCCTCAAGCTCGTTGAGCAGGCCGACAAAACGCTCAAACTGCTCAGCATCATCACCCGCCAGCGGATGAGGCATGAGCGGCAAATAGGTAATCTCCTGAACCTCAAAATCCGTTTCCGGATTGATTTCCAATATTGCCGTTTTCGCTTTGAAATAATCGGCGGGAGGTACCAACACGGTAATCATGCCATCATCACATTCAATATCTTTGACGTCGGCATCGGCTTCCAGCAGCGCTTCCAATGCTGCTTCTTCATCATCACCGGCAAACACAAACATGGCGCTGTGATCGAATTGGTGGGATACGGAACCCTGGGTGCCTAATTTCGCTTTGCATTTGGAAAACACACCGCGAATTTCACCAAAGGTTCGGTTGCCGTTGTCAGTGAGCGCACTGATCAACACCATGCAGCCACCCGGTCCGATACCCTCATAGAGTGCAGGCAGGAAATCTTCACCGCTGCCCCCCTGGGCCTTATCAATGGCTTTATCAATGACGTGAGACGGAACCTGGTCCTTTTTTGCCCGGTCCAGTAGTCCGCGCAACGCCAGGTTGGCGGACGGATCCGGGCCACCGTTCTTGGCGGCGACGTAAATCTCACGCCCGTATTTGGAATACACTTTGGTTTTTGCTGCGGCCGTTTTGGCCATAGAAACTTTACGGTTTTGGTACGCTCTGCCCATGGGAAAAGATGCTTCTTTTTATGAATGGTGGAAAATAGCGAGATTGTACCCGTTCACCGCTGCTTTGTCGTGTTTGGCGGGTTTGCTCTGTTTGGCATAAATGAAAAAGCCCGCCGGGAAAGGCGGGCTCTGAGCCCCTTATTGCTGGAACCTATCTATTTCTGACTTACACCGGCTGCGGATCAATGCAGATGCGGCACTACCCCCACCTGGGGCATATTGGCCAGTCCGATATCCCGAGCATGTTCTTCAAAGCCTTTGTTCTTCCAGAAGAAAGCACCCGGCATAGTGGTCGGGATGACCAGCACATAAAACAGCGCCCGGCCCGCCAACAGCGTCACTACAGAAACCAATGACAGGATGGCAAACAGTGCCAGTGCACCAATCCCCTGCAACGGCATCAGCGCCAGAGCCAACGCCAGCACGGTGCAACCTGCCAACGCCACGTTCCGCGCCATATAGGTTTTGCCGAAGGTGGTGTTCTGAATGTAATGGGCTGCTGCGCCCTCACCGGATTCCGTGTTCAGGTAGCGGGCATGAGCCGCCAGCCCCACGCTTTCTGCAACCAGCCCGATAACGGCCATAGCACCCAGGATGGTCACCAGGCCAGCGCTTTCGGTGCCGTTGATCAGGTAGACCGGTAACAGGAAAACACCCAGCAAAACAGCACCCAGACTGAACATGGTGCCGAAGAAACTGGTGATCACCTGCCAGTGGTTCCAGAACGGACGCGCTTTTATACGGTAAATATTGTGCATAAACCACAAGCCAACCACGGCGGACACCAGCGCAAAGGCACCGGCAGCTTGCGCCAGCCATTCCACAATAGCCCACTCTAACCAGATGTTCACCAGCTTAAGCGCGGTGTAACCGGCCATACCGGCGAAGAACATGGCAACACCCAACGCTTCCCGCGACAGCGGTGAATATTTCAGGTTATTAAAACCACGGTAAAAACGCAGCGGTTTACCCAGATGCAGGGTAGATAACACCAGAACACCAGCCTGGATCACCATAAACACGGCTAACATCGGGATAAACATGATGCTGGATTCAAAACCTGCAATGCTGTCCATGCCCAACCAAGGCGCCAGAAACAGGGCGATAAATGCGCCCATTACCGCCTGAGTCGACAAGGTAAAAATAACCAGCGGGTTTTCACGTGAACTAAGGCGTTCGATATTCCAGTGAGTTTCCTGACCTTCTTTCTCATCCACCACCGAGCGGAACTGACCGTCGTCACCTTTATGGTATTTCACCGGCATGGAATCCGTGCGGGTCACTTCATTGGGCATGGACTTGATTTGCTGGAAACGGATATTCGGGTTGGTGATCGCAGGATCAGGAAAGCCGGGAATCTGCGGCAGAATCTGTTCACGATTTTCAGGTAGGTTTTCTATTACGCCGAAGTTCAGTGCATTGCCCAAACAAGCAGAAACACAGGCTGGTTTAAGGCCTTCTTCCAGACGATCCACACACATATTGCATTTGGAAACCTGCCCCTGAATGGGGTCAAGCTGCGGCGCGTTGTAAGGGCAAACCCAGGTGCAGTAACCACAACCGAAGCAAGTGTCCGGATCCTGCAAAACCGCCCCATACTCTATGTGCTTGGTATATGCACGGGTAGGACAGCCCTTCAGGCACACCGGATCGTCACAATGATTACAGGCCATGGAGATGTTCATGCGTTTGTAGTCAGGGTAGGTCCCCCCTTCCACATAGCCCACTGAACGGAAACTAATATGGGCCGGGTTGCCGTTTTTCTCACTACAGGCCGCTTCACAGGCGTGACAGCCAATGCAGTTATCGGCAGTAAAATGAAAGCCGTGCTGCTTATAGCGATTCGGGTTATCACCGATCGCCGGGTTTTCATTGATTTTCAGCGACGTGTCACAGGGCAAAGCGCCACCGGTCAGATCCAGCAAATCGATCTTGCGACCGTAGCGATTCAGTTCCTTAACTTCAAAATCCGTGAGCTTGGCGTAATCCTGTTCGCCAGGTCGGGCTTCCCAAAGCCGCTTGGCTTCGGTATAGATCGGATCCGGCTCGGCGCCGATCTGGTCCAGCCGGTCGCGCACATTTCGTAAAATACTTAACATGGTTGTTTCCCTCTCCCTACTACAAATTAAAAAGCGCGTCGTTCAGCGTTGAGTTTGGCGGCCTGCTTCTGATCCGTCTGTTCGATGCGTACGGAGCATTGCTTATAGGCAGGCTGACGGGAGTGTGGGTCCAGCAATCCCAGCGACAACCGGTTCACACAATCGTGGAAATGGAACGGGATAAAGACCATATTGCGCGGCACCCGTTGCGTCAGTTGCACCAGCACCACCGCATCGCCACGACGGGAAACCAGACGCACATAGGTCTGATGTTTGATGCCCAATTCCATAGCTGCATCCGGGTTCATTTCCATATAAGGTGTGGGACTGAATTTATTGCAGTTACCTAACTTGCCGGTTCGGGTACGGGTATGAAAATGCTCAACCACCCGGCCGCTATTCATCCAGAACGGATAGTCTTCACAGGGTCGCTCATTGTTATCGATGAACGGCAACGCGATCAGCTTGGCTTTGCCGTCGGGATACTGGAACACCCCATCGGTATATAAGCGCGGATCGCCCTTGCCTCCTTCCATCCCTTCACGGTACGGCCACTGGATGCCTCTGCTTTCTTCAATAAGGTCATGGCTCATACCGGAAATGTCCAGAGTACGTTTGGAACCTTTGGACAGCACTTTCATTTCATCAAAGGCTTCTGAAGGCGTTTCCGGAAAGTGAATTTTCTGGCCGTTTTCAAATCGCTTGGCGAGCTGGGAAAAGATCCAGAAATCCGGTTTTGACTCCGCATGCGGAGTCACCACCGGGCGGATCAGATTGACCCGGCGCTCGGTATTGGTGAAACAACCGGTTTTTTCCGCCCATACCGCAGCGGGCAAAAACAGGTGGGAATACTGATTTGTTTCCACATCCTGATACGCATCCTGTACCACCAGAAAATCGAGCTTCTCTAATGTTTTACGAATGCGGGGTGTGTTCGGCATAGAGGTCATCGGGTTGGTCGCCACCAGCCACAGACCTTTGATTTGACCGGTTTCAATGGCAGGCAGAATATCGGTCATAAACATGCCGCGTTTTTCCGGAAAGAACGATTCATCAATGCCCCAGAATTCCGCGATTTCTTTACGGTGTTCCTTATTTTCCAGCGCACGGTATCCCGGCAACCCGGAACAGGAAGACCACTCGCGGGTACCCATGGCATTACACTGACCGGTAATAGAAAGGCTGGTGCCGCCAGGGGTACCGATATTGCCGGTAATCAGGTTCAGGTTATTAATGCCCACTACGCCGTCTGAACCGTGTGTGCTTTGGTTAATACCCATGGTCCAGATGCTCATGGCCTTGCCGGCTTTAGCATACAAACGGGCCACGTTGCGGATGGTGTCTTCGTCGATACCGCAAATGCGCGCAGCGGTGATGGGATCGTAATCTTTAACGCAATTCTCCAGCGCTTCGAACCCGGTGGTGTGCGCCTCAATATATTCACGATCCTCCAGCCCTTCCGCCAGAATCACATGCATCAGCGCATTTTGCAGAACCACATCGGTACCGGGAGTAATCGGCAAATGGATATCCGCAAACTGGGCAAACATGGTGACTCGCGGGTCCACTACAATCAGCGGAAATTTACGCTTTTCCAATGCTTCTTTTAAGCGCCAGTAGATAATCGGATGCTGCTCGGGCAAATTCGAACCCCAGGCTATTAGGCAGTCCGTGTGCTCAAAATCGTCATAACAACCCGGTGGTCCGTCTGAACCGAACGACCGCTTGTAACCGGAAACCGCCGACGCCATACACAGGGTGGTATTACCGTCGTAGTTATTGGTGCCGATACAACCACGTACCAATTTCCCCAGGGTATAAAATTCTTCAGTCATGATCTGACCGGTAGAGACCACGGCAAATGCGTCACGACCGTGCTGGCTCTGAATGCGTTTAATCTCGCCAGCCATTTTGTCTAAGGCCGTATCCCAATCCGTCGGCTGCCAGGCATCCCAGGGTTTATTGCGCATAATAGGCCTATTACCGCGGCCGGAAGCTTCAAAAAGCTCATGCTCGAAGATCCCTTTAATACAGAGTTTGCCGCGATTAACATCCGCAGAAGCCACCCCCCGGGTTGCCACTGCTTTGCCTTTTTCATCGAGCCCCACTTCGATGGAACACCCCGTCGAGCAATAGCCGCACGTGGTGTATTTCCACTGCTGGACTTTTTTGTCCAGTATCTTAATTTTCTTTCGATCCTGTCGGCCAAAAAGCATTATTTTGGTTCCTCTCTAGGGTTTACTGGCGTCACGATGGTGCGGAGACGAAGTCAGAATCCAGCAAAAACGCACCCATGGAGTGCATACTGAATACTTTTGCGCCTGATTTTGATTATTCGTGCGTGCATTGCCAGTTACCAAACAAGAAATATGCCACCCCCCGGGGAAACTTCCCCGGAGTGGCATTTAGTACAATGCCTAACCTTTTTTTGATGAGGTCCGTTGCTTGCGATGCGGCTAATGCGAGAGATTCGCAATCCCCGTTGGCTGCGGCGGTGATCCGAACGGATCAGATGCAGGCAGGGGCAAGATGATGGTGCACAAGAGTAAATGCCCGCAAATACGATAAGCGCGGGTTTCACAGGCTAGTGAACTGAGAATACAGGGATTAAAAGAAGTGAAACCGGGGTGGCTCCATCGCCCCCCGGTAGGCTTTCGGCCAATTAGCCTTGTTCCAGCAAGCGGCGCAGATCAATGATAGCGGCATTAGCCCTGGAGATGTAATTAGCCATCACCAAAGAGTGGTTGGCAAAAACCCCAAAGCCCGATCCATTGAGGATCATCGGACTCATAACCGGTTCTTGAGTTGCTTCCAGCTCGCGCACAATTTGCTGCACACTGACCATCGCATTTTTCTTCTCAAGAATATTCTGGAAATCGATTTCGATCGCTTTCATTAAATGCACCAGAGCGAAAGACGCTCCGCGCGCTTCATAAAAAACATCGTCAATTTGCAGATAAGGCGTCTTCAGACGCAGTTCCTGTGGTGACGTAGTGGATTGTCTGGCGGCATTATCACCGGCCAAATCCACATTCAACTGCTCCCGCCCCACACTCGCGCTGAGCTTCTGCGACAAACTGCCCAGCCGGGTTTCAACATCGGCCAACCAGTTTCTGAGGTTGTCAGCACGCGCATAGAACTGCGCATTACTTTGGTCGTCATCCAGCAGACGAGCCTGGTAGGCTTTCAGATAGCGGATGCCCCGCTTGTATTCGTTTTCGGTGGAAGGGAACCAGAAGCTGCGATTATCGAAATGCAATTGTGGTTCGGCTGTAGCCAGATCGGTGTCTTCACGGGACGTCGATTGCGAACGGGCAATGTCCTTCCTCAATGCGCGGCTCAGATCCCTGAGCTGCACCAACATACCGAATTCCCAGTTGGCCATGTTGTCCATCCAGATACCCGGCGGCGCAACATCGTTACTCAGGTATCCACCGGGTTTTTGTAACAGGGTTTCAGTTAACCTGATTAACGTGGAGGTGGTGGCAAAACCCACTTGAGGTTGCTTGCCCAATGCCGCTGCATCCTGTTCCACGACACGCTTCACGTTCCAGATTTCAGGCTGGTCACTCCAGTAAATGCCCAGCCCGATTGTTATCAGCATATAGACCACTACCAAGCCAATGATCAGCTTGACCCAAAAGCCTTTTTTCTCGCTCGTGTCCAATCCATTCCCCTTAATACATCTTATAGTGCAATGTGTGCAGTCGATTCTTACGCTGTAAAACTAACCCTTTACCGCGCGCCCCGCAACCTTAACCACACCAATCACGCTGCATCCTGACGGCCCTCTGGCTCTCCCAGATAGTAGCCCTGGGCGCCGTCCAGCTTAAATTTGCGCAGCAAAGCCCATTGCTCCTTCTGTTCGACCATCTCGGCGGTTACCCTGATCTGGCGGCTATGGGCAATACGGACCAGGGATTGAACAAAAAACTGGTGATCCAGGTTTTCTTCGATATCACGGATATAAGAACTATCAACCTTGATAGAATACAACGGCAGTCCGCTGAGATAACCGAAGCTGCTGTTGGTGGTGCCGAAATGGTCAATGGTCATTTTAGCGCCCATCTCTTGCAAACGGACGGCTAGGCGACGCAGCTTTCCATGGGCAGTGCGCACCGTGATTTCCGGCACTTCAAATATCAAGTAAGGCGCTATGTCCCGATGAGCTTTCACCCTGTCCAATAGCCAGGTTTCAAACGCTTCCTGACGAATACTAGTGCTGGAAAGGTTAATCGCCACCGGCAGCAGATGGCCGGGATCCTGCGATATCAAATGCCCGATAATCGTTTCCACAATCAACTTGTCGAAACCGATCACCATATCAAAGCGCTCGACCAAAGGAATAAAATGCCCCGCAGTCACTAATTTGCCATCGACTTCCACCCGCGCCAGGGCTTCATAATGCATTACCGCTTGCGAGACACAGGACAACACCGGCTGATAATGCATAACCACTTTACGCTCACGAATGATATTCGTTAAGAATCCTTCCCAGTCCGGCACCCCCGGCAGGCCGGGCGTCATTGCATCACCGTGTGCATTCCGGTCATAGGTTTCCACATGACCGCTACGAAAACTCAGCGCTCTGCCCAGCGCTACCGATGCCTGTGCTTCTAACAACTTAGGGTCACTGCCCACCATGCACACACTCATGCCTGCGAACAACTGCACGTTAGCACCACCGATGTCCATCCCGTCCAGGTGTTGCATACGGTCTATTGCGTCTTCCACCAGTGCCCCTGTCTGCTCAACTGACTGCCGCGGCAACAGCGCGGCAAAGCGTGAACCGGTTACCCGCGCCACACAGTGACCGTCCACCTCGCCCAGGCATGTCATCCACACCTGACCAATACGCCGTAACAACAAATTACCGGCATCATGCCCATAGTGTTCGTTGTATTCACCCATGCCCTGTACTTCCAAACGCACCAGCGAGCCGCTGAATGGCTCTTCCGGTGACACTAGCCGGGCTTGCAGCTGCGCATTAAAAAAGCGGCCATTGCCTAGCCCGGTAATGGAATCCACGTAGGCCTGATTACGCACTTGTTCAATTTGGGTGACCTGCTCATCGAACAAAAGCTTTAATTGCCGGGTCATTCGGTTAATGGCCTGCACCACGCGTCTTAGCTCCCGCGTTTTAGGTAACGGTTGCTGAGCGGTAAAATCTTTATTGCAAATCGCATCCGCCTGTTTTTCCAGTGTACGCAGTGGCGCCAGCACCTTGCGCACAATCATCAGGATCAACATCCAGCTGACACCACCGACCACGACAAACAGCCAAAAGGTCTGTTTTGCTGCGCTCCATACATTGCGGATCGCTACATTCTTATCACTGAACACCCGCACTTCGCCCACGCGCCGCCAATTTTCGGTAATTTCACTAATACCGGGCATGGGATTAATTTGCAGCCAGCCGACGAACCAATCAGGCACCAGATGGGGAGGCACTTTGGCTTGCCGCGAGGTTATGACGTCCCCATCCTGATTCCGCAACACAATATTCACAAAATCGCCGCTATCAAATATCGCATCCACCATGGTCTGAACCAACGCCAGGTCGTCTTCTGCCAATGGCTTGGCCAGGGACAAACCCAACGACGTGGCGGTATCCTGGGCGTGGTTATGCATTTGGTATTCCAGATAATTACGGCTGTTATGAACGCTGAGATAACCAATGCCCGCCAATAAAACCAGCAGTAACCCGGTGATCATCAGGACCAGTTGACGATGTAAACTCACGCGGTTCTCCTTAAGCGGGTCGCTGACACGTAACCCGGAAGCCATGTTTAATCTTATTGTTGAATAATATAGTCTATCTACCGAATTACCGGGCGCTTGCAGAACGCCACCGCTAAAGCGTATCCATACCCAGACGCTGCTTCAGGTTGCGCCACATCGCGATTTCATCCGCACTGCCTAACAGGGATTCCTCATTGCGGTTTTTCGATTGCCATAAACCGTCAGCATTAAAACTGTAAACCGGGAGTAAATCCGTCCGCCTGGATGCTGGAAGCAACTCCGATACCAGAATATCCAGCACCAGCGGCTCGCCCCGCTTGGGGTAATAGGTGAGCACCATATGGGGTTCGTTAATTTTCAACGCCTTTACGTAGGTAATCCGCATATTGCGGGCAGGCACCCCCAACTGGCGCAGGGTGAAATACTTGGCGATGGCAAAATCCTCGCAATCGCCCCCGTTGCTGGCCAGGGTCTCGACCGGAGTCGCCCAGTAATCCGCTTGCTGCCAATGATCCTGATCGGTGCGAAAACGCAGGGTGTTGAAGAAGTCATTTACTTCTTTCAATTGTTGCTCAGTGGCAAGGTAACGGATATCCCAGATCAACTGCTCCCAGCGCGCCACCCGCTGCAAGCCAGGCTGCCCGTATTCAAGCTCGACCTTGTGCAGGATTTCGGAGGATAAATTACCGGCAAATAGCGGCCACGATAGCCACCAAAGCAGCACCGACAGCCACCTGCTGCAACGGATGCAGCACTGAAGACAGTACCGCAGCCAGACGAATGGGCTTCCTGGAGAGCTGATCATAAATACATCAATTTGGCCGTTATGAGCTTTAACTATAGCAGTGCTCCGCCGCCACGCCTGAGTTGACGGAAGTCACGTTTCCGGAAATTTGAGCACAACGGGGAAACACATTGGAGCCATCGGCGTCTAACGTTAAACTATGCGCAGCTTGCGCCCACCTGTTGTCGCGCAAATGAATGCGCCAAACCCGGCCAGTCTGTGAAACCGGCCTCTGGACTGTATAAAAACATGCGAATCGTATTACGCCTTCTACTCACACTGGTCCTGATCGGGAACAGCTCTTTTTCCTTTGCTAACGAAGACGAATTCCTGCCCGTTAATGAGGCTTTCAAGGTACAGGGAGTGGAGGATGGCAGTTATGTCGTATTCCGCTACCAGATCGCCGACGGCTACTATTTATATAAGGACCGCTTTCAATTTGGAATTACCGAAGGGGGCTCAGGTGAACTTGGCGAGCCGGTTTTCCAGCAAGCCGCCAAATGGAAAGAGGATCCGATATTCGGCCAGGTAGAGGTTTTCTATTCCCAGGTGAATATTTACCTGCCGGTTTTGAACACCGATGGTGGCTTTGTCGAAATAGATGCAGGCTATCAGGGCTGTGCGGACAAAGGCTTATGCTACATACCGCAAACTTATACCAATATGTATCAGGTCGACACCCAGGCTCCGGCACCGGAAATCAACCCGCAACCCAGCCCGCCACAACCAGTCACAGGAGATGACCCCGGGGAACACAGCGTTGCGCCTCCCTCGCTGGCGCCGTCTACTGCTGCTACCCTGGATACCAGTGATGCACTCAGCCTGGAAACTTTCCTTTCCGGCAATGGTTTGTTTTCTATCCTCGGCGTGTTTTTTCTGATTGGAATCGGGCTTACCTTTACGCCCTGCGTACTGCCCATGGTTCCCATTCTGAGCGGTATAATTGTCGGCCAGGGCCCTGAGCTGTCCCGTAGTAAAGCAGCAACGTTGTCATTCACCTATGTTACAGGAATGGCATTGACCTATGCCGCGCTGGGGGTGGTTGCCGGCGTCAGCGGAGCGAGACTACCGGTGGCACTGCAAAACCCCACCATCTTGTTCAGTTTTGCCGCGCTGTTTGTTGTGCTCTCCCTGTCGATGTTTGGGTTTTATGAAATGCAATTGCCCTCAGCCCTACAAAATCGTTTCAACGACATTAGCAATAAACAAAAAAGCGGGACCTATATTGGCGTAGCAGTCATCGGAATCTTATCCGCATTGCTGGTTTCCCCCTGTGTTTCTGCGCCCTTGGCTGGCGCTCTGTTGTATATTGGCCAATCCGGCGACTGGCTGCTGGGCGGTTTCGCCTTATTGGCATTAGGTTACGGAATGGGGGTACCGCTTTTGGTTATCGGTATCACCGGAGCGAATATCCTGCCCAAAGCCGGCGGCTGGATGGACAACGTCAAAGGTTTGTTTGGTGCCATGCTGCTTGCGGTTGCACTCTGGTTGGTCAAGCACCTGATGCCGGCAGTACTCGCATGGACGCTTGCCGGTGGCCTTTTGATTTTGGTGGGATTATATCTGGGTGCACTGGACCCCTTGCAGAGCCCGAAAGGCAAACTATTTAAAGCCATCGGCCTGAGCGCACTGATTTGCGGAGCTGGCCTGATTCTGAACAGCGTAATTAGCCCCGTCACCACAGTCGATAACCGGGCCGAAACACAGACTCTCGCTGTGCCGTTTGAAAGCGTACGCAGCGAAGCCGAACTCGATCGCCTTCTGGCGGAGGCGCGTTCAAATAATCAACCGGTGATTGTCGATTATTTCGCCGAGTGGTGTACTGCTTGCTATGAAATGGAACACGAAACGTTTACACAGGCGGACGTGCAGGCGCGACTCAAACAGCATCGCTGGGTGCAGATCGATCTGACCAATAACCCGGAGGACGATGCGTTACTAAACCGCTATCAACTGCCGGGACCTCCAGCCATTCTTTTCTTCGATGCGGACGGCAAAGAGTTATCCCAGGCGCGTATATACGCCTATAAAAGCAAGCCGCAATTCCTTCTGCACTTAGAAAAGTATAAAATTTAAGCCTGATAATTTGGAGAAAACGCAGGCGATCTTCGGCAATCGTGCAAGCTTTGTCAGTTAACTTGTAAATAAATGTAAGAACCGGCAGAAAGCGCAGGATACTCTTACAGGCTCTCGTTATAATCTTGGTCATTCTCACCAAAACAGCACCAATAATTAACGACAAGGAACCCTTTGCTGCAATGGCTAAACTGCTGGTATTGAACGGTCCCAATCTCAATCTACTGGGCACTCGCGAACCGGAAATTTACGGCGCACAGACGCTCGACCAGATTCACCAGCACCTGCAGCAATTCGCCACCAACCAGGGTCATCAGTGTGAGTGCCTGCAATCCAACCGGGAATACGAACTGATTGAGCGGATTCACGCCGCCAAGCTGGACGGCACCGCTTTTATTATTATAAATCCGGGCGCACTCACCCACACCAGCATTGCCCTGCGGGACGCTTTTACCGGTGTCGGCATACCTTTTATAGAAGTGCATATATCCAATGTGCACGCCCGTGAGAATTTTCGCAAACACTCCTACCTGGCGGATGTGGCCGCTGGTGTCATTGCCGGGCTAGGTTCCCAGGGCTACGAACTAGCCTTGCAGGCGGCCATCAAACAGGTGACCGGAAGCAACGAATAAACCGCTAACTTTAATAATAAAGAGAAGTTTTTATGGACATCCGTAAAGTTAAAAAGCTGATCGAACTGCTTGAAGAATCCGGTATCGATGAGATAGAGATAAAAGAAGGTGAAGAGTCTGTTCGCATCAGCCGTAACCAGAACAAAGGCATGATGCCGCAATATTACGCCCCCGCTCCTGCGCAGGCACCGGCGGCCCCGATAGCGACTGCAGCTGCGGAACCGTCGTCGGCGCCGGCGAGCGCACCCGCAAGCGACGAGCCTGCCGGACACAAAGTAAAATCACCGATGGTAGGCACCTTTTATCGCTCCTCTTCACCTGACTCAAAGCCCTTCGTTGAAGTAGGCCAGTCTGTGAAAGCGGGTGACACCCTGTGTATTGTTGAAGCCATGAAAATGATGAACCAAATCGAAGCGGACAAATCCGGTACGGTAGTTGCCATTCTGGCTGACAACGCAGAGCCCGTGGAATTTGACCAACCTCTATTTGTCATCAACTAAAATAAGGCCTGCACCATGTTGGAAAAAGTGCTTATCGCCAATCGAGGCGAAATCGCTCTGCGGGTGTTACGTGCCTGTAAAGAGCTCGGCATAAAAACGGTGGCAGTGTACTCCACTGCCGATAAAGAATTGATGCATATTCGCTTTGCCGACGAAGCGGTCTGCATCGGTCCGGCCAGCGCTGCCGAAAGTTATCTGAATATACCGGCGATTATCAGTGCCGCAGAAATTACCGGCGCAAATGCCATTCACCCGGGATATGGATTTCTGGCTGAAAACGCCGACTTCGCTGAGCGGGTAACCGACAGCGGATTTATTTTCATCGGCCCTAGAGCAGAAACCATTCGCCTGATGGGCAACAAAGTATCGGCCATCGAAGCCATGAAAATCGCCGGTGTTCCTTGCGTTCCGGGATCAGACGGACCGCTCACCGATGACAATAACGAAATTCTCAAAATGGGCCGTCAGATCGGCTACCCGGTTATCATCAAAGCCGCATCCGGCGGCGGTGGCCGCGGCATGCGCGTGGTGCATCAGGAAAAAGACCTGATCAAATCCATTAGCCTGACCCGCTCTGAAGCGCGTAATGCCTTCGGCGACGACACCGTGTACATGGAAAAATTTCTGACCACCCCCCGGCACGTAGAAATCCAGGTGCTGGCGGATACCCATGGTAATGCAATCTACCTGGGAGATCGGGATTGCTCCCTGCAACGTCGTCATCAGAAAGTGCTGGAAGAAGCACCCGCGCCGGGAATCCCCGACCACCTACGCAAAGAAGTGGGTGAACGCTGTGCGAAAGCCTGCCGCGACATCGGCTATTACGGCGCTGGTACCTTTGAGTTCCTGTATGAGAACGAGCAGTTCTATTTTATAGAAATGAATACCCGGGTTCAGGTAGAGCATCCGGTCACAGAGATGGTCACCGGTGTCGATATCATCAAAGAACAGATCCGTATTGCCAGCGGCGAAAAGCTCAGCATTACTCAGGATGATGTAAAGATTGTCGGACACTCGATCGAGTGCCGGATCAATGCAGAGAATCCCAAGACCTTTATTCCCAGCCCCGGAACCATCAGCTACTGGCACGCTCCCGGTGGTAACGGAGTGCGCATGGATACGCATATTTACAGCGGCTACAAGGTTCCACCCAATTACGACTCCCTTATCGGTAAGCTGATTACCTATGGTGAAACCCGGGAAATCGCCCTGCAACGTATGCGCAATGCGTTGGAAGAAATCCTGGTGGAAGGCATCGAAACTAATATCGAGCTGCATGAAGAAGTGATCATGAAAGACAGTGGATTCCGAAAGGGTGGCGTGGATATTCATTACCTGGAAAAAATTCTGGGTCTGCATTAAGGTCTGTCGACATTGATTGATCGCCACTGCCGGGGCCCTATTTCCGTTCAGCGGTGTAATCAGTCGCGTATTCGGAATAGGAGCCACCGGCCAACATGCCCTGGATTCAGATCAAATTACAAAGCCCCGGAGATCAGACCGGCCCCATCGAAGATCAACTGATGGGGTTAGGGGCTGTTTCCGTTACGCTTGAAGACAGCGCCGATCAACCGTTGCTGGAACCACCGCCCGGTGCCACCCCGATCTGGGACGACACCACGATAAGCGGACTGTTTGAGGCCGACGCGGACATTGAACTCATCTCAGCTGCCCTCAAAACCAGCCTCGGCGATGACAAACCCATTCGCATCGATGCGCTGGAAGACAAAGACTGGGTACGGGAATGGATGGAGGCCTACCAACCCATTGCCTTTGGCCAACGACTCTGGGTTTGTCCGAGCTGGAAAACGCCACCTGACCCGAACGCCGTCAACATGATGCTGGATCCGGGCTTGGCTTTTGGCACCGGCACCCATGAAACCACAGCGTTGTGCCTTGGCTGGCTGGATTCCACCGATCTACACGACAAAACCGTCATTGATTACGGCTGCGGCTCGGGTATTCTGGCGATCGCTGCGGCACTTCTAGGCGCCGACAAAGTCTACTGTGTGGATAACGATCCACAAGCACTGCTAGCGACCCAACAGAATGCGGAACGCAATCAGATCCAGGATAAAATGGAAGTCTTTGCACCCGCCGCCCTACCCAGCATTAATGTCGATATTCTGTTGGCTAACATTCTGGCCGGCCCCCTTATTAGCTTATCGAAGCACCTGGCCAGCCTCACTAAACCGTCGGGACAAATAGTGCTGTCCGGGATATTAAAAGAACAATCTGATCAGGTCAGTGACTGCTACAGCGCCTGGTTTGATATGCAAAAGGCCACAATCGATGGCGACTGGGTTCGCCTCACTGGTACGCGAAAACACGATTAACCGCACACTAAATTCCTTACCGCATCACAGCGATTAGCAGCTAAACTGTGTACAATTACAGCAACTAACTGCTGAACGTACCCGCGACAACGTCGCTGGATGCGCAAGGAAAGGCAATCCGCTCCATGCAAGAGAATTTACTGACAAAATGCCCACATTGCGGAACCACGTTCCGACTGACCAAGGCCCAGCTTGATATTGCTGGCGGCGCCGTTCGCTGTGGTTCCTGCTATCAGGTATTCCACGCAGCAGAGCATATTGTCAAAACCTCCGTGGTCGAGGAGCGGCGCACCATCAGCAAAGAACCGGACCCTATCGAAGAAGCATTCGATATGAAATCCGACAAAGGTATGGATCCGTATGACACAAACGATCTGGACCTGGATGCCGACGATGGCGACATTTTCACCGAAGAATACCGCGCCACGATGGATACGGAATCCAGCCCCGGGGAATTAGGCTATCCACCGAGAAAATCCGACCCGAAATCCAACACCATTGTGGATGAATCCTGGGCCGAGGCCCTGCTCAAAGAGCTGGGAGAAGACACCACGGAAGACGATGAAGAATCGGCAGCAGACAATGATGATGAAGCTGACTCGTCATCGGATCTGATTAGTCGCGGCAATGCATTTGACCCGGACGAAGAGCCCATACGCAAACGACCCACCCCCAATAAAGGCAACGAACTCAGCGACACCTTCAAAAATCTTGGCACCTTTGCTGGCGACGACCCCTTCGCCACGGAAGACGACGAAGAATTTGGTTTCAATGACAGCGAATCCAATACCGACGAATCCTGGGCCAAAGCCATGCTCAATGAGCTGGAAGAAGAAGACGCCCCGAAAAAGCCGGACACGAGTCACCTTTCCTTAATCTCCGATGAAGGCCCGGAAGAGCTGAGCCCCTTTGCCGCCAAGGAATTATCCAATAACCGGGACGAAATCATCGCACGCTTAAAACAAAACAAATTAAGGGAACAGGAACTGGCACGGGCTTCCAACAAAGCGAAAAAGAAAGAATCGTTGCGCACGGAAGAAACCGAAGACTTTTTCCGGCTGCTCGAAGACGATCCGGCGCCGAGCCGGAGTGTTACCCTGATCGACGACAGCGGACTCAGCGGACTGGCCGATCTAGATGACGAGACAATCACGCCCGAGCACTTATTTGCCGACAGTGACGATCTGGCAAACGAGCATGTACCGATGAGCTCCCGAGGCTATTCTACCTATAAACGACCGGAGCGCGGTTCCAGCCTGGGCACCAAAACCGCTCTGGGCTGCCTTTTATTGCTGATCCTATTGGCGGGACAATATTGTTATTTCCAGTTCGACGAGTTGGCGCGCTCCCCTTCATTGCGCCCAACCCTGGAAAAAGTGTGTGCCGCGCTCGGCTGCCAACTGCCGGCGCAACATGACATATCTAAAATTATCGGCACCAACCTGGTGGTGCGTTCACACCCTTACGAGAAAAACGCGCTGGTAATCGACGTCATCATCAAAAACCAGGCAACGTTTGAACAGCCCTACCCCATTGTTCAACTCAACTTTGAAGACATGGACGGCAATCCCGTGGCAAGCCGTCGCTTCAAACCGGAAGAGTATATCGGCGACAAAATGCTCCCGTTAAACAGCATGCCAAGGAACACGCCGGTCCATCTGACCATGGAAATCAAGGATCCTGGACGAAATGCGGTCAATTATCAGCTCTTGTTTTTGCCCAGAAATAGCGCTAAATAGGACACATGCAGCCTGAATTCTGTTTACCTCCCCCTTCTTACCCTATAAAAGCGGTAATAGTCGAAATATTTTACAAAAGTATCGACTGCCATATTTATTATGCGGCAGTATCCGGCTATCATAGCTCGATCTTTAAGCACGACTGAAAATCATTAGGCGTTTTATTCAACAGGAGTTCCACGTGTCATTCTCCATTGGACCTCACACAATAAATAGCCCGGTGATCATGGCACCCATGGCCGGTGTCACTGACCAACCATACCGGCTACTCTGCAAGCGTCTTGGCGCAGGCATGGTGGTTGCAGAAATGTTAACCAGTGACAGTCGATTGTGGGACAGCCGTAAATCTCAGTTGCGCATGATCCATCAGGACGAACCGGAACCGCGCTCTGTACAAATCGCCGGGACCGAGCCAGACCAGATGGCAGCAGCAGCCCGGCTTTGCGTTGAACGGGGCGCCCAGATTATTGATATCAACATGGGCTGCCCGGCAAAAAAGGTCTGCAAAAAAGCCGCAGGATCAGCGCTGCTTAAAGATGAAGTACTGGTCAGATCTATCTTGAATGCCGTTGTTTCGGCAGTTGAAGTACCAGTTACCCTGAAGATTCGCACCGGCTGGAGTCCTGAGCAACGCAACGGCGTCACCATCGCCCGCATCGCTGAGGAAGCTGGTATACAGGCACTGGCGGTTCATGGTCGAACCCGCGCTTGCGCTTACAAAGGAACTGTAGAGTACGATACCATTGCCCGGATTAAGGAAAGCATCAACATCCCCGTATTCGCCAATGGTGACATCACTACACCTGAGCAAGCCAGGCAGGTCCTCGCCCACACCGGGGCAGACGCAATCATGATAGGACGAGCAGCACAGGGAAACCCTTGGATCTTTCGGGAAATTGAGCATTATCTCAAAACCGGGGTTACGCTTCCGACGCCATCTTCAAAGGAACTGAAGGCAGTGATTTTAGAGCATCTACACCGCTTGCACGACTTTTATGGCGACTATTTGGGAGTCCGTATCGCGCGAAAACATCTCGGGTGGTATGTACAACGGCTTCCGATGGGAGCACAATTTAAATCATTTTTTAACCAGCTTGAAATAGCGTCGGAACAACTCGCCAGTGCTCAGGAGTATTTTGAGCAACTAATCGAGGGAGAGGTAATGGCGGCATGAATGAAACAAACTTCAACGATGAAGCATCTTTTAGCAGCAATTCAACTTCAGCAAGCAACGCAGACCTGAAACAACATTTGGTAACCTCGCTTGAACAGGGCAGCCAAACGTTGCGGGACAACGTTCACAGGGCGCTACGGAATTACTTTGCGCACCTGGACGGACAACCCGTAACCGATGTTTATCAGATGGTGTTGTCTGAGGTGGAAGCCCCTTTACTGGAAACGGTAATGGAATACACTCGGGGCAACCAGACTAAGGCATCCGTACTGCTCGGCCTCAATCGCGGAACATTGCGTAAAAAGCTGAAAACTTACGGCCTGATCTGAAGCATTACTCCCGGTACCGGACACTCAGCTAACCGCTCCGGCACCGGGCAGCCAACTACCTAATCTGCTTATGTAAAAGCATAAGCCGCTGCATTCTGTTGCGGTTCCAAAACCCCTCTGCGTGCACAGGGCAGGATTACCTGTTTTTTTTGACTCTGGACCCTTAAAACGCCAGCCAATTCCGACTACAATGCGCCCTCCCCGGGCTCGGCACGGGTTACCCGTTCCACCATCCGATTCGCTAATCAAACAGTAAACGCAGACATCCATCATGAGCAGACCTATCAAACGCGCACTAATCAGTGTATCCGACAAAACCGGTATCGTTGAGTTCGCCCAGGCGCTAGCCGCCCAGGGTGTGGAAATACTATCCACCGGCGGCACCTTCAAGCTGCTGCGGGAGCACAACATTGCAGCCACTGAAGTTTCCGACTACACCGGGTTCCCCGAAATGATGGATGGTCGGGTTAAGACACTGCATCCGAAAGTACACGGCGGTATTCTGGGCCGGCGTGGTACCGACGATAAAGCCATGGCGGAGCACGGCATCACACCCATCGATCTGGTGGCAGTCAATTTATATCCGTTCGAAAAAACCGTCGCCAATCCCAACTGTGATCTGGCAACTGCAATCGAAAACATTGATATCGGCGGCCCGACGATGGTTCGCTCCTCAGCGAAAAACCACCACTGGGTGACTATTGTGGTCAACGCATCCGACTACGGACGGGTCATCGAAGAAATGCGCAACAACCAGGGCAGCGTCAGCGATCAAACCCGGTTTGAACTGGCATTAGCGGCCTTTGAGCATACCGCCAGCTATGACGGTGCCATCGCCAATTATCTGGGCGGTCTCAAAGGCGACGGCGAAAAGACCCCATTCCCGCGCACCTTCAACACTCAATTTCTCAAAGTGCAGGAAATGCGATACGGCGAAAATCCGCACCAGCAGGCCGCCTTCTATAAAGAGGCGAACCCGGCAGAACCCAGTGTCAGCAGCGCGCGACAACTGCAGGGCAAAGCACTGTCATTTAACAATGTAGCGGATACCGATGCCGCGCTGGAATGCGTTAAGTCCTTCAACGAACCGGCCTGCGTTATTGTGAAGCACGCCAACCCCTGCGGTGTTGCCATTGGCCAGTCCATCAACGAAGCGTATGCGCGCGCGTTTCAGACCGATCCCACCTCCGCTTTTGGCGGCATCATTGCTTTTAACCAGCCACTGGACGAGCAAACTGCCCGCGACATTATTGATAAGCAATTCGTCGAAGTCATAATTGCGCCCGGCGCCAGTGGCGCCGCTGTAGCCATCGTCGGAGAAAAGAAAAATGTGCGCCTGCTGACTTGCGAAGCCTGGGGCGAACGCAGCGCCGCGTTCGATTACAAACGTGTCAACGGCGGACTGCTGGTGCAGGATCGTGATAATGGCATGATCGGCGAGTCGGATTTGAAAGTTGTGACCAAGCGTGCACCAGACGAAGCAGAAATGCGGGATTTGTTGTTCTGCTGGAAAGTCGCAAAATTTGTTAAATCCAATGCCATCGTCTATGCGAAAAACCGTCAGACTATCGGAGTCGGTGCGGGCCAGATGAGCCGGGTGTACAGTGCCAAAATCGCTGGCATCAAAGCCGCAGATGAAGGCTTATCCGTTCCCGGATCAGTGATGGCTTCAGACGCATTCTTTCCTTTTCGCGACGGCATTGACGCTGCTGCTGAAGCCGGTATCCGCGCGGTGATTCAACCAGGCGGTTCGATTCGCGATGAAGAGGTCATTGCCGCTGCAGATGCTGCCGACATTGCCATGGTGTTTACCGGCATGCGACATTTCAGGCACTAGGGCGGCCAATTAACACTCATTCCGATAACTATTTCTGAGGGTACACAATGAACATTCTGATTATTGGTGGTGGCGGTCGAGAACACGCTTTAGCCTGGAAAGCAGCCCAGTCTCCTGTCGTGGAAAAGGTGTATGTTGCACCGGGTAATGCCGGCACCGCCCTGGAACCCGGTGTCGAGAATGTGAATATTGATGCAATGGACCTGGACGCCTTGGTCGCCTTCGCTCAGGAAAACCGTGTTTATCTCACCATTGTGGGGCCGGAAGCACCGTTAGTGGCCGGGGTTGTGGATGCGTTCCGTGCTGCCGAATTGAAGTGTTTCGGTCCCACCCAAGGTGCGGCTCAACTGGAAGGTTCCAAAGCGTTCACCAAAGATTTCCTTGCACGACATAACATCCCGACGGCCGCCTACGGCAACTTTACCGAAATCGATAAAGCGGTCGCCTACGTTAAACAGCAAGGCGCGCCTATTGTCGTTAAAGCAGATGGCCTTGCCGCGGGCAAAGGCGTCATACTGGCTCAAAGTGAAGAAGAGGCTATTGCCGCTATAAATGACATGCTGGCTGGAAATAAATTCGGGGACGCCGGTAGCCGGGTGGTAATAGAAGAATTTCTGGTGGGCGAAGAAGCCAGCTTTATCTGCATGGTCGATGGTAAGAATGTGTTGCCCATGGCGACCTCTCAGGATCACAAAGCCCGGGACAACAATGATCTGGGCCCGAATACCGGCGGCATGGGTGCCTACTCCCCCGCTCCGGTGGTGACGCCGGAAATCCAGCAGCGGGTCATGGACGAGGTTATTTATCCCACCGTGCGCGGCATGGAAGCGGAGGGAAATACATACACCGGATTCTTATACGCCGGGCTAATGATCAGCAAAGACGGCACACCCAAAGTGCTGGAATATAACTGTCGCTTCGGTGACCCGGAAACCCAACCGATCATGATGCGATTGCAATCGGATCTGGTCGCGCTGTGCGATATGGCGATTGAGGGCAAGCTGGATCAGACGGAAGCTCAGTGGGATTCACGGGCATCACTCGGCGTGGTACTGGCGGCAGGCGGTTATCCGGAAAGTTACGCAAAAGGCGATATTATTTTCGGCTTGCCGGAAAGCGATCAGGATATCTGCAAAGTGTTCCACGCGGGCACACAGTTAAATGGCGAACGAGTGGTTACCAACGGCGGCCGGGTACTTTGCGCTGTGGCTCTGGGGGATACGGTGGCCCAGGCCAAAGGCCGCGCCTATGACCTGGTCCAGCAGATCAACTGGAACAACGTCTATTACCGCACCGACATCGGCTATCGGGCAGTGGCGCGGGAGCAGGAAGAAAACTAGGCTCTGTCGATCGTTAGTCGAATCGGCACCGGTTCACATTCTTCGAAACGGTGCCATCCCGATTTAACTCAGCTCGACCGGCATCATATCCACTTCCTGGCGAAACTCATCAACCACTGTCTCGACATCTTCAATATCATCGAATCGCCCCACATGCAGCAGCGCCTCGCCCAGGTTCACCAGGGGCAAGTTGGTTGCGCCGATCACGATGCCGCCGAATGGTGCCTTGACCGGCGTTTCACTGCCACCCAAAGGGCCATCAATAATGCCGAGCAGCTCTCCACGCACCACACGGTCTCCCAATTTGAGGTGACTGCGGAACAACCCGTCGGCCGGAGCCCGTACCCAGGCCGACGACTTAGCAACAAAGGTGTTGTTCGTTTCTTTTTTCGGGTTGCGCCGCGGTGGCAACATATTTAAATGAGTCATCACATTGCGCACCCCCTTTACTCCGGCAATAATCGCGGGCTCGTCAAAACGCAGCGCTTCACCGGCCTCGTAGGTAATAATCGGAATGCCGAGATCGTCGCCTGCTCCGCGCAGTGATCCGTCTCGAATCGGTGCATCAATTATTAACGGCAGGCCAAACGCATGCGCCATATCGGCGGCTTTTGTATTCTCCAGGTGCACCCGGATTTGCGGCATATTGGAACGGTGGATTGCCCCGGTATGCAAATCGATTGCGTACTGACATTTACCCAGTATTTCCTGCACAAATAGATGGGCGATACGTCCGCCCAGGGAACCCTCCTCTGACCCCGGAAAGCAACGGTTCAGATCACGCCGGTCAGGTAAATAGCGGGACCGATGAATCACACCCAACACATTCACCATAGGCACCGCAATCAAGGTGCCTTTCAGGCTCTTGATCCAGGGAGCGGAAATGACTCTCCGCGTCACTTCCACCCCATTCAGCTCGTCACCGTGAATGGCGGCGCAGATCAGTAATACGGGCCCCGGCGCTTTGCCGTTCACCACCTGTACCGGAATCGATATATTGGTTTGGGTGTAAAGCTGACCGATGGGGATATGAAACGTTTTTTGCGTACCGGCTTCGATACGCTCACCGAAGATTTCCAGGCTGTTTTTGCTGCGGCTCATGCACGGTTTCCTGATCGGGATTTTAAGTTTTTATTAATTCAGTATCGCCAGCTTTTCAGCCCTTGCCAACCGTGCGGCTGGTAGCGGTGCCGTCGGCGATTTTCTTTTCCATGAACCCGATAATCATACCGGCAATGTCTTTCCCGGTCGCTGTTTCAATACCCTCCAGCCCCGGCGATGAATTCACTTCCATTACCAACGGACCATGATTAGAACGAATCAGGTCAACCCCGGCCACATTCAACCCCATAATCCGGGCAGCACGGACCGCAGTAGCACGCTCTTCCGGCGTTATTTTCAGTAACGTAGCGGTGCCGCCCCGATGCAGATTGGAACGGAATTCCCCCGGCATTGCCTGTCGCTTCATGGCTGCCACGACCTTGTCACCGATAACCAGGCAGCGAATATCAGCCCCAGACGACTCGGCAATGTATTCCTGAATCAAAATATTGGCTTTTAATCCAAGAAAAGCCTCAATCACACTTTCAGCGACTTTTCGGGTATCGGCCAGCACCACACCAATGCCCTGGGTGCCTTCCAGCAATTTGATGACCAGGGGAGCACCGCCCACCATATCGATCAAATCCGGAATTTCATCAGGCGAATGGGCGAAACAGGTGACCGGCATCCCTACCCCTTTTCGGGACAGCAGTTGCAGTGAACGCAACTTATCCCGGGAGCGGGATATAGCCACCGATTCATTCACGGAATACACCCCCATCATCTCGAACTGGCGCACCACCGCAGTACCATAGAAAGTAATTGACGCGCCGACTCTGGGGACGACCGCATCAAAATCTTCCAGGGACTTGCCTTTATAGTGGATGGTAGGTTTATGGGTGGCCATATTCATATAACAGCGCAGAGTATCAATGACTCTGACTTCATGACCACGAGCCTCGCCCGCTTCAACCAGCCGACGGGTAGAATAGAGTTTTGGGTTACGCGAAAGAATTGCGACTTTCATTAAATTTAGAACACCTGAAGTAAATACGAAGCTGAGAATTGTGTGATGGGATTGGCAGGCTGGCATTGTTATACGCCAGTGTCCGCGTCCCATTATATACCTTGCGATGCGCTGGACTATACTGATTAAAACACCACATGATTGATATTTAACGCACCGGCATGGATTGTAACATGAGCACTGATGCTTTAGCTGTGGATGAGGGCACGATCAAGAACCTGATTCCATTCAATGAGTTATTCCGGCACCAATTTCAGGAAGCGCTAAGATGTTGCGAGCAGATCAGCGCACCACCCCGCAAAAAACTCTTCAAGCGCGGGGATAACGATCCCTTCTGGTATTACCTGCTGAAGGGTAGTGTGAATTTAATTGATGAAGACTTCAACAGTTCAACCCTGAACGCAGAAGATGAACAATGCCTGCATGCGCTGGATAACCAACCACCTCATCGTTATTCTGCAATCACTACCTCAGAATGCCTGCTGCTCAAAGTGGATAAACAACGTTTGGATCTTGCCATCACCTGGGAACAGGCCGGCGGTTACGACGTGGAGGATCACGATGACGATACCGACTGGATGTCCGCTTTGCTTGATACCGACGTATTCAGCAAAGTACCCCCGGCGAATATTCAAAAACTGTTTGCCACCTTTAAACGCAACACCGCAAATCTGGGTGACGTGATCATCAAAGAAGATCAACCGGGTGATCGGTTCTATGTCATTGAGCACGGTTCTGCTGTAGTCAGCAAACGATCCGGAGACCGCACTGACACTCTGGCCAGGCTTGAGGCTGGTCAATTTTTCGGCGAAGAAGCGCTGGTAGGTAAAACCACCCGTAACGCCACTGTCACCATGGAAACCGATGGCGCTCTGATGTATTTGGAAGAAGAGGAATTCAAACAGCTTCTTGAGCAACCGGTTTTGCACCACATAAAAGAACACGAATTGGAAACCCTGCGCCAAAGCCACCCGGACATGGTAATGGTGGATGTGCGTCTGAGCGGTGAATACAAGCACTTCAATCGCGCAGGCTCGGTGAATATCCCACTCAACAAATTACGTCAACGCAGCGCGCAAATGGATAAAGACACCTGCTACGTCGTTTGTCACAATGCCGGTCCCCGCAGCGAGCTGGGTGTTTACCTGCTAATAAAAGAAGGCTTTCAGGCCTATCTGTTGGAAAGCGCAGAATAATCGGCATCCCCCGGGGTTTGCTTGAACCGGTCAAAAAACATTAAATGATGTCGTGGTCGTGGGATTCAACGGCCAGAGTGAATATACTAGTCACAAAATAATCAACAGCAGGGCGTTTTTTGGCTCAGACTACACTATCTTCCCGGGCAACACGCTATAGACACGGGTATTCGCCTTTGTGGCTGTGGCTGTGCCTGTTTTGCTGCCTGAATGTCTGTTCGTCGCTACAAGCGGATGTGATTCTGCAAAATCCCCAGTACTTAATGAAGATTACGCAGAATGTCTCCTACTTCGAAGACAAAGACAACCAGTATGGCCCTGATAGTTTTCTGAATCCCGAATTACAACAACAGTTCACCCCCGCCAGAACGCCGGTTTTACGGATGGGTTATACCGATGCGACCCTGTGGCTTCAGCTGGAAATCAAAAGTGAACTGGAGTTTGAAAGTAATGCGTTGCTGTATGTCAATCTTCCCAACATTGGCCTGATTCGGGTATATCAACGCACCGACGACGGCATGAAGCTACTGGAAGAAGTCGGGAGCTTAACGCCTCATCTGTTCGGATTCATACGCCACCGATCCCCAGCGGTTCGCCTACAGCTGAATCCGGCAGCAGCCAGCGATATCCTGGTTGAAGTTCGTTCACAACAATATATGACTTTCACGCTCAACCTGGCGGATCCCGCCAGCTTCTATGAGTTGCAGTTTAGGCAGCACCTAATACTGGGGGTAACTCTGGGCGCCCTACTCATGTTGATTATCTACGGGGTGTTCGGAAAAATCCGCAACCGGGATAAAAGTTATCTGAGCTACACCCTGTACGCCCTATCAATCGCTTTCTATATTATGGTCAGTTACGGCTATATCGGTTATTACTGGTTCCCGGTAACCGGCCTTCAAGTGCGGCTCGAGAGCGCCTCGCTCATTGCTCTGTGCATCTGCAGCCTTTTCTTTACGCAAAAATTATTAGACTTGCATCGCACCCGCCACCACCTGAACACCGTATTGCAAACGCTTATTGTTGTAAATTTGCTGAGTCTGGCATTGATTAATTTCATTGACCAACAGTTTGCCTCTAAAATGTCCGTGAGCCTGGCGCTGATTTGCATCCCACTGGCCAGTTACGCCACCGCCTTGCGGGCGTTTGATCGATTCAGCCCGGCACGGATTCTGATAATCCCCCGTGTTATTCTGGCGCTCATCGGTGCTTTGACAGCGCAAACGGTATTCGGCTTACTGGCTATCGAATTCGAAACCCTGAATGTGCTGGTCTCTGCATTGTGCCTGGACTGCGTAGCCAGCGTATTCGCATTAAAGTTACGCAGCCAGATCCACCAGAAGGCAGAGGAACAACAGCGCCAACGAATTGCAGTGGCAGAAGCAGAAAGGCGCGCTAAAACGGAATTTCTTGCCCAACTAAGCCACGAGATACGCACGCCAATGAACGGTATTCTGGGCATGTCGGAGTTATTGGAGGATTCCCCCCTGACACCGTCGCAGCAGGATTACGTCCGCACCATCACTTACTCCGGCAACAACCTTTTAAAAATCCTCGACGATATCCTGGATTATTCAAAAATTGAAACCGGCAAAATGACATTGGATTTCACCTCCTTTGATATCGGCTCCATGCTCAGCGAGTGCATCGACCTGTTCCGCCAGCGCGCCGAAGAAAAAGGCATCGAACTCATCACCCATATCCAGGGCGATGTACCGTTTCAGGTCAAAGGGGACACAACCCGTATCCGCCAGGTACTCGCCAACCTGATCTCCAATGCCATTAAATTCACCGACCACGGCGAAGTAGTGATCGACATCAACAAGGATGCCGAACGATCCGAAAATCATATTTGCTTTTCCGTTACCGATACCGGTACCGGCATCAGCCGAGAGGCACTACAAGACATTCTGAAAACCGATCGCAACCACTTGGAACAACTGGGCCACCACGGCCTCGGGTTACCGATATCCCAGCAACTGGTTGGCATCATGCACGGTAGTTTCGGGGCAAAAAGCGCGCCCAATAAAGGCAGCTCATTCTGGTTTAGTATTCCGCTGGAGCCCGATCCAGAAGGGCAGGATATACCCCTTTACGCCGATCAATTAAACGGCTTGCGCCTGTTAATTGTCGATGACAATGCCTCCTGCCGATTGGTGATACAGCAACAAGCCAGCAGCTGGGGCATGACACTGGCCACCGCAGTCAATGGCAAGCAGGCACTTGCGTTACTGCACAACCAGGCCACCATCCACGAACCCTTTGATGTGGTGATTCTGGATCATGAAATGCCCGGTATGACCGGCATGGAATTGGCTGCCCGCATTAAAGAAGACACCATCATCAACAACGACCCCCTGGTAATGATGCTCACCGGGCTAGGCATGGCACCCAGCGCCACCGCCGCACGAAATGCCGGCATCCGCCGGGTAATCAGCAAACCGGTCACTGGACGGGTGTTGAAAGTTGCCTTACTGGAAGAATTAGCCCATATCCGCCGCATACACGCCAATCACCCCCAAGACACCTACATCACCCGCCAGCTACCGGCGATGAGTATTTTAGTAGCCGAAGACCATCACTTGTCACAGAAAGTCGTGCGGGGCATGCTAACCCGCTTGGGTATGCAGGCGGTGACGGTGGAAAACGGCAAAGCGGCTCTGGAAAAAGTGCAGCAGCAGCAATTTGATCTGATTCTCATGGATTGTGAAATGCCGGAAATGAATGGATTTGAAGCCACGGTAGCCATCCGCCAATGGGAGCAGGAATGCAATCGTAAACCGATTCCTATTATTGCCCTCACTGCACACATAATGGATGAGCACAAAGAGCGCAGCTTACGCTGCGGTATGAATGCGCACTTGGCAAAACCGATCGAACTCAACGAGCTGCGGGACATTCTGTTGTTATGGTCGGACCATCCCGGATCCGTTATTGATCCGGCCATGGATAATGACAACCACCCATAGGCGCAGGATTAATCCGCTGCCACGGTCCGTCCCCCGGCCCAGTGGCGTAACGCGGCCAGTGGCTCGGCCATTACCACTGATAACGGCTTAGTAGAAGCAATTTCGTCCATTATGTGCCGGGTGTCCAGCGCCGCCCCTTCTGCCTGACAACGATATAACGCTGACACCAACGCCTGCTCAACCTCAGCCCCGGAAAACCCTTCACTACTATATGCCAGGGAATCCAGATCCAGCGTCGAAGGATCATGACCACGTTTTGTCAGATGGATGCTGAAAATATCACGGCGAACCGCCTCGCCCGGAAGATCGACAAAGAAAATCTCATCCATTCGGCCTTTGCGCACCAGCTCCGGCGGCAGTCGGGAAATATCATTCGAGGTTGCCACCAGAAACACCGGTGCCTTACGCTCCGCCATCCAGGTCAGTAACGCTCCCAACAATCGTTTCGACGTTCCGTTGTCGCTGTCTTCTCCGGACACCGCCTTCTCGATTTCATCAAGCCACAACACGCAGGGCGACAGCGCCTCGGCCAACGCCAACGACTCGCGCAGATTGCGCTCCGTTTCGCCGATGAACTTATTAAACAATGCCGAAAAATCCAGCCGCAACAGAGGCACCCCCCACATACCGGCCACGGCCTTCGCGGCCAGACTTTTACCTCCCCCCTGCACACCGAGCAATAACACCCCTTTGGGCATATCCAATGCGGTATCACTAGTGGCTGCGTCTTGCACCTGCAAAAAACGCTCGCGACGTTTTAATAACCAATTTTTGAGCACACTCAAGCCGCCCACGTCGGAAAAGCTGGCGGTGTCGTATTCAAAGCTGAGAACGCCGTTCATTCCCAGCAGCTCGAATTTCGCTTTGTTCAGATCCGGCAGATCACTGGCGGTAATAGCCCCGTCATCAAATATAGCGCCACGAGCCAACCGCCGCGCATCGGAAAAGGTCATGCCACGCAGATTGGCCACCAGTTTCGACAAGGTCCGGTTATCGGTTTTTACTTTCAACCCCTGGTTCTGATAAGACCAGACTGCAGCCTCCTCCTTCACCAAGTGCATCAGCTGCTCATCATTGGGTAAGGAAATCTCCATCCGCGCACTGTAACGTTGCAACTCCGGTGCAATAACAAAAGCGTGGCTGAGCAGCACCACTGTGTGCTGGTTCTGATCGTGGGCCATGGCAATTTCCTTCAGTAGACGTATATTTCTCGGCTCCCCTTCCAGATACGGGTGAATATCGCAAAGTACGAAAATGCCGGCGCGCGCAGATGCTTTTATATGACGCAACACCGCTTCCGGCTCACTGGTTTGCCGCTCGTCGATTTCATGGGTCAAATCAATCCGCTTCACCCCTTCGGTCACCGACCAACTGAAAACCGGTTTATTCAGCTGAATCCCGCTGCGTTTGATCAAATCCAGCGCCCGTGGCTCTTCATGGGTTTCAATGATGATCAGCGGCACTCTGGACCGCATCATAATTTCCAGGTCGTTTACATCGGGCATCAGGGTCACACTGTCCTTATTCTTGAGCGGGATGTTGCGGGACTTCCGCAACGGGTCAGAACCTATATAATAGTCATTTTTCAGCGGCGACGTCGGAACCCGATCATGAGCAGTCAGCGTAACCAGCATCCATCACGCCACCTTAGCGTCTTTGACCGTCTGATCGGCCAGGCAGACAATGCGCTACGAACCCTGGCTGGCGGCCATCACGGCAGTGAACGGGCCCACCCAGCCAACGATACTGAATGTCCACAGCTCAGTCCGCAACAACGCCGCCACGTTGCCGGATTAATGAGAGTAAATCACACCGGCGAAGTCTGTGCACAGGCACTTTACAAAGGGCAGGCCGCCACCGCGCGTCTACCCCGCATACGCAGGCAAATGGAAATCTCCGCGCAAGAGGAAGAAGATCATCTGTACTGGTGCCAACAGCGGATAACCGAGTTAAACAGTCACACCAGTTTTTTGAATCCGCTTTGGTACGTGCTCTCGTTTGGCATTGGTGCGGGAGCCGGAGTAATCGGTGATCGCTGGAGCCTGGGGTTTGTTGAAGAAACCGAACATCAGGTTTGCGCGCACCTGCAGGGACATTTGGAGAAGCTGCCGCAAAAAGACGAAAGAAGCCGCAAAATATTACAGCAAATGCAGGAAGATGAAGCACGACACGCGCAAACCGCCCACCAAGCCGGCGCAATGGCTTTGCCTTTTCCGGTCAAAAAATTAATGCAATCCGTGGCGAAAGTCATGACGACCACCGCCTACCGGATTTAATTTTTTGCATTGGAAAAAATACATTTAGGAAACGGACAGCGTTTTTGCCAAAAAAATGCAACAAAACCGCCGTATAGCGCAAACTTTTTCCATCACTTTTCTGAAGTTCTGTTACAATTAGGGGCAGATTATGGACCGAAAAGTGGTGGCATTAACATTGACCTGATGCAAAAAACCAGGCCACTGTACATCGCACTATAAATTCCGGAACCTGGATAAAGCAAACTCCGATTTGCTTTATCAAACCGCCGGAAACATTCAAACAAAAAAACTGATTACTCCAAGGATCTATGCTGGACACTGAAGCCGCAATTGACACGGAAGCCTGTTTCAAACTGAAAGGCAGCCGCGTCACAATGACCATACTGGAGCTCTATCGTTACGATTATCAGAGCTTCAATGATGCCCTCTCCGCCAAGGTAAGCACTGCCCCCGATTTTTTTCAGCAAACCCCGGTCATCCTCAGCCTGGAAAAATGCGCAAACGATGAATTCGTGGACTTTATTGAACTGAGTGAACTGTGTCGTGAATTCGGCATGGTTCCGGTTGCAATCAGGGGTGGAACTGAACAGCAGGCGGTATCTGCTAACGTAGCCGGGCTACCGATACTGCCTCCTGCCACCAGCAGCCGGCAGACGCAACCCGCCAAGCCAGCAACCGAGGCCACAAACGAACTTGAAATAGTGGAAGAAGAAGTTCCTGCCACGGCGAATAAAATTATTACAACCCCGATACGTTCCGGTCAGCAAATTTATGCGCCCGGCGGTGATCTGGTGGTGATTGCCCCCGTTAGTGCCGGTGCAGAAATCCTGGCCGACGGCAATATCCATGTTTACGGTCCGTTAAGAGGCCGGGCTTTGGCGGGCGTCAAAGGTGACGCAAGTGCCAGGGTATTTTGTCAACAGCTGGAAGCGGAGCTTATTTCCATCGCCGGCAATTACAAAGTGAACGAAGACCTTCGCGGAGAGCACTGGAAGCAGGCAATCCGCGCTCACCTTGAAGGTGACCAACTTATTATCAGCCCACTGTGACAATTTAATAAAGAGGATACGACATTGGCAGAAATTATCGTGGTGACCTCAGGCAAAGGTGGTGTTGGCAAGACCACGACCAGCGCAGCCCTCGGAACCGGCCTGGCCCTGAAAGGCCACAAGACCGTCATTATCGACTTTGATGTGGGTTTACGTAACCTGGATCTGATCATGGGTTGTGAACGGAGAGTGGTTTATGACTTCGTTAACGTGATCAATGGCGAAGCCAACCTGAATCAAGCCCTGATTAAAGACAAACGTGTAGAAAACCTCAGCATCCTTCCAGCGTCCCAAACTCGTGACAAAGACGCTTTAACCCAGGAAGGTGTTCAAAAGGTACTCAACGATTTAAAGAAAACCCACGATTATATTGTGTGCGACTCACCCGCCGGCATCGAAAAAGGGGCCCACATGGCCATGTATTTCGCCGACCGCGCGCTGGTCGTAACCAACCCGGAGGTCTCATCAGTACGGGACTCGGATCGCATCCTGGGCATACTGCAAAGCAAAACCCTGCGAGCAGAAAACGGGGAAGAGCCGATTAAGGAACACTTGCTGCTGACTCGCTACAGCCCGGAACGGGTGGAAAAAGGTGAAATGCTCAGTGTAAGGGATGTAGAGGAAATTCTTTCCATACCGTTGCTGGGTGTCATCCCGGAATCAAAAGCGGTACTCAGTGCTTCCAACCAGGGCCAACCGGTGATTCTGGATGAAGAGAGTGATGCAGGCCAAGCCTATATCGACGCGGTACGTCGCTTACTGGGTGAAGACATTGAGCACCGATTCCTCAATGCGACCAAGAAAGGCCTCCTGTCGAGAATGTTTGGAGGTCGGTAATGAAATTTTTTGATTATTTTAAATCTAAGAAAAAAAGCACAGCCAGCGTTGCCAAAGAGCGCCTGCAGATCATTGTTGCCCATGAACGCACTGCAAAAAACCAACCGGATTACCTGCCCGCTTTGCAGCGGGATCTGATCGCGGTGATCAGTAAGTACGTGGCCATCAGTGAAGAAATGGTGAACGTCACTCTGGACAAAAATGATGAGTACGCGGTTCTTGAACTCAACATCACGTTACCGGAAACCGAAGACGAATTGGCGGCAACCTGACAGTAAACAGTTAGGTGGCGCACCACTCGGCGCGCTACCTAACTGCATAACATAAGCCGTGCTATCGCTATCAACTAGAATGGGCACTCAAAGCAGATTAAGCCAGTGCCTGGCCGCACTCCTCGCTGCTATAGAAATCGTCCAGGTTGCCGCGAATGCGCTGCTCGATCAAGTTCCATAAAGCCTCGCGCCCCAATAAACCGGGCAGAATCTGTTTCAACTCATCGCTGATGTAATCCTGGGTATAACCGATTTCGGTGGCCAGCTCGGCCAACGGCTTGCTGCCATTTTCATCCAGAATATGGACAATGACCTTTGCAATCATATTGTGCAGGTATTCCGTCGTGCGCAGTTCTGCCCATAATGTATCACCGATTGCGATGCTGTCGTCGATGTCCTGTTCCGTCACATAGCCCTTAAATTTAGAAAATTCTTTCTCACTCACGGTACTCCAAAAGTGATCGGCTATGGTTTTGATATTGCCTTCGGACAAAGCATTATTCAGCACCTTTTCCGACAGTTCTACCGAACTGCGTAGATTGCCTGCAATAAACTTTTTGATGGTGCCTTCCGCGGCGGCTTCCAGTTTCGGCATGGCTTTATTCAATTGTTTTGCGCCGGCTTTCATCAGGGCCGAAACCCCGGGCACTTTTTTCACAACGACATTTTCGGTCATCACGTAATCCTTGATACCGTGATACAACACATCGGTAATCAGTTCGCTATAAACCGGACTTTCCAATATCAGATGAATGATGTCCATGCGCAGCTTTTCAAACTGAGCGAAATGGGAAACGGCTTTGTCGTATTCCCCTTTAGGCACCAGAGACGTTATATTGGTGCCGTCATTGAGTTCAGATTGAATGACCGTTACCGTGCTTTTCACCACGATGTCTCTCAAGGCCTGGTTGAAAGGCGCGTGCTCGACCAGCCGCAACACGGTTTTCACCAATAAATCACGATCCAGAACCTCTTCCAGGGTCACCGTCGCGCCCCATTGATAGATTTCAGACACTTCGCGGTCGATGGTTTGCAGCAACCCGTCCGCCTGCAAGCGGGACAGCATAAACCGGACATGAGCCTCCTGAAGTTTCGCCGCATTAGATTGGGTTTGTTCGGACATGGTATTTCCTCTTAAATAATATCGCTACATCTGACTGATATACTGACGTCGATACCGTGCCGGGGTAACCCCCTGCAAACGTTTAAACGCCCTGCTGAAATTGGAGGCATCACTGTAACCCAACATCATGGCGATGGCTTCCACCGAGCGCTTCGATTCCGTTAATAAACGTTTCGCCTGTACCATTCTTACCCGATCCAGTACGTCCTGAAAGGTGGTACCGTGGTCATGCAGGCGTCGCTTGAACGTGCGTCCGGATAAATGCAGCTTACTCGCAACTTGTTCCAGTTTCGGGTAATCCGGCTGCGCTTCTTTCAGAATCCGGTGTACACGGTACAGCAGGTCATCTTCCACTTGTATGGTCTGTAGTTCACGCTCACATTGCGCTTCGGCCAATTGCCGCGCCAACGGATCGGACAGTGTCAACGGCCTTAGTAATAACGGCTTTTTAAAGATTAACTGATTCGCATCCTGATTAAAGCGAACCGCCACCCGGCGCGGAAACCAGCCTTCCATTTCATCAAAATACACCGGCTGCTCACAAGTTCGCCGACAGCGCACATCTTCGGGGATCTCTCCCAACAAATTCAGGCTCATGGTGCCAAAGCTGGTCATCACGGACTCCGTCAGGAATACCGAAGCCTCCCCTAAAGAGACCAATTCGTCCAGCTGCAATACCACCTCATCGCCCATATCGAAAATATTCAGCTGCAAGAAATCAAACCGGGTGCGGCAGTATTTCACCGCCAGCTCCAGCGCCTCTCCTAACGTGGACGCGCTCATGGCAGCAAAACCGAGAAAGCCGTGTGTGGATAATTTGAGTTGAAAGCCGAATTTGAAAGCCAGCGCAGGATCACGGGAAAGTAATTGTGCGTTTTCAATTAACGCTTTGTACTGGGCAGCAGATAGACGCCCGTCAGGCGACTTCAGTGTGGTCAGCTCAACTTCTGTACCGGCTAATAACTCCGCCGGAGGTATCCCGCTCTTAACCAGCATTTCCACCAATAATGCAGCGTAGGTGGCGCTGGCACTGAGGTGATCCAGCTCGGTTTCACTCCGGTATTGCATTAATTGCTCGCTTCCGTGGCCCTAAATGACCAAACCTTACTCTTTGACCACAAAGCTGACAAGTGTTGATTCTGCGATTAGAAAAACTCTTCTTCACTACTGGGCTTTGGACTGAATGGGGCTGGGAAGTCCGCACCGGGTGTGCGATCCGGGCCAGCTGGCTGATGATCAGGGGATAGGGGTTGCGAGGCTTCGGTAGCCGGGTTGGAGGTGTCGTTATCATCGCTGATGACCATATCGAAACCCTCCAGGTTTTCCAAACCGGACTGGATCAGTAAATCCGGGTTGAACTCAGGGTCCTCAGGCAGGGGCTTTTCACCCGACAGATACTTTTCATCCTCTGCCCCTTGCTCGATGACGATCTCGACCCGGCGATTACGGGATCGGTTTTTCTCACTGCTGTTATCAATCAAAGGCTTGGTATCGGCCAACCCCACTACCGAAAATTTGTGTGGGTCCATGTCTTTTGTTTTTAGTAACTCATGAGCTACTGACACCGCACGCGCCGAGGACAACTCCCAATTGGAACGAAAACGCGCCGTTGAAATAGGAATATCGTCGGTGTGCCCTTCCACCGAATTATTGCCATTAACATCTTTAATCGCAGCCCGAATGCGATCCATGATGGGAATAAAGCTGGCTCGCAAGGTTGCTGAACCACTGGGAAATGACCCCTTTTCTTTCACCCGGATCACGATATAACGGTTGCGGGTTTCCACTTCTACGTCACCGCTTTGAATGTCGTTTTTGAGCGATGCAGCGACCTTCACCGCATCCGCCTGGGTCATTGCAATCAGGCGCTCAAGGATTTCGGCACTATTGTCCGCGCCGCCGCCTTCCGTCTTGCCATCGCCTTTATTGGAATCTGAATCACCCGGTGAACGCACATCCAGGTTCACGTTCATGGTTTCAGCAGTGATCTGCCGGACTTCGTTGAGGGGCGTCGGGTCCGGCCGGCCCGGGGAGAATTCTTGCGCAATAATAGAAGTCCCTTTCGGGATATCTTTCACTTTGATTTCGTTTTGCACCCCAAAGGCGTCGCGCATCGAGCCGGCCACTTGTTTGTACTTAAGTACGTCCATCTCCGAGAACGCTAACAACAGCACAAAGAAACACATAAGCAACGACATCAAGTCGGCAAACGTCGCCAGATAAGCGGGCAACCCTTTCGGGCAGGGAGCGCATTCGCATTCTTCGTCAGACATGGCCGGAGCTCGCTACCGATCCCGGTGGCAACCGCTGTCGGTGTTTCGCTTGCAGTTGCATCATTGTTCCTCGGCTTCGCCTACGCGTTTGTAAGCTGGCAAATAAGTCTTCAGTAACTCCTGTATCACCCGTGGATTTTGGCCGGCCTGAATCGCGAGTAAGGCATCGATAATCATGGCACTGACCCGTCCCTCTTCTTCTGCCCGCAGCCCGACTTTATCGGCCACCGGCAAAGCCCACATATTGGCAATCATCGCCCCGTATAAAGTGGTGAGCAGTGCCACTGCCATGGAGGGGCCAATGGCCTTGGGATCATCCATGGCAGACAACATTTGCACCAAACCAACCAACGTTCCGATCATTCCCATAGCCGGGGCAGTATCGCCAATATTTACGAAAATCGTTTTGCCCAATGTATGGCGCGATGCGGTTTCCTGGCGATCCTTACTGAGTATACTTTTCACGACCTCCGGGTCATGACCGTCCACCAGCAACTGTATGCCTTTTTGCAAAAACTCATTGGATACTTCTTTGCCTTCCAGCGCCAGTAAACCGCCTTTACGGGCAGCATCAGCCAGCTCCACTACTTCAAGAATGATTTCTTCCGGGGAGGCAATCTTGGTTTTAAAGGATTTGTTCATGATCTTGATGGCCCCTAAAAACTGCCCCAGGGAATATTTTGCCATCACAGCAAAAAAGGTACCGCCTACCACGATCAAAATGGAAGGCAGATTAACAAACACCATGACATCGCCACCGGTCACCATCGCCATCACAACGATCACCAGTGCACCAACTAATCCTATAAGGGTCGCTAAATCCACTCGCCAACTCCATTGCGATTAAAAGACGTACAAATAATTGACTCACCTCGGCCATAGTTTTTAAGTCTAGTCAGGAATTCCAGAAATTCAGCCCGCACACAGGGAATGATGCAGCTAAAAAAACAGACGAGACCAAGATCAAACCGGATAAATGATGGCATCGCATTGACCTCACCTCTGCAATCATTGAAACTTTGCGCCTTAATTTCCAGGAGGCACCATGGCCAGAAAAAAAACAGCGATCGACTTCGAACAATCACTGCAATCCCTGGAGCTATTAGTGGACTCGATGGAAAGCGGTGAGATGACTTTGGAAAAGTCTCTGGAAGCATTTGAGCAAGGCATTAAGCTCACCAAAGAGTGTCAGCTGGCATTGCGCGAAGCTGAGCAAAAAGTAGCCATTCTGCTTTCCCAAAACGGAGAGGAAACCGTATTGCCATTCGAAGAAGATGGTGAAAATCAGTAAATGAACACTTTTGCTCTGGAGCCTTATCTGGCCCGATGCCAGGAGCGCGTGAACCGACGCCTGGATTATTGGCTGACACAACAACACCCTCTCGCCCCCCGCCTGTTGGACGCCATGCGTTACGCCACATTTAACGGCGGCAAGCGGGTACGCCCGGTGTTGGCCTATGCGGCGGCGGAAGCCGTGGGCGGCCAAGCTTCCCAGGCAGAAGACGTGGCTAGCGCCCTGGAAATGGTTCATTCCTACTCTCTGGTACACGACGATCTGCCAGCAATGGATAATGACGACTTGCGCCGTGGTAAACCTACCTGTCATATTGCGTTTGATGAAGCCACCGCCATTCTGGCTGGCGACGCCCTGCAATGTTTAGCCTTTGAAGTGCTTACCAGCTCACCAAGCGCTATTGATGATGCGACCCGCTTGCGAATGATCCGCACCCTGTCCGTTGCCAGTGGCACTCAGGGAATGGCGGGCGGGCAGGCGCTGGATCTGGAAGCCGAAGGCAAAAGCCTGACGCTTGAACAACTGGAGAACATTCACTTGCATAAAACCGGCGCGCTGATCCAGGCCAGCGTCAAGTTGGGCGCCATGACTTTTGCCGATACCAATCCACAGCAACTGAAAGCACTGGACTGCTATGCGGGTGCCATCGGTCTCGCCTTCCAGGTGCAGGATGATATTCTCGACGTAATTGGGGAAACCGAACAACTGGGTAAACAAAAAGGGTCCGATGAGGCACTGGCAAAAGCCACCTATCCCGCGATTTTGGGGTTGCAACCAGCGCGGGACCTGGCCCAGGAATTATGCGCTCAAGCCAATCTGGCACTGGAATCGTTCGATCACCGAGCCGACCCTCTGCGGGCACTGGCCCACTACATCGTTTCCAGAAGTCACTAGTGGCAGCGTCACGAAAAACTGAAAAAAATTAGGTAGCCATCCACGACAAAGGATGAGTTAAATACACACTGGCTCTATAATGCTCGGTCATTGATACAACCCTGGCCGCTCCGGACCCTGTTAACAGGCTAAATGATGTTCAAGGAAATACCGCTCACCCGCCCCACCACGCCGTTATTGGATTTAATTGAGTCCCCGGCTCAATTGCGCGCAATGGAAGAAGAACTGCTGCCGCAACTGGCCAGCGAATTGCGCGAGTACATGATGTATTGCGTAGGCAAGACCGGTGGTCACTTTGGGGCCGGTCTCGGTGTGGTGGAACTAACCGTTGCCTTGCACTACGTCTATAACACGCCGGAAGACAAACTGGTTTGGGACGTCGGCCATCAAACCTATCCCCATAAAATACTGACCGGGCGTCGCGAGCAAATGCATACCCTGCGTCTGCGCGGCGGGTTGGCCGGTTTCCCGAAACGCAGCGAGAGCGAATACGATACCTTTGGTGTGGGCCACTCCAGCACATCCATCGGCGCTGCATTGGGTATGGCTTTAGCCAGTCAGATGTCCGGCAAAGACAATCAAACCATTGCCGTCATCGGCGATGGCGCCCTCACCGCCGGAATGGCTTTCGAAGCCTTGAATCACGCCGCCCACTGCAACGCCAATATGTTAGTTATCCTGAACGATAACGAAATGTCGATTTCAGAAAATGTAGGAGGCTTATCAAATTATCTCTCCCGCGTTTGGGCCAGCCGCACCTATAACGCGTTACGTGAAGGCGGTAAAAAAGCGCTGGAAAATATGCCCAGTGCGATGGAATTTGTACGTCGCACCGAAGAACACATGAAAGGCATGGTGTCGCCGGGCACGTTATTTGAAGAAATGGGCCTCAATTACATCGGCCCCATCGATGGCCACAATATTGAAAAGCTGGTCACCTATTTCAACAAATTAAAGGAAATTCCCGGCCCCCACTTACTGCATGTCATAACACAAAAAGGCCGCGGCTTCTCTCCTGCCGAAAAAGACCCCATCGGCTACCATGCCCTAACTAAAATTGAACCCAAACCGGCACTCAAAACCACCGCTCCCGCGAAACCCAAACTACCTAAATTCAGCGATATATTCGGCCAATGGCTGTGCGATATGGCGCAACAGGATAAACGCTTGGTCGGTATTACGCCGGCCATGCGCGAAGGTTCCGGTATGGTGGAATTTTCCAAACGCTTTCCCAAACAATACCACGATGTGGCCATTGCAGAGCAGCACGCGGTCACGCTCGCTGCGGGATTAGCGTGTGGCGGACAAAAACCCGTGGTGGCGATCTATTCAACCTTTTTGCAACGTGCCTACGATCAATTAATTCACGATGTGGCATTGCAAAACCTCGACGTCACTTTTGGTATAGACCGCGCTGGCCTGGTGGGGGAAGACGGCCCCACCCATGCAGGTGCTTATGACCTCAGCTTTTTGCGCTGCATTCCCAATATGCTGATTATGGCGCCATCCGACGAAAACGAATGCCGACAAATGCTTTATACCGGCTATCAGCATCCCGGCCCCGCGGCCATCCGCTATCCCCGCGGCACCGGCCCCGGTACCACGATCGAAAAAGCCATGACCGCCCTACCCTTAGGCAAAGCACGGGTACTGGAAAGCGGCAAAGAAGTGGCAATCCTCGCCTTCGGCACTTTGCTGCACTCCTGCAAACCGGTGGCAGCGGAATTGAACGCCACACTGGTGGATATGCGCTTTGTAAAACCCCTCGATGAAGCGCTAATTCTGGCCTTGGCCGAGAGCTATTCTTTGTTGGTGACGGTGGAAGAAAATGCGGTTTCGGGCGGCGCAGGTTCGGCCGTCAATGAACTATTAGCGCAAAACAATGTGGTACTGCCCGTTTTGAATCTGGGTATACCGGATTACTATATAGAGCACGGAAAACCCACAGAGATGGTGCAAGAGTGTCAACTGGATGCGGACGGTATCGCCCATTCGATCCGGACCCGGCTGCAGGCCCTCAAGCAAAAACCGCTCAATAAAAACGTGGTATAGCCATCAACGGTGTCCTCTTGCGGTCCTATCGTGCCGACAGCCATGTGTTACCTTCGGACTTCATTCCGCTTTCTTAACGCGGATCTTATTACTACCCACAGTTTGGTTATTCAGGTTCTTGATGGCGGCTTTGGCTTCGCCGGGCTTCGGCATCTCAACAAAACCGAATCCTTTGGACGAGCCACTCACCGGATCAATAACCAGATTGCAGGATTGCACTGCTCCAAACGCCTGAAACAAACACTTCATCTCTTCTTCTGTTGTCAAGCGATCTAAGTTTCGAACTAATATTTTCATTACCATTCCAGTCAGGAATTACACATTAACGGAAGTGTCAGTCTATCTTTACTGCTGCTTTTTGCGGTTTTTACTCCTCTGAATCGATGAGTTCCGAGGCGGGGTATGTCTTCAACCAATCGGAAGCAGCAGATAACATGGCTTTTAATGCTGCACCGAACTCATCCAGTTTCGCGTCGTATTGCTCGCTTTTCCTGGCTTTTATTACCTCTTCCAACTCTTGTGCCGTACGAAACACGCCTTTAGCACCAAAGTTTCCGATGGCACCTTTAAGCGTATGGAAGTAACGGCTGGCTTCGTCGGCCTCACCCTCCGCCAACAACCGGCGACCGTCTTCCAGCGGTTTCAAACCATCATCAACGATACGTGCAATCATTGCCAGCACTTCCCGTTCCCGGGCGGGTTTTCCACGCACGAATTTCAAAATATTTTCCGGATCAAAAATATCTTCATCATTGTCCACAGCATTCTCTTTACGCTCTTGTTCCACTGGCAGTGGTTCCTCGCGGCCAGCCTCCTGCTCCAACTCCAGGTAGTTAGGCTGATAAAACTTTGCTTGGTTCGGCAAATATTTGGCGATGGTTAGAATCATAGAGTCAACATTGATCGGTTTACCGATAAAATCATTCATGCCGGATTCGATGCATTGCTGACGTTCAAATGCCAATACACCCGCTGTCATTGCAATGATCGGTATTTCAAGTTGAAGCTGCTCACGAATAATTCGGGTGGCAGTGAAACCATCCATCACCGGCATCTGTACATCCATTAATACCAAATCAAATGGCTTTTTGACCGCCTGAATTTTCTGTACCGCTTCTTCGCCATTATTCACCACATCGACTTTTGCGTCCGTTTGGTCCAGCACGCCCAACGCGATGGTCTGGTTAAGCGGATTATCTTCCACCAACAATATACGCGCCCCGCTGAGTTTGGGACGTAACTGTTCCTCTACATAGACAGCGCGGGGCAATGCGTCACTATTAAAACGGGATCGGGCTTCGGTAATACCTTCAAACAAACCGGATGCGGTCACCGGCTTGGACAATAAAATCAATTTTCCGGAATTCATCTGCTGATGGATAAAGTCTTCTTTCGCTAGCGTTGTTATCAATTTGACACAAGGCATTTTATCCGCGAAACGATCCAGCGCGTCCACACCCCGCACATTCTGATTGAATACCAGCACATCTATCGCGTCACGGCGTTGGTCTGCCAGACCCGCCTCGGCCTCATTCAAGTCGGAAACGACTTCAACCTGCCAACACCAGTGTTCAAAATAACGTTTTATACTGTTTTGCGAGCTGTAATTGCCATCCACCAACATCACGCGCAATGACGCGTCCTGACGCTGATCTCTTTCCAGCTGTTGCTGACCGAAGACATCTCGCTTAGCCCCGGCTTGGTTCGTGCCCGGCACTACATACTCAAGCTGCATGGTGCAAACAAACTCGGTGCCGGTCTCTTCGCTACTGTGCATCTCAATGGTGCCACCCATCATTTCAATCAGTTTCTGGCAGATCGTAAGACCCAGGCCGGTACCGCCAAAACGCCGGGTAATGGAGCTGTCGCCCTGAGAAAATGCACTGAACAATCGAGCTTTTTGCTCATCCGACATTCCTATCCCGGTATCGCGCACCCGCAATTCCAGCTCAATGTGACGCTCGGTACGGTTACACTGATTGATCTCGACCACCACTTCGCCTGCCTGCGTGAACTTAATGGCATTTCCAGTCAAGTTAACCAACACCTGCTGTATCCGGACAGAGTCGCCAATGAAATGACGCGGTACTTGCGGATCAATGGCAATAACCAGCTCCAGCTCTTTTTTGGCGGCATTGGCAGACATTATCGTAGCCAACGGTTCCAGAATATCCCCCAATTCGAAAGGCGTATGCGCCAATTCCATTTTCCCGGCTTCGATTTTTGAAACATCAAGCACATCATTCAGTACCGCCAGCAAGGCCTGGCCCGCCGCCGTGATCATACCCACGTATTTGTATTGCTGGCGGTCCAAAGAGGTATAATCCAGCAGTTGCGCCGCACCCAACACCGCATTAAGCGGAGTACGGATCTCATGGCTCATATTGGCGAGAAAGCCGGTCTTGGCGCGATTAGCGCTCTCTGCCAGATCCCGCGACAACTCCAGCTCCTGTTCCACTTCTTTTTGCCGCGTGATGTCATGAACATTTACGATAGTATGCAGAACGCCATTGATCAGTAGCGGACTGAATTCAACGGATGCCAGAAACTGGTTTTCATCACTGCGCACTCCGTGTAATACCGCATTGCCAGCATTATTGCTGACCAACGCCTGGTGATACTTTTTAACAATTAACTCTGATTCTTGCACGTCGGGGATGAAGGTAGTGATACCTTTACCGAGCATAAGCGTATCGGAATAGCCGAATTGCTCGTGAGCCCGGCTATTGGCTTTAATCACGATTCCCATATCATCCAGCACCAGCATCGCACCGGGAGCCAGCTCAAACAGCGATTCGAACTCGTCCCGCATTTGTTGTGCCATGCGAATCTGCTGCTCAAGAACGTTGTGAGCGGCTTTGATTTCAAACTCGTTTTTCTTCTGTTGTGTGATATTTCTCGCTATACCCAGATAACCGACTATGGCGGCGTTTTCCCGGATCGGCGTCACCGTCAAATTAATCGGTACACGGCTACCATCCTTACGGATGTATGTCCATTCACGGGATTCAAGGAGACCATTGCGGGCATTGAATATTAACACATCGAAACCGGCGACCACCTTGCCATGCTGCAGGCTTAGCTGCTTTCCTACTTCCACTAATTCGTCTTCGTCGTGGAATATAACCGGGGTTTTACGCTGTACCATCTCATGCTTACTGTAACCCAGCAATAATTCGGCTCCGGCGCTGAATACTTCAATCAAACCTTCGGTAGTGGTGGCAATAATGGAAAATTCGCTGGCGGATTCCACAACCGAATTCAGTTTGGCTTCTGCCGACCGCATCGCAGATTGAGCACTCGCCAACTCAGTAACATCCCAATTCATTCCGACCATGCGCGTGGGTTCGCCGGAAGCATCACGTATCACAATCCCCGATGCATGCAAGGCTCGGTAGCCACCCTCGGGGTTGCTGATACGATACATAACGTTGTAATCCGACTTGCCCTCCAGGGAATCCACCAACGCGTCTTCAGCCAGTTCCAGATCGTCCGGATGCACTCGGAGCCGCCATTGATCAACCCGCAGCGGATCGGAATCCGGCTTCATGCTATAGAGCATGCGCATCCGCTTATCCCAGTAAATCGATTGCCGCTTTAAATCCCAGTCCCACAAGCCTAAAGCGATGTTTTCAGAGGCCAGCGACATACGCTCGGTCAAGCGGATCAATTCAGCCTGACGCTGTTTGATTTCATCAATGGCAATACCCATCATCACGGGCGCGAAGACCACTGCAGCGCAGGCAGTCCAGACACCACGCAGGTCATCCATTTCGTGAAACATACTCCAGTCCCACCAGCCCCAAAAGACACCGGCGCTTAACAGTAGATACACAATATTGGCGGCTACAGCAGAACTCAGCATGCCTTTCATAATGGCGACCACCATCAGCGGCATCACCAGATAAACCAACGGAAATGGCATATAGGTTATGACAGTCAATGCTATCACCAACAGGACACCGACAATGATCAACAAGGTAAACATTTCTCTGGCCTGAAATAACTTAGCCCGGGCAGATCGAGTAAAACTCAGGGCGGGCAACAGTAACAAACAGGCTCCGATCACATCCCCCAACCACCAGTTAATAACCGCTTGCCGCCACGACACGTCGTCTTCAAGCCAGGCCAGGGTAGCCCCGGTAAAAACCGTTAGGGGCGCTGCAACCAATCCCAACGTAGACAGAATTTTCAGTGAATCCTTCACTGAAAGCTGATCAGTGATCACGTTCATGTTGCGCACTAATTGCAGCATGATCATGATCTCTATCAAATTCGCCAAACTGCTACCAACCGCATAAAGGAAAGTGCTGGAAAACGCGAGATTGGCGACGATATTCGCCGTCAGAATGGCGGCAACATGCTGACTTAAACTATATCGGGCGCGATGAAACAGCCAGGCAATGGCAATGGAATTAGGTAACCACAGTAATGCTACACCCTCTTCACTGCGTGAAACTGCAAACGAGAATATCGCCAACAGAAAATAAACCAAAGCCAGTGCGACTGTGCTGATCGCTGTTTGTGAAGGAGGTAATGTAGTTGTACCGGGGGCCATAGGATTTCGCATAGCTTTTAATTAAAGGCCTGATTTTGAATTAAAAACAGAACGAAGACCCGTCTTTGAAAGGCAACCGGCGAATTTATGGGGCATCTGTCCCGCACTATTTACCCGTAAAAAGGTACGCTACGTCCTGTATCGGACACCTAGAATAACAAACAATGGAGTGATAATTCGAGGGGAGAAGTGAGGCAGGCGGAATGAATCGCACCGACATACAAATTCACTCCGCTCAAAGTGACCCGTATGCCGGGGATCCAAACTGGGTTAAGGGGGGGGACAGCGGGCGGATTAGGCCGCGCTGGCTTCCTCATCTTTATCGTCTTCAACCGAAGATCGAATCAGATAATCGAAGGCTGCCAGGGAGGCCTTTGCACCTTCGCCCATTGAGATAATAATCTGCTTGTAAGGAACCGTCGTAACATCGCCGGCGGCAAACACGCCGGTCATGGATGTCTGGCCTTTCTCGTCGACCAACACTTCTCCGCGAGAAGATAATTCGACACTGCCCTTAATCCAGCCGGTGTTCGGCACCAAGCCTATCTGAACGAATACACCCTCCAGCTCCACCTCGTGGCTCTCGTCACTGATGCGATCCTGATACACAAGGCCATTTACTTTCTTGCCATCGCCTTTCACTTCGGTGGTCATAGCAGATACGATGACCGTGACATTGCTCAGGCTATGCAGCTTCTTCTGCAATACCGCATCGGCACGCAGCTGGTTGTCGAACTCAATCAGAGTGACATGAGCAACGATCCCGGCAAGGTCGATAGCCGCTTCCACTCCGGAGTTGCCGCCACCAATAACAGCAACGCGTTTTCCTTTAAATAAGGGGCCGTCGCAATGGGGGCAATAGGCAACGCCCCGTCCGCGATATTCATTTTCTCCGGGCACATTCATTTCCCTCCAACGCGCACCGGTTGCCACCATAATCGCTTTACTTTTCAATGTGGCGCCATTTTCCAATGTGACCTCGCGCAGATCGCCGGAGGCCAGGCCGACAGCTCGCTGATTCGTCATAACGTCGACTTCGTACTGCTTGACATGTTGCTCCAACTGAGCGACCAATTTAGGCCCTTCTGTTTCCTGCACTGAAATGAAGTTCTCAATCGCCATGGTATCCAGCACCTGGCCACCGAACCGGTCTGCCACGATTCCCGTACGGATGCCTTTCCGGGCAGCGTAAATGGCTGCTGATGCACCGGCTGGGCCACCGCCGACAATTAATAAATCATAAGGTTCTTTTTCATTAAGCTGCTGCGCTTCACGCTCGTTCGCTTTGGTGTCCACTTTGCCCAGAATTTGTTCCAGGGTCATGCGACCTGCACCGAACTCTTTACCGTTCAGATAGACCGTTGGCACCGCCATAATCTGACGCGATTCCACTTCGTCCTGAAATAAGGCACCGTCGATCATAGTGTGCTTAACATTCGGATTTAACGCTGCCATCAGGTTCAATGCCTGCACTACGGTCGGACAGTTCTGGCAGGACAGGGAAATATAGGTTTCAAATTCAAACTCACCCTCAAGCCGGGAAATTTGTTCGAGCACTGCCTGCTCTTCTTTCGGTGGATGTCCGCCCACATGCAATAAGGCCAACACCAACGAGGTAAATTCGTGCCCCATGGGCAGGCCGGCAAAGCGGACTGACAGGTTTTCATTAGGGCGGTTTATACTAAAAGAAGGCTTACGCTCAGCATCGTCGCGCACTTCCTTCACTGTCACTTTGTCAGTCAGGGAGACGATGTCGTTCAGCAAAGCCAGCATTTCTCCGGACGCTTTGGAATCGTCAACGGATGCCACTAGCTCAACGTCTTTACTGACATTGGCAAGATAGGTTTTTAACTGATTTTTCAAATTGGCATCTAACATGGAATACACCTGATAACTGACCATAAAATAAAGGATAAAGTTGAGAAATTACCGGAGGGAGGAACTTCCCCTCCGGTGGGGTGTCAATAAAATCTGACTTAGATTTTACCAACCAGGTCCAGCGAAGGCGCCAGAGTTGCTTCACCTTCTTTCCACTTAGCAGGGCACACTTCACCTGGGTGAGCAGCGACATACTGAGCAGCTTTAACTTTACGCATCAGGTCTTCAGCGTTACGGCCGATGCCTTCTGCAGTTACTTCCATTGCCTGGATGACACCTTCTGGATCGATCAGGAACGTTGCACGATCAGCAAGACCCTGACCTTCACGCATCACACCAAAATTGTTGGTGACAGTGCCGTTCTGGTCGCCCAACATGTAGTACTTGATTTTGCCGATCGTTTCAGAAGCGTCGTGCCAAGCTTTATGAACAAAATGTGTGTCTGTAGAAACAGAATAAACTTCTACACCCAGTTTTTGCAGTTCTTCGTAATGATCAGCTACATCGCCCAGCTCGGTCGGGCAAACAAAGGTGAAATCGGCTGGATAGAAGAAGAAGATAGCCCACTTGCCTTTCACGTCTTGTTCGGTGACGTCGACAAATTCCCCGTTCTTGAATGCAGTAGCCTTGAATGGTTTAATTTCGGTATTAATCAGCGACATAATGTTCTCCTGGTTGGCTCGTTGAAAAGCTGATGGAGGTATAATAGGAACTTATACCTAATATATAAAATTGATTGTTGCTATAACTCTGATAGTTAATGTATATGCCAAAACAAACACGTAAAAATGACATTTCAGTGACGACTTTTGTAAATTCAATTGCGGAATAGACAAAAGCCACTCTCAGAATTGAGCCATATTTCGTGACAACAAGGCATTAAAGTCAAGTATAAGGAAAGCTTTTTATGAGACCCGCTCAGTTTGGAATTTTGGTTGTGGTTGTCGGCTGCATCATTGCCGGCATTATCTGGTTTTTACAACGATCAGAAAGCGAACAGCTTATGCCCCCTGAGGGTGCTGTAATCGAAGCCGGCTCCAAACAGCCGTTGCAGCAGGTACAAAGGGACGAACCGCAGGAAACTCTTCCGCCCCCGGCAGAGGAGGACACCACCCCTGACGCGCCTCCGCCACCGCCTATTGTTGAAGCCCCCGACTCCCTGTCTGACAGCGATGAAGCCAGCTACAAAGCCGCTGAGAATATCTCCACTACACTGGCGCAATGGCTAACACCGCAAGAGCAGATCCGGAAATGGGTGCTGATGGTGGACAATGTCGCGATGGGCAAAGTACCGGTTAAAAACAACCCGGTTTCATTTCCGATGGCTCCCTTTACCGTCACCGGGAATGAGCAGAACCGTAAACTGTCCGACCTGAACTTTAAGCGCATAACCCCCATGATTGATGCCCTGAGCGTAACCGACCCCGCCCTGTTGGCGCGCTATTACCGGTCCTGGCAACCACTGCTGGAGCAGGCTTATTCCGAATTAGGTCAGCCTGGCAGTTTCGATGAACGCTTCCAGCAAGCGATCGGGCGAATCCTGTCCGTAGACCCTAAAAAGGTGTCCGGCACAGCACTGGAGCAACCATCGGTGTTCTTCACCTATAGCGATAAGGAAATGGAAAACGCCAGTGAACTGGATAAGTTTTTATGGCGTATGGGGCCGGTTAACGCCGAGCGATTACAAAGCTTTCTTAAAAAGCTGCAGCCGTATCTGCAGCAACAATAAGTCCTGACCTCAAGCCACGGGCGGTTACCAGGTATCCACGCAGGGGCGCTTTTTGCCCCTGGCAGCCCGGTTTTCCGGCGTTATGCCTGCTGCATTCAGACCAGTCATAATCCAGCGGCGCGAGTCCATCGGGTCGATAACATCGTCGAATTCGAAGAAAGTGGCGGTATTTACTGCTTTTCCGCGCTCCACCATTTCCGCCACCATCCTTTCGAACAGCGCGTTCCGGGCCTTCTCGTCTTTCTGCGCTTCTAGCTCTTTACGGAAGCCCAGCCGCACCGCCCCTTCCAGCCCCATTGCGCCGAATTCCCCTGTGGGCCAGGATACTGTAAACAACGGCGCCTTCATGGTCCCGCCCGCCATGGTCATTGCGCCAAGCCCGTAGGCTTTTCGCAGAATAATAGTAAAGAAAGGCACGGTGAGACTGGCAGCGGTCACAAACATGCGCGCGGCGTGGCGCACCAACGCAGTCTCCTCTGCCTGCGGGCCGACCATAATGCCCGGCGTATCGCACAGGAAGACAATCGGGATATCAAAGGCGTCGCATAACTGCATGAAGCGGGATGCCTTATCAGCGCCATTAGCATCAATGGCACCAGCCAGGTGCTGAGGGTTATTTGCAATCACACCCACCGGACGCCCTTCGACCCGGGCAAACGCCGTTATCATGCCTTTACCGAACCCTGCCCGCAGCTCCAATACCGAGCCACTATCAAATAGCCCCTCAAGCACTTTACGCACATCGTAAACGCGGCGGCGGTTCTCGGGAATAAGATGACGCAGCTCGCGCTGGTCAGCAGCCTCCCACTGGGTAACCGCGCCCTGAAAGTAAGACAGGTACTGCTGTGCCGTACGCACGGCTTGCGCCTCATCTTCTACCAGAATATCAATAACGCCATTTGCCGCCTGCACCGACGCCGGCCCCACCTGCTCTGGCTTAAATACACCCAGTCCGCCCCCTTCGATCATGGCCGGACCACCCATTCCAATATTGGCATTACGGGTCGCTATAACCACATCACAGCAGCCCAACAACGCCGCATTCCCTGCAAAACTCCGACCCGACGCAATCCCCACCAAAGGCACTAAACCGGACAAGCGGGCAAAATACAAAAAAGCCATACAATCGAGACTGGCAGAAGAACCCAACCCGTCGGTATCACCCGGCCGCCCGCCACCCCCTTCACTGAATAAAACCACCGGCACTTGCAGGCGCTCAGCCACCTCGAACATACGATCTTTTTTATGGTGATTCTGGATACCTTGGGTACCGGCCATTACGGTGTAGTCGTAGGTCATCACCACGCACTGTGAAGCCGACTCCCCAAACTGCGCTCCGTTCACCTGAGCTAATCCGGTCACCATGCCGTCGCCTGGTGTTTTTTCCATTAATTCCTGCAACGATCGGCGGCGACGCTGTGCGGCGATGACCAGTGGACCGTATTCCACGAAGGTCCCCTCGTCACACAAGTCATCGATATTTTCCCTCGCCGTGCGCTGCCCGGTCGCTCTGCGCTTGGCAACGGCTTGCGGCCGGTTCTGATCCAAACCGTATCCGTGACGGTCGATTACCTCTAGGAGGTCTTCGCGAATAAGGCCGGGATCCGGAATTGCCGCTTCGGCTTGCTGCTCGGTTGCACATTCGTCGGCAACAAAATTTACCAGCGCCTGTGACTCCAGCACGGCATCTCCGGCTTGAACCAACACGGCCCGCACCGAGCCGGCAGCCGGTGCATGAATAACGTGTTCCATTTTCATGGCATCCAAAATAAGAAGAGGGTCGCCCTGTCTAACCTGGTCACCTTCTGTGACCATGAGCTTTACAACGCAGCCCGGCATCGCCGCCAGAATATTATTCGGGTCCGTTGAAGCCGGAGCGGAACCATCACCCGCTACTAAAGCAGGTGAATGCGGTAACATATCAGTGTATTGAACCTGTAGTAGCTCCCCCAGATTCTCATCGATAAAACGAGTGTGAACCCGGTTTTTCTGAACTTCGCTGCTCTGCATTAACGCCATCAGTAATTGCTGATTTGTTTGTAAGCCTTGCACTCGAAATTCACGCAATGCATTCACCGCTTTACGTAATGCCGATTCAAAATCCGCCACCGGGGCATACACAATCAACTTGGCAATAAGTGAATCGTAACGAGGGGATGTTTGAAAGCCGGTATAAACAAAGCTGTCCATCCGGATCCCCGGCCCCGCCGGAACATCCCAACCGCTAATGATCCCGGCAGAGGGCTTTACGAAACCCTCGGCGGTTACGGTTTCGGCATTGATCCTGGCCTGAATAGCAAAACCACGGGGGTCGGCTTTATTATTCAATTCCAACTGTGTAAGCGGAGTGCCAAACCCCAGACGCAACTGGATTGCCACCAGATCCAGCCCCAACAGGGTCTCTGTTACCGTGTGTTCAACTTGAATTCTGGGGTTGGCTTCGATGAAGACAAAGTGGCTTTTGCCATTCAGCTCAAATAACAAAAACTCAAAAGTACAGAGCCCGCGATAACGAGTCGCATTCGCCATTTTCAGTGCGGCGTCGTAAAGTGCCTGACGTTGCTCTACCGACAACCCAATGGCAGGGGCGATTTCAATCACTTTCTGATGACGGCGCTGTAATGTACATTCGCGTTCAAACAAATGCGCGCACTGATCTCCATCCCCTGCTATCTGCACTTCAATATGACGTGCACCGCGCACCCACTGTTCCACATAAACCGCATCATTACCGAATGCAGAAAAAGCTTCGGAACGACACCGCTCGACACTCTCTGCAATATCAGCACTGGACGACACCACTCGCATTCCGCGTCCACCGCCGCCGGATATGGCTTTGATCACCATGCTTGAGCCATCGGGCAGCTGCCTGAAAAAAGCGTCCGCTTGTGCCGTATCCACTGCCGAATCGATACCCTCCAGAACCGGCACACCACACTCTCTCGCCAGGGCACGAGCCTGAGCCTTATTGCCGAATAATTGCAGAGTGCCAGCGTCCGGCCCGACAAAAATCAGTCCGGCATGTTGACAGGCACGCGCGAAATCCGGATTTTCGCTAAGGAATCCGTATCCGGGGTGTACCGCATCGCATTCCTGCTGACGGGCTATCTCCACCAGTGTTTCGATATCAAGGTAAACATCCGGTCCCGAGCCTTGCAGGGGAATGGCGTTGTCGGCCTTTAGAACATGCAGGGATTCACTATCGTCTTCGGCGTATACTGCAACCGAGTACCAGCCTAGTTCCGCCAGGGTCCGAATAATACGAACGGCAATTTCACCACGATTGGCGATCAACACGCGAGGGGAGGCGGGATAACTCATAAAAACGATTCCTGGAGACGAAAGAAACCGCTATTAAATCAAAATTTCTTCTCTAATAACAAAACACTATTGTGTTCCTGCAGCTTTACATACTCCAGATAGGTCATTCCAAGTAGCACATCCTGTGGAAACTGCCCTTCGATAACCACTGCGGCAACATTACTGACACTGATTTCGCCCACCTTGACACTGCTCAATTTCACGCCCCAGCTTCTGGCAATGCCGCTGGCCGTCACGACCTGTGACTCCTGGCCATGCAACTTGTACTGAAGGCCGAGTTTTCTGGCCTGAATTTCATTCAGGGCTACCGTATTGGCCCCCGTATCCACCAAAAAGGTAACCGGTAACGAATTTATGCTGCCGTTGACTTTATATTGGTTATTGTCGTTCTTACGGATTACGACCTGAGTATTATTCGTTTCCTGGTAGCCGCCACCAATCGCCATATGCAAAACCATCTCGTGCGGCTCGCCGTCGATTTCCACCAAAGCATTGCGCGAATTGGCACGCAGCAATTTAACGCCGGATTGATGGCGCTTGCCGACTTTCAACATCACTTGCTGACCATTAATATTCAGCACCGCTGCTCCGGAAAACAAACCATCCACCCGCACATCCGCGGCAGCCGCCGCCAACCCTGCACAACAGGCCAAACTGATAATAAATAGCGTTTTCAGCACCTTCAACTATTTCCCTTCCTAGAAACCACTCTGCCCTGCCCGTGTTTGTCCGGCACCCTATCGGCAGGCAGCACCCTACTAACTATAGCCATCCAGGTCACTTATTTCCGGAATACAATGCAAACTAGCCCGCATTTTAGACCCGGATTTGCGCCATTTCAGCGCATTTCCGAACGTCTCAAAACTTTCCAAAAAGTCGTTCCTAAGCTATCAATATACAAGTCAATACAACACGATTACTGCTAGGGTTGCCTGTCTCGATGCTGTCATTCAAAAATTTATCCATCAAACTAAAACTGGTACTCCCCATTTCCGCGCTGGCGATCTTGTTTCTGGTGACCTCGACAGTGGGCTATGTGATTAGCCTGGCCCTGGCTCGGGATGCCCACACCATTACGGAAACTTATCTGCCGGAAATCAACTATTTACTGCAAGCTGACCGGGACCTCTATCAAGCCCAGATAGCGGAGCGCAGCATTCTGTTTTTGCCTGACGGCGACCGCCAAATTGCCGAATATAAGGCCCAATACGAAGAAAACATTGCCCAGGCCAAAGATCGCTTCCAGAAGTTTCTCGATTCCACGGATTCTGCTGAGTGGGAGCAGGCCGGTGACGATTTTCATCGACACTACGCCCGCTGGGTGTCGATGACGCGCGAACAAGTGAACGCCAAGGCAGCGGGGACGCCCTTAACCCGGGACCTCTCCACCATCATCAATGACAGCGAAAGCGCATTTCAGGACATGCGTAACGTGCTGGATATAACAGGTGAACAACGCCTGAATCAGGCTAAGGAATTCTCACAAGAAATCGAATCGAACACCGATTCCTCACAAAAGCTGTTATTAACCATCATGGTTTTTGGTATCGCCATCTGTGCCTGCTGCATTTTGTTTATACCTCCCATGGTGGTGAAACCACTGCAGCAAATCTGCGAACGCTTGCTGGATATCTCGGAGGGCGAAGGGGATTTACGGGCCCGGATAGAGCTTAATCAGCAAGACGAGCTGGGCAAGATGGTGACCTATTTCAATAATTTCGTGGCTAAACTTCAGACCTTGATTGCACAGGTTCAGGACACCAGTTCCACCGTCAGCGGCCAGACCCTGAAGCTGAGCGACAATGCCAACTCCAGCCGCGAAGCGATCGATCAGCAACATCAAGCGATCACCCTGGTGGCAACGGCAGTAAACCAGATGTCCACCGCCATTCAGGAAGTCGCACGCAATACCAACGACACCGCTGACGAGGCCAAGAATGCCAACCTGCAATCGGAGGCCGGACAGCGCATTGTGTATGACACTATCGGCCACATCCAATCGCTGTCGCAGCAAGTGCAATCGGCCGCAGACCTGATTGCTCACGTGGAAGATGAAGCCAACAACGTGAACTCGGTGATTGATGTGATCGGTGGCATAGCAGAACAAACTAACCTGTTGGCACTGAATGCCGCGATTGAAGCGGCAAGAGCCGGTGAGCAAGGCCGTGGCTTCGCGGTGGTCGCAGACGAAGTACGGACGCTTGCCAGCCGCACACAAGAATCGACACAGGATATACAGCGCATGCTACAGAAATTACAACAAGGTGTGAAAGAAGCGGTGAGTGCGATGAACACCAGCTGCGAGTCGGCCCAGTCCACCGTGGAAACCACTGAGGGCGCCGGCAGAACCTTGGATCAAATAAAAGAATCCGTATCCAATATCACCCGCATGGCGATACAAATTGCCGCAGCAGCAGAAGAGCAAAGTGAAGTGACGGAAGACATCAACCGCAACCTGACCCAGATTAACCACTACGGCGAAACCAGTGCGGATATCGCAAGATCAACTCAGGAATCCGGTCGTTCACTGCGTAGCCTAACCGACGATCTTCAAAATACCGTTAAACGGTTTAAAGTGTAAGGTGTTTTTTAGGAACGATGTTTCTTTAACTGACTTAACAACGATTTGGGCAGCTGTTTAATCACCAGTTGCTCTTTCTGCGCGTCAAATTCGATATGCTCACCCAGTAATGATGCAGCAAACTGAATGCTGATTTCCTTGCTCCGACCACTGAAGCGTATATATTTCCTGAGCTGGGTTTTATCCGGGATCAACTCGTCTTTTTTCTGCGGTTGCTGCTCCTGAATAAATTGCTGAAAACGCTCTGGCTCGTTCTCATCCAGGTAATACGACAGTTCTTTGTAAACCACCGGTTCGCCTTGCTTGTCCTGCTCGATACAATAATCCACCACTTTATCGCGGTAATCCTTGCTGTCCTCTTCAGGTAAATTTTCTGCATAGGCTTCAACAATGTTCAAAAATTCACTGGTATCCGCGCTACTGTTGACCGTGTCTGTAAAACCAATCCATTGATTAAACAGTTCTTGCAGAATGCGGTCACCGCGATTTTTAGAAATTGTAAGGTACTTGTCAGACAAACCATCACGCCAATGGCTAAGATTGACCCGACCGCAAAATCCGACATGGGACAGGTCCGCATACTGGGTTTGTGATATTTCCAGGTGACTGTTGATCACCAAGCCGACTTGCTGCTGCAGATGCGCTGCGTATAACCATTCCGCTTCAGCATTGTCTTCCTGCCAGAACAGCAAATAGCCTTGAAAAGGCAATTCCGTCTGATCCAGAAGCACAACAAAGTGCTCGGTTAATCGTTGGCTCAATGACGCAAACGGCATCTTCTCTGCGGAATAGTCCTTTAACCAGGCCGCCACCGGATGGTCACCCAAATCCGGGTTAAATTGCCCGTAACGTTTTGCCGTTTTGGTGCTGAATACCTGTTTAATCTCGTTGAGCAATTGGCTGGCATGATCGTCCAGCACGATCGCTTCTTGTCTATAATTCACGACAGCGGGCTTATCGGCATGCACTCTTTCGACATGATGGGCAATAAAATCGGATACCGGCATTAAAACTCTCTATTAGCGTTTGAATTGAGTGGTACTGGACAGGGGTTCGCGATCGATCCAGGTTTTGTTGGCGGCCACTGATGTGTCCTCATATCCGAAGCTGATACCCAGCAGAATATGTGTATCGTCGTCAAGGTTGAAGGCTTCTCGCACCAGTTTAGGGTAATAGCGCATAGAGCCCTGCGCACAGCTACCGACGCCGTGCGCAGTCATGGACAGCATCAAGGTCTGGATATACATGCCCACATCAATCGCAACCGAAGCGCCGAATAGCTTATCCATACCGATGAACACCACATGAGGGGCATCAAACATCTGAAAGTTACGCAGGGTAGCACGCATGCGCCCCTCTTTGTCACCGCGACCGATACCCATGTGATTATACAGTTCTACCGCACATTCCACCTGGCGCTTTCGATACTCACCATCAAAGCGGTCGGGATAATCGTAATCAGAATCAAAAGGAACCCCTTTCACCACCAGATCGACCATTTGATCCCGCAGCCTGTTTTTCAACTCACCGGACGCGACATACACCTTCCAGGGCTGAATATTGCAGTTAGAGGGGGCCCGCTGCGCCAATGTGAAAATGGATTCCAATACCTCTGCAGGAACTTCTTTATCCAGATAACCCCGTACCGATCGCCGTTGATTGACCGCCTGTGCCAAGGTCATTGTGTCAGGTGATATGCTCATATTCTCCCTCGTAAAAAATAAACCCGATAACGATCCCGCATGATACAGCAATCGGCTGCCTCAGGCGTTTGCGGGAATCGACTCTTTTGAGGCGATTTTAGTCAATCCACCCATCGCTTTCGTCAGTTATCATGACTACGTGGCTGGGCTCAGGGCTGTATCTTATACACTCGTGCGGCATTATCATGAAACAACTTTTTCTGATCTGGCTGCGGGAGGTTCTGCACTAGATGCGCATACAACTCATAAAGCTGTCTGAAACTTAGGGAAACTTTATCCATAGGAAAATTCGAGGCAAACAGACAGCGATCGACGCCAAACTGTTGCAACACGAAGTTAAACAAAGGGGCTGTCTTATCCAGCAGTTCCTGCAAGCCGGGGGCGACAGCCCGATGTTCAAACCCCCAACCCAGCACCGGCATAAATTGACCGGATAGCTTCACTACCACATTCGGATTCTCTGCGACCGCAGCAATACCCGTCTGCCAGGTTTTTAATACCACATCCCGCGCCGCTGCATTGTGGCCGTAGGAAGCAAAAGGCCCGCCGATACCGATGGCCGTTCCCATATGATCCAATATAAAAGTAACGCTGGGAAAGCGTTTCGCCAATTGATCAATCTCATCCAACTGATGATGAAAAACCCAGGCATCGAAGCTCAACTGGTACTCTTCCAGCAATTCAAACCCGGACCGCCACTGCGGCTGTATCGATAAACCCGGCTGAGGACAAAAACTCATAATCCCGTCGTCCGCATCGTTGGCCAGCATTTGTCGTATACCAACGAACTTATCACTGCTGTTAATGTGGGCTTCGATCACGTGCCTGGCATCGTGACGTTGCAGATCAACATAACCAACAATAGCCCCCAGGGTGACCGCTTCCGGCTCAAACAAAGAGTGTAACCAACGCGTTTCGCCTGCCGGGCCATTGCCTTTCCGATGCCGCCATTCTGCCTCAACATGCACCACTTTCTGGATAGGCACACCGCCGCTATCCTGCCCGTAATCTGCTGGCAGATAGTCTTGCGCCACATAGTCCGTTCGCCCGACATAGGCGCGGTCACTTTTCTTTGCGCCGTAACGCAACGCGGTTTCATATAGAAGTCGGTTCCAACCCAATAAGCGTTTAGGGGTGCTCAGAATGCGAGGCGTGTTAAGAAGATCCCATTGATGAATGTGCGGGTCGATCACCGGTATAGAAAAATTCACTGAATTTGATTCCCGTTGGCCTGCGATATTACGCAGCCTATTTATTGATTTTATTAGCTACTTATTTTTTAACGTATTTCAGATCACTCCGCCAGAGAAACATAGGCGGTTACAACATTATTCACTGTGTCCGAAAAACGGCGTGACATAGTTCACACCCGATTAATTCACAATTGGATAGCGCCCATCGGTACTACTGCTTACCGCTTATTCCCGCCAAAGGACTACAGTAAGTTGTGGTTAAAGAGACGTGTATGACTTATCCATCATCCCACTTCCACGGAAAAGGAGAAACTGTATGTCATCTAAAATACGGGCTATAACAACCGGATTTGCTCTGGCTTTTACCTTCACTCAAGCAACCTTCGCCGAAGACGGTAAGGTTTATCCCGCTACAATGTGTCAAGGTTCATTAGTCGGCAACCCTCCCATCACCTATAACGACGGTCGGCAGTTAAAAAACAATTCCACTAGCAACTCCGCTGTAGTGGTGTGTCCTGTTATCAAGGACAATGTATTTTCTAACGCCGGATTAAACGAAGCTTATATGCGCTACTACAAAGCGAACTCCACCGGATTTCTTTCCACGCTCTATAGTTACAGCGCGTTCGGCACAGCTAACTACGTTCAGTATAAAAGTGACTTTGGTGGTGCTGGTTACAAAACCCTAAGCTTTACGCCGATAAGCAGTTATAACCAGGGGTATTATCAGTTTATCGCCGTTATCCCGCCGAGCCCAACTTCGACCAAATCGTCTGTGATCTCATATCGTGTGGACGAAAACTGACTCTGGCTGTCTGCCCTGGACGACAGACCAGGGCAGGTTTTTATTCCCGGTGCGAGGCGAGATCCGAAAGCAAAAATCCGAGAGGAGAGACCCGGCATGAAAAATTACCCTAAGATAACAACTGCCCTTCTGTGCGTTCTTGTGGCGCTGCTTATTTCTATATTCGTTACGACAAGAAGCAACCAATTGAATTCAGCTGACCTTAAAGAAACCCGGCGAGCACTATTCGAATTGCAGCGCAAAGTAGGCGGCCTAAACCCAGATGCAGAGCAATACAAACTTGAACAGGACGAAGTGCAACGACGACTGACTGAGCTGAAAAGGGGTTTAAGTGACGCTCAAAGCAAGCAGGTTGCGCACAATGCCTCTGACGCAGCCACAGACAGCCAAAATGAATCACCGGCAACAGACCCACGGGACACCGCGAGCGAACTCACCGCAACGGAAATGGCGCTGGAAACCAGCCGAACCGAATTCATCGCCACAACGCTGGACAACGTGCTGCTGCAGGAACCGCTGGACGCAGGATGGGCTGGAACAGCAGAAACTCAGGTGGGAACGGCCATCGACAACATGGGCCACACAACCAATTCTGAACTCTATGGTGTACAGTGCCAATCCACTCTATGCCGGATAGAAGCCGGCCACGATAATGAAACTGCGGAAATGGATTTCACATTAGAGCTCGGTAAACTTGACGCGTTCCGCGATGCTCACGCCTTTATCCGCCGTATTGAAAACGCCGATGGCAGTATAGACACTATTACCTATATCAGCCGTGCCGGCTACGCATTACCGGATCTGGCGGCCAACCAGTAATGTCCTAACGAATAACCACCGCGCAACGCAGCCGATTCTGCCCGAAATGCAACATCATTTCAAAGCTGTTGCGCGGAATCGGCAAATAATGTTTGTCCAGCAACGAACGCTGCTCGTCATCGTCGTCGGGATCGGGATCATTGATATAAACGAACTGATCATCCATATCCACCAATAAAACCCAGTGTGGTGCTTTTTTTCCATCAAACCGATAGGTGCTGATAAGGACCAGCGGTAAGGCGCCGGATTCCAGGCGCTGTTGCAGTTGTTTTAACGATAAGATGCTACGATGGATCGGCACCCGACATTCTTTTAATTTATGCAGGAAATCCAGGTGTACTAACTCCAAAATCTGTTTTTTACTTTCGTTACGAACACCTTCAACGAATAACGGCCCATGGTGGCTAACGTAAACTTCCGTGGTAAACCCCCTCTTGGCCGCGGCATAGGCCAGACCATGAGGACCACAACCGCCGTGACCGGAGGTCATAAAAATAGTGGTTGCCTCACGCCAGATTTGAATTTCCGTGCGTTGGTCAAAGACCACTTCCGGTTTCAGTTCTTTCATCGCCATCATGAGCGAAGCGGCACCGCAAGTAAACTCCGTGGTCTGCGCATAATAAGGAATTTGCTGATCCGGCTCTGCTTTGTGTTCTTCCATTCGTTCATGGGGAATAATGCGCTTTTGAAATCGCAATGCATCTGCATGGTCTTCATAATAATCCGGATACAAACCGAACTGCCGGTAACCCAATCGTTGATACAAATGGATTGCAGCGCCATTATCTTTGCGCACTTCCAATCGCATAAACATACGCCCTTGCTCTGCCGCCTGCTCCTCGGCCTCGAGCAGCAGACGTTTCGCTAACCCCTGACCATGGGCCTGCGGTGCAACAGCAATGGAGTATAACCGGGCCAAACTGGTGCCTTTGCGCAAGAACACCAAGGCGTAGGCCAGCAGTTGTTTTTTACCGTCAGCACCGGCCTCAACCACCAACAGCAAATTATGTAATTGCTGCAATTGATGACGAAAACTGCGCTTGCTCATCCGGTCGGCACTGAAACAAGCCTGTTCCAGAATCACCAGAGATTCCAGATCATCCAGGTTGGCGTGGCGAATTGTCTCTCGATGCTCAACAGTCATTAAATAATCCGGCACAGGCTAGCTGGATCGCCTGACGTGCGCGCAATAACACTAAAGTTTGCCATTGCACTTCCGCAGGATAAAACTGACGTAGCAGTTGCTGACGTACCACATCGCTTTGGGGATGAGTGAAGGGTTGCTGCCCGGGTTTGCGGATCAAATGATCTTCCCGTAAACAACGCAACAGTTCCGCCAACGGATACGTTCCGAACTCCAGGGTCAGATAACAACTGTTTTTGCCCATCACCTCATGCCAGGCGTAGTCCACCAAGCCTTGTTTCGGAACCGAGCAGGAATCACCGGCTTCCGGTAACGTCGCCGCATCACCGAACCAGCGCTGAGCCGTCAGCATGCCTTGGCTGCCAATGGGATGATCGCAAATCAATTCACCGTGGCCATAAGGTCCCAGCCCCGTATGTAAATCCAACAGCGCCACCTGTCGATTACCACAATCCAGCTCATTGATGATCACCTCCAGATTGAGTCTGGCCTGACTCTTACCCCGACCACCATAGAAAAGGCCTTCCTCGAATTGATACTGACCGCCACTCAGCGCCAACTCGTACTGCCTTTGTCCGTGTTCTTGCAAATACGCCTGCAATGCCTGTTCACCCGCCGCCAGACCACCACTCACCGGCAACACGTCCTGAGCCAGCTGCGCATAACCCGGGTTGACTGGTAAGGGTTGTTCGAAATCGACAAAATTACGATTCACATCAATGCCCTGCTCGTCCACCCGGCGACTCCAGGCAAACCCCCACGGGTTAATCGCGTGTATCATCAACACGGCCAAACCGGCCGGTAACTGCACCCGACCCCGGTTCAGTCGCCGCAGCAAATCCGCCTGAATGGCCGATCCACAGTGCCCTTCCACACCGTGCACCGCGGACTGCAGAACCAACACCCGGGACGCATCCGGCTCGCCAACCCAGATTTGCTCTGTGCTAAGTCTTTCACCCGCCGGTCCTTCACCTTCATAGGTCAGACTGCGATGTGTCCAGGCTGTTCCAGGCAGCTTATCCAACTGTTTCACCTCAGCCAGTAACGCCTGCCGGGCCTGATCGAAAGAGGCGGGAAATACGCTCAGTTCCTGAGTGGACAACAACGGGGTCAGCATGACATACCTCAGTGTAAAAATTCGTTTACGCAGTGTTCAGAAGCCTAACCCCCAGTCCCGGTTTTTACCACTGGTATAAGCCGGTTCAGACTAAAAATAATTGTCCCGGTACTTGTATTTACGCCATCTAGAAACCAATATTGAACACAACCCCATTAGCCTAGAAGAGTCATCAATCCTGCCATGTCACAACTGCTAGTTGTCGTAGAATCCAAGAAAGACTGGGCACCCTATTTTCCATTTGAAGATCTGATCACCTTCGAAGAATATCTAAGCCGCCAGGACGGACTGAAAAAATCCCGTACCCGCGTCATCAACTTATGCCGTAGTTACAAATACCTGTCAAAAGGCTATTACTGTTCTTTGTTGGGCGAAGCCCGTGATCACCACGTGTTACCCTCGCTTCGTGTTATTAACGATCTCAACCAGAAATCACTGTATACCCTGCACCTGGATGACGTCAGCGAGTTAAACCATAAATCCATTGAGAAAAAACACACCCACGAAGATCTGACCTTTGTCAGTTATTTTGGCAGCACACCGCAACCGGAATTCAAAGCACTGGGCAAAGATTTGTTTGAAAAATTCCCATGCCCGATCCTGAAAATCAGTTTGCGCTTTCAGGAGCGCTGGCAGATCACGCAACTGCAGGCGTTGTCGCCCCATGACCTGACCGCAGATGAAGATCAAACTGAATTTGCCGAAGCGCTGAACCAGTTCAGTCATAAAATCTGGCGCTCGCCAAAAGCCAGGAAACAGTTCCGTTATGATCTGGCAATTCTGACCAATAAAAATGAAGCACTTCCACCAAGCGATGCCGCCGCCATCAAAAAAATGATCAAAGCAGGCAACAGTCTGGGTATTGACGTAGACGTGATCGAACGGAAAGATTATGTCCGTCTGGCGGAATACGATGCCTTGTTTATTCGCGAAACGACGTCTATAGATCATCACACTTTCCGCTTTGCGAAAAAAGCAGAATCCGAAGGGATGGTCGTTATGGACGACTCTATGTCGATTCTGCGCTGCTGTAACAAGGTGTACCTGACGGATCTGTTCAACGTCAATAAGGTACCGGCACCCAAAACCATGATCCTGGCCAAAAACAATAAGGATGAACTACAACGGGCGGTGCAACAAATCGGCTTCCCCATTGTGCTTAAAATCCCAGATGGTGCCTTTTCGCAAGGAGTATACAAAGTCAGTAACCAGGCAGAATTCGATCAACGTACCAAAGAGCTTTTTAAAAAATCCGCGCTGCTGCTGGCGCAGGAATTTATGTACACGGATTTTGATTGGCGTATCGGAATCATCAACAACAAACCGCTATACGCTTGCCGCTATTACATGGCTAAGGATCATTGGCAGATCTATAACCACGCTAGCCCCAGCGGCCGTTTCGTCAGTGGCGGGTACGACACCATGCCCACCTATGAGGCGCCGAAAGCGGTATTGGACGCCGCCCTGAAAGCCACCAAGCTCATCGGCAACAGCCTTTATGGAGTGGACTTAAAACAATCCGGCGATCGCGCAGTGGTCATCGAAGTCAATGATAACCCCAGCCTGGAAAACGATGTTGAGGACCGTTTTCTGGGAATACAACTGTACGAACAAATCATGCAGGAGTTCATTAACCGGATCGAAAGCCGACGTTCAAGCCGCCAATAAATCAAAAGCGCCAAAACACCGGCAGGAATAGCGTTAACACCGTGAAATATTCCAGCCGGCCCAGTATCATCGCAAACGACAGCACCCAGGTGCCGAAATCCGTGACCGGCTGAAAGTTACTGCCTAACTCACCAAAGGCCGGCCCCAGCACATTCAGACAAGCCGCCACCGCGGACAGCGCGCCCCAAAAACTCAAACCCGTCCCCATCAGGATTAGCGTAAGCACTACCGTACTGGTGGCCACCAAAGCCATAAACATAATAGTGCTGCTGAGCACCGACACCTGTAACGATTTACCCTGGTATTTCAGAATGAATACCCCTCGCGGGTGCATGATGCGTTTTATCTCCAGCGCGATTAATTTCAAAGACAGAATATTACGGATAAATTTATTACCCCCGGCAGTGGAGCCGGAACACCCCCCCAGATAACCGGAAATCACCAGGGTTAAAGCAACAAAAGCAGGCCAATGAGTGAAGTCCGCCGCCCCGAAGCCGGTACTGGTAACGAAAGAGATCATATGGAACATCGCCATTTGAAACGCGTCCCAAGGGTGATGATAAATCCCGGCTTCCAGCAGTTCCGAGGTGATCAGCAAAGAAATAAACAGCACCGTTAATAAAAATACGCGGGACTCCTCGTCGCGCCAGTAGATTTTTAAACTGCGCCCGGACATGGCGCGAAAATGCACGGCAAAACTGATCGCACCCAGCAGCATAAACAGATTCGCTACCCACAATACCGCATCGCTTTTGAAATACCCGATGCTGGCATCGTGAGTTGAAAAGCCGCCGGTGGAGACCGTTGAAAAGCTGTGACCCAAAGCATCAAACAGATCCATTCCAGCCAGAAAATACCCCACCGCACAGGTGAATGTCAGCACCATATACACGATAAAAAGATAATGGGCAGAACTGGAGATACGAGGAGACAATTTATCGTCTTTAATCGGGCCCGGCGTTTCGGCCTTGAGTAACTTCATACCGCCGGTGTTGAGCATCGGCAAAATCGCCACGACAAAAATAACTACACCCAGCCCACCCAGCCACTGCAGAAACTGCCGATACATCAAAAAGGCCCTTGGACGGGAATCCAGGTTATCCAGAATAGTCGCACCGGTGGTGGTCAATGCACTGACGGATTCGAACACGGCATCAGTAAAACTGACCCCGGTGATTTCCATTACCGGTATTGCCCCCAGCAGCCCCATGATGACCCAGGTCATCACCGCGAACACCAGGGAATCCCGCAGGCCAATCGGATGATCGCGCCAATCCGAGCGACTCGACAGCATCCACACGGCCACCCCGAGCATCGGCAAAGAAGAGAATAGAAAATCCTCCATCACGCCGTCTTCAAACAGAGCCAGCGACAGCAACGCAAACACCAACTGTACCAACCCCATCAACCCCACGGGCAATGCCAGCAAATACAAGTTCGCCCTTCTATGGACCCGCAATGTGTTCTTCCCCGATCAACTGTAGAAAAATTGGGTTCAGCCCGATTATGCTGCACGCTATCATCTAAACTATAGCAAACCAAGCAGTTTGACATCAGGCCTGTATCAGAGGCATATAGTACAAAATTAAAATCGAACGGGAATCTACATGAGCTACAAACTGCGTGAGTGGAAGCTAATGGGCAAGCAAATGCGCATTAACGGCCATTACATTTTCTATATCGAAAACCATGACGGGGAGCGAGACCCGGGCAAGCCCACGCTGATGCTGATCCACGGTTACCCTACTTCCAGCTGGGACTGGGAGCGAATCTGGCCGCTGTTGACCGATGATTTCAATTTGATTGCAATGGATTTACTGGGCTTCGGACTATCGGACAAGCCCTATCCGCACGCTTACCTGATTCAGGATCAGGCTGATATAATCGAGACCATGGTTGAGCGCCTGAAAATCGATGAATTCCACGTACTGGCCCACGACTATGGGGATACCGTCGCGCAGGAGTTGTTGGCTCGGCAGAACGAACGTGAACAACCCCAATGGCTTTCCTTGTGTATGCTGAACGGCGGTTTGATCCCGGAATCCCACAAAGCTCTGCTGATTCAGAAATTGCTGGCCGGGCCGCTGGGTCCGTTTATGACCCGGCATATGAAAAAGCCGACTTTGGCCCGCAGCCTCAACGCCGTGTTCGGGCCCGACACACCACCGGATGAAGATCTGGTGGATGGATTCTGGGAAGCGATTAATTATAACAACGGACGCCGGGCCTTACACAAACTGATTGATTACATGCGGCAACGTAAAGTGAACCGCAGTCGCTGGGTAGGCGCACTACAGGACACCAAGGTGCCCATCGGGCTGATCAATGGCTCTCTGGATCCGATTTCCGGAGCACACATGATCAAGCGTTACAAAGAAGTGGTCGGATTACCCTTAATGATTCTATCGCTGGCGGATATCGGACACTATCCGCAAGTGGAGGCGCCGGATCAGGTGTTCACCTGCTACAAGCAATTTATCGGCGCCGCCCTGGATTGATCTTACTGAATAGCTCTCAGGGCGTCCATTGCTGTGGCAGGCCACGGGTTTGCATCAATGCTGCCACATCCATCGCCAAAGCAATACTCACGTGCACTCCCACTCCCCCCCATATGGAACGCGAATGCAACGCCAGGATGCCCAGGAACAAACCGAAAAACAGAGCCCCGGTGGCTTCAATCCAGGGTTTGGAAAAGTGGAGCATCAGATAAGGTAAACACATTACCAGAATTCCTTGGGCGCCCATTGCAGGCCTCAACGCATTCAACATAAAGCCGCGGAAGAAGAATTCCAGAACCACGAACTGCCCGATATAAATACTTTCCCAAAGCAGAAAATCCAGCCAGCTACGCCCGGCATTGCGATAAAAAGGATAATGGCTAGCGAAATCGTCACGGAAACTGACCACGACCACCCCACATAAAATCGGCGCGACTAACACCAGGTACCACTTTAAATGGCGATGCACTGCTCCCCACTGCAACCCGTGTTGGTTCAAACGTTCCTTAAGATAGCAGCGGATAAAAAGCGCAGGCAGGATAAAAAAGCCCAACACATGAATGAAGCCCCACCAGGCGTGCTGATAGAGTTCGTAAAAAGGATCACGCCGTAAATACATGAACGCGCGCTGCAGCGAAAGGGAATCGCCGCTTTGAAACAGTTCGTAGAACCAGAAAAAAGCACCGTTAAACTTGGCGTAGTTAACCAGCAACAAGCACAAACCGACAAAAAAAAGAGTAAAGAACACCCGCTGAGAGGGGCGCACCGGCTCAACGGACACTTGTGACTGCTGATCGATGCGGTGCAGCACAGTAAAAAACTGGCGCGGATGGAGCGACTTGAAAAAGGCCATGATTCACTCGCCGGCAACCGGCAAGGTCACCGGATAGCAACAGGGTTCAGGTACAGGATCCGGTTTATTTATTCGTTTTCAGAGCTTTGAGGCACCGGATTGATGCGATAAATCTTACCGTTGTCCTCATCGGTTAACAAATACAATAGCTGATCCGGCCCCTGCACCACATCACGCACTCGCTCACCAATTTCCTTTTTGAACATCCGTTCTTCACCGACTACCTTATCCTGCTTCAGCTCCAGCCTCACCAACTGCTGAAACTTCAACGAACCTACAAACAAATCCCCTTTCCATTGCGGATACGCATCACCGGAATAAAATGTCATTCCGGAAGGAGCAATGGAAGGCACCCAATAGTAGAAGGGCTGTTCCATGCCGGCTTTCTCTGTACCTTCACCGATTTTACCACCGCCATAGTTTTCACCATAGGTAATGACCGGCCAGCCGTAGTTTTTGCCCGCTTGCGGCAGGTTGATTTCATCACCACCTTGCGGACCATGCTCATGAGTCCATAGCACGCCGGTTTGCGGATGCAGGGTTGCCCCCTGCACATTACGATGACCATAAGACCAAATCTCAGGCAGGGCATTTTCGGTTTTGACAAAAGGGTTATCTGCGGGCGCTTTACCATTAGGCAAGATACGGACTATCTTACCCAGATGATTATCCAGAGTCTGTGCATCCTCCCGGGGGCGGAAACGTTCACCCAAGGTAACAAATAAAGTACCGTCTTTGGCGAAGACCAGACGAGAGCCAAAGTGCGCACGGGATAGGTATTTCGGTTTTTGTCTGAAAATGACTTCCACATCCATCAGGCTATGGCCTTTCAGTCGACCGCGAGCCACGGCAGTGGAATTCATAAAAGGCACTCCATTGGGTTCAGCGTAACTGAAATAAATCCAGTCGTCCTGAATCGCCACATCCATCAGGCCACCCTGGCCGCCTACCCAGATTTCGGGCAGGCCGGACAGCGGCTCGCTGAGTTTGCCATCTTCGACCAGACGCATAGAGCCGGAACGCTCCGTCACCAGCATGCGGCCATCGGGTAAGAACTTCAGACTCCAGGGGTGATCCAGCCCCTGGATAATGGTTTCAGGTTCCACTTCCGCTTGTTCGGTGGTGACCGCCTGGACAGAGCCGGGAACACACACACTCCATACCACGCCCCATGTCACCGCCCGCAGAATGCCTTTGCTAAAGCCTGCTGCGGTTAACCGGAATTGACTGTTCAATGGCATAGACACCGTCCGTGGTAGTAACGAAATGGGTTATTCAAACTCCGTGATGAATTGCTCCAGTTTATCCACCATATTGGGCGAACCTACAAACAGCGGACAGCGCTGGTGCAACTTGGTCGGCTCAATATCCAGTATACGCTGTCCCGGACTGGCAATGGCTTTACCACCGGCTGCCTCAATCAAAAACGCCATCGGATTGCATTCGTACAACAAGCGTAGTTTGCCTTCAGGATAGCGACCTGAACTTGGATACAGGTAAAGTCCGCCTTTGATCAGGTTACGGTGAAAATCCGACACCAACGAACCGATATAGCGGGAAGTATAAGGGCGCTGCGTATCTGCATCTTCTTCCTGGCAATATTTAATGTATTTCTTCACTCCGTTCGGGAAATGAATGTAGTTACCTTCATTCACGGAATAAATGGTGCCGTCCTTTGGAATCTGCAAGTTAGGATGGGACAGAGCAAACACGCCGATAGTGGAATCATAAGTAAAACCGTTCACCCCGTTGCCCGTGCTGTACACCAACATCGTAGAAGAACCATAGATTACGTAACCCGCAGCCACTTGCTTATTTCCTGGCTGCAGAAAGTCTTCTTCTGTCACATGGCTGCCCACCGGTGAAACCCGGCGATACACGGAAAAGATAGTGCCCACAGACACATTAACATCAATATTGGAGGAACCATCCAGAGGGTCCATCAACACGACATATTTGCCATCCAGGTTTTTCGTTTCTTCAAACTTTACAAACTGCTCTTCTTCCTCAGAGGCTATACCACACACCACTCCGCGCTGTGCCAGAGCACTGATGAAGCGCTCGTTGGCGAACACATCCAGCTTTTGCTGCTGTTCGCCCTGCACATTCTCGGAGGAGGCTGCGCCGGTAATATCCGCCAGACCGGCTTTGTTGATTTCACGGTGTAATATTTTTGCCGCTAACCGGATAGAAGAAAAAAGTGAGGTAAGTTCGCCGCTGGCGTCCGGATACTCCATCTGGCGGTCAATAATAAACTCGCCAAGGGTCTTAATAATTTCCATGTATGAAATTCCTGTTTAGGTAGGGGTATCTATGCTGCTAAATCATACCTACTTCCAGGGAATGACTCCAGCCAATCCCCCGGAGAGAAACAGAGCAATCACCATTGCGATACGAATTGTCACTAAAAACAAGGGCTCGCGCCCCTACCTGGCCGCCATCTGGCTATTTGTAACAGGAAATAACCCTATTTCAGGTAGACAGTATGCGCATAGAACTAAAGGGGGATTGAATTCAGATACGCTGCGGCCGATTTTCCCAATGTCTGCAAACACTGGACTGACGCGTCTTCCTCCGCGCGCTTGCTGGTGCCGCTATCGCTGACATCTGATTTCAGTTTCGCCGTCTGCACTTTCGCCATGATCGAATTAGTAAACGGCAGCAATCCGGATTGCGTATCCAGCAACGCAATCTCGCAGTTGGCATAGGCTTTTACATTGTCTCCGGCAGCGTTCCCCACCGTGAACACGTTACTGTTCACACTAAAGATCACCAGCAGGTGAACCTGCAGACGCAATGCGGCTTCTCGCATTTGCGCCAGAGACAGTTGATCTGCAGCAAAAAAATCCGGCAGCGGAACGGCGCGGTTAACCCGGTCGGATGCCAACACGCTGTCGCGCATGGTTTGTTTTAGTTTTTGCTGGAAATCAACATACTCCTCGGAGCGCTCGAATCGATCACCAAAATAGCGCTCGCCCAACCGATCATTGGGTAATTGCAAAAATGCGGTGTTGGTGCGGGTGACCAGCCGGATTTTGGAAAACAGTAATTTACTGGCGTCTTCGTTACTCATATGGGGCCGGTCAGGTGCAAACAGCGCGTTCGGATGAGGTATAACTGCTGCCTCTGAAGGCGCCCCGACAGCCCCCTTATCTGAATCGTATTTCGATGCAGACCACGCGCTCGCACTGGCCAATAACAACAGGAAACTGAAAAACGTCACTTTTCTCATAATTTAAGCCAACCTAAACAAACCTTTGGATTCAATGTTATAGCGCAACTATTTGTACAATTATGTGTAGCACAGCCCAGGCGACTAGCCCTGCCGCGATGTCATCCACCATAATGCCCACCCCCCCCTTGACGTTACGGTCCAGGTAGCGGATGGGCCAGGGTTTCCAGATATCGAACAACCGGAACAGGACAAATCCTGTCAACATCCAATACCAGGTCGCAGGGATCAGAAACATGGTGATCCAATATCCCACGAACTCATCCCAGACAATGGCCTTGTGGTCGTGCACTCCCCAATCCCTGGAGGTTTTGTCGCAAATATAGAAGCCAACCAGGGTTGCGACTATCAATACCACAAAATAGACAATGTTATCGAGCTGCGAAAGGGGCCAATACAACACCATGGCCACTAAAGTACCCCAGGTGCCGGGTGCTTTGGCAGCGGCTCCGCTGCCTAAACCGATGGCTAAAAGGTGTATCGGGTTTTTGAAAGCACTGGCCGGGACGGAGTTCATTAATACACTATCTCATTGTTTTAATTTGATTTTCAGGCCGTAGCCCAGACTAGAAATGGCTAAATCCACCCGCTTCTAAGGGCTTGCCCGGAGCACTGATATCGTACAAACCGGACTGCGCCACTACCTGTCCGATGCGACTGATTGGCACCTTCAATAATTCCGACAAACGCTGGATTTCTTCCCGCTGTGACGGCTTTGCTGTAAAGCACAACTCATAATCATCCCCCCAGGTGAGGGCAAAAAAGCGCGCTTGCTCCAGTTCCGGCGGTTCAAAACCAATGGTTTTCAAACCTTCCGGATTTTGCAGCGCCGGAGCAATGGGAATGGACTCCAGATCCAGCATGGCACCGACCTGGCTCTGGTTCAGGATGTGATTTAAGTCAGCCAGCAGGCCATCGGAAATATCAATGCAGGCATTGGCAAGCCCAAGCAACCCCCGGCCCAGGTTCATTCTGGGCATCGGGCGGTTGATCCGTTGAATGGCTTCCAGCAAATCTTCTGTCAGCCGGGGGTGCTGATGTGTTTTTGCTGTTGCCTGTTGTTGCAGCAGCTTCAATCCAACAGCGGCACCGCCCAGATACCCGGATACGTAGATATCGTCATCGACGCGGGCAGCCCCACGCAACAGGCTGCGATTCTTTTCCACCAGCCCCATCACTTGAATCGACACCGTGAGCGGGCCCCGTGTGGTATCTCCCCCGATTAGGCGTACCGGGATATCACGGATCAAGGCGGATAAGCCCTGACAGAACTCCGATATCCATTGAGTGGAGGGATCGGGCAAAGTAAGACAAAGCGTGAACCAGGCGGGTTCAGCTCCCATCGCGGCCAGGTCACTGAGATTCACCGCCAGCGCCTTGTAACCGATATCGAAAGCCCCGGTGTTATCTGGAAAGTGGACTCCCTGCACCAACGTATCGGTTGAAATCGCTAACTGCTTGCCCGCAGGCACCGACACCAGCGCACAATCATCACCAATCCCCAAATCCACCGCAACGGACACGTTTTCCATGGCCAGGCGCTTAAAATGTGTTTCGATCAATGCAAACTCATTCACCCCATGCCACCGCATTCCTACTCCGTTGGTTTAGTGTCGGTTTGATCCGACTTTTGCTTGTAAGAGATTTTCGATTTTGCTTTAAGCTGAATTTTTCTGCTTCCACTTTTCACTTCAGCTTCTGGCGCTTTGTCCGCGTCGGGCTCCGCAGCGGCTTTCGGCTCCGCCTTTACTTCCAGAACACGCAGCTTTTGCGCCACCCTGTCCAACACGCCGTTCACGTATTTATGACTCTCCGTTGCACCAAAATATTTTGCTAATTCGATGCCTTCATTGATTGCCACTTTATAGGGAACATCCACCCGCTTACTTAATTCATAGGTGCCAATACGCAAAATTGCCAGTTCAACCTGATCCAGATCCTTTAATTCCCGATCCAAAAAAGGGATGAAATAACCGTCCAGCTCATTGATGCATTTGGGGATCTCGTGCAACAGCTCGTGAAAATACGCGCTGTCGGTCTTGCGCAAATCATTATCCACCCTGAACTGGGTTTCAATTTCGCGTAGATTCGCGCCCGTCATCTGCCATTGATACAACGCCTGCACAGTAAAACGACGGGCTTTGCGTCGTGCTGCGTGCGCGGGTTTTTGGCTTTGGGATTTCATGATATCGGTCCAGCCTCAGTTACAGAGCGCGCAGCAAACTAACCATTTCCAACGCACCGATCGCTGCATCTGCGCCTTTGTTACCGGCCTTAGTGCCGGAACGCTCAATTGCCTGTTCGATGGTATCGGTGGTCAACACACCAAAAGAAACCGGAATATCGCTATCCAGCATCACGTTTGCCACGCCTTTGGTACACTCACCGGCCACAAAATCAAAATGCGGCGTTCCGCCACGAATCACAGCGCCTAATGCAATGATGGCATCCGGCTTGCGCTTCTTCGCGACCTGCTTCACTGCCAGGGGCATCTCGAATGCACCGGGCACACGGATAATTTCAATATTAGTTTCGCTAACACCGTGCCGCGCCAACGCATCCAGCGCGCCACTCAACAGGCTTTCCACAACAAAACTGTTAAAGCGCGCCACCACAATCGCGAACTTCGCGTCGGTTGCACAAAAATCACCTTCCAAAACCGTTACCTTTGTCATCGTTCTAATTACCTTTGTACTTTTAACCGGAATTTAAAAATTAGAGATGCAGGGATTACGCATCAAATATCACTGTCGACGTATTCCACGATTTCCAAATCGAAACCCGAGAGCGCGTTAAAGCGCATTGGCGAGCTGAGCAGACGCATTTTGCTCAACCCCAGATCCCGTAAAATCTGCGAGCCGGTGCCGATAGTGCGATAAATGCCAGTGCCGTCGCCGGTAGTTTGTCGCGCCGGTTGCCTGCCGGTGGTGAAGCTGTCCACCAGCTCTTCCACGTTGTGTTTTTCGAACGAATCGCCCAGCAATAGAATCACACCGGGATCGTCGCTTTTTCCCAGAAAACGTAACGACTTCTGCAGATTCCAGCCGCTGGAGTTTTCTTTAATGGACAGCAACAAATCCCGCAACGGATCTGCCACGTGCACACGCACATAAGGGGCTTCTACCTGCGATACATCGCCTTTTACCAGCGCCAGATGCACCTGGCCGTCGATCAGATCACGGAATAAAGTCAGATTGAACTCCCCGTATTGAGTAGGGAATTTTTCAGTGCGCAGTTTTTCCACGGTGCGCTCGTTTACCGTGCGGTAATGAATCAGATCGGCAATGGTGCCGATTTTCAGCCCGTGCTCCTGAGCAAAGGCCTCCAGATCCGGGCGCCGGGCCATTGTGCCGTCTTCATTAATAATTTCCACAATGACCGAGGACGCTTCAAGGCCAGCCAATCGAGCCAGATCACAGCCAGCTTCCGTATGGCCTGCGCGGCGCAATACACCACCGGGCTGCGCCATGATAGGGAAAATATGGCCGGGCTGAACGATGTCCGAGGGCTTGGCGTCACGGGCTACCGCCGCTTGCACTGTGCGGGCGCGATCGCCGGCGGAGATTCCGGTTGTCACGCCTTCAGTCGCTTCAATAGAGAGCGTGAAGTTGGTCCCGAATTGGGAGCCGTTAGGCCCACTCACCATCAAAGGTAAATTTAATTGTTGGCAACGTTCACGGGTCATCGTCAAACACACCAACCCACGGGCCTGCTTGATCATGAAATTAATGTCTTCGGGACGCACCATGGTGGAGGCAATCACCAGATCGCCTTCATTTTCACGATCTTCATCGTCCATCAAAATCACCATTTTGCCATGGCGAATATCTTCGATCAGTTCTTCAATTGTGTTCAATTGCATAATCTATAGGCCTACTTTAAAAAACCGTTTTGCGCTAAAAATCCAAGCGTGATATCCCCTTCCTGCTTCGGATCGGCTGCTTTCTCGCCCAACAGTAAGCGTTCCAGGTAGCGGGCAATGACGTCCACTTCCAGGTTCACCTTCACGCCGGGCTGCCATTGACCGACCGTGGTTTCCTGCACAGTATGGGGGACAATATTCAGATCGAACAGGGCTCCGCTGACGGCATTCACTGTCAGACTGATGCCATCCACACAAATGGAGCCTTTGTGTGCAATGTATTTCGCCAGATCATCCGGCGCCTTTACCTGCAAACGGATGGAGCGGGCATCTTCGTGACGGGAAGCAATTTCACCCAGGCCGTCCACGTGACCGGACACCATATGCCCTCCCAGACGGGTTTGCGGGGTCAGGGCTTTTTCCAGGTTGACCCTGGAACCGGTCTGCAATTGTTTGAAACTGGTATGAGCCAGGGTTTCCAGGGACACATCAGCCCAAAAACCATCACCGGGCAACTGAATCACAGTAAGACAGACACCGTTCACGGCGATACTGTCGCCCAGTTTTACATCCCCCAGATCCAGCTTATGGGTGTTAATGCGCAACCGCATATCACCGCCGCGGGGTTCCATATTGGCGATCTTGCCAACGGATTCGATAATTCCCGTAAACATCTATTGGGTCTCCTGGGTAGAAGCGGTCGGCACGGCAAGATAGGTCATACGGATGTCCTGCCCGACTGAGCGCGACGCCTTCAATTGCAGGTTTGACGACAGATCACGGGCCTGTGCCATAGTGTCGATTGCCGGCAGCGCCAACACCGGACGAGCACTGCTGCCCATCAGCATCGGTGCCACATAGCAAATCCACTCATCCGTGAGGCCCTGATCAATAAAGTTACCTGCCAGCTGTGATCCCGCTTCGACTAACACATCGTTGACCTGACGCTGGGCTAATAATTCCAGTACGGCATCGAGATGGATACCCTGCTTTTTATCCTGACCAGGCATCTGCATCACTTCGGCACCCGCCATTTCCAGCGCAATGGCTTTTCCTGCATCCAGTTCACGACACAAAATCAAGGTCGCGCCGGGCTGCCTTAAAATAGCGGCATCAACCGGCGTACGCAGGGTAGAATCCAGCACGACCCGCAACGGTTGCACCGGATTAACACCTTGCGGCCAGCACCAGCCGGACCATTGGCTATCGCCGTCCAGCGCTTGCGGCCAGCTTTGCGGTCTTACCGTCATGGCGGGATTATCGGCTATTACAGTTTCAACACCGGTGACAATGGCCTGCACCCTCGCCCGCAGGCGCTGCACATCGGCCCGTGACGCCGCGCTGGTAATCCACTGGCTTTCGCCACTGGCCATCGCGGTCCGACCGTCCATGCTCATGGCGGACTTTACCATCACCCGGGGGCGACCCAAGCGCATACGTTTATTGAATCCGGGATTAATTTGTTCAGCCTGGCTTTGCAGCAAACCGCACGCGGTTTCGATACCGCCGGCCTGTAGCATATGATGCCCGCGACCGGACACCAGGGGATTGGGATCTTGCATGGCACTGATGACTTTGCCGACACCGGCGTCAATCAGCGCATTCGCACAGGGAGGCGTTTTGCCTTGATGGCTACAGGGTTCAAGGGAGACATAAGCCGTTGCACCCTTAATATCAAACCCCCGGGCTGCAGCATCGGCAATCGCATTGACTTCGGCATGGCCCTGACCTGCGGTCTGATGCCAGCCCCGCCCCACTATCTGCCCATTGTTCACCAGCACACAACCCACGCGCGGGTTCGGGTGTGTCGTGTACAAACCACGCCAGGCCAAGCGAATTGCTTCAGCCATAAATCGGTGGTCGGCAGCGTTAAAGAGCGTTGAGGTCATGGAGTCGGGCCAGTACCGGAAAAAACGGTCGCAGAGTATACCACAAGAGGGCTTATTTCACCCCCGTTACAGTGCCATTCTTCTGCAACCGGGCGATCTCATCTGAAAACTGGCTAAGGTCTTGAAAATCACGGTAAACCGAGGCGAATCGCACATAAGCCACCTGATCCAGATCGCGCAACGCATTCATCACATCCTCACCAATGCGCCGCGATGGCAGCTCCCGCTCACCGGTGGCCCGCAGCTTGTGGCAAATCTTGTTAATCGCCAGCTCCACCTCTTCCACACTCACCGGACGCTTTTCTAAAGCCCGGTGGATGCCGCTGCGCAGCTTGTTTTCGTCGAACGGCTCGCGGGTACCATCGGATTTCACCACTTTGGGTAACATCAGCTCGGCACTTTCATAGGTTGTGAAACGTTCATTACAGGCCAGACACTCTCGGCGGCGACGCACCTGATTGCCTTCCGCCACCAAACGCGAATCGATGACCTTGGTATCGTCCGTATTACAAAAGGGGCAATGCATGGCGGGTAGCGTCCTATAAGAGAGTCAGGGTCTGAAGTTCAGGGTCGGGAATCGGTGTAGATTGGAGCTGATAATACCCTAGCCCGCCAAGGAAAAACCAGTGCACCTCCGGCGAACCCGCTATAAAGCGTGTTCCGACACCGCGATAGCGGTCTTATCCACCACTTTGCGCATGACAAAGCTGGAATGCACCCCCGACACCCCTTCGATACGGGTTAATTTACCCAACAAAAAGCGCTGATAATGATCCATATCTTCCACCACCACTTTCAGAATGTAATCCGCGCTTTGTCCGGTGATCAGATAACAGGACTGCACCTCGCTGAATTCCGCCACGGCCGATTCAAAATGCGCGAACCGCTCCGGGGTGTGCTTGTCCATTGAAATATTAATCAACGCAGTCATTTTCAGACCCAGTTTGACCTCATCCAGCAATCCCACATACCCGCGGATAAAGCCCTCCTCCTCCAACTGACGTACCCGGCGCAAACAAGGGGAAGGCGACAAACCAATACGGTCCGCCAGATCCTGGTTACTGATACGTCCGTCCTGCTGTAAAACCTCTAAAATCTGTCGATCATAACGGTCCATTGCGCCCAAACCTCACCCAAAAGCAATTAATACCCAATTTATAGCACATCAAAGCAATATAATTCCAACAAGACACCAAATTAGCGCTATTTTAGCAATCAAATTTCACTCGGCTTCCCCTACACTTCTTTCCTATCAGGTCATCGCCTGAGCTGAAGAAAAAGGGCGGACTCACAAGGTCCGCTCTATCTCGACAGCCACTCACTCACAAGGTGGGAAAATCTGGAACGGCAACTCAATCCGATCCCGGGCAGACCTGTTGACAAAGACGCACAACCTAAAGTCCCGAAATCAGACCCAACTATATACCGGAGCAACCATGTCATTCGATCATCGCAAATACAGCCCCTATTTGCCGGTGCAATTACCCGACCGCACCTGGCCCGACAAGGTCATCAACCAAGCACCCGCCTGGTGCAGCGTTGACCTGCGCGACGGCAACCAAGCCCTGATCGAACCCATGACGGTGGATGAGAAAAAACGCCTATTCACGCTGCTGGTAAAAGTCGGTTTCAAAGAAATCGAAGTGGGGTTTCCCGCCGCCTCGCAACCGGATTTCGATTTTGTCCGCGCCTTGATTGAAGAAGACATGATTCCGGACGACGTCACCATCCAGGTGTTAACCCAGTCCCGCCCGGAGTTGATCGAGCGATCTTTTGTGGCGTTGAAAGGTGCCAAGCAAGCGATTGTACATTTATATAATTCCACCTCCCCCGTGCAGCGGGAGCAGGTATTCGGATTGGATAAAGCCGGCATCACCGAGATCGCTGTCAAAGGCGCACAGAAAGTGTTAGATGAATCCCGCCAATACCCGGGCACCCGCTGGCAGTTCCAGTATTCACCGGAAAGCTATACCAGCACCGAACCGGAGTATGCAGTAGACATCTGTAGCGCCGTCATCAACGTATGGCAACCGGACGCCGACAACAAAGTCATTATTAATCTGCCTGCCACCGTGGAGGTCACCACCCCCAACGTGTACGCAGATCAGATCGAACATTTTTGTCGTCACGTGAATCAGCGTGACAACGTTATTATCAGCCTGCATACCCACAACGACCGTGGCTGCGGTGTCGCCGCCGGTGAATTAGGCGTGATGGCCGGTGCCGACCGTGTAGAAGGCACCCTGCTGGGCAACGGCGAGCGCACCGGCAATATGGACATCGTCACCATGGCGATGAACCTGTACAGCCGCGGCGTTGATCCTGAACTGGATCTGAGCGGCATGGATGAAATCATCAGCGTGGTGCAGGATGTGACTAAAATCGAAGTCCACCCCCGCCACCCTTATGCAGGCGAATTGGTTTACACCGCGTTTTCCGGCAGCCACCAGGATGCCATCCGCAAATGCTTAACCAAACGCAATAAAGACGATCTTTGGGATGTAGCCTATCTGCCCATCGACCCGCTGGATCTGGGCCGCAGCTATGAAGCAGTGGTTCGGATCAACAGCCAGTCCGGCAAAGGTGGCGTGGCGTTTGTATTGGAAAAAGATCACGGCATTTGCATACCGCGCTGGATGCAGATTTCGTTGAGCAAAATTGTGCAGGAAGATGCAGAGAGCAGCGCGGCGGAGATTTCTTCGCAACGCATCTGGGAGCTATTCCAGCAACACTTTATGGCAACCCGGCCAATGTCGGTGGTGTCTTATAAATTGCAGCACATTGAGCAGGAAGAAATCAGTTTCGTACTGGAACACAACGGTGAAAAAACCACGGTCAACGCGGTGGGTAAAGGCGCATTATCAGCCTTTTGCAGCGGACTGAATCAACACTTCGGCATTCATCTGGATGTGCTGGATTTTGAAGAGCACAGCCTGCAACACTCCAGCGACAGCGAAGCGGTTGCCATGGTGCAGGTGAATTGCCTGGGCGAACGCCACCAGGGCGCAGCGATCCACGCCGATTCTTTGTTTGCTTCGATGAACGCCATTATCGGCGCGGTGAATCAGGCAATGCAGCAAAAAGAAGTGAGTGTTGCCTGATTTCAGGTTGTGTAATTTGAAAGAATTACTATTTAGAAAGGCTCTAATAGAAGGGCTACTAATAAATAGAGCCACTAACAATTAAAGCGGCTATTAAATAAAGATACTCAGTTAAAAATGCGCCGGACGCAGCTGATTTTATGCAGTTGCACCCGGCGTTTAACGCTTTAACGCTCTCATCATATTATTTCCCCTCCCAGCCTCTCCCGAATTCCCCGTTTGTTAACGCTCCCTCTGTCTCTATTAGCCGAATACGACTATTCAACCGTAGCCTGAATGTGCAGGCTTATCTCATTTACAACTGATCCGTAGGAAAAGGTAAACCCAGATGGAATTTCGCAACACCCTGGCCATGACGGCCTCTGCATTACTGATCACACTCACCGGCTGTGGCGGAGGCGGCGGTGGCGGCGCACCCGCAGAACAACCCAGAGCACCGGCAACCCCCACAACACTACCGATATTTTTGCAAAGCCAGATCGATAAGTGTTCGTTTGTTGAAAACGGAGCACCGGTTGCTTTGGCTGGCTACAGCGGCACCCTGAGCGCAGTCACTGAGCTGAACTGTGCCGATACCCAATTCGCCAATTTTGATGAAATTGAGCTGTTAAGCGGAATGACTGCACTTCGCCTGACCAACGCCAATCTCACCAGTGTTGATGCGCTGCAAGGCCTGACTCAGTTAACCGTGCTGGATGTATCCAATAACGCACTCACCGACCTGACGACGATCAGCAACCTGATGTCGTTGCAAAACCTGAATCTGGCCAACAACAACATTGCCGACCTGTCGCCACTCACAGCCTTGCTGGCACTGACTGAACTGCGCCTGAGTGGTAACGAACTGTTAGAGTGTCCTGATGTTTTCAATCTGAAAGCCATCATCGAAAGTACCGGCACCGGCAATGTGATCATTCCGGCACAGTGCGGCGTTAGCTTGACGCTGAGAGACAGCAGTGTTCCCGACTTAGTGATTAACAATGCCCTGGAAGAAACACCCTACGATCGAGTCCAGTTTGTTGCGCCCTATATCGAACAGAATGTTGCATTGTTTGTGGTAGGTGAAGATTTAAAAGTGCAGTTGAATTCTGCTGAAGGCCCGAGGAGTGTTACTTTTACCGGATGGTTTACTGATAGAGAGAATACTGTTGCCACTTTTGGATTTGCTGGGGATAAGGAATATACGTTTCGTGAACTTCAGGATTTAGTTGGACTGAGTACTGCGCTGACAGAGATGGATGATGTGTTTGAGGGCACCAGTAATGCCGATATTGTTTATGGGTTGGGTGGCAACGATGTCATTTTTGGAAACAACGGTGCTGATATCATTCAAGGCGGGAAAGGCGATGATATTATCTTTGGTCATTGGGGCTCGATAAATGACGATGGGAGCATTTCCATCAACACCCGCTCCGGAGAGAACGGGAAAGACATCATAATGTTCAATTTGGGTGACGGAAATGACACTGTTGCAGAGCACGAAATAATCACATCACATAGATCTATCCTTAAGTTCGGTACCGGAATTTCTGCCGACAATATTCAACTTTCACGGGTCGGCTATGATTTGAAGCTCTCGTTTACCAACAGCCCTACTGATTCCGTTACTATTTATAATTGGTTTTTTGCCGATGGCTATACCATCGGATCCATCCAGTTCGGTGCTACCGAACCGGTTGATGCGAACACCTGGGTTATAAATAAAGGCTTTAGCTCGGCCAATGGTGAACCAATCGAAGGCTCACCAGGAGACGATACTATCAATGGTAGTGATGGCAACGATGTCATTTTTGGAAACAACGGTGCTGATATCATTCAAGGCGGGAAAGGCGATGATATTATCTTTGGTCATTGGGGCTCGATAAATGACGATGGGAGCATTTCCATCAACACCAGCTCCGGAGAGAACGGGAAAGACATCATAATGTTCAATTTGGGTGACGGAAATGACACTGTTGCAGAGTACGAAATAATCACATCACATAGATCTATCCTTAAGTTCGGTACCGGAATTTCTGCCGACAATATTCAACTTTCACGGGTCGGCTATGATTTGAAGCTCTCGTTTACCAACAGCCCTACTGATTCCGTTACTATTTATAATTGGTTTTTTGCCGATGACTATACCATCGGATCCATCCAGTTCGGTGCTGCCGAACCGGTTGATGCGAACACCTGGGTTATAAATAAAGGCTTTAGCTCGGCCAATGGTGAACCAATCGAAGGCTCACCAGGAGACGATACTATCAATGGTAGTGATGGCAACGATGTCATTTTTGGAAACAACGGTGCTGATATCATTCAAGGCGGGAAAGGCGATGATATTATCTTTGGTCATTGGGGCTCGATAAATGACGATGGGAGCATTTCCATCAACACCAGCTCCGGAGAGAACGGGAAAGACATCATAATGTTCAATTTGGGTGACGGAAATGACACTGTTGCAGAGCACGAAATAATCACATCACATAGATCTATCCTTAAGTTCGGTACCGGAATTTCTGCCGACAATATTCAACTTTCACGGGTCGGCTATGATTTGAAGCTCTCGTTTACCAACAGCCCTACTGATTCCGTTACTATTTATAATTGGTTTTTTGCCGATGACTATACCATCGGATCCCTTCAATTCGAAGGCCAAGAACCCCTAGACGCAGTAACATTCGTCGAATCAAAAATGTAACTGCACAACTTAAAATCTTCACAACCAAAAAGGCCGGTGCTCTTACGAACACCGGCCTTTCCTTTGCCACATTCTAAAACTCAAACGATCACTTCCCGTAAACAGGAAACCTAGCACAAACCGCTTTCACTTTTTCACGCACTTCCGCAATCAGTGCCTCGTTTTCCAGATCTGCCAGAATATCGCACATCCAGCCCGCCAGCTCCTTCACTTCTGTTTCGCCAAAACCACGACGAGTCACTGCCGGAGTTCCTATCCGCAAACCACTGGTGACAAACGGCGAGCGTGGGTCATTCGGGACGGCGTTTTTATTAACAGTGATAAACGCTTTGCCTAACGCTGCATCGGCGTCTTTACCGGTAATGTCCTGCTTGATCAGAGACAGCAGGAACAAGTGGTTGTCGGTGCCATCAGATATCACATCATAGCCGCGCTCAACAAACACCTGCGCCATCGTTTTTGCGTTGACGACCACTTGTTTTTGATAGGTTTTGAATTCGTCGCTCATGGCTTCTTTAAAGCACACGGCTTTGGCGGCGATGACGTGCATTAAGGGGCCGCCCTGCCCGCCCGGAAATACCGCTGAGTTCAGTTTCTTTTCCAGATCCGGATTGGCTTTCGCCAGGATCAGACCGGCGCGGGGGCCGCCCAGGGTTTTGTGTGTGGTGGTGGTGGTAACGTCCGCTATTTGCACGGGGTTTGGATAAACTCCGGCAGCCACCAATCCGGCCACGTGTGCCATGTCGACCATCAGATAGGCACCTACCTCATCGGCGATATCACGGAATTTTTGCCAGTCCATAATGCGGGAATAAGCGGAAAAGCCAGCCAGAATCATTTTCGGTTTGTGTTCACGGGCCAGTTGCGCCACTTGCTCGTAATCCACTTCGCCGGTGGCGTGGTCCAGTCCGTACTGAACAGCGTTATACATTTTGCCAGAGAAGTTGACTTTAGCACCGTGCGTCAGGTGGCCACCTTCCGCCAGGCTCATACCCAACACAGTGTCGCCGGGGTTCAGCAACGCCATATAAACGGCGGCGTTGGCCTGGGAGCCGGAGTGTGGCTGCACGTTGGCGTAATCGGCACCGAACAGCTCTTTGGCACGGTCGATAGCCAGTTGCTCGGCAATATCCACGTATTCACAGCCGCCGTAATAGCGCTTGCCGGGGTAACCTTCCGCGTATTTGTTGGTGAGCGCAGAGCCCTGAGCCTGCATGACCCGGGGGCTGGTGTAGTTTTCTGAGGCGATGAGTTCAATGTGCTGTTCCTGGCGCTGCTTTTCAGCTTCCATGGCTTCCCACAGTTCGGGATCAAAATCGGCAATATTCATATCGGCTGAAAACATACTGGTTCCTCGCGGCGTTCCGGATCGCTTATTGAATGCCCCAACCAACCGACAGGGACACTGGCTTAAATAAGGGCGGTATTGTACATAAAACCCCTGCCGACGGCACATGAAAGTCCCGCCGATTACCATCAATTTTGTTCACTTTACATAGCAGCCGATGCGAATACTAAGGGGCTTAGCTATTCTGGCCGGCCCCTTTCCCGGGCTCGTCTCCGGGTTGCTGGAACGCTTTGGTCCCCGTTACCGCGGCCACGTCCTTTACATGCAAATCCAATTGCGGGAAGGCAATCTCGATGCCTGCTTGCTTGAAACGCAAATCCACTTCTGTGTTCAGATTATGCAAAAGTGGCAGCCGATTACCGAATTTAGCAACAAATACCCGCAGCTCAAAATTCAGGGTGCTATCCCCAAAGCCCAGGAAAAAGGCCGATGGAGCAGGCTCGTTCAGCACGTCCTCGTGCTGTTTGGCGATGTCCAGAAGTAACCGGGTGACCAGCTTGGTATCGGAGCCATAGGCCACTCCCACCTTCAACACCAGCCGGGTGGTGGTATCACTTAATGTCCAGTTGATGAACTGATTCGTCACAAAGGTTTTGTTGGGAATGATCAGCTCTTTCATATCCCAATCGGTGATCGTCGTTGCACGCATATTGATTTTATAAACCGTGCCGCTCAGATCATTAATTGTCACTGTATCGCCGATTCTGATCGGTCGTTCATATAAGATGATCAAACCGGAGATAAAGTTCGCAAAGATTTCTTGCAGGCCAAAGCCCAAACCGACACCCAGCGCCGCCACCAGCCAGCCCAACTTACTCCAATCCAGACCCAGTTGACTGGAGGCGACCATGATCCCGGCGGCAATGACCAAATACCGCGCCGTTGACGTAATGGCAAAACGAACACCCTGATCAACACTGAAACGCTGAAGAATCATAACCTCGATCAGGCCCGGCAGGTTCTTTACGCCGATATAGGTCAACGCCAGCACTAAGAAGGTAATTAAGATCGTGCCCAAAGCGACCTTGTGAATTTCGGTGCCCATATCGGTTTCAGTGGTATAACTCCACAGAGTAATTTCCTGAAAGATCTGTGCGGCCTGGATAAAGTCGCTCCACACCCAATAACATACCAATATAAACAAGGAACAGGAAAACACCCGCAACAAAGCCCGATTCTGTTCGCTGATAGTGGACACGTCCAACTTGGGCATTTCAATCTCAGGAATTGCCTCACCACTGCTCTTACTGGCTTCCTGTTGCTCCTTGGCTTTGCGTATCGCATCACGCTTTTCGATTGCCCGTCGGTAAGCCAACTTGCGCTCCACTACGGAAAACCAGCGATGCAGCACCTGATCCAGTATCAGTATCAAAAAACCCAGCATAAACGAATAGAACAACAGCACCATCAACTCCATCGCGCTGAAGCTGTAACCCTGGAATGAAAGCGCCAACAAGGCAGCAGGCATTAAAATTGCCAACCAGAACACAGGCTTGTTCCAGCGCTGAAACCAACTGGCAGGCCCCTCAGCTCCGTGCTTGAAAATCCCCTGCTTGGGATTGAATAATTTGAGGTTAAACAGAAACAGGAAGAACACCGTCATTAGGAAAGAGGCTCTTCCCAGAACTCCGGAGTGGAAGTCGTCCCCTTCACGCCACACCACCACAAACACAAACGACCATGGCAACTGTAAATAAAGCAGTGGCAGGTACCGTTTTAAGGCTGTCACCCCGTGCGCACGCCACTGAAAATGTTCCAACGCCAGGCCGTGTCTACGGCATAGCTGACGAATCAGTTCAAAAAAGAAAAACCACCGCGCGATCAACAATATGGCTTTACCGATACCATCGGTGAACAAAGACGCTTGCGGGTTTAGCACCAGCGGGAACCCCAGCACCGCTAGTAAGACCGGGATAGGGAGAGCCATATAAACGGTGATTAGCAGCGCTTCCAAGGTATAGCGGAACTTATCTTTCGTGACATTACCGACTCTTTCCTGCAGCCGCTCCAGCCGGACACGCAGGCGCTTTCGGGTGATAACACCGATAATGGTCATCACCACCAAACCCAACAACGGCAACACCGGTTTTACCAGGACCTCATACCAGATCCGCAGAGGCTCACTCCACTTATGCTCCTGAATAAACCAGATCACGCTGCCAGGGACCATTCTGAACCATTTCAGATTCAGCGGAGTGGCGCTTTTGCGCCAGAACAGTTCCTTGTTTAACAGCTCATAGAAATCCGTCCGTTCTTCATATTGATCTTCATAAAGAATTTCCAGATTGGTCAAACCCACCACGTAGTCTGCATTGACCTGCACCAGCTTGTTGAGGGTTTCTGCCCGCAAGCTATAGATCTTATACAGGTCTGAATCTGCCAACTGGCGAAATTTGGAATCAATTTTGGACTCATCCAGTTGCTGTGCGATGAGTTGCTTGCGTGACGTTTCGGTGCGTACCTGATGCAATTTTTCATCGAGCCGGAACTGGCGCAGTCGTGCCTTGGATATCTCGGTAGATAATCCTTCATCGTTTTCATGCTCACGAATCTTAACTTGCAGCACCTGCCTCTGCCGCAACAAATAGTCGTCGACGTATTGATAAAAATCCGTCAATTCAAGTTGCTGTTTCGCTAGCTCGGCGCGGTATTTAACTTCCTGTAGTTCCTGCTTACCATCCGCGAGCCGGTCAGATGCACTGGTTAGGCTTTCAGTAACGGAGACCAGTAACTGATTGAGCTTTCTATTTTCCTTTTGTTCGTTCACCAACACCTTGGGAACTTCGTTATAGTGGCGGCTCAGCTCCACCAGGCTGTCTTTCTGTTGATCAACGCTGTTCAGGCGCATCTCATCGCGCTTTTCGCGCAGCACTTCCAATGCCGACTTGATCATATCCAGCTGTAGTAATAAAAGATCGCGGTTCACCGTGTGCAGTTCCAATAGCCGCTGATATCCCTCCAACCGGTTTTGCGCCAGACTCTTGCGAAGCTCGGCATTATTAATCTGCTGCTTCACAACCGCCACCTGCATGGTTTTTAATGACGAATTTTTATTACTGGATTCAAGCTCTTTCAACCTATCCTTGGCTGCCTGTTCATCTCGCTGTGCTTCCTGCACATCCGACCTGGCCTTGCTTGGCAAAGCCTGCTGATCTCCGATGTTCTCAAGCACGAACGACAGGCTTTGCTGCAAGGCACGGGCCTGGTTGTCGAGCAGGCTTATTGCTTTATCCAGCGCGGTCTGAGAGTCCGGAATGGGCTTTTCACCATTCGCCGCCCCCTGTTCCAGACGCCGAATTTCCAGACGCAATTGATCCGCCAACTGCGGCGCACCCTGGATTTCCAGATTCAGCTCTACGCGCTTTTGCTTAAGTTTGCTTTCCTGCTTTTCCAGGCGCTCCAGCTCATTTCCCAGTTGTTCCAATTCTTTACTGAGCGCATCGGTTTTGGAAGGTTCAGGTGCACTCTTCGTATCCAGCCCCAATGGCGCTGAATAGACGAAACCGGCGCCCAGCGCCCAAACTGTGATGACGCAAAAGGCCAGCCACTTCCACCCTGCAAATCCTGTGTTCACAAATGCTCCTAAATCAACCATCCAAAGCCCCGCGATGGCAGGGCTCAAGCTCATTCTTACCGGGACTTTAGCGACTACTTATTCTACTACTCCCCGGGCTCTGACCTGGTTTGCATCAGCGCCCCAATTGGGTTAGCGTAGCGCCCAACCACAGACTCACACAAAAACTATTTATCCTATGGCGCAATATATATACACCATGAACCGGGTATCCAAAGTGGTACCCCCGAAACGTCAGATCATCAAAGACATTTCCCTATCCTTCTTTCCCGGAGCCAAAATCGGCGTCCTCGGATTGAATGGCGCGGGCAAATCCACAGTGCTGCGCATTATGGCAGGAGTCGACAAAGAGTTCGACGGGGAAGCACGACCTGCCAGCGGTATTAATATCGGTTATTTGCCCCAGGAACCCGAACTGGATCTGAGCAAAGATGTCCGCGGTAACGTCGAAGACGGCGTACGGGAAATTAAAGACGTACTGGCGCGATTTGATGAAATCAGCATGAAGTTCGCAGAACCAATGTCTGATGACGAAATGAACAGCTTGTTGGAAGAGCAAGCGGAGTTACAAAATAAAATCGACGCCAACAATGGCTGGGATATTGACCGTAGCCTGGAGATTGCCGCCGACGCGCTGCGCCTGCCACCCTGGGAAGCCGATGTCAGCAAGCTGTCGGGTGGTGAGAAGCGCCGCGTCGCCCTGTGTCGCCTGCTGCTGTCCAGCCCGGATATGTTGTTGCTGGACGAGCCTACCAACCACCTGGATGCCGAATCCGTTGGTTGGCTGGAACGCTTCCTCCATGACTATAAAGGCACCGTAGTCGCCATTACCCATGATCGCTATTTCCTGGATAACGCAGCCGAATGGATTTTGGAGCTGGACCGCGGTCACGGCATCCCCTGGAAAGGCAACTACAGCTCCTGGCTGGAACAAAAGGAAGCGCGACTGGCCCAGGAATCCAAGCAGGAAGCGTCACGCCAGAAAGCCATGCAGGCGGAGCTGGAATGGGTTCGTTCCAACGCCAAAGGACGCCAGTCAAAAAGCAAAGCCCGCCTGGCCCGCTTTGAAGAACTCAGCAGCCAGGAATCACAAAAGCGAAACGAAACCCAGGAACTCTTTATTCCGGTAGCAGAACGCCTGGGCGATGATGTCATCGAGTTTCGCAATGTCACTAAATCATTCGGCGATCGCGTACTGTATGAAGACCTCAGCTACACCATCCCCAAAGGTGCCATCGTCGGCATTATCGGCCCCAACGGCGCCGGTAAAACCACCCTGTTCCGCATGATCGTCGGCGAAGAAAAACCAGAGCGAGGTGAAGTCCATATCGGCAGCACTGTTGACCTGGCTTACGTAGATCAATCCCGTGACGATCTGGACGGCAGCAAAACCGTTTGGGAAGAGGTGTCGGACGGGCTAGACGTGATCAAAGTCGGCTCTTTTGAGATGCCCTCCCGTTCCTATGTCGGCCGTTTCAACTTCAAAGGTTCGGACCAGCAAAAACGCGTTGGCGAGTTGTCCGGTGGTGAGCGCAACCGCTTGCACCTGGCCAAATTACTGCGCAAAGGCGGCAATGTATTGCTGCTGGATGAGCCCACCAACGACCTGGACGTAGAAACACTGCGAGCGTTGGAAGAAGCCTTGTTAACTTACGCCGGTACCGCGATCGTGATATCGCATGACCGCTGGTTTCTGGACCGGATCGCGACGCACATCCTCGATTTTGAGGGCGAAGAAGGGGTCGAGTTCTATGAAGGCAACTTCACCGAATACGAAGCTTATAAGAAGAAAAAATACGGTGAGGAATCGACTCAACCCAAACGCATTAAATACAAAAAGCTGCAATAGACAGCATCGTTGTCCACACGAATGTCGCCGTGTTGTAGCGTAAGCCTCACGACCAACAAACCCCGCACTAAGCGGGGTTTGTTATTTATTCGTCGTCGACATCCCAATCGTCATAGTCATCCAGGTCGTGTTTCAGACGCCGGTCTTCCATCAACGCTTCGATCTTGCGCAGATAGTCGCCGGAACGCTTATTCCTGGCTTCCAGACGGTTTTCAATATCGCTATCAATACCATCCATCATGTCATCGTCAATGTCATCAATGAAGGTACTGTCTTCAGATGTTGATGTTGTTCTCATAACCCAATACCTCTACAGCTATTAAACTTCTACAGCGATTAAATCAGAGTTGTGAAAAAGTGCTCTGCCAATCCGATGGCGAATTATTCCCATAAAGCCGGCTGGCTTTCATCTTTTAATTATTAACGCAGCATCAAAAAATTTTATAGTTAATTTTTCATGTTTTTAGAGTTTTTTCCCATGAATCGTATCAGCGTTATGCAATAAATAACCAAGTACAAGGTTGTTTCACAACTTTACAAAAACATTGCGCTGACGGCTTGAATTTTTTGGGTTTTCGGCGTTTTATGAAAGTTTGGCTATGCGTAAAGTATGCGTCAAAGAAGTGACCACCCGCCCCGAACCCAAATAAACAAAAATCACATGAGCCCAGGCCATGATTGAAAAACGTAATTTTACCCGCATCGCTTTTGACGCCAACGCTCGGCTGCACAAAGGGGAAGAGAGCTGCCCCACTAAGCTATTGGATATTTCCCTTAAGGGGGCGTTGGTTAAACAGCCTGAAGCCTTGCCCCTGAGCAAGGACGACCAGGTCACACTGTATTTACTATTGAGTGATGAGGAAACGGAGATCTGCATGCAAGGCAAAGTCGCCCACCTTGCTGCGGAGCAGGTCGGGATCGTGTGTGAACATATCGATGTGGACAGCGCCTCGCATTTACGCCGTATTGTGGAGCTTAACACCGGAAGTGAGTTTCTGCTGGAACGGGAAATCGAAGCCCTGATTAATTACGGATCGTAACAGTTACGCTGTAGCGCATTTTCTTCACAGGGCGTCCAATGCCTGCTCCAACCGCGCAACCGCAATGACTTCCAAACCTTCGATCGGCGCTTTGGGTTGGTTACCTTTTGGAACAATAGCGCGAGTAAAGCCGTGCTTGGCTGCTTCCCGTAAACGCTCCTGCCCACTGGGTACCGGACGAATTTCCCCCGACAAACCGATCTCGCCGAATACAATCAGATGACTGTCCAACGCTAAATTGCGCAGACTGGACACCACCGCCACCAACACAGCAAGATCCGAGCCGGTCTCCAGCACTTTTACGCCTCCCACCACGTTCACAAACACGTCCATGCCCAGGGTGGCCACACCACCGTGACGGTGCAACACCGCTAACAGCATCGCCAACCGGTTTTGGTCCAGGCCCACCGCAACCCGGCGGGGGTTGCCTAACTGACTGTCGTCAACCAAGGCCTGTACTTCGACCAGCAAGGGCCGACTGCCCTCCCGGGTTACCATCACAATGCTGCCGGGAATCGGTTGGTCATAACGGGACAAAAAAATCGCAGAAGGATTACTCACCTCGCGCAGCCCCTTATCGGTCATGGCGAACACCCCAAGCTCGTTCACCGCACCGAAACGGTTTTTCACAGCGCGGATCATGCGGAAACGGTTGTCTTGCTCACCCTCGAAATACAGCACACTGTCCACCATGTGCTCCAGCACCCGAGGCCCGGCCAATGCGCCCTCTTTTGTCACGTGGCCCACCAGAAATAAGGCGGTGCCTGTTTGTTTGGCAAAACGCACCAGAGCCGCGGCGCATTCGCGCACCTGAGACACCCCGCCAGGAGCCGAGCTTAATCCTTCGCTGTACACGGTCTGAATCGAATCCACCACCATCACACGGGGCTTTTCCAGATTCGCCGTAGCGAGGATATTTTCAATGCTGGTTTCCGACATCAGGCGCAGCTGATCCATGGGTAAATCCAGCCTCCGCGCGCGCAAGGCAACCTGCTGCAAAGACTCCTCACCGGTGATATAAAGCGCCTTGCGTTGCGCCGCAAGAAAAGTCATGGTTTGCAGCAGGATAGTCGATTTGCCAATACCTGGATCACCCCCGATCAAGACCACCGAGCCCTCAACCAAGCCCCCACCCAATACCCGGTCCAGCTCTTCAGTGCCGGTGGTGGTGCGCGGCTCTTCCACCATTTCAACAGCCGCCATCGTGGTGACTTTGCGGGCCTCTCCGGCCCAGCTTGATTTGCCGCCGCGATTGGACGACATACCACGATCCGGGTTGAACTCAGCCAGCGTATTCCAGGCACTGCAATCGGCGCACTGTCCTGCCCATTTGGCAGACACGCTGCCACAATCACTGCACACAAACTGGGTCTTAGCTTTTGCCATTGCGCTCTAAACCTTAAAAAATGGATTATAAAAAATGAATCTTAAAGTTCTGCCTCTGAATACACCCGCGCTACCCGCTGGGTGACCTGACACATTAATTCGTAATTGATCGTTCCGGCCCACTGCGCAACTTCTTCTATGGGTAGCCCCGGTCCCCAAAGCGTTACCGGAGTATGCAACGGCAAAGCGCCAAGCTGACTCACATCCACTGCCAGCATATCCATGGAAACGCGGCCAATCACCGGGCAACGCACATTCTGAATTAACACCTGCGCCTGACTGTTGATATGGCGGGGATAACCATCACCGTAGCCAATGGTGACGATGGCTACTCGAGTGTCACGCAGTGCTCTCCAGGTGGCGCCATAGCCGACGCTGTCCCCAGCACAAACAGTGCGCAAGGAAAAGATGCGTGCCTGCAAGTGCATGACCGGTTTCAGATTAACATTGCTGGCCGAACGATGGGGCAACGGCGACGCACCATAGAGCATCAAGCCCGGCCGCACCCATTGGTAATGATGATCCGGTGCGGTGAGCACCGCAGCCGAATTTGCCAGGCTGGCATTCGTTGCGGCGCAGCGGTCTACCAGCTCGGTAAAGCGTGCGCACTGCTCATCGGTTAACGGGTGGGCGCTTTCATCAGCGCAGCCCAGATGGCTCATCAGCACCACTGACTGCACTTTATCGCTGCGTTGCAACCGGTTCCAGGTCGCCAGACAATCCGCTGGCGCTAACCCCAGGCGGTGCATACCGGTATCAATCTTAAGCCACACCGCAACCGCTTCCGGAATCGGTGTATTGAAGAGCAAGTCGAGCTGCCACTGCGCGTGCACCACTATCTGAAAACCAAGCGCCGATGCTTGCTGTAACTGATCCGCGTCCATTACGCCTTCCAGTAGCAGAAGCGGCGCTTTAACACCGGCTTTATGCAAAATCAGGGCTTCGCTGAAGGTTGCTACCCCGAAAGCATCGCTGCCCAGCAGGGCTTGGGCGACCCGTACGCTGCCATGCCCATAACCGTCGGATTTGATCACCGACAACACCCGGCTGCGGGGAGCCAACCTTCGCACTTCTTGTAAATTGTGGCGTAAAGCGGCCAGATCAATCTCGGCCCAGGCTCTAGTATTCTCCATAATTGTTGTGCGCCAGATCCTCAAAGCGGGTGTAACGGCCCAGGAAGGCCAGACGAACAGTACCGATGGGACCGTTCCGCTGTTTACCTATGATGATTTCCGCCGTACCTTTGTCGTCAGAATCCTCGTTATAAACTTCATCACGATAAATAAACATGATGATATCCGCATCCTGCTCGATCGCTCCGGATTCCCGCAAATCCGACATGATGGGCCGCTTGTTGGGCCGCTGTTCCAGACTACGGTTAAGCTGCGATAATGCAATCACCGGGCATTCCATCTCCTTTGCCAAGCCTTTCAGGGAGCGGGAGATTTCAGAGATTTCGTTGACCCGGTTTTCCGCCCCCGGCACTTGCATCAACTGCATATAGTCGATCATGATCAGACCGATTTCACCTTGATCCCGGGCAACCCGGCGAGCCCGCGCACGGATCTCCGTAGGGCTCAAACCAGCAGAATCGTCGATAAAGAGTTTCTGTTCTGCCAACAGGCTGACGGCCGAGCTGAAACGAGGCCAGTCATCCTCCTCCAGCTTACCGGAGGTCACCCGCGACATATCAATACGCCCCAGTGAGGCCAGCATCCGCATCACGATCTGCTCCGACGGCATCTCCATACTGAACACCAAAACCGGCTTGCCGGTACGGATCAGCGCATTCTCTGCCATATTCATGGAAAACGTCGTTTTACCCATGGCCGGCCGTGCGGCCACCACCACCAAAGCGCCTGCCTGCAAGCCGGAGGTCTTTTCATCCAGATCAGTAAATCCCGTCGGGATACCAGTGAACTTCTCGTCAGATTTGAACATCTGATCAATCCGGTCCACAGTGGATTTGAGCACGTCTTTAATCGGTTGCGGGCCGCCTTTCTTGGAACCCTGTTCCGCAATGCCAAACACCTTACGTTCCGCTTCATCCAGAAGCTCGGTAGAACTGCGCCCCTCCGGGTGGAACGCCGCGTCGGCAATTTCGCTGGAGATGGAAATCATCTGCCGCAGCACTGAGCGTTCCCGCACGATTTCAGCATAGGCTTTGATGTTACTGGCACTGGGCGTGTTCTTGGCCAGCAACGCCAGATACCCCATGCCGCCACTGTCCTCGAGAATACCGGCGTTATCCAATGCCTCACCCAGGGTCACCACATCAAAGGGGCGGCCCAGCTCCGCCAGCTGACTGATCGCCCGAAAAATCAGGCGATGGTCACGACGATAAAAATCCACATCCGAAGTGATCTCAGACACGTCATCAAAGGTCTGGTTGTCCAGCATGAGACCGCCGATAACAGATTGTTCTGCTTCCACGGAATGAGGGGGTACTTTGATCGACGCCGATTGCATATCGGCATCCAGGGACAGCTCGATGGGCGATTCACTCATAGGGTTTCAATGCGCTATATACTTTGTGCTTTTAAGGAAAGGAGTTGCGTCAAGTGTAACGGCTGTTCAAGTGGCAGTGCAAACAGTGACTGCGCTCAATAACAAGAGACTGAAACGACAAAACTCCGGCAGCCCTTAAGCTACCAGAGTTTTGCTAGGTATGACTGAAGCCTCCCGGCTTGTATCGGCTGCTATCAGCAGGCCGGCACAAGGCTTATTCGGGAACGACAGAAACCTTGATGGTCGCAGTAACGTCGCTGTGCACCTGGATATCGAGTTCGAAATCACCGGTGTTGCGGATCGCACCGTTGGGCATAAGCACTTCCGCTTTAACGGTTTCTACACCAGCGGCGGTCAATGCATCTGCGATGTCACGAGTACCCACAGAACCAAACAGCTTGCCTTCATCACCGGACTTGGCGGGAATCGTTACACTACCCAGTTCCGTGATTTTGTCAGCTCGCGCTTGCGCGGCGGCCTGTTGATCGGCAGCGGCTTTCTCAAGTTCGGCACGACGCTCTTCAAAATATTTAATATTCTCTTCGGTAGCCGGAGCGGCTTTACCTTGAGGGATTAAGAAATTACGGCCGAAACCAGCACGTACTTTCACTTTGTCACCCAGTTCGCCCAGGTTACGGTTCTTTTCTAGTAAAATGACTTCCATCACTCATACCTCTTTTGAATTCGTTTTCTAAAATCAACAAAACTGTCCATTACAGCTGCGGAGATCAATAACATCACTCCCAACCCGGCGGACACTAATAAGCCCACATAAAAGAATACCAGTAGCGGCAGACTGTTCGGTTTGCGACCAAACAAACCGTGCACCAACCCCAAGCTTGCCAGCAGTAACGGCATCACCGCACAAGGCAATACCATTCTTGCCTCCGGTTTGGCCTGAACCAGTATCAAAACCAGCATCAAACCTGCCGCCGCCATCGGTGTCAGACGCAGTTGATGAAACTCTGCCCTGAAACCGCCGGGGTTATACAATCGGGCCTGCAGCCAGCGCGCCAGCAGTAATGAAGCAATGGCGCCCAGCGTTGTAACCCAGGCCATGCCTTCCACTACCACACTGCGTACCGTGACTAACTCCAGCATGGCCTCGTTACCGGTTTTTTTCAGTTCCGCTTCAAATGCATCAAAGCTGGGCTGAAACAGGGTAACCAGATGGTCTACTTTGGCTGCGGCCAAGCTTTGAATTGACAGCATATACAGAGCAGAAACCACACCGGCGGCAATCACCGCCCAAGCTAACGACCTTGTACCCGCCAAAACCACAGCAGCCACTACAGCAGCCAGCACCAAACCGAGCTGAGAAACATCTCCGGCCGGCCAATGTACCATTACCGCAACCGCCGCTGCGCCCAAAAACGGGACAGCCGCGTCGCTAATACTCTTTCTTAAGGCAACCAGCGCAATCACTGCGCCGGATGTCCAGCCAAGCCCGGGCACCATGGCCAGGGCTACAGCGGCAGCGAGCGCCTGAAAGGGCCCGCTCATGATCCACTTTGCCAGTGACGACATCATACTGGCTCAAATATTCCTATTTGTGTGAATCTGAATACGGCAACAAAGCCAGGAAACGCGCGCGTTTAACGGCACGGGCCAGCTGACGTTGGTATTTCGCACTGGTGCCGGTAATACGGCTGGGTACGATTTTGCCGGTTTCGGTGATGTAATTTTTCAAAGTGTCCAGATCTTTATAATCAATCTCGACGACGCCTTCGGCGGTAAAACGGCAGAATTTTCTGCGGCGATAAAAACGTGCCATGGTCGGCTCCTGTTATTCAATTAACGCAATTCAATGTGCTGTGCGTGTAATACCAATTGGGTTGCAGAGCTGTCTTTATAGTTCCGGCGGGATAAAAACCCGGTTACTTGAAGACGGTCGCTCACGGCCAGAGGTTCGCAATGTTCTGTTATTTCCCGGCCCCGTGCCTCGACTTTTATTCTGCATAACACTTCCCGTGCTACGCCCGCCTCTTCCTGACGGGATCGATGTTCCAACATAAAGCTATAATGGGGAACACCACCGGGTGTGTAACGTAATCCTAAAACTTCCGTTACCGTACCACTCAGAATCAGTTGATTGCTTTCCACTTGGGGGTTCACGTATCAGCGGCTACTATCAGCAATCCAGCTCGCGGCGATTATTCGTCGGAATCTGAATCATCATCGTCGGAATCGTCAGCGTCATTACTGTCGCTGTCGTTACGGTCACGACTGCTGTTGTCACGGTCACCGGAGTTACGCGACTCGTAATCACGGCCACGTGATTCACCACGATCTTTCTCGTTGGATTTCACCAGGATAGATTGCTCAGTGACAGCTTCGTTACGACGGATCACCATGTTACGCAGTACAGCGTCGTTGAATTTGAATGCACTGGTCAGTTCATCAAGAACGTCCTGGGCGCATTCCACATTCAACATGACATAGTGTGCTTTATGAATTTTGTTAATCGGGTAGGCCAGTTGGCGGCGGCCCCAATCTTCCAGACGATGAACACTGCCACCGCCTTCCTGGATCTGGCCTTTATAACGCTCAACCATACCGGGGACTTGTTCACTCTGATCAGGGTGAACCATAAAAATGATTTCGTAATGTCTCATGACATCTCCTTACGGATTAAAGCCTCCCGCGTGCTCCCTCTCAGGAACGATCGTGGTAAGGCAAGGAGTAAATGCTTACTTTGCTTAAACGAACTAGGTTCCCCCCAGGCACAGAGCCCGAGGGATCGCGAATTCTATAGGAGGATTGCCGTAAACTCAAGCAGCTTTAAAGACGCTGGCGCAAGGCCTCAAACAAACAGACCCCGGCCGCCACTGACACATTCAGGCTTTGGACATCGCCCTGCATGGGGATAAACACCAACTGATCGCAGTTTTCACGGGTAAGACGTCGCAGACCGCTGCCTTCAGCGCCCATCACCAATGCAATATTGTCTTTTAAATCAACGCTATAAAGGCTACTGGCAGTCTCATCCAGCTCTGTACCGATCACCCATATGCGTCGTTCCTGTAACTCTTTTAACAATCGGGCCAGATTAGTAACCTGAACAAACGGCACCACTTCCGCCGCACCTACTGCCACGCGGCGCACCACCGGCGACAATCCGGCAGACTTATCCCGGGTGGTTATCACGGCATCAACGCCGGCCGCATCGGCGCTGCGCAGCACTGCACCCAGATTATGGGGGTCGGTCACGGAATCCAAAACCAGTAGCAATACCGGACCGGACTTGTTATCCAAATAGGTATAAAGCTGATCTTCATCCCAGGACTGGGACAAGCGGCAGCGCGCCGCCACACCCTGATGATTGGCATCCTGAAACTGATGATCCATGGCCTTCTTTGAGACCCGCTGACAGGTTACCCCCGCACGCTGCACCTGTTTCAGCAATGCTTCCAGGCGCACATCATCGCGCCCCTCCTGCAACTTCATTTCCAGCACCCTGTCCGGGTGCTTTTTTAATACTGCGCTAACGGTGTGAATTCCGTAGAGCCATTCCGGTTTGGACATAAAACGTAACTACCTACTGAACCTGCCTAACTACTGATACAAAGCTGCCGGTCAAAAGCACAGCCGGTTAACTTTTCTTGGGGCGGCCCTGCGCTTTGGCTTTTTTGGTTTTGGTTCGCGACTTCGCCTTTTTGGCGGCGGCCTTCACAATAGCATGACGGGACGACCCGGCTTTGGGTTTCTTGGGACCTTTGGCTTTTGGCTTGCCCTTCGACGGAGACTTTGCCTTACCTTCTGTCTTGGCTTGCTGCTTATCCTTGTTGCGCCGTGAACCGGATTTTTTACCCGGCGGACTGGTGCCGTCCTTATCTTTGCTCCAACGAACTTTTTTGCCGCCCGCCAGCAATTCAAAATCAATTTTACGATCGTCCAGATTAACTTTGGCGACACTCACCGTGATTTCTTCACCCAGACCAAACATCAACCCGGTGCGCTCGCCCACCAATCGATGACGCACTTCGTCGTAATGATAGTAATCACCTGTGAGCGAACTGACGTGCACCAGCCCTTCCACATAAATGTCCTTCAACTCGACGAACAAACCAAAGTTGGTAACACCGGAAATGATCCCTTTGAACACATCCCCGATTTTATCGCTCATGTATTCACATTTGAGCCAGCCAATCACGTCCCAAGTGGCTTCATCGGCACGCCGCTCGGTCATGGAACACTGCTCGCCCAACTCGACCATCGCGGCCTGACTGTACGGTAGGATTTTCTCTCTGGGAATATCAGGTGATCCCGGCACACGCTTGGTGTTCGGGCAATCAATACCGGAGCGGGCGTAATAACGCAGCGCCCGGTGCACCATTAAATCAGGGTAACGACGAATCGGCGAGGTGAAATGAGCATAAGCGCTATAGGCCAGCCCAAAGTGCCCTTTGTTTTCCGGGGAATACACCGCTTGGTTCATAGACCGCAACATCACCGTCTGAATCAGATCGTAATCGGGACGGTCTTTAATCTTAGCCAACACATCCTGATAATGTTCCGGCTTGGGATCGCCACTGGCCACAAACGGAATATTCAGTTCTTTCAGAAAAATGCGCAGGTTTTCCAGCTTTTCGTTCTTCGGGCCTTCGTGCACACGATACAACGCTGGCAGCTTGTATTTCTGCAAAAACTTTGCCGCGCAGACATTGGCCGCCAGCATACACTCTTCGATTATCTTATGGGCGTCGTTGCGTTCGGTAGGAACAATACGTTCAATTTTACGGTCTTCACCGAACTCGATTTTGGTTTCGGTGGTTTCAAAATCAATGGCGCCGCGCTCGGTGCGCTGGCCACGAAAGGCATGAAATAATGCGTATAAATTTTCCAGGTGCGGCACAACTTCTTTGTATTCTGTGCGCAGATCCTGGCCTTCCCTGGACTCTGCTTCCTGCAGCATGGTGCCGACTTTATTATAAGTTAGGCGTGCGTGGGAACAGATCACCCCTTCGTAAAAACAGTAACGACTAACGTTGCCTGCCGCGCTGACGCTCATCTCACAGACCATGGCAAGACGGTCAACATGCGGATTTAGGGAACACAGGCCGTTAGACAAATTCACTGGCAACATCGGCACAACATGCTCGGGAAAATACACCGAATTACCGCGTTTATGCGCCTCAATATCCAGCGGATCACCCGGGTGGACATAATGGGAGACATCGGCAATAGCCACATATAATTTCCAGCCACCGCTGCGCTTTTTCTCACAATAAACCGCATCATCAAAGTCTTTTGCATCTTCGCCATCAATGGTCACAAATGGCGTTTTACGCAAATCGAAACGGTTTTCGTAGTCCTTCTTATCGACACCATCGCCAAACTTTTCCGCAGCGGCTACTACCTCTTCAGGCCAGGTATGAGGTATATCGTGATTGCGGATCGCCACGTCGATTTCCATGCCCGGTGCCATATGTTCACCGATAATCTCGATAATACGACCCACCGCCTTGGAGCGATAACTGGGCTGCTGTGCGATCTCGACAACCACAAACTGCCCATTTTTGGCTTTTAAAGGGTCGTCATTAGGGATTAATACATCCTGACTGATGCGCCGGTTCTCCGGCACCACAAAGCCGATATTGCTCTCTTTAAAGAAGCGCCCCACCAAGCGCTGGGTCTTGCGCTCCAGCACCTCTACGATAGTGGCTTCACGGCGACCGCGATTATCTAAACCGCTCTGCCGCGCCAGCACCTTGTCACCATCAAAGCCACAACGCATCTGGCGGGCACTCAAATACAGATCATCGCCACCGTCGTCCGGCTTCAGAAAACCGAAGCCATCGCGGTGACCGATAATCACACCCTTTATCAGATCCATTTTCTCTGCCACGCCGTACGCATTACGCCGGTCAATCAATAATTGACCATCTCGAACCATGGCTTTTAAACGACGCCGCACCGCTTCAACGGGCTCATCATCAAACACGTCTAGCTCGGCACAGATCTGGCGGTGGGTCAGGGGCTTGCCCCTGTCATTGAGTAAATCGAGAATAAAATCGCGGCTGGGAACAGGATTTTCGTATTTTTCAGCTTCTTTGCCTCGGTTGGGATCGTCCGACCAGGACCAATTCGTCATGCACATTTCCTTTAATTTCGGGTGCTTGCAGCCACTTTAGGTAGTGTTCCCCCGTTTTACAAGGAACACAGCCAGGAACCATCGACCATTCCGCCGGTTCTACACCCTTTCCAGCCGCATGGAGACGCTTAATGGGCCCTATCATACGCAAATTGATTATTGACAGACAGTAAGCAAACCAGTAAATTTGCGGCCCACTTGCCCAGGTGGTGAAATTGGTAGACACGCCAGCTTCAGGTGCTGGTCCTCGCAAGGGGGTGGAGGTTCAAGTCCTCTCCTGGGCACCATATATAGACTGTTGTTTTTAAAGGTGACGGTTGAATCATAAAATGATCGAAACCGTCAGGTTATGCTTGAAAGACAATAACCTCATTTTATGCTTCAAATCTTTCTATATCTTCTCAATGCTTTGTTTTGAATAGCTTTTTCTACAAAGCAGTCTTACTTTACCAGTACGCTCTATAGCCAAATCTGGCAGATAATCTCCCTTATCTAAGGGTTTCCTAAAATCTTATTTTATCCCCTATACGCAGACTTCGACATAGAATGTGCTTAATGTGGAGGAACGTTTTTGTCCGAAGCATTACCCCCAGCTTTCTGACCAAAATGTCGAGGCGCTGCATGATCACTTCGTTACAGCAAAAGAAAAAAATACTGGAGAAGTTAACTCGGCTGCAGGCACAGTTAGATGCGCCTACCAAGCCCGGCGTACCGGAAATACTTGCGACAATGAGCAACGCGCAAATCGAAGATGCTATATCGCTCCTGCGAGCGGATGTTTATGCCTACGACGCTGCTTGTGAAGCCAATTTGGACAGGCTCGAATTCGATAGCTACGAAGAACTTTACAAACTGCCCATAGTCATACGCTTGGCCAGCAACCTGACCTTAGAAGATTTTTCCAAGGCAACAGGGATCAGTGAAAGCCAAATCAAACTCTATGAATCCAATGACTACCAAAACGCCCCCAGCCACATCTTCAGCACCATACTCAAGGTGTTTAATATTCAACTCAATGGTTACGCACATCGGAGCATGTAAAAAACGCAAGTGAGCATTTTGCCGGATTCGTGAATGGGTACATGATAAATAGAGGTACCACAAAAGCACCCATACCACCTGAACTGCAGTTAAGTCTATTTAGATTTAGCTGTGGTCTGTATGACATGCTGCTTGTTACATTGATGAAAGGCGTTTAAATTTCGGGGTTTATTCCAACTTCGTAGATCGGGGATTTGCTCGCATCATTAATCGTTGTTATAAATCCGCCGTTTATGACTGGTCACCTGGAAAAATAGTCTTGCCGTTTTCATCCAGGCCTGGGCCGGTGAGTTGTGCATACAACGTTTTTGTTGCCGTACCCGGTTCAGCCCAGAGGGCTTCGGTCAATTCTTCATGGAATACCTCTTGCTCTTGGAAAGTCAAATCATCATAGGCAATCTGAGCGCTAAGTGCAGCCTTGATCCGCTCGTAACTGAACTGGGGTGATCGTTCAATCGCCCTGCCTATCTTAGCCCAGAACTCAATCTGGCCTGCGAGAGAGCGACCACTGATTAACATTTCGTTCTCTGCAATGCCCACAATTTCGTCGGACATGTTCACGAATCTGGACATACTCAAACCCTATTCACTGCGCGTAGTGTCATTATGCGACCATGCTAAAACGCTGTCCATTCAACCCTCACATCGCAACCACATACTGCTCGAATTAACGCAATACTAGCAATATGTTGCCAATAGATAGGCTGGTTGATTTTTAGGATTCGCAAGGGGGGGGGAGATCAACTGGGAAATTAGGTCGAACACCCCGGGCTTCCACCAAACAGATTCAACCACTTACGAAAGCAAAAAGCTGTTAGAAACCATGGATTGAAGCCCCAACACATAGGCCAGATTGTAACCAACGGACAATGGAGTCCACATTTACACAGTCGCGTACCGAGGCTACTGAAATAAAGATGGAGATTTGTTTAGCCAATCAACCATACTGTATTAATATACAGTATGGTCGGAGCACTGAATATGACTTCACTTTCCCGCATTACCGCTCCCCCTACCACCACTGTCGCTCATCTTCCGCTGTTTCTGTCCAGGGTGGCGGCAGGCTTTCCCGTTCACACTCCCGCCGAAGATTTTGTGGATGGTGAGCTGGATCTACTGGAATAGCTGATCCAACATCCCTCTGCCACCTTCTGCTGTCGGGTATCGGGGGACTCGATGGAAGGTGCGGGCATTTTCGATGGGGACCTCCTGATTGTCGATCGCTCGGCAACCCCAAGACATGGGGATGTGGTAGTAGCGGCCGTCTCCGGTGAGCTCACTTGCAAATACCTCGACAAAAACAGACACCGACTTGTGCCTGCCAATGCGCAATACCGCCCCATTGAGATACTGGACGGGTCCGGGTTGGTGATCGAGGGCGTGGTGCTTCACTCCATCCGTCATCATCGCAGCAAGTAATGTTTGCTATGGCGCCTCAAGACCAAATTAAATTGTCCGATTTTCATCAGCAATTGTGTTAGCCAGCGGCAATCGTTTCGTCCTCATAAAACGATTCTTCGAACTTCGCTTCAGGGGCAAGATTAAGAGATCGACTGTCTCAAAAGGGCGAAAAGCGGTCAGTCGCTAGCGCATTCTTTCAATATAACTGTCAGCCTCTAAAGCGGACAGTTATAGATTACAGCTTCCATTCGATGAGTGTAAGAAAGTAAGTTCAATATCGACTCAACTCTTTGCACTCGGGATTACGTTTCACTTCTTTTTGCCCCGGGCGGATGGTGCCGTTCCGTAATCAGGCGTCCGACCAAGCGTTGGTGCTAACACAAGCCGATCGATGAGTTCCGCCACTCGCTCCACCGAATATTCACCGGGCTTTGAAAGCCACCAGCTTAAAATATCAAGCACAGATCCAACGCCAAAAATGGTCCCAACATCCATAGGAAGCCATTCATGTTGTGGAGCCCGCACGTCGTGCGCTAATGCGTAAGCAATAAACTTTCTTCGTAAATAGGCAGAAGCGCCACCACCAAGTTGCGCATCTCCTCCACCCAACAATGCAGTCCATAGCGCACGATGCTCGTTAATATAGTTGCAAAGCGCCAGCGCGGTCGTGTACGTATCTTCTCCAACGATAGCCGGCAATGCGCGGACGAAAAGCTGTTCGATCTCTTCGCTTACGATCTCGTCCACCAACTCTGCCTTTGAGGCGTAATGGCGGAAAAAGGTGTTGTATCCCACCAGCGATTCAGCGGCGATATCGCGCACAGTGATTTCATCAAAAGGTATCTTGGTGATCAGTGATAGCAGGCCATCGCGCAATGCACGCCGCGTGCGAAGAAGACGAAGATCGGTGGTGGGTGCTGTAGATAAGTTCTTAAGCTTCTTTGGCATAACTACTACGGTACCTTGTGCAAGGTGTTTATGTTGTTTTCCGCCTTATAGTAACCTAATTCTCTTTACGGTGCACAATGCACCATATTGACTATATATCACCATATATGTCTTAATGCACCACAGGCAAGCCGGGGGATGTTTGCAATGACGGACACATCCACGGCGGCTTATGCATTAGCGGCACGCAGCGCGCGCTCGATTAACTAGATTTGTACTCTGGAAAACACCATGACATCGCAGCTAAAAAACCACGCCAGTGACATTGATACCGGACCATCCATGACCTCGTTTTTTTGGTGGCTGATAGCTTTATTGGTCTTAAGTTTCGTCGGTTATCACGCCCAGGTCGGGCCCGACTCGTCGCGTATTGCCAACCCCGATATATCGGAAGCAGCCCGCGCCGCCGTGGAAGGATTGCCGCTCTGGGCATCACTTTGTAACTACTGGACGATCGCGCTGATGACGGCCAGCATCATTCCCTTCACCATCGCATGGCGAAAATATCCCCGACATCCCACCCTGCTTATGCTGATCGCGGGCACCGCGCTGGTCATCCAGGATCCCATCGCAAACTGGGTGTCTTACTCGGTCTTCAGTCCGGATCTTTGGCATTTTCCCGTGGATTGGCCCTATGTCTCGGCTGCGCCGATGGTGGAACCATTTGTCTGCATAGCGTATGCAACGGTACTTGTTGGTCCTGTCTTTGTCGCGATGCCACTGTTGCGACGTCTGCAAACACGCAATTCGGTTGATTCGTTTGTTTGGCGCCATCCGCTCATTGCCTTAGCGGGGATTACGTTTGTCATCGGATTCTTGCTTGATGCTGCCGTGGAAATCTTTTGCGTCAGTACCCGTGTTTACGCCTATACGCAGGTGCCGCCGTTCGGATCCATATTTGTCGGCGAATACAACCAGTTTCCCTTGCTATGGGAAAGTGGTCTCGCCACTGCAGTCATGATCCCGGCCTCAATACTTCTGTACCGTGATGACACCGGCAAAATCCAGGCTGAAAAATTAGCCCAACGGTTGCGCCTGTTTGCGAATCGTCCCGCGCTCGCCACCTTCCTTGTCATGTTCGCTACATTGAATCTTGCGTACTTATTCATTTATGGCGGTGGTTTTTTAACTATTCGCGCGGGCGGTTTCGCCACGTCAGTGGCTTGTCCATGGCCATTTCCGGAAACCAAGGTTTATGACCCGCAGGGCCTCTACGAAAAAGCAGGGCATCCTGGCCCTTTCTATGAAGGCAAGTGGAATACTTGGGCGTCAGGACAGCCTGAAGGGCGCCCTGTGACGGAGGGGCCGATCCCACCAGGACGTTGTGGCCCAGGCCGAGCAGAAGTGCAGCTGACTACGCCCGTCACAATGCGGTAAGAATCACTGTAGGGATTCTGCAGCAGAAGCTGTAAGGACGTGCAATGAAAAAAAAACATGAAACGCCGATCATTGATGATCACTCGCTTGAGTTGTTAGCCTCTGCGATCTCTGGAAAAGCAGTCAGGGTAGTGTCAGGGAAAATGAACGCGCTGTCATGGACAGATGGCCAATCTGTTTTCATCGATCAAGCGTTGAATGATCGGCAACAATTGGAAACTCTCATCTTCCAATCGTCCTTGCTGGCTAGTGGAAGCCTTGCTGCTGATGTCATGCGGAAGCTGAAGCGCAACTCGGCGCTTACTGAACGATTTCTTGTTGTTGAGGGTAATCGTGCGCTACTGGAAAACGAAGCCCTGTTGCCGGATTCTATGCATACGCACATTGACCGAGCGTTAGCTGCACGCAGTGATTCGCCAACTCATTCACTGGAAATCTCACGTGGACAACTTACCCTCGCCAAACCTCCGCAAGTCTTTGGGTGCATTCAACCACACCGCATCCTCGCAGCGTTTCCTAGTGATACCGAGCGTTTGAGCGTCCAATCGCAGGCCCATACTCCGCGTCGGCAGCACAAAGAGCTGAAGGAACTTGAAGCTGATGACGCTGACAACGGCGACGATGACAATGACAGTAGTACTGCTGTCGATGCAATTTCGGTTGGAGGAGCATCTGGCATTTTCGGCCGCTGGTTGCAGCGATTGCTGAAGGCTGTGCGACGCGGGCAGGGACGTGATGGCGGTCCGCCTGGAACCGATGCGCCAACGCATCAATCCAGGCGATTTACGCAAAGAAGAGGACCATCAGTAATGTCGACAGCGGTGACCGCTTTTGTGGACGACGCAGTGAGCAACGGTAGTGGGCTGAAGTATCCGGAATGGGATATGCGGCAAAATTGCTACAGGGAAGACTGGTGCACTGTCCATGAAGTCCCGGTGAGGATTCGCGATAACATTCAGCCGTTGCTGCCAGACTTCAATGATTTGCGTCGACCACTCGCCCGGATTGGATTGGGTCTTGATCGTTTCGGCCGTCAGTTGCAGGGTGAAGACATCGATATCGATGCAGCAATTGAATCTCGCGTTGAGGCGATCGCGGGCTCAACACCCGAGGAAAATATTTACGTTAATAGCCAGCGCCGCCGGCGTGATCTTTCCGTTCTGATATTGCTGGATGTATCGGGTTCCGCGGGCGAGTCCAGCGGCGACAATCAAACGATTCATCAACATCAGTGTAGGACTGCCGCATCGCTCACAGCAGCGCTTCACAACCTCGGTGACCGGGTTGCACTCTACGCCTTTAACTCGCGCGGGCGCTCGGAAGTACAACTCATTCCCATCAAGCGCTTCGACGGTCACTATAACGCAGCCTCTCTTCAACGCCTCTACAGCTTGAAACCCGGCGGCTTCTCCAGATTGGGGGCGGCGATACGCCATGGGGCTTCGGTATTGGAGTCAACGGGAGGTACATCACGGCGACTGTTATTGGTGCTATCTGACGGACTTGCCTATGACCATGGCTATGAAAAGGTTTACGGCGCAGCCGACGCTCGCCGTGCATTAGCAGAGGTGAACAGGGGAGGTACGGCAAATCTTTGTTTGACGTTCGGGCTCAACGCCGATGCTGAGTCGCTTCGAAACATATTTGGGAGTACTGCGCACGCAACACTCACCAAATACTCGGAGCTTGGCAAAATCATTGGCCCACTAATTCGAACTGCTCTGAGATCCGCTGAAGTGAAACGGCGGATTGCATAGCGGCTATCTTGATTAACAGAAGGATAAAAGACATGTCGAATTCCGATATTGGGTTTAACCCTGGTCTGCGCTCAACGGGACCTTCAATTGGCCAAGCCAGAGACAACGACCAACCTAACAATAGAGCCTATAATAACGCTTCGTTAGCTCGTCCTGCATATTCCGGCCGAACTTGATCACCCATTCTGGTTTAAGTTGATCACGGATTCTGGGGCAAGCTGATCAGTCATTCTGGTTTTATTTGATCGCTTTTTCCGGATTTCCAGAATCGGTGATCAATATCCGGAATGGCTGATCACCTTAAACCAGAATCACTCGTAACGCATTGATTAATATGAAGTATCAGTTAGTCTCATCATTTTGAGATGAAGGAGCTCGGCTGATGCCATCCAAGAGGTTATCAATGCGTAAAATCAAAGAAGTCTTGCGGCTGCACTACGAAGCCGGGCTGAGTCGAAGGGCGATCTCCGATTCCCAGAACGTCAGTTACGGCAGTGTGGCCAATTATCTACAGCGGGCCGAGCTCGCAGGTCTCCGCTGGCCATTACCTGCGGATATGGATGAGCGCACGTTAGGACGCCTGCTGTTCCCCAGCCAACCCGTTACCGGTCAGCGTCGCTTTGTTGAACCGGACTTTCCCCAGATGCACCAGGAGCTCAAGCGTAAAGGGGTGACCCGGCAACTGTTGTGGCATGAATACCGGGAACAGCATCCAAGCCAGGGTTATAGCTATGCCCAGTTCTGTCACCGTTATCTGGAGTGGTTGTCCTGTCAGCAGCGCAGCCTGCGGCAGACGCATCGGGCCGGTGAAAAGTTGTTTGTGGACTACAGTGGCCCCACGATGTCGGTGGTCAATCCCGATACCGGTGAGATACGTCAGGCCCAGATCTTTGTCGCCGTGTTGGGTGCATCCAACTACACCTTTGCCTGTGCTCATTGGAGCCAGAAGCAACAGGACTGGCTCGATGCTCATGTACAGGCCTTCACCTTCGATATCTGATCGTAGGATTTGGCATTCGTATTGGTTAACGATGGATAAAAACTTTCGGTGTAAAAACGTGAGTTGGCGTAGTGTACGGATATTGTAGCGCCAGGGCAGCTGCTGGGCTTGCAAGGCCAAATGCTTGTGCTTAGTCCTCGCGGTTAACGCTGTGCTGATATTTTTTTGTAGGATTTCCATCACGGGGTTGCTCAACCAACGAGAGCGGCTCCCTCTAATTTATCCAGATCGAAGGTGAGTAAACCTACTAACCTTGAGCTCATCCGTCAGACCGCTGAGCAACGGTACAAATTGTCGTTCCGTCAAATAGCGAAGTTATTTTGAGGGCGTATAGAGCTTTTTGGGCAGGGCCCGCGATTCTTGTTTGCCAGCGTATTCCTCGTAACCTTCGAGGGGCCATGCCTGCATTCGGGCCTGGTGGGTCAGCAAAAATCCAAGTGCCAATTTTTCCCAAGTTGTTTGAACACTTACCTCCTCGGGGCTGCAAAACAGTGCGGCATACAAACCGTACCGGGTCATGCCTTTTTTATGTAGGGGGTTTGCTTCAGATGTGGGGCCCCATACGGATTGAGCCCCCGTGGGCTGTTCAATTGTGTTTTGGTGTTGCCGGTAGAAGGCGCACCAATTTTCCAGCCAAAATACCTAAGGTGGGCAAGTGCGTTCAACCGCCACAACGGATCCCGCACAAGCTCGGGGTCGCCACTCAAGGCCGTGACTGAAGATAGTAGTATGTGGTAGTTTCTAGTGCTTTTTGGTGCTTGGTAGTCGGTCATTTTTCAGAGACCTCTCAGGCACTCCGCTAGAACCGGATTGCTGAGCCACCGCAGACAACCCCAGCTCACCCAAAAGCGTCGCATCCACTAGATCCAAATCCCCAACCAGGGTTTGGACAGTTCTGTTGCCTCCTTCCTCGCGTCCCAGGATCCCAGGTTGGTAAAAGATCTCAACGAGTAGCCGTTTTTGCATTTCCCGAAAATTTAACTTTCCAGAGTAGGACATTGTCTCTATGGTTCAGGCTGAATCGGTGTAAAGCCAGATCGAATAGCCGATGATATCCGGAGGGATGCGGTGGCGCTTGCATGTTTTCATCGGGCGATTGTAGCAAAATGCAACTTTAACTTGGCAGTACTGCCAAATAGAGACTTAATGCGATGGCTAATTCATATTAGAATTTGGATGATCAAGCCCCTATATTAATGTAATCATTCTAGTACCACCATACCGAAGCGCCTATGTCCCTGATTGAGCTCACTAAACGCAACGCCCTCAACACCTTGCTCCAACTTCCCAACCCGCTTAAACGCCGCCTCGCAGGCCGCCCCATCCGGTTGGATGGGCTGGAACTGGATCTGGATATGCAATTGCTGGTCAAGCTGTCCCGATTGGAAAAACCACAGCGGGCATCTCATGATCCCCGCATGCTGAAGATCAGCCGGGAGGCGTTCAATTCCAGTGTGCGCATTGTGGAAGGCAGGAAAATTGAACTGCCGGCGCGGGATTTGTTCCTGTGTCAGGCTGCACCCTATCTTCCAGCGCGCCTGTACACACCTGCAGGAAGTAGTGATGCCTTACTTCTGTTTTTTCACGGTGGTGGCTGGGTGCATGGCAATCTTGATACCCACGACAATCTGTGCCGTCATCTGGCGCAGGTGACGCAGGCCAAAGTGTTGGCGGTGGAATATCAGAAAGCGCCGGAAAATCCCTGGCCGACGGCAGTGGATGATGTTTTAAGAGCCTACCGTAATGTATTGGAACGCCTGCCTGAGTTCGGATTGCGGAATCCGGTGATGGCGGTTGCGGGGGACAGCGCAGGCGGCAAACTCGCTACGGTACTGGCACGCAAACTTTCCCATGAAAATATCCGTTCGCCTGCGGCCCAATTGTTAATTTATCCATCTGCAGACAGTCCGCGTGAAGTAGGTTCACGTAAACTATTTGCCGATGGTTTTCTGTTAACGGACGAAGGCATTCGCAAATATCGGGAGTGTTACGTTCCCGCTGGACAAGATGATCGTCACCCTGACATCTCCCCACTTTATGCCGACGATCTTGATAAATCACCACCCGCGGTTGTGGTCACTGCCGGGTTTGATCCGTTACGTGATGAAGGCCGGGATTATGCAAAAAAGCTGCAACAAAACGGAATACAAGTGCAATTGCTGGAATTCCCCGGTTTGGTCCATGGCTTCGCCAATATTCTTTGTTCGCACAGCGCACTAAAAGCCGTAGAGGAAATGGGGCTGGCACTGCAGGCATTAATGCAGCAGGCGGCCGCCAATCGGGCGGACTAAATAATTCAACATGCAACCTACGCAACCGGGTCAGTTTGCAACTCTTGCATGATTTCGGAGAACAACTCGAACGATCGCAATCGGTCCTGCAGATGAAACATACTCGATACCACCATGAGTTCATCGACCCCGGTTTGTTCAACAAACTGCCGGGTTTTCTGTTTCACCAGCTGCGGCCCGCCAATGAACGCGTATTTCAAAAATTGTTGAAAAGCCGGCTCAACCAGCAGCGCTTTCAGCTCCGGGGTAAACGGCCCCGGCGCTTGTAAAAAATCCCGTTTATTGGTGAGGATACCCAATACCATGCGGATCAACGAGGTGGATAGCGTTTCCGCGGCCGCATCGGAATCGGCCGCGATCACATTGACACAGGCAATAGTGTAGGGAGCCTGCAGCTGCGCGGACGGTTGAAAGTGGTTGTGATAAATACCAAGTGCTTCGTGCAATTGATTGGGGGCAAAGTGACTGGCGAAGGCATAAGGTAAACCCCGTTTAGCCGCGAGCCAGGCACTGTCAGTGCTGGAGCCCAATATATAAATAGGCAGCCGGATGCCTTCGGCAATGGGGACTCTTACTGATGCATTGGCGTTGTCCGGGGCACAGTATTTCTGTATTTGCGTGATCTCCTCCGGGAAGTTGTAGACCGAGTGGGTTCGGTCCGGCCGTATGGCGTGAGCGGTCGCCTGATCAGTCCCCGGCGCCCGCCCCAAACCCAAGTCTATCCGGTCCGGATAGAGTGCAGACAAGGTTGCAAAGTTTTCTGTCACGATTAGGGGAGCATGGTTGGGCAGCATAATGCCGCCGGAGCCGACCCGGATGCGTTCCGTGCCCTGGGCAATATGGCCGATCAGAACGGCGGTGGCAGAGCTGGCGATGCTCACCGTATTATGGTGCTCTGCCAGCCAAAAACGATGATAACCCAGCTTTTCCGCCTGCTGGGCCAGAATCAGGCTGTTATTAAACGTTTGCTTTGGTGTGGAGCCGGCTGCAACGCTGGCCAACTCTAAAATCGAATATTTCATAGGGTCATTGCCGTGCGGGCCTCTGCCCGGGTTAATAGCACGAAGTGAAAGTAAGCATCACCTAAGCGCGATCCGCCAAGCCTTGTCAAGCTGGCTGCTTGGTAAAAAACACCGCGGCTGGCGAAGCTTCGCCTTCTGGCCCGGATTCGGATTCGGTATTGCCCTATTGGTTCAATTAAAGTTTAGAGAAGAATCAATGCATTGCGCTTCTTTGCGCTCAGAACCACCGGAACTAGCACCCTGTTTCCCCCTTGAGGAAGCGCAATTTCGCCGCATTGAATTCTACAGAATGGGAATTTCTTTATAATCAACAGTGATGTATAGTAGTAAAGCATAACTAGAATTTTATCAGATTATAAATAATAACCCGACACATCCATGATACTTCGCACTGGCGTGGCATTCTAAGAAGATGCAGAGGGTCGACACACTGATGATCCAACTCTCGACTGGGTATGGTTAACACGCCTGCGAGCTGGATCGAGTTTGAACTACTTTGAGTTACAGGAGAATGCAATGTCATTGTTCGAAAAGTTTAGCTACCGCAACAAGCGAGTCTTGGTTGTAGGTGGGGCAACAGGTATGGGCGCTGCAGCAGCAGAATTGGTTCGCGATGCAGGCGCCGAAGTGGTGGTCATGGACCGCGGCGAGATTACATTGGAAGGCGTGCGGACGATCTACGTCGACCTGTCCGACAAGCATTCAATCGACCAGGCACTGGCGGAATGCGATGGCAAGATAGACGCGCTCTTCAGCTGCGCCGGCGTGGCCGACGGCACACCCGGCATCGAGCGGATTAATTTTATCGGTCATCGCTACATGATCGATCAGATTTTCGCGTCGGAGCGCTTCAACCAGGGCGCCGCCATCGGCATGATCTCGTCTGCTGCCGGCATGGGTTGGGAAGCCAACCTGCCTGAGCTGATCGAGTTCCTTGCCATAGACGACTTTGACAAAGCAACGGAGTGGACGGTCGAGCACGAAAAATGCAATTACATGTTCACCAAGCAAGCGGTCTGCGCCTATGTCGCCCGCATGGCGATGCCCTTTCTAAAGAAAGGTGTCCGTATCAACGCCATTCTGCCTGGCCCCACTGACACCCCATTGGCACGTGACAACGCCGACTCCTGGCTGGCATTCGGCAAGGACTACCGTGATGAAGCCGGCGTGGAAGTGTCCACGCCGATGGAACAAGCCGGACCGCTGGTTTACCTTTGCAGCGACGCCGCCTCGGTGGTCAGTGGCATCACCTTGATCACCGACGTGGGCTTTACCAGCTCAGCGGTCTCGGACGTTTTCCCCAGCGCCAAAATGATCGTCAACTTCCTGAGAGGTGTCGGTGGTGGCGCGGCGGGTGGCTCATCGAATGCACCCCAGGTGCAGCGTTCCACCGCGACCAAAGCCGATAAACCCAAACTGCCGGAAGTCAACCCCGAGACCCGCATGCTGATCGACGGCAAGCTGGTGGAAGCAGAGAACGGCGCGACCTTTAATAACATTAACCCGGCCACGGAAGAAGTGATCGGTGCAGTCGCAGATGCTACCCGTGCCGATATGCAACGCGCCATCGCTGCGGCACGCCGGGCCTTCGACGAAACCGATTGGTCCACCAACCGGGATTTCCGCAAGAAATGTCTTATCCAGCTTCGCGACGCGATTATGGAAGAACGCGAAGAACTGCGCGAGCAACTGATCCAGGAAGCAGGCTGTCCCCGTATGTCCACCGTGCGCCAACAGTTGGACGCCTCTTTCCCTGAAGCGCTGGATTACCCCATTGGATTGATGGACCGGTTTGACTGGGAGGTAGAACTTCCGGACGGCAAAGGCAGTCAGGGCGAACCCAATGCACGTCGCATCTGGAAAGAACCCATGGGTGTGGTCGGGGCAATTGTGCCCTGGAACTTCCCGTTCGAAGTCGCCATCAATAAAGTTGCCCAAGCGTTGGCGACCGGCAACACTTTGGTACTGAAACCTGCACCGGATACCCCCTGGAGCGCTACTTTCATCGGCCGCATAGCCGCTGAAAAGACCGATATCCCAGCCGGCGTACTGAACGTGGTGACGTCATCCGATCACCTGATCGGCGAAGCACTCACCATGTCACCTGCAGTCGACGTGATTTCTTTCACCGGCTCCACCTCAGTGGGCCAACGCATCATGGAGAAAGGCGCAGCAACCATGAAGCGTGTCTTCCTTGAACTCGGTGGCAAGTCGGCCAACATCGTTCTGGATGACGCCAACCTGGACTCCGCACTGATGGGCGCACTGGCTGTTTGCTTCCACGCTGGTCAGGGCTGTGGTATTCCGACACGGATGCTGGTGCCCAAGGCACGTTACGAAGAAATCGCAGCCCGGGTGAAAGGCATTATGCAAATGGCACCGTATGGTGATCCGCAACGTGCCGACGTGATGATGGGCCCGCTGGTCTCTGCCAAGCAGCGCGACCGGGTTCTGAATCTGATCGATATCGGTGTTGCAGAAGGCGCTACTCTGGCGCTCGGTGGTAATCGTCCGTCCGCATTCGAGAATGGCTACTATGTAGAGCCCACGTTGTTCACTCACGTCGACAACAAGATGACCATCGCCCAGGAAGAAATTTTCGGGCCGGTGCTGGTACTCATCCCGTTTGAAGACGACGACGATGCCGTACGTATTGCGAACGAAAGCCGCTACGGTCTGGTTGGCAGCGTTAATTCCACCAACATCGACCGGGCCATGTCCGTGGCACGTCGGATTCGCGCAGGCGTAATGTCCATCAACGGCGCCTACGCCCATGGTGCTGACATTCCGTTCGGTGGTTACAAGTTCAGTGGTATCGGACGCCAGAATGGTGAGGCCGGATTTAATCAATATCTGGAAACCAAGTCCATCGCCTGGCCTATCCCCAAGAAGTAGCGAACAGCACACCGGCATCCACAATGATGCCGGTGTTTTCCTTTTCAAGCGTTTTAACCATACTTACCACAATCGGTAGCGGTTACTTACTGTCTGCCCTTCCCATGAACTTTCTTTCCTCCACATTGATCTTAATTCTATCTCCCGTCGCAATATGCTCGGGCACATTTATGGTGACCCCGGTGGATAGCTTTGCCGGTTTTGATCGGGACGTTGCAGAAGCACCTTTAATAGACGGATCGGTTTCCAACACAACCAGTTCGACGTTCGCCGGCATATCCAGTGCGACCGGCAACTCATTAACCACGATCACCTGGAGGCCCTCAGTCTCTTCGTTAATAAAAAGCATCTCTTCGGCGATGGCATCCTTATGCAGGTTGTAAGGCGTATAATTCTCCTGATCCATAAACACAAATTCTTCCCCGTCAGCGTAAGAAAACAGGGCCGGTCGGCGCACCAGATCAGCTAAATTAAGCATGTCGGAGTCTTTAAAGGTCTCGTCTATTTTACTGCCTGTCACAACATCATACATGCGCATTCGGTAGAGACTACCGCCGGCCCGACCCTGCGGCACGGAACGTTCAATATCTCGCACGATATAGGTTTTACCATTGTATTCAACGGCAGCGTTTCTTTTTATTTCACCCGCTTTCGGCATTTTCTAAATCCTGAAAAGCTTACGCTTAGTAGAGGTTGGGGAGTTAAATATCCCGTTAAGAATGGGTCTCCACTTTAACAGGCTATCAAGTTGACGCTGACCCGACCTTCAACATTTTTTCAGGTGCTTTTTGCGGTTTTCTGCCGAGGGTGGGATTCCACTCAATTCTAATTTCAGGGTTTGCTAACGTCCAGCACTCCCCACTCGAATTAAGAAAACAGACCCACATTAAATGCTGTTCAGGCCCATAATCAATTACGCCATGGGCCAGGGCCGATTCGTTTTTAGCGGGTATGAATAAGGGTAACGGTGGATTAAGTTGGGTGAACATGGAAGCCTCCTGGCACGGGTATAAAGATCGCTATCGGCTTCGCACTTGCAGCATACTGGCCAACTTTGTGTACATCGGGCGAAATTGGGTTTGCGATGGAGTGAATATGGGCGTTCCGGGTACAAAACCGGTCTGTGAGCGCGGACGAGCCGGGCATTGGCACGGCCGCAACAAGAACGCTAACCGAAGCCGGGCTGCAATTATTGCAAGCATTTTGAAAAATCTTCCCGCCGCAGCCGGATTTCCTACAACTGAAGTAGCGGGAACAGCCACTTTGAGCGCGCCTGGATAATTGGCCCTTTTTTTGCGTACTATCGCTGAAGCACTAATATTAGAAAATAAGCCGGGCTTGAATACCAACGTTGAAATAAAGCCACAGAAACACGACGGCTAGGGAAAGCGCATTCACCGTGTATCAACAAATCTCGACTGGGGAGATCCAAAAACTAGTGGCAACCGGGACAGGCTTTGCAGAAAAACCGCAGGAATCGACTCTATCTGACTGGCAGCAGTTAAACCGTTCATGGTTATTCACTGCGACTTTGGTGCTGATTTTCACCACATTAAGCGCGCATCTTTTGGTATTCGCGAGTTCGGTTCTGATCCCCCTTCTGTTCGGCTTCTACCTCGCTGCGCTGCTCTACACTCCGATGCTGTGGCTCAAGAAACTCTACATCCCGGAAGCGTTGAGCGCATTGATACTGGTTCTGCTGGTGCTCGGCACGCTGGTTGGAAGCTTGGTCCTACTAAAAGAACCTGCCGAGCAATGGCTGGAAATCGCTCCCGATATTCTCTCTAAAGTGCAATCGCAGGTACCGGAATTACGGGAAACCATGATCGAGGTTCAGAGTCGCTCTGAAGATATGGAAGATCTGGTCGACCACGCTATGGCAGCGGGCGACGAAGTCAACCCCACCGGCACTGGGGATAACAGGGTGGTAGTAACAGAAAGTCGGGGCGGCTGGAAAGACCAGCTCGTTGTATCCCTGACCTCCTTCACTTGGACGCTCTCGATCACGCTGATCCTGTGCTATTTCTTTCTGGTGGGCGGAGACGCCCTGGCGCGGAATATTTCAGCGACGTTTCGCCGCCGCAGCAAACGCATTACGTCTCTCAAAGTGATCCGCAAAGTTCGTAGCCAACTTGCCCAATATATTGTTGTCACCATGTGCGTCAACCTCAGCTTCGGCCTGCTCATTGCCGTGTTACTATGGCTTTTCGGTGCCGAGTACCCGGTTCTGTGGGGTATACTCGTGGGATTAATGCGCTATATACCGTATATCGGAAATGTGCTGTCATTGGTGGCAGTGACTGCAGCGGTGGCAACCAATAACCTGGAGGTCACCTATTTGATTGTCGCTCCTGCCTCCACCGCAGTACTGATGTTTATCTGCGGCAATTTTGTGGATCCGTTTGTACATGCGCGACAATTTCAGCTGAATCCGATCGTGATCTTTGTATCCATTATCTTCTGGAGCTGGATCTGGGGCGTTGCCGGCCTCTTTATTGCTGTACCTACGTTGTTGGTGATCGCAGTAATCTGCGGGCATATCAAACGGCTTGAGCGTATTCATTTGATCCTCTGCTCCGGCTCTGCCAAATGACACCATCAGGTGCACCTGTCACACCGATTTAAAAAAGATTAATCAAGAGGGCTGAAGTATGGAAAAGAACGAACTTGAGCAAGATCAGGCCGATCCACATCCGCGAACGGCAAATAGCCCCTACACGATGCCACCACACATTCAAACCAGCGACGGTCGTATTCGTCGGCTCGGTATCGAAATTGAACTCAGTGGCCCGGAAGTAAAAGACCTGGTGGAATTGGTACAGAAGGTGTTTCCGGGCAAAACCGAACGCTTGAGTGAACGCGAGTGGCTGATTCACAGCGACGACTATGACACCTTTACAGTAGAGGTGGATTCGCAACTTCTGAAGCGGATTGCCAGAGACTACGAAAACTCCGGCGATTTAATTGATGAGCTCACCAGCCATACGCTGGGCACCATTACCAAAAATTGGGTGCCCTGCGAAATCGTCACCCCTCCCCTGCCTATGACTGATATCGGAAAAATGGATCGATTGGTGGAGCTGGTAAGGGAGCGCGGCGGTAAAGGGACGCGGGACTCAATTTGGAATGCGTTCGGTTTGCATTTCAATCCCGAGATAGCGGCGCTTGATGCGGTGACTGTGCTGCACCATCTCCAGGCCTACATCTGCTGTCACGACTGGCTGGTGGACCAATCCGGCGTCGATTTCAGCCGACGGGTCACGCCTTACATAAAGGCTTTCGAAGAAGATTACATTGAGTTCATTCTACGCGAGGACTACAAACCGAATATGGACGCGCTGATAGACGACTATATTCGCTTCAATCCGACCCGGAACCGTGCTCTCGATATGTTGCCCATGTTCTTACACATTGACGAGGCGCGGGTGCGGGAAAAGATCCAGGATCCTTTGGTAAAACCAAGGCCAACCTTCCACTACCGTCTTCCGGACTGCGATATCGATAACCCGGAATGGGGCTTGTGGGCAGCCTGGAACGACTGGGTCCGGGTAGAAGTACTGGCCGACAATGCAACGACTTTACGCGCCTGTGCCAATGCCTACCTGCAACACCTCGACAGTTTTACGCCGGACTTTCTCAAACCCTGGAAAGAACAAGTTGTGCAATGGTTAGATGTCCGTTAACAACGGCTTGATCGTATTCCGTGTCTAGCTTTACAGAGGCGCTTGCAGCGCTCTCCGCTTCGCTTACAACCGGTTCTCTGGCCGGAGATTACGCTGTGGTCTGGCTTGGTTCCTTTGCCGCCGCGACCATTCTGCCGTTTTACTCGGAGCTGTTGCTAATCAAGATGCTGACCAGCTATCCCGACCACTGGCTGGGGTTAACGCTAATGGCGACTTTCGGAAACACATCCGGTGCTGCCATTAACTGGTGGCTTGGAAAATACATGCTGCATTATCAGGATCGCCGCTGGTTCCCCCTTAAAGAGCGCCACCTGAGACCCGCACAACGCTGGTTTGAAAAATACGGAAAATGGACACTATTGCTGTCATGGAGCCCGCTTGGCGGCGATGCTATCACCTTGGTTGCCGGTATCATGAAAGTGCAGTTCTGGCAGTTCTGGTGCCTGACCTTTGCAGGAAAAGCGATACGCTACTTTGCCATTGCCTGGCTGCTCTACGTCAATGGCTATCCTGCCCTGCAGGCCTGAAGGTCAACGAAACACTAGTCAATTGTTTGAGCAACTCGGGGACACCAGGGTGTAATCCATTGGCGATCTCATCAAACGCGTTCAGTTCACCCGGATAAACCAAAGTGGTCCACCCTTCGGCGATCAGGCAGCTGGTCACTGCCAGCTCTTCCAACAAATACTTTTTGGACAGCTCCACAAAACGAATTCTTTCCACGTTTTTACGGTGCGCAAAATTCTTGCTGAAGTGGTTAACCGAGTCACGAAAATTAGCGGAACACTCATAGAGGTTATAAAGCGAGGTCAGGGTTGATGCGTAACCCGGCTCCGGAATATAGCGGGACGCACGGCTCACAATAAAACGGCAGTGGTTAAGCCCCCCGATAATAGCCTCGCATTCATCAATCGCACTTTGCGCCAGCGCATTGGTAATGGACAGCGATTTTTTCAGGGAAACATGCCGTTCCATCTGAATCGTGTTGTTATGGATGGAATCCGCAATCAATACTAAACATTCACTAAAGTGGGAGTCGATCCATTTCATAACTGCCACCAGCCGGTTACCCGTAAAACTGCCACTTTCTAAACTGAAGCCGACAAAACACTTTTCGCATTGCAGAAAAGTGTCCCGTGCGGTTTCCGGTGCAACTTGTTTGATTCTGGCTTTGTATTTTTTCAGACCGGAGAATTGAAACACGTCGGTAAGCCGATTATTGCAAAGTTCATGAACCGAAAATTCAATGCCCGATTGATAGTCACCCACCCCCAAAACAATATTCTCGTAGCCCCCCAATGAATCACAAACCGCAATCCCATCCACTGTCGTGACTTCCGTTTCCTCCAGACGGCGGAAAGATCCACTGCCAAAGTGCGCAATGACCCGATTCGCACTGACGTCATGGGTGGCTGGATAAATCAGTAAAACCACATGATGATCATCCAGTTCTATTGGCGTCACCTTGGCCAGATTCTGTATACTATGAACAACTTCCTGTTGTGAGTGAAATTGGTCGAAAGCGACGGTTCTGAAGTGATTATTTTGGTCTTCCATTAGGCGGTCGATGCACATATCAATTTCCTTTTTAATAGGGCTTGTTTGAAATGTTTTCTATAAAACCTGCAAACGCCGTATCGCACCCGTTGAGTGACGACACAGCACTGCCTCTATCCGTCAGAGAATTCCATTACCTTGTCGGTAGAGCGTAGAAAGCGCAGCACAATCACATATGGAACGGTTGTGCTAATAGACCTGAACGTCAAAGGGTATTTAGCAACCCGCTGCGATATCGTCCAAATCCATTTTTGTATTTTTTTTAACCTGCCATTGTTAAATAATAGTCCAATTTTGAACAATTCACCCCCAAGATGGGTTAAATTATCAGCAACTCTAGTAACCCGATGAATTACATAAGATTAAGGTCTAAACAATTTGCCCAATTAGTCCTAAGCTTAAACGAATGGATATCCGATCAATGATCAATGACCACATGGCTTCGTGGAGTCCCCTTTGTTATTCCGACGTGTTTTTGCAATGAGATTACAGCGTGAAATCGTTGCGTAACCCCTTTCAGCAGCGCAAAAGGCTCGGCCTGATTTTGAGCCTTGTTTTTGTTTGTCTTCTGTTGACGCCATTGACCACTCAAGCTGACTCCAAGCCCACCGGACAGGTCACGGTCTATCATTACAATCCGGAATCCCATAACGACCGCAACCTGGTTCTCAAAAATACCTTTGATCGCTATTTCAGAACACAGTTGGATATGCAACTGCAGCCGGTAGAAGACCGGAAAACATTCCAACAACTGGTCGAACAATCGAAAGGCGCCATATTTATCATGTCCGACTGGCATTATCGCCAGTTAGCAAGCACCAATAGATCCCTTGTTCCTTACCTGCGAGGACTTGAACACGGGAAGGATACGTTTCGAAAATTATTAATTGGTAAATCACAGAGCCTTAATCAAACGGGCAACATCCGTATCACTCTGGCGGTTTCAGGCCCCCAGGACTACGTCGATACTCTGCTCGCAAAAATGCAGTACAGTAGCGGTCAGATCACTGTATCCAATGCCCGATATTTAACGGTGCCGAAAGACATCGATGCGTTAATGGCCGTAAGTTTTGGCTTGGCTGACGCTGCCCTGGCTTCGGAAATCAGCTTTGAAAAACTGGCCACTCTGAACCAGGATGCCTATCGGAATTTGCACGTATTGGGACGTAGTACACCGCAAAAAAGCCTGGTGGTTGTGGTGAACCGGGACAATCTAATTGGCTTGGAACCGGCACTTAACGCCATCGCAGCAATGACTCAGAATCCCCAGGGGAAACTCGGCCTCAACTTATTGGGGTTAGATGAATGGAAGCGACTACCCATGACGAGCCAAGCTAAGGGAGGGCATGGACTATGATTCAGGCCCGCTGTTTAGTCATTCTGATTTTTGCAATGGTAATAACCAATTGTGCACGCATTACACCGGACCCAGCGGGCCCGGTTCCCTTGTCCAAAAACAAAATACTGGTAGTGAACAGCAATCATTCATTGCCCCGATATCAGTTAGCAGAAAACGGGTTTATGGAGGCACTGGCAGGCAAGGACATTGTTACGCTCGACCTGAACAACGACGAGAGACCCACCGAACAGCTACTGGACGTACTGAATACTCAACAATTTGCCGCAATCTATACCATCGGGGCAAAAGCGCTGGGATCGGTTGATTACATTGATCCGGCCGCACAGGTTATCTATAGCTCGGTGCTAAGCTGGCGGCAGTTCCAATCGCGGGATAATTATTTCGGCGTCGCCAGTGAAGTAGCACCCCACGCCCAGATGACCTGGTTTAAATATTTCTTTCCGCAGTTAAAACGAATTGGGGTCATCTATAGCGAGGACAATGCCGGGCTGGTTAAAGATGGGGAACGGTTTGCAAATCAACTGGGCATCGAACTGGTCAGTGCAGCCGTGAACAAAGTAGAGGATTTACCCCGTATCGCTGATCAATTATTGCAAAAAGTAGATGCGCTTTGGGTTCTGCCCGACCCTGTGGTTTTGAAATCCGAAAGCAGCACCAAACTGGTTTTCGATCTGGCCCATCGCCGCCAAAGGCCTGTGTTCGCCTACAGCTCCCTGTTTATGGAATTAGGCGCAACGTTGAGTATCAATGCAGACCTCGCCACCACCGGACGACAAGCAGCGGTTATTACCCAAACCCTGCTCGAACAACAACAGCCGGAATCCCACGTTCAGTTTCCGGCGGGCAGCAGTATATCTTTGAACTTGCTCAAAGTGGGCGAGTATCAACTCGATCTGAATACGGATGCTCTGGGCTCGGTAAACGAATTGTTAACACAGTAGTTATGAATGACCCGCAGAGCACTATCGATGCCCCGCTCACCTAATATTCAAACTGCAGTTCCAACATAAAGCTGCGACCGGGATTGGGATAATCAGACAACATAACCCCGCTTGGAGAGGGGTCGACATGATGGGCATCCAGGGCATTGTAGAGCGACGTTGTTATCGTGATATCTTCAGCGCTATTGCGCCAGGTCAGCGCTAGATCCAGGGTGGTAGTCGCTGGCACATCGGCTCTCGGGTCTGCCTCTTCACGACTTAGCTTGCTTTCATACAACACACCGGCAAACGCATTCAGACTGCGCGAGAAACGGTGGTTATACCAAAGGTTGGCCCGTTGCAGGGGAACCTCTGGAGCCCGGGTATCGTTAAGGGCATTGGTGGGATCCTGGTAGGTGTAATTAGAACCCAGGGTGGAGCCATTGCGTAAACGAAGCTTGGCTTCCAGCTCCACACCCAACACCTCCAGTTCACCGACATTGTCTGAAAAGTTGACCGCTCCCTGCGATGCTCTGGGCGCAATAATATCCTGAATATTATTGTAGAAAAAGGTGCCCCTAACCTGGAAACGACGGCTTATATCAATATTCAAACCCAGTTCAAAGGTATCAATCTCTTCCGGATGAAGATCCGGATTGCCGACAATTGACGGGTTATTAATATTGTACAACTCCCCAAAGGTGGGCGCCCTGAAGGCAGAGCCGTACGTCGCGATCAGATGGTAATCGGGTACAAATTCCCAACTTAAGCTGGCCCTTGGGTTGAAGCTGCCCTCGAAGTCACTGTAATGATCATAGCGGGCTCCGACTATCAACCTGAGGGTCTCCATCACATCCCAGATGTCCTGCATATAGACAGCGACGATGTCGCGATTATGACTGCCGTTCCAATTAGCAACGTCTGAGATATTTACCAGCTCTCCGGCACCATTATTGGTCCAGTATTCCACACCATATTGACTCTGGTGTTCCGCCGCCGCCCCCAGCAACAATTTATTATTGCTGTTCCAGTTCCAGGTCAAAGTGGATTCTATTCCGGTTTTGTCGTGCTTAATCGGACTGCGGGCATAGAAGTTGTCCGCCAACTCCCACAGATTATCAAATTCAAAGTGATCAAAATAAACATGCGTCATCACCGACAGGTTATCGGAGACAGGGGCAACATAGGATCCATCGATAAAATATTCTCTGTATTCCTGCTCTGAGCCGGTGTTCAGAAAGTTATTCGCGCCTAAATACGCCCCCGCCTTACGTTCCGTATACCGGCCCTGCAATGACAGATTCCGGTAACTGCCCTGAAAGGACATCTCATATCGTTTTTGCCAAAAGTCCGTGCGTCCGGATTGGCCTGTCGCATCGGAGCGGACCGGTTCGTTTATTCCGTCCGAATGAAACACATTGGCGTTGAAAGCCAGATCCAATTCACCGATTCGTTCGCCGTACAAAAGATCGAACTGATTGGTCTCATCACTGCCACCCGACAAGCTAAGCTCAACACCATCAATATCTTTTGCTGTCTTGGTCACGATGTTTACCACCGCGACAAAGGCGTTGGCACCGTACAGCGCCGACCCCGGCCCACGAACAATCTCAACCACTTTGATATCATCTATACGGAAGTTGTTATAACTGGACAATGCCCCGCCGTTAACCAGGTTGTTATTCACCGGATGGCCATTAATAAGAAACAGGACCTTTTCCGAAAAATCGGTCTTCACGCCCCGCACGCCCGTAGACGTGATGCCCATATTAAATTGATTGATACCGAACCCGGGTACCCGCTTAAGTGCGTCCATCAAATTACGGGCACCCATTTTCTGCAGCTCATCGGCGGTTATGATGCTGATGGTGGAGCCGCTCTTATTGAGTTTCTCCTGGGTCTTGGTGGCCGTAGTGACATAGTGCTCCTCCTGCAACCAGCGTATTTCCTGTTGCAGTGTGGGAGAGGTAGCGGCACTTGCCTGGGATAACACAAGCATTGAGCCCCCTATGCCCAGAGCAACGCGTCTCCCTACCAACATTCCAATCATTGTTTGCTTTTGCTCCACCACGCAGAGTTTGTTTACGGGCTGTTAATCCAATAAGTCGGGAATATCCTCAATAAAGGTATAGCCGGACCAGCTTGCCGAAGAAAATTTTTGCGTCAACAACGTCAGATACTGAAAAAACATACCGGGTGTACGAATAGTGTCCAACGCTTTCACCCATAGCAGGCAGATTTCGATGGATTGCTTACTTTCGAATCGGCTGCAAATCTCTGAATTGGTCATCGGCGTGCCATCTACACCCATACAGCAAATCATATCCGGGCCTAAAATAAACGCCGAAGGCTGCCCATGATAATCAATGGTTGCAAACAGGCTTTCGTTGACGAAATACAGTCTCACCGTCATCCCCGCCTCATCTTGCACAGTGATAGTGCCCACATCGAAGCCATCTTCCACTTTATTCGTCGCCGCAATAACACGGCCTTTGCGCGTAATGATACGATTATCTGCATAGAAATTACCAATTATTGCCCGCACTCCCTCTAACGGATTCTGAGTCGCCATGGCCACACCCAACGACCGCGCCAGCGACAGGGAGCCAGGCACAAACGCAGCCGGCGCCGTCAACTGTTGGGCACTGATCGGCCAGGTGGCAACCGTACCGGCATTATGCAGTTCATTGCTGACTACTTTTCTGACGTCTCGCTCCATCTGCCGGGCATTCGCTGGATGCAATGGAAACTGAACGTCCGTTTCGCTGACTACCAATGTTTCTTGCGTCGGAAATCCCTTGAGGGCATAAGTGCACATGCTCATTTGGGGAACGGATCGACCCGCACCGTCTCCATCCACAAACGGGATATTGTACTGGGCGCACGCCAGCAGCGGGATCATCGAATTCATTGCGCCCACTTCGATCGGCAGCACATGACTAAACGTTTTGCCTGACATTTCCTGTAATCCGGTCAACCCGAAGCCTGCCGAATAATTAAAATTCAGGTTGGGGGCGTCCGGTGCGCCTACCCCACATATCACCAACAGCTCATCGCCGGAGTGGAGTTCTTCTACACCCACCACGCTGACCTCGTTCGAAAAATGGGTAATGTTGTCGATGACATCCAGAGCAGAAGCCACTCCGCCTCCCCCGCCACTGGCCAGAAAACTCGCCCCATTAACGATGGTTTGCATATCCGTTTTATTAATCTTGTACATACGCGGGGTTCACTCTGCGTCCTTAAAGTTGGGTGGTACCTGATAGGTTACCCGGCTCTGCCATTGCCTGGTTCGCATCAACATATACAGAAAGTTCACCGCCGCTTTATTGGGATCGATCACCGGAATATTCATTTTATATTTCGCTTTTAAGCGCTCCGCCACCGGTTCGGCGATGTGCATAAATCCCGTGCAGCCCAGCAAAATAGCATCTGCTCCGGCAGTCTCAATGGCGTTAACGCTGCATTCGTATACCTTTTCGATCACGATTTTCTTTTCAGATAACTGGTGTACAGGCAAGTCGACTGCAACGATGGAGGCAAAGTTGGGTTCAATGCCAAAGGTTCTGATATGGGATCGCTGCATATCCACCACCGAATCCAACACGGTGACAATAGAAAACCGCTGCCCCAGGGACATCGCCGTGAATACGCTGGGCCTGAACCCACCAATAACCGGTACGTTGACCACCTCCCTAGCTTCTTCCACACCACAATAATCAAAATCCGAGACAAAAATCCCGTTAAAGCCCTGATGTTCCGCTTTGATCGCCAGATCTACCACATGGGGAGCATTGGTCATACGATCCCAACGACTTTCTATAGACGCATTTCCGGCGCCGATGTTTTCCACGTCAATATCCAAATCAGGCGGCGCGGCCCCTCGTGCCAATTCAGCTAATTCCTGGTTATACGCAGCGTCGTTGATGGGAATGATGATTTTCATTCTAAAGTCAGCAGCCATGGAATTGATTCCCTTCGATAAGAGATGTTATTTTTGTTCGATTCATGTTCTGTAGAATTCGCGCGCTAACCTGACCTATCAGCTCAAGCACGCGCATTACGGATACAATATGGGTATTCCCACTTAAGTGTAGTCAAGCTTTAAAGCTCTTCATCGATTCCTGTGAAAACACTTAAAATTGGCATTTTGCATATGCTTTCAACGCGTTAGATAATTCTAACTGGCAATAACGGAAGCATCCGTTAATCTATGTAGCATTTATTCCGCTACAGAAACAAAGATGGTGACTATTATTAGTAAGAGTGAATTACAGTGCGCTTCGGTAATTCACCAAGCTCCCTTATCAATCAACCCATGTTCTTGAGTAAACGTTGTTTGGAGCAAGGGGAGCTGCGTGTGTGTAGCTGTATCAGTAAACGATCAGGCCCAAGGCTTATTCGATGATGTTCAAACGAGGTATTCGCAACCAGTTGGTTACGGTGATGCTGCTACTGGTTCTCTCGGTGCTGGTATTACTCACCAGCGGGCAAATTTCCTCTCAGCAGGCAATTTTGCGAGGGGAATTGCAAAAGCAGACCGACCTCATGCTGGAAAATCTATACAACAGGGCTTTATTTCAATCCAACCAATTACACCATCAGGTCGAAGAGCAAATCGCGTCCTTCAACCTCTTTGAGATGACCGACTCCCTCAACAAAATCTCGGAAAACAGCAGCGAATTGAAATGGGTGATCCTGGTTGATAAATCCCAGAACGTTGTGGTGAATACTGCTGGTTCGACAATCCAACAAAACAAGTACAGCGACACCCTGTTTCAGCAAGATTACATCGTAGAGGTCAAATCGATCGGAAAATCATTATCAGAGAAGCCGGATCAGCTCGTCACGGAAAAGCTAAGAGACGCCAATGGTTTGGTATTTAGATTACCGGTTCAGGTGGGCAGCGGTCCGTGGGGCCAACTGATGGTAGGTTACTCTTTAGACGGGGTGAAAGCACAGGTCAAACAATCGGAACAGGAAAACTCCGCCATAGTGAAGAGCTACTCTCTTCGATCCCTCGCCTCTGCGGCCAGTATTCTTCTGCTCACATTCCTGGTTATTTCACGTTTAGCCCAGCGCCTGGCCGATCCCATTGTGCGCTTGACGGACTTCGCGCAACGCCTTTCCAAAGGTGACTTTTCCATTGTCAACCAGGTCAATCCCACGGGCAAAGATGAAGTGGGCGTGCTCACCGCTCAATTCTCAGAAATGGCTGTGAACCTGAGTAAGGCCTACCAGGACCTGGAAGAATACAATCTGCACCTGGAAATGAAGGTGGATGAGCGCACGGAGCAGCTCAATCAACAAAACGAGAACCTGATCAAAGCGCTGAATGACCTTGAAGAAAGCCAGCAACAACTGGTGCATTCCGAGAAAATGGCCGCATTGGGCCAATTGGTCGCCAGCATTGCTCACGAAGTGAACACTCCATTGGGCGCTATACACGCCTCTGCGGGCAATGCCACTAAATATTACACCGGCTATGCCAATAGTCTGGAGATGCTTTTCCAGCACGCCACCGACGCTGAAAAACACCTGTTCGACTGGCTATTACACAACGCCGGCCCCATGGAATCCATGACCACCCGCGAAGAACGCAAGGTCAAGCGCAAAGCCCTGCAACTGCTGACAGAAAGCGGCTCCGATAGAGCAGAAGAAATTGCAGACCGGCTCATTGATATGGGGCTGGCTGACAAAACAGATCAAATAATAAGCATGATGGTGGGCGACAACAGCTTTCGAATCATCGACAGTGCGTACAATCTCACCGGCATTATGCGTTGTAATCAAACCATTTACACCGCGACCGCCCGTGCCGCCAAAATCGCGTTTGCCCTGAAAAGTTTTGCACGAAAGGACCATTTCGGCGAAAAGTCCGATAGCAATATCAACGAGGATATCAATACGGTCCTGGTGCTCTATAACGGCTTGTTAAAGCAGGGCTGCGAAGTCATTAAAAACTTTCAAACCCTGCCGCTACTCAACTGTTACCCCGACGAACTCAATCAGGTGTGGACCAATCTCATTCACAATGCCCTGCAAGCCATGGAATACAAAGGCGTTCTGACTATCGACACCCTCAGTATCAATATAGAGAATCAGCCCCACATTCAGGTCAACATCTCTGACACCGGACAAGGTATTTCTAAGCAGATTCAGGAACGGATCTGGGAATCCTTCTTTACAACCAAAGTGGCCGGGGAAGGCAGCGGACTGGGCCTGGGTATCTGCAAACGGATTGTTGAAAAGCACCGGGGCAAGATTTTCTTTAAATCCAGGCCTGGATATACTACGTTTAGTGTAGTCTTGCCGATTTCAGATTAAATTAGTCCTTATAGTTTATCTGTGTATTATCCAACATTGAGTGACATGTATTTGAACAAAGCTTATATCATTTGCGTCGACGACGACCGGACCATTCTCATGAGTTTGCGAGCACAACTGAGGCACTGGTATAAGGGCAAATACGCCATAGAAATCGCAGAAAGTGCACCGGAAGGCCTGGAACTGATTCAGGAATTGCTGGACGACGGCGAAGAAATCAAAGCCGTTATTTCAGACTGGATGATGCCCGGCATGAAAGGCGACGAGTTCCTGATTAAAGTACACAAGCAATACCCCACCCTTCTCAAAATCATGCTCAGCGGCCACGCCGATCCCGAAGCCGTTCAACGGACTGAAGAACTCACCGAATTCTCCGGCTGTATCAACAAACCCTGGACCCGGGAGGATTTTTTCCAGGTGATCCCCTTCGATGAAAAAGAGAACGAAGCGTAACAGCCTGCAAGGACTAATCAACTCTGCACTTCTCCTGACCCCGCCTTGTGCTTTCACTGGACAATCGATTGCTTTTCTATAAAGTGAATAAGCCTGATGAATTCTGCTCAACCCGGGAACAGTTTAAGTGAATACCGAAGAAATAAAAAAATTAGCAATGGACGCCGGTAACAAGGCGGTCGAATCCATTCTGAGCATCAATACCTATTCTCAATTAGCCTTGGTTTTTCTGATAATCGCTGTGGCGTACATCGCCAGCAACCGCATCCGATCGTTTATCCCGATTTTGAGAAAGCTGGACAAAACACAACCGACGGATCCTCTACGGCGCTTTCTTTCCGCTTTGGGAAACCTGTTATTTCCACTTCTGAATATCCTGATGCTGAGCTTTTCCGTTGAGCTGAGCAAACGCCTAATCGGTCAATCGTGGCTGGTTAATTTTGCGTTGATTATCGCCATGCTTTTTGTTTTCAATACCGTGATCCGAGATCACGTCAAAAACGATTTCATCAAGTTCGTTTTCAGATGGATTGGCCTGCCCTTACTGCTGTTGCATCTGGTGGGAATACTCGGGCACCTGATCCAGATTCTGGAATCCATGTCGGTCAGTATCGGCAATATCGAAATGTCGGCCTACGGCTTACTGAGAGTCATCTTTTTCGGTTCACTTCTATTCTGGCTCGGCCGTGTATCAAATAATACGGGCAAAGAAATAATTCGGCGCCAGGAAAAGTTGGATATCCGAACCAAAGAAGTGGCCGTTAAATGTCTGGAGATCACCATTTTTGTTGGGGTCTCACTTCTTATTCTACAGATCATGGGTATCAACTTAACGGCGCTTGCCGTGTTTGGCGGCGCAGTGGGTGTCGGCTTGGGATTCGGATTGCAAGCCATCGCTTCGAACTTTATTTCCGGCATCATTATCTTGTTGGATCGTTCCATTACGGTTGAAGACTATATCGAGCTAGAAGATGGTCGTTCGGGTATCGTTCGGGAAATGTCATTACGTTCCACTACTCTGGAAACCTATGATGGAAAAGACATCATGGTGCCCAACGAAAAGTTTATAACCGAAAGCTTCACCAACTGGTCTCACCACAACAACAAACAGCGCTACCGAGTGGATTTTTCAGTAGCGTACCACTCGGATGTTCGCAAGTTAGTCGAAATCATAAAACAGGTTGTTGCGACCCATGAGCAAGTCATCAGCGGTGACGATATCCCCATTGAGGAACGTCCGGATTGTGAAATCGATAGCTTTGGTGATTCCGGAATTAATATGTTCGTGGAATTCTGGATGTATGGGGTTGATGACGGAAAAAACCGGGTGGGTGGAGACCTGCTACTGATGATTCTTGAAACGCTACAGGAACACGGCTATGAGATTCCCTTTCCGCAACGTGAAGTTCGTATCCTTAACGAAGCGCCCCCTGCAAAGGTGTGATTCTGCCAACCCCCCTGCCCCTGCTTTTCATTAACAGGACAAATAACGATTCAATTTCATCAGATCACGACGCAGACAGGCTTTGATACTGTTAACCGGTTGGTTCAGATGGATAGCAATAGACTCCCTGCTGTACCCGTAGTAATAGGCCATCACTAATGCGTTGCGGTTCAATGTGCACAACGAGGTCAAACCACCGCGTAATTGACGGTGTAACTCTTGCGTCAACAAATGGGTCACCGGCGTATCCAGAGCGCGTGTTTCCGTGCATTCCTGAAAACGTTCAAACTGGTCTCTTCGATTTTTCTCAATCCCTTCGCATTTTAACCGGTCGATAGCGCGATAACGTAAAATAGCACTCATCCACGTCATCGGTTCGCTTTGGCTACGCTGGTAATCACCTGCCCGAAACCATATCTGTAGCAACGTTTCCTGCACGACATCTTTACTCATGTCACTGTCGTAGAGCACATTCATCGCTGCACTACTGAGCTTCCCCGCCACCCTGTGGTGTAATTGTTCCAGTGCAGATTGATCTTTCAAAGCAATTCTTTCCAACAATTTTTCCAACTCGTCCGCTGTTGCCTCGTGCATCGACATCCTGTGGTTCCCTGATTTCAATTATCGCGCGGGGCACAGTCCGCTGCTTGACCCTGCGCACCGGACACTAGTCATCTTCCGTCAAATGAAGAAAAAGTTTAATTCAACAAAGACCACCTTAAAAGCCAACCTTATCACAGCAGAAACGCTGAATACGGCCGGAAAGTGCCGCACACATACAAAGCAAAAATAGTCCGGCATTATTCTGTGCGAAATTGCCAGAGTAAATTCATCCCACCCTGCAACTTAATGACAGCGACCGTCGTAAATAGGAGTACGACATCGCTACCGAACAGAGACGGTGTATTCGGCTTTTTAATTAATTCACACCCGTTAAAGGATAAACGAGATGATGCGCAATTCGGACAAACCGTTATCAGAGCCTTCCAGCGACAACTGCATTGCTATTATAGGCACTGCCTGCAAATTTCCCGATGGCTCTGCTACACCGGAGCATTACTTTCAGAACCTGCTGACAGGGCGCAACTATGTCAGCAAAGTGCCAATAGACCGATGGTCATTGAACAAATTCCACAACCCTGAGGATGCGTCGGGTAAAGCCTACGTAGACTCAGGTCACTTTCTTCATAACTACGACTTTCGCGCATTCGATGCGGATTTTTTCAATTTTTCACCACGGGAAGTTGAATTCCTTGACCCTCAGCAACGCCTTTTACTGGAGCTAAGCTGGGAGGCAATGGAGTCCGCAGGTTTGAACCCGGAAGCGCTCGCCGGCTCCGATACCGGCGTCTTTGTCGGCGGGTTTACGGTTGATCATTTGCTCAATCAATTCGGCATCGGGGCTCGGGACGCGATCGGTTCACACAGTGCAGCGGGCGCCACACTCACCATGCTATCCAACCGTATTTCCTACGCTTTCGATTTCCACGGTCCGAGTTTTTCAGTGGATACAGCCTGCTCCTCTTCTTTGGTTGCCTTTGCTCAGGCGGTATCTGCCATTAAAACAGGTCAATGTGAAATGGCGCTGGTAGGCGGCGTTAACTTCATGCTACGGCCCGAATATACGATCGCGATGTCCAAGGGACGCTTCCTTGCCAAGGATGGTCGTTCGAAAAGTTTTGACGCGCGCGCCGACGGTTACGGCCGTGGCGAAGGCGGCGGGGTCGTTGTGTTAAAAAGCCTTGCCGCCGCGCACCGCGACAATGACCCGGTATTGGCTATTGTAAGCGGGGTGGGTGTCAACCAGGACGGGCGCACCAGCGGGATAACCGTACCGAACCCGGAAGCGCAACAAGCGCTGATGAATAAAGTGCTGGCCGACAGTGGCTGTGACGCAAAAGATATTACCTATGTCGAAGCTCATGGCACCGGGACCGCTGTAGGGGACCCGTTGGAAACCAAAGCCATCGCCAGCGTATACGGCAGCAACGGCAGCTGCTATGTGGGCTCGGTAAAGGCCAGTATCGGCCACTTGGAAGCCGCTGCGGGTATCGCCAGCGTAATCAAGTCCGTGATGATGTTTCAGCACAATCTCATTCCTCCGGTAGCCGGATTAGAAGAAGTGAATCCAGCCATACCCGAGTCAATTTCGTTACCGAGAATACCGGTTCCTCTCCAAGCGCATAATAAAACCGCAGGCCCATCCACCAAGATTGCAATCAACTCATTCGGGTATGGCGGTACTAACGCCCATTTAATTCTGGCCGCACCGGAAGTCTGTAAGCCACGTCATGAAGAGTTCCTCGCCGCAAAGCCGGGTGCCCGGTTGCTTGCTATTACAGCTCGAGACCAAAGCGCACTACAGGCGCGAGCGGAACAATTTCTTGATCTGCTCAGCTCGGCAAATATTGAACTGGATGATGTTCTTTATACCGCTGCGCAACGTCGCGCTCACTTATCCCATCGGCTGGCGCTTTGGGGTGAAACAAAAGAAGAACTGAAAAACGCGTTGCATCACTATCTGGAGGGCGCTATTCCGGAGGGTGGTTCCGCAGCGGAACGTTCCGGCTCTGGCAACTCGAAGGTCGTTTTTATCTACACCGGCATGGGGCCTCAGTGGCACGGCATGGGCCGTGAACTGTTCCATGAAAACGAGATTTTCCGTACCACCTTATTGGAAGCGGATCGCGTGTTCCAAAGCATCTCCGGATTTTCAATTCTGGAAGAAATGCTCAGGGATGAAGAAGATTCACAGATCAAACGGACCGAGTTCGCCCAACCCGGCAACCTGATGGTGCAAATGGGGCTAACGGCATTACTGAAAGCAGAAGGTATCACGCCCGCTGCGGTTGTGGGTCATTCCGTGGGTGAAGTGGCCTCCGCCTGGGCATCAGGGATGTTAACCCTTGAGGACGCGTTGTTGGTCAGTTACCAGCGCAGCCGGATTCAGGCCACAACGGCAGGAAAGGGCAAGATGCTGGCGCTGGGTGTGACAGAAGCCGAAGCCGCAGAATTGATTGCACCCTACGGGGCTAAAGTGTCCCTTGCGGCGATCAACTCCCCCACCAGCGTCACCATTGCCGGTGACGCAGACAGCCTGGAATGCATCCGGGTTACAGCAACCGAGCGCAAACTGTTTGCGCGGGCACTGGATGTAGCGGTGCCCTATCACAGTCCGGTGATGGAACAGCTGAAACCGGAGCTACGCAAGCACCTAGCAGGCCTGCGTCCGGTGAAGCCTACGACGCCCCTGTATTCAACCGTCACCGGCACTCGAACCGGACAGGCCACCGACACGCGCCTGTTCGATGCGGAATACTGGTGCGACAACGTTCGCGACCCGGTTTATTTTGCCGACGCCTTGCGCTCGGCACTGGCAGACGGGTACACCTTGTTTGTGGAAGTCGGCCCTCACCCTGTACTGCGCCGCGCGATTGAGGATGTATTCAAAGAGCAGGGCTGCGACGCGAATGTAGTTTCGACCCTATGGATGAACAAACCGGAACATACCGCCGTTAAACAAACCATCGCGGACATTTTTACTCACGGTGGACAGGTGGACTGGGCGTTGCGCGAACCCGTCGGCAAGCTAATTCAACTGCCGGGCTATCCATGGCAACGCAAAACCCTGTGGCGCGAATCGTTATGGCAAGCGGAAGACCGGCTTGAGTCACAACAGGATCCACTGTGCAGTGACGACAGGCATGGTGGTAGCCAGGGCGCTGATCTTAACCTCAGCCGTCTAAACTATCTGTTCGATCACAAAGTGGATGGTACGGCCATCATGCCGGCAGCAGGGTTTATTGAGGCACTGTGCCAAAAAGCCCGTCAGTACTGGCCACAACTGGACGAATATAGTGGCTGGACTTTGCGTAATATCGTCATCCAGGAGGCGTTGATTCTGAACCAGGATCGCGCGACTCACCTGACTATCGCTTTCGATGAGTTCACCAACCTGGCCCACCTGATTGCCAATGACGCATTGAATGACAACACTCACGTGGTGCACGCGCAAGCACACCTGTATCCGCTGACAGTGAAACAAACACCCTATCTTAGCGCTAATGTATGGCAGGAATTTGAAGGCGAACCGGTTGCCGTCGATACCCTGTACGAAGAGTTGCAGGCTTTGTCGTTGCAATACGGTCCTGCATTCCGCTCAATCACGGCCTTATCACGAAACAGAGCCCGCGCTGAAGTGCTGGCGTCATTGCAACGGCCCGACTGCGCAGGTGAAGATAGTGCCGTCTACGTTCTGCATCCGGCGCTTCTGGACGGGTGTTTTCAGTCGGCTTTGTGCCTGATGGAGAGTCACGATAACGCTTATCTACCGGTATCACTGGATTCCATTCAAATCTTTGGCTCGGCTCAGGAACGAATTGTCTGCCATGGACGCATTGTTTCCAAAAGTGCCACCCGCATCTTATGCGATTTCGACCTCGCCGATGAACAAGGCAAGATATTTGCCGCTCTCAAAGGGCTCCACTGTGTCGCCCTTCGCGGAGCCCAGACAACGAATCACTTTCCGCAAGGCGACTACCAGCGTATCTGGAACCCTCTGCCACCACTGCAAACGATCGATCAACAGGTTGGGATGCTTACTATTATTGCTAACCCGGCTGATCGTCTGGCGGATGCACTTGCTGAAGTCTGCAGCAGTGTCGGCACCGGGTTTCAGCGCTTCGCCATCAGCGAGCTAAACCATCCAGCGGCCTTAGACGCCACAACCCACATCGCGGTTATTTCAGATGCAGGATTACACACTGCAGCGGACTCAACCGGTCAAAAAAGTGTGGAAAACCTGCTGCTGTTAGTGCAGGAATTCATTCACCGCGAGCAAACTTGCAAGCTGCGGGTAATCACACGTCAGGCGGCTTCGGTGGTAGCAGATGACCTGGTTGTTCCCGCACAAACCGCAGTGGCGGGTTTTGCCAGAGTCGTTCGCAACGAACAGGCAAACCTGCATGCGGCCCTGATCGACGTCGCGCCGGAAGAGGACCTGTTCCACCAGGCTCAATGCCTGTTTGCGGAAATTCTGAATGCGGACTCCATTGACGAAGTTGCGCTGCGCAAAGGCCAACGCTACGGGGTTGAACTAATACGCTCCGCCGCGCTGCAACAGCAGCACAGCACGCAGGTCGATAACGTCGCCGAGTCACCCGTTCTCTTCGTGCAACCGGACCCGAATCATACCGGCGAAAACCACAGCGGATTGCGGGCAAAAATAGTACCGGATGAGGTTGCAGTCGCGGACAATGCGTATCGGATTGAAGTTACCCGTCTGGCTTTCCGTTCCGGCAAGGACGATTTGCTCGCCATCTGCGGCATCGTTTCCCAGGCTGGCTGCGACACCACTTTATTCCAGTCCGGCGACACTGTGTGCGGACTGATTCCCTGCCGCCCGGCATCGCGGGTTGTGGTTGCAGAACCGGATGCGATTCTCGTTAAAACCGCAAACCCGTCCGATCATTCTCTTTTGACGGAATCGGCTTTGCCGGCAACCGCACTGGTGATTGAAGCACAGGCGCTATTGATCCTGCACTCCTGTGAAATCCCGCCCGATGCATTGGTGCTGCTGGATAACAGTGCACTGGGAGAGGCGCTGCATCGCCGTCTGACCCGCAGCGGCGCAACCGTGATTCCTTTCAGTACCTACGATACAACGTCCGATACCCGCTTTGATTTGATCGCAGGCCCTCTTGCCCAATGGAGCAAACAGGTGGGCTTCAGCGGCCTGCAGGACGGAGGCTGCTTGGTGGACATCAGTGAGACTGAAACACCTTTTGCCATTCCCCGGCACTGTGCTCAGTTCATTCGAGTGCCCACTGATTTAGCAGCCATGAAAAAGAACCGCCATTTCATGCCGGCCCTGGAACGTGTGGTCGAGGAAGCCCAGACCGGTGATCTGCCGTTACCGGCAGAAGTAACAATTAATGACGTACTACAGCAGACTGGCAAGCTCGATTCAGCGGCCTGGATTGAAGTCCGGATACAAGGCCAGCAAGCGCCGTTCGCCGCCGTCATTCCCGAGCTGCCGCGCTTTTCAAAACAGGGTGTTTATCTGGTTACCGGTGGCTTCAGCGGACTCGGTGCCCAGCTGGCACAGTGGCTGGCCTGCAACGGCGCTGGCCACATTGCTCTGGTCGGACGCCGCGGCTTGGCATCACCCGGCGCCGATGAGTTGATTCTCAACTTGCAGCAACACGGAGCCATTGTTCGAGGCTACGCTGTGGATATGGCAGATACCGCTGCCGTACATCAACTGATGCACTCACTTTGTTTTGGTGATCTCCCATTAAAAGGCGTATTCCACGCCGCCGGTGTGCTCGAAGATCAGTTAGTGTCAGAACTGAAAAAAGAGGACATCGCCAAAGTGATGGAAGTAAAAGCCGGCGGTGCGCATAGCCTCCACTGCTGCCTGCAGGAAATGCAAACCGAAGTGGAACACTTTGTGTTGTTTTCTTCCATCGCCAATCTGGTCGGAAACAGTCGCCAGGCCAACTATTGTGCCGCCAACGGTTTTCTTGACGGCCTGGCGCATCAACGTCGGGCAATGGGATTAAACGCGCTCAGCATCAACTTCGGCGCCATTGCGGAAGTGGGCATGCTCGAAGGTGACGACCGCGTTGGTCAACACCTCACCCAAATCGGATTGGCGCCTCTGCCAGTGGATATTGCATTACGCGGCCTGGGCGTTGCGCTGATGCAAAAGCAAACCCAGATTGCCATCGCAGAGAACATTGCCTGGGAACGCTGGGCTGCCTATGAAGTGGTGGGCGGCGCATCCGCGACGTTCAGCAAGCTGGTGGAACAATGCAGGAACGCTCAGGGCGGAGACGCTTCATTGGTCGATCAACTTCATCTTGCGGTAAAAACCATGCCGGAGGACGAAGGCCGCGACACTCTGCGGGCCCTGATTGCCGACGTTATCGCATTAACACTGAAAACGTCGGCTGACCGTCTTAAACCCGATCTGGCGTTTGATGCTTTTGGTGTGGACTCACTGATGTCCACTGAAATTCAGGTTCAGTTAGATCAAGCCATTGGCATCAACTACTCGGTGGTGGAATTGCTGGGCCACTCCACCATCAACAGTCTGGTTGATAAAGCCTTCAATGAAATCAATACCGATGCGACTCAATAGCCGCGCGGTATCCGACAGGTTAATACCCCACTACCGAACCAAAGAGAGAATTGAAATGACGACTCAAAACACATCCATCGATAACTTACTCAGTCAGATCCGCTCTAAAATGGGCTCTACGCCGATCCGGGACCAGAGCCAAAGCAACGCAATACTTAGCCTGGAAGCGTACGTAGAGGACTATGCAGAGTACGCCCTTTTGCAACGTATTCATTCCCTATATCACCGGGACTCCGCGTTGCGAAACCCCTACTTTCAACCACGTAGCGGCACTGTATCCAGCGTGCTGCAGATTGAAAACAAGGATTATGTCACCTTTTCTAATTATAACTATCTCGGACTATCCAACGACGCCAGAGTAAAAGCCGCCGCTTGCGAAGCAATTGAAACTTACGGCACTCATGCCGGCGCTGCACGTATGGTGGGTGGCGAAATTGAACTGCACCGCGAACTGGAACAGGCGCTGGCGGAATTCACCGGGTTTGAAGCCACCGCGGTGGCCGTCGGTGGCTATAGCACCAACGTCTCTGCCATTGGTTACCTGCTCGATAAGCGGGATCTGATCATTCACGATGAATACATGCATAACAGTGGCGTTATGGGGGCGGTTATGTCCGGCGCCAAACGTATTGCCTTTCCGCACAATAATATGGACGCCCTAAAACGACTATTGGAAGACAATCGCAGTCAACACCGCAAAACCGTAATCCTGGTCGAAGGCGCTTACAGCATGGACGGTGATCTGATCAATTTGCCTGCGGTGGTTGAATTGAAAAATCAATTCAATGCCTGGCTTATCATTGACGAAGCCCATTCCTGTGGCACCGTCGGTGCCAGCGGCCGGGGCGTATGCGAACACTTCAATGTACCGGTATCCGAAGTGGAATTAATCGTCGGCACGCTATCGAAAAGTTTTGCCAGCTGCGGCGGGTTTTTAGCCGGATCAAAAAAATTAATCGAACTGTTACATCACTTCTGCCCCGGACTTTTGTTGTATAGCACAGGCATCAGCCCTGCCAATGCAGCAGCGGCGTTGGCCGCAGTACGCATTGCAACGGCGGAACCGGAACGGGTTACGAGGCTACAAAACAATGCCGTTTTGTTCAAACAATTAGCTCAGCAGAAGGGTCTGGACTGCCGTACTTGTATACCCGGTGTGCCGATCGTACCCATGATGATTGAAGATGAAAAAGCCCTCCAACTGATGTCATTGCTTTTGGAGAACCAGTTTATTGCTCACGCAGTCATGCACCCGGTTGTACCCAGGGAAGCAGCTCGCCTGCGTTGCTTTATCAGCGCCGATCACGAAGAAAGCCAGATGATCCGCATGCTGGATATCATCGCCCGCGAAACGTCGGGCAATCATTAATCGGAAGCTCATTGAGCTAAACACTCACCCGTTTTTAAAGGATTAAATTATGTTTAAGTTAACTCAATTCAAACAAACACAGTGCGCGTTCATCATCTCTTCACTGTTGGCGGCATCAACCACCATGGCCAATACCAGCACCACCGACAAGGCGGCACGAGGCAGCGAAATCGCAAGCAGTGTCGACCGCCATGACGCCGGATTTGAAGACTATGTCGTGACCGGTAAAATGACCGTGAAGCGACCCGGCGGCATCAGCGCCACTCGGGAATTTGAAATGAACACACTGGAACTGCGAGACGATGGCGATAAACGCCTGGTGGTATTTTCACAACCCAGAGATCTGGCCGGGTTTGTTTCACTGACACACACCCACCCCAGTGCGCCGGACGATCAGTGGATTTTTCTGCCGGCAACCAGCCGCTCCAAGCGCCTGGCCTCACGCGATAAAACCGGTTCGTTCGCTGGATCCGAGTTTGCCTATGAAGATATCGCCACCTGGGAGCTTTCGAACTACCACTATGAATTTATCCAGGACGAACCTTGTGGAGAACCGGTAACCACCTGCCACACCATCGCAAACATTCCCAAATACACGTACTCCGGCTATGAAAAACTGGTGGAAACCATTGATCCGCGCATCTGGCAACCGGTGCGTATCGTCTATTTTGATCGCCAGGGTCGTGAGCTAAAACGCCTGGAGTTTTTTGACTATCAGGAATACGAGGGCAAACACTGGCGCCCCGGCCGTATCGTGATGACCAACGCACACGATGGTTCGGAATCGGAAATCCTATGGCAAAACTATCGCTTTAAAACCGGTTTGCGCGATGCGGACCTGCGCGAAGCCCGTCTGGAGTATTGGTCGCGATGAAACGGCCCGCGCTCGCGACAAAAGCGCTGCCTTATGCAGCGCTTTTACCACCACTGCTGTTATCGCCGTTGCTTTTGGTTTCCAATTTGGGTGCGGCCCAGACACCGAGGGGGAACATCGGTTTCGATGCAATGTATTTTGCCGAGCAGCCCCTGCTTCCCGATCAAAGCGGACAATCGGTGCAACCGGGTCTGTCCGGCGATCTGGATTGGTCAACCGATCTGTCCGACGATATACGAGTGGATCTCGGCACCCGTCTACACATCACACCCGATGCAGAAAACGAGGTTACTGGTGATGTAAAAGAAGCAGTTTTTCTAACACGGGTAAAGGCGTTTGATATCAAGCTCGGTGTATTGCAGGAAAACTGGAGAGTACTTGAAGCCTGGAGTCCGGTGGATCTGGTAAACCAGCGGGATATGGTTGAGGACTTCCGCGGCAAGGTCAAATTGGGGCAGCCGGGTGTTTCGGTAAATACGTTCTATAACGACGTTGTTTTCACTGCTTTGGCGTTACCGTACACCCGGGAGAGACGCATAGCAGACGGCAGCGACCGGCTCAGAACACTGCCCGCTCCATTATTGGACAGCACCTTTGAAAACGGACAATCCGATATCGGTTTTGCACTCCGCCTGCAGTACCGAATCGGGGACTTTGACTTGGGCTTATCCCGCTACCAGGGACATACCCGTGAACCGCTCTACCAACCGGTTTTTCAGAATTCGACACTAAGCGGATTTAACGAACGGTATGAAGACATCGCTCAAACCGGTTTGGAATTGCAATACGTAGTGGGCGACACGGTGCTGAAAGCCGAAGTAATTTATCAATCCGGTGCCACAGACAGCTTCGTCGGCAGTGGCATCGGTTCCGAAACCACCTTTAACCAGATCGGTAATGGTTTCGATTCCATTACGGTTTACGCCGAGGGTTATTATGACACTCGCAATGACGCGGCACCGCTAACGCCGTTTCAGCGGGATGTGTTTGTCGGCCTGCGCTATAACACCAATGACGTAAACGACTCACTGTTGGACCTTCGCTACACCCACGATTTCGAATTCGATTCAGATCTGATTGAGCTCCGCGCCTCCCGGCGTCTGGGCAGCTCACACACACTTTCCGCACAAATTCTTTTACCGCTGTCGGTGTCTGAGGATCCCGCGTTACGAGGATTTAAGCAAGACAAGTACTTTCAGCTCAGCTGGGTCTGGTACTGGTAAACGTTAAACCAATTTTAAAAACATATTGTTAATAGGGAGATGACGAAAATGAGTAACACGATCCAAACCAAACTGAACAAGGCTGTTTTTTGCTATGCCACCTGGCTAGTAAAAAATCCCGCGAAGGTACTTCTGGGTTCGTTGATATTGGCACTGATATTTATGTCCGGTCTGTCACAGCTTACATTCAGAAGTGATAACCGGGTGTTCTTTGCCGACAACAACCCGGACCTGATTCAGCTAGAACAGTTTGAACAGTTTTATGGCCGCGATGATAATTTAATTATTGTTATAAAAGCCGAAACCGGCGACCTGTTTACCCCGCAACGGCTGGCCGCTATCAACACCATAACCGATGCCGCCTGGACGTTGCCCGATATCAAACGCGTAGATTCGGTCACTAACTTTCAGCGGGTTCGCGCGCTGGGCGACGATATTGAAATTGACCACCTGGCGCGCGCCGGTGATGTATTAACGGTGAGCGAGGCGAAACAACTCAAAGCCGATGCCGCACTGGAACCGCTATTACAAGATCGCCTGCTTTCGCAAGACGCTACGCTGGGCCTTATTGTTGCGCAATTCCGTTTTCAAGCCGATACCGCATCCGCTCAGTCGGAAGCCGCCATGGCGGCTGGCCACAAGCTACTTGAACAATACCAAAAAGCTTATCCTGAACTAGAGCTGGGCTTGTCCGGTTCGGTGGCGCTGGACCATGCATTTGTGGAAGCCAGTACCTTCGATAGCTCGGTTTTATTACCAATTATGGTCATTGCATTATTGCTCATCATTGCATTCTCTCTGCGCTCCGCCGCCGGTGCCTTCGCCACGTTTCTGGTGATTGCATTCAGTACCCTATGTGCTCTGGGCTTAGCTGCCTTAATGGGGGTTCCTCTTTCATCGCCCAGTGTCATTGCACCCAATATTATCCTTACGCTGGCAACCTGTGATTGTATTCATATGTGCGCCGGAATGAAGCGGCTACGCGGTGCCGGATACGATAAACACGAGTCCGTAAAAAGATCGCTGCTCGAATGCTGGTGGCCCGTAACATTGACCACGATTACCACTGCAGTGGGATTCCTGACGCTGGTGTTCAGCGCAGTACCGCCGTTTGCACATCTGGGCATCATTGTTGCTATCGGCTGTCTGATGGCCTGGCTATTTTCCGTGACCTTCTTTCCCGCCCTACTCTGTCTATTGCCCTGGCGTGGCAGAACGGCGTCTCTTCCTGCCGAACAGTTCAGCGCGAGCATCGCCCGGCTGGTAACACGCAAACCACTTTTTATCGTCACCACCGTCTGCGTTGCTACTGTCACTCTGGGCACCCTGGCCTTTACTAACGTACTGGATGATCGCTACGTCCGCTACTTCGATCAAAGTTACGATTTTCGCGTGGCCACGGACCGGATGAACGAAGATCTCGGCGGATTTTATGTGCTTGAGTTTTCTCTGGACTCGCAACAAGCGGGCGGTATTTCAAGCCCACAATACCTGCAACAAGTGGATGCATTTGCCCAGTGGTTACGAACACAGCCGGGCGTGACCCATGTACACGGGCTACCGGATATAATGAAAACCATCAACCGGGCGATGCAGGGTGGCGCAAGCTCCGAGTTCCGGCTTCCGGCAAACCAGGACCTGGCAGCCCAATATCTGGCGCTGTATGAAATGTCCTTGCCCTTTGGCAGCGACCTCCGCAATCAGCTAACGGCAGACAAACGCTATGCACGCCTTTCGGTCAGCCTGAACGACATTTCCACCGGAGAAATGACGGATCTGCAACAACGAGCGGAAGCCTGGGCATCCCGTCATACCAAACTGATTGCTGACTCTGCAAACGCCACCGGCACTTCTATTTTGTTTGCTCATATCGGCAACCGCAATATCACGGAAATGCTCCGCGGTATGGCCATCGGTGTTGGGGTAGTCTGGCTGATTTTTATTTTGGCATTCCGGTCACTCTCTCTGAGTCTGATCGGAACTATCGCCAACTTTGCACCCTGTCTGGCCACACTGGGCATCTGGGCTTTGATCAACGGCGAAGTGGGCATGGCGGTGGCCACCGTCGCGTCGGTTACTTTTGGTATTGTGGTTGACGCCACCATTCACATGCTAACCGCTTATTCCCGATTGCGAAGGGAAAGCAATCTTAGCTCAGCCGCCGCTGTGCAGGGCACATTCCAAAACGTTGGGCCGGGACTGATCGCCATGACCCTGTCCCTTGCTACCGGCTTTATTTGCCTGGCGTTCTCAGGATTCCAGATCAATGCCTGGATGGGAATGATGGCCGCGCTCACCATTGTCGTGGCGTTAATATTCGACCTGTTGTTTATACCTGCATTATTACTGGTATTGAAACCGGACCATAAAGCTGCCCCCGTAACGGTATTGGAGGCGCCATAAAATGAATAACTCTGCCTTTTTTGTAACTCCGAAAAAAACACCCGGCGCCGCTGTTCGCTTGTTCTGTTTTCCTTTCGCAGGTGGCGATATCGCCACCTATCTGCCCTGGCTGGAATTACTGGATCCACGTCTTGAGCTTGTTATTGTTCAATTACCCGGGCGCGGCAAAAGGCAACACGAGAAGCCCTTTACTCAAATGGAACCCTTGGTGGATGCCCTTTTTGCTGCGATGTTTTCCGCCATTGACAAGCCCTTTGCTTTCTTCGGTCACAGCATGGGCAGTAAAATTGCGTTTGAATTGGCAAAACGCCTGCAACAGAATCAATTTCCATGCCCGCGCCACTTTTTTGCTTCGGGCTGCGCTTCGCCCTGCTTATCGCGCCGAATTGCGCCGGTTCACCGCTTGCCCGATACCGCCTTCATCCAACGCCTAACTCAGCTTTCAGGCGTTCCGCAGGCCGTACTCGACAACCGGGAACTGATGCAGTTTTTATTACCAATGCTAAGGGCTGACTTTAAACTGGTGGAAACGTACGCTGGCAAAGCCGACACGAAAATCCCCTCCCGGATAACACCGCTGGGAGGGGCAAACGATGTTCTGGTGGACACAGACGAATTGCAACAGTGGACTGACCATTTTGAACAGTCGAACGCGGTTCGCGTCTTCCAGGGGGGGCATTTTTATCTACATCAATTTAGTAACGAGGTGACGCAGACGATCAACTCGACGCTGTTTCAGAATATCGAGCACAATGACACCGCGCTTATGCCGCAGGCTGTCGCAGCTTGTCCCTGATGTTCATCAACACCTCACCGTATTTATTATTACCGCGGCGATCACGGCCGCACCCCCAGAAATAGTCGTATGCGCTGTTCTCTACTAGTTTTTTATCTGCTGTGGCCAGCAGTTCATCGGCCACATTTGAATAACTCATACATTTGGTATAGACAGCGCGAGTCATATAAACGACCTTCACCTTTGCCCAATCTTTACGTGGCTTTCTTAACCACTTACGGCCAAGTTTTCGCGCTTGCTTGGGCGTTTCCGTCAAACGGATCTTCTCCTGCCAGCTTTCGTCTTCGAATTTCATGGCCTGATAGTAGTGCTCCACTGTGGGCCACTGCTTACCCTCCAGCTTAAAAGGATGGTCCGACCAGGCCCCCAGATTCTGGTTAGCATCGGCACGAGAAAAATAAATTGAGTTGGTATCGGTTTCCGCAAACAGCCCGCCAGACATAATTAGCGACTGCCCCATATTTTGGCCACGGCTCTATCATTACCCAACAGCCCCACGGTCAGGCCGACAAAACTGACCAGCCCAAACACAACGGCGGGGAACAGGTAACCGACGTCTCCGCCCCGATTGATCACCAAGACCAGACTGGCAAGGCCAAAGAAAAGCGCACTAAGAAATATCAGAATTTTGCGATGGGAAGGCTGGTAGACGTACTCGTCGCTGCCTGATTCAAAGGCTTTCAGAATGGGTGAAAAGAGTTTTCTTAGCGGTTGCTTCATGATCTCAGACGGGATAATGGGATTGCCATTCAGTTTACCCGCCTGGATGTCCGCTTACCAGCCGCGGCTTATTTGGTCCATTTTTGGCGCAAGTGGTCGAGGCCAATGTCATGCACTGTGTAGCCCTCGGGATGAGTCTGGTTCTGAATCAGCGTACTTAGTTGCGGGTATTTGTGTTTCGGCAGAAAGCGCAGCAACCGGGCACGCATCCGCAACATCCTCTCCACCCGGCGACGGGTGCCCGCACCGGGGACGGGGTAGTTCATCGCCGTTAACAAATACATTCATCCTGGAGAGGTGATCCGCTTAGTTTGGCCCTGTGCGCGCTCAATCAAGTAAGCAGCCTCAGCCGTGCATACGATTCCAGGCGTCCAGCGCAGCCACCTTGTATGCTTCCGCGAAGGTCGGATAATTGAATACTGCACCGACCAGATAGTCCAGCCCTCCGCCCAGAGCAATCACCGCTTGCCCGATATGAACCAACTCTGTTGCCGCATCCCCGACGATATGAACACCCAGCAAGCGTTCATCTTCGAGACTGAAAAGCAACTTAAGCAAGCCGTCTGCGCCGCCCTGAATCTGACCTCTGGCAATTTCATTCAGGCGTGCCATACCACATTCGTAGCGCACGCCTTCGTTACGCAATTGTTGCTCCGTCTTACCCACCATACTGATCTGGGGAACGGAATATATGCCGTAGGGATAAAGTTCATGGTGATTATCAAGGGGACGGCCAAAGGCATGACAGGCCGCTCTGCGCCCCTGCTCAGCCGATGTTGACGCCAATGCCGGAAAGCCGATCAGATCGCCCACTGCATAGATATGGGGTATTTCTGTGCGGAAATGCGGATCCACACGCAAACGACCTTTTTCGTCAGCGGACAGGTTAACATTCTCTAGCCCCAGCTTATCCGTGTTCCCGATTCGCCCGGCGGTCACCATCACCCCCTCACTGACAATGCGTCTTCCGCTGTTCAACAGGATTTCCACTTTGCCATCAATATTCTGCAGGGTTTCTATTCTGTCACCCAGTCGCAGGCTGATACCGTGATGAATCAGCTCATGCTTGAAGTGATCAATAATATCTTCATCCAGAAAATCCAAAATTGCGTTACGACCGTCCACCAAGGTTACCTTGATATTCAAAGCACTGAAGATCGTCGCATATTCAACTCCAATCACACCGGCCCCGACCACCGTCAACGTGCGAGGCAAATGCTTTAATTTCAAGATGCCATCACTATCAAAAATAGTGCGATCATCAAAGGCAAATTCTTCCGGCCGGCTCGGCACCGTACCCGTTGCCAAAATGATATAGTCCGCGCTGTAACAGGCGCTTGCGCCCGAGGCTTCGTCTACCCTGATTGTGTGGTCATCAACAAATGCTGCGTGGCCGGAGATCAGGTGAACCCGATTTCGTTCGAGCTGGTGGCGGATGATTTCAATTTGTTGATTGACTGTCAAATTCAGCCGGTGCATCAGGTCTTCCAGGGTAATATCCTGTTTCACCCGATAACTTTGTCCATACAGGGCTTTCTGTCGCCACCCACTCATAAACAGGACTGTTTCACGCAGTGTCTTACTGGGAATGGTGCCGGTGTGGGCCGTTACCCCTCCCAATACAGTCTGTCGTTCAACCAAGGCAACGTTCTTGCCAATTTTTGCAGCCTGAATAGCGGCCCGCTGACCGCCCGGCCCACTGCCGATGACAATAAGATCAAAATGCAGCATACACCCCCCTAACACAGCTATAAACGTTGGTAGAGCGCCGTTATTAGATTGTTGGAAAACCTCTGTTCTATCACGCTTTTATGACAGTATGATTCAGCGCAGCGGCCACCGCTTACCCATCACTTGCCCTTATTGGCCGCCAGATTTATCCCCCCCAAATTCGACTGTCATCGTTACGACATGTTGGCGCAATAAACTTGGTCGTTCACGGATGATAATTTGCGCGTTTTCAGTTAGGCCCCATTTCATAAGACCATGTTCCGCTTTCGATTTTCATAGACCATATGAAGGAGTTCTCTGTGAGTAAGATAAAAACAACCGCTTCAATTCTTTGTGCCCTGTGGCTTGGATTACTGGGCAATCAGGCCTCTGCCGAAGTACGTATGCAAGGGTCCGGCGCCAGCTTTCCCTTTCCTATTTATTCAAAATGGTTTCGCGACTTCAGCAAAGCCAACGACAACGTCCGGGTTGACTACCAATCCAAAGGCAGTGGCGCCGGCATCCAGGATTTCACTAACCAGGTCGTCGATTTTGCTGGCAGTGATGCCGCCATGAACGATGAAGAGATCGGTCAGACGAAAAAAGGGGTAGTGTTACTGCCGATCACTGCTGGTGAAATCGTGCTGACTTACAACCTTCCCGGGGTAAAAGAGTTAAAACTTCCCCGCGATGTATACCCGCTGATTTTTACCGGAGAAGTTACTCAGTGGAACGACCCGCGTATCGCGAACGCAAATCCGGGCACCAAACTTCCCGACAAGAAAATCACGGTGGTGGTACGCTCCGACTCGTCCGGCACCACCTATGTGTTCACCGGCCATCTGGCCACCATCAATTCAGCCTTTAAAGACAAAGTGGGTCAGGGAAAATCGCCGCAATGGCCCGGCAAAACCCACTTTGTTAAGTCCCCTAAAAACGATGGTATTACTGCTACCGTGAAACAAACACCTGGAGCCATAGGTTATATCGAATACGGCTATGCGAAACTGACCGGCGCACCCAGTGCTCTACTGGAAAATAAATCCGGCAAATTCGTACAACCCAGTGACCAGTCCGGTTCCGCCGCGCTGGCCAGCGCAGAGTTTCCTGATGGCACACTACCAGGTAGCGATGATGTTCCCGATCTGCGGGCCTGGGTATTCGATCCCAAGGGCGCTGATGCCTACCCCATTGCATCATTCACTTGGCTGATGTTCCCTAAGGATATGCCGGACGACAAAGCAAAAGCAGCCCGTGATCTGGTTGAATACTGCCTCACGGAAGGACAGGAAAGTGCCAGCTCACTGGGTTATGTACCCCTGCCCGATAACGTACGTGAAACAGTTCGCAAAGCGGCACAACTGATTCAATAACCCCAATACACTAGCGGACGGCAGTGATGCGTCCGTTAGTGTCAAACACGAGTTGTATTATGGCTGAAAATCCTTTTAATCCTGGCGCAACTTCCGGTCCCATTTGTAATCCGCCTTCGCGCAGGGAATACACTACCGACTCCGTTTTCAGAGCCGTTTGTTACAGCGCGGCACTGGTCATTATTGTGCTGCTGATCTACATCGTGCTGGAAATCGGACTTGAGGCGATACCGGCTTTTAAGGAATTCGGTTTCGGATTCATTACCGGCACAACCTGGGATGCTGTCGCCAATCAATTCGGCGTACTACCCGAAATCTGGGGCACCCTGTACAGCTCACTGCTGGCATTGATCATCGGTGGAGTGCTGGGAGTAGCCATTGCAGTATTCCTCACACAGGATTTTATTCCCCCAAAGCTGGCGGTGGTATTTCGCACCATCGTTGAACTGCTGGCAGCGATCCCGTCAGTGGTTTACGGACTGTGGGGCATCTATGTACTGATCCCCATGCTACGTCCCATGTCAGTTTGGCTGAACGAACACCTCGGGTTTATCCCGTTATTCAGCACCGAACTAAACGGACCCGGTTTGGCGCCAGCCGCCCTGGTGCTGGCAATCATGATTTTACCGACGGTCGCGGCCATTTCTGTGGATGCATTGCGGCGTATCCCTTACAAACTTAAAGAAGCTGTTTACGGCATGGGAACCACCCGCTGGGAGGCCATCCTCAAGGTGGTTTTGCCAACTGCGTCTTCCGGCATATTAGCGGCTTTGGTATTGGCTTTCGGGCGCGCATTGGGTGAAACCATGGCGTTGGCCATGCTGATCGGAAACAGTAACCAGATCAATTTATCGTTATTCGCGCCAGCCAACACACTGGCATCGCTGCTGGCATCCTCGTTTCCAGAAGCCGGTGCAATCGAAATACAGGCCCTGATGTACGCCGCCATGGTTCTGCTGGCGATTACTTTTCTGGTCAACGTAGCGGGCTATCAAATTCAGCAAATGACAATGCGTAAATTCGAGGGCAAGCCATGATCGGTGAAAGCGTTAACAGTCAACCGCAACTGAGCCGGGAATGGTTCGAACGGCGGGCTTTGTTTAATTCAGTGATGACCGGGCTGGTATGGTTTGCAGCTCTGCTCGGCAGCGTACCCCTTCTATCCGTCATTTTTATGCTGGTTATGGAAGGGGGATCTCGGCTGGGCTGGGAAAGCTTTAGCGCACTGCCTCCGGCGGGATTCGATCAGGGCGGCGGCTTCGGGAATGCCATCGTCGGTACACTGGTGATGGTTGCAATCGCCAGCGCCATCAGTATCCCCCTCGGAGTCTTGGCCGCTATTTTCCTGGGCGTGTTATTTCCCCACAGCACAACCGCCAAAGTGGCACGATTTGTTGCTAAAACACTAACCGGTTTCCCTTCGATTCTGGCCGGCGTTTTCACCTATGCAGTGCTCGTCGTTGCCACCGGCTATACGGCGCTGGCCGGTGGTATCGCGTTATCGGTGTTGATGCTGCCTACCGTAGTGCTGGCCGCCGAGGAAGCGTTGCGGCAAGTGCCACAGAAAATGTCCGATGCCGCCTACGGTATGGGCTGCACCCGAACTCAGGTTATTCTTAAAATCGTATTGCCAACAGCGCTGCCCGGCGTTATGACCGGAGTGTTATTGGCGGTAGCAGGCGCTGCAGGTGAATCAGCTCCTTTATTATTCACCGCGCTGTTTTCCAATTATTACATTTCAGATTTAATGGAACCCACCGCATCCCTATCCATCTTAATTTATAACTTTTCTGCCATGCCCTTCGAAAATCAGATTGAGCTGGCCTGGACTGCATCCCTTACCCTGGTGCTCATTGTTTTAGTGTTCAACATCCTGGCGCGCATGATCGGGCAACCCAAGATTTAACGACAAGAGGTTCAATATGGTAACTGCAACTGCACATTCGATAACGAAACCCATCGGGGTTGAAGCGAACAGCAGCGATAATGTAATCGACTGCCATCTGGAAGAAATTCATTACGGCGACTTTCTTGCCGTGCGCAACAGCCAGGTGCCCATCAAAAAAGGCGGCATCACCGGTTTTATCGGCCCGTCTGGATGCGGTAAAAGTACCGTGTTACGTAGCCTCAACCGCATGAATGATTTGATACCCAGCTTTCGGCTGAAAGGCACAGTCACTTATCATGGCAGTGACATTTACGCCAAAGGTGTCGATCCGGTTTTAGTTCGGCGCTACATCGGCATGGTGTTCCAACAACCCAACCCTTTTTCCATGAGCATTTTTGACAACGTGGCATTCGGCTTACGCCTGAATCGCTATAAAGGCGATATCGCTGAGCGGGTTCAGCTCGCCCTGGAACGATCAGCACTCTGGACCGAAGTAAAGGATAAACTACAGAGCAGCGGACTGTCGTTATCCGGTGGCCAGCAACAGCGGCTCTGTATTGCGCGGGCTATTGCAACAGAGCCCGATGTTTTGTTGATGGATGAACCCTGTTCCGCGCTCGACCCGATTGCAACCCGGCAAATTGAAGAATTAATGCTGGAACTCAAGAAAAACTATACCGTAGCCCTGGTCACCCACAACATGCAACAAGCAACTCGGGTTGCCGATTACACCGCTTTTTTTGGCGTCGACATTTCCCAATCGGGGCGCACCGGGCATCTGGTGGAAATGGGCTTGACCGAACAAATTTTTAACGATCCGAAGCAGGAATTGACCAAACAATATGTCGCCGGCGAATTCAGCTAAAAAAAAGCTACACGCAACGCGCCTGGATCTGCAAGCGATAGAAAACTCGCTGATCGCTGTTCAGACCAATTTCGATGCGATCAATAAAACACTGTGCGAGCCACGTACCCCGTTAACCGACGAAGTACTGGGCAACATGATGGCGGCCTATCGTTTTATTGACACAGCATTGGCAGAGGACCTGGCACTACTGGAATTAGGTCAATCCACCAGTCTGCTCGAACTCAACAGACTGGTTCTGTTCGGAGACAAACCCGAGAACCAACAACAACAATCCGATCAGATCAAAGCCACCCAAGAACATTTCTATCAGCTCTCCGATTACGGCGGTGTGGGTGAACTGATCGAATGGCTCCGGCTGCATGATCATAAAAACATCTGGTGGACTGCGGCGGGACTGTATATTCACATCATCAGCCAGCCGCAGTTATTTATAGAAGGGAATCACCGCACCGGCGCGATACTCATGAGCTATTTACTCTGTAAAAACGGCAAACCGCCCTTTGTTTTATCCGTGGACAATGCTCGAGCCCATTTCGACCCTTCAAGCTTGGCAAAAGGCATGCACAAACACGGTGTTCGTTCATTGCTTATGATACCAAAGCTAAAAAAGCGGTTGGCACGCAACCTAAAACAAAGTGCTGTGCCGGATTATTTATTGAGTAGCGCCGAGTAAATATCGATACCGGCTCAGCGCAGCATTTCATTACTGTGCTGAGGTGCTCTCCAAAGCAGCTATGTCTTGTAATATACCACTCCAAAGATTGATGCGAGCCTGGATTGCATTTTGAGCTGCGCAATTCGCCAGCCGAATTTTATCGGGCTCACCACGAGTGACTTGCTGCAACAGTTTCTGGGCAGCAGGCCCATGCTCATCGCCATCCAACTCAATGTGCCTGTCCAAATACCATCTCAGTTTATTCACCGATAGGTCGGACACATCCCACCGATTGATTAATGCATTAAACATGTCCGGAATGGGGTCTTCTCTTCCATACAAAAAATAACTCGCTACTTCTACGATCGACCCTCCCATAGAAATATTCAGGGTCTCAGTAACGAACCGGGCGATATGCTCTGGCACGTTCGCTAGATTTAAGGCCTCCTCAACTTCTTTTCCATTTTTCAGAAGAAAAAGGAAATTATCAAAAACTGCAGTGGACGCCCCCACTTCTTTCATTGCATCAAGATACATTTCCAAATGGCTTTGCGCTTGCCCTTCTTGGCTCAGGTCACTTTCTTCGTTCAGGATAATCTCATTAACAAATCTTGCGGAGCTTGCTTCCTCGGGTGGAAACCAGGGTAGCTGGGTGCAAGTCAATGCAATCTGCAGGCTTTTTGCCAAACTCATAAAATCCCATACGGCAAAAACGTGCGCTTCCATAAACACTTGCAACGCACGGACATTTACCACCGCGCCATATAAATCATGACTAAGTAACTTTTCCTTCAAGCACTCCAGATCCCCATCGGAAGCTGTAAAAATAATATCGCTTTCACAGCGGGGTTTGGAGAATAGATTGTTCCCTGTTATCGCGTTCATATGATGTCTTAAACCTGTTCTGGTTTGAATTAAATTAGCGGCAACTCGCTCATTAAAAAGTCGCATTACCGTTCCGATCGCAGAAAATAGTATATCGGCAGTAGCGCAGATTCCGAAGCACACTCTGCACGAATTAATCATGACTGCCCGTTACACCGAACCACCGTTTTCTACAAATCGTTTATTACTATAAATGCCGCGGGATTTTCGTTCCAGCATTAAATAAATAGTTTTTAACGGCGCTGTCGAAATAATTTACACACCACATGATTTTCAGCACCAAATGAGGAAACCGGACACAGCAGACCTTTAATATTGACGCACATCAATCCGCTCAATAATATAAATCGCCTTTGCTGGACGCCGCGTTACTTTTACCCTCAGCCATTGCCACGGGGTGTGGCGGAGATGGCCTACCCAATCACGTCGGCTCTATAACCTTGAATACAATTCCGGATTCAAACCTCACATGACCTTGGCGCACGATCGACTGTATGTCACCGACGCTCACGGCCTGAATATATTAAGCTTGGCAGATCCGGCATATCCGACACTTGCCCCCCCCCTACTGCAAGGCAACCTATGGTCATAGGCCTGACGCCCCTAGCAGCCCCCCCAACAGCTTTGACACTGCAAGGCAACTATATCTATATCGGTTCATATGGGGGCGTTCTGGATATCTACCGCCGCTAAGCTTGCCGTCCTGATAACCTCTTGAGAAAATAAAAAGCCCTGTCCGCCAAAGCGCGGTCAGGGCTTTTTATTACGATCAATTCATACACAAAACATATGGGAAAAACGCCTATCAGATTAAACGATTTAGGGATAGGGTTTAGTGAAAACAAGCAAAAGTGACCGAAGATAATCTAAAAACGGGCCGGAGAAGAGCGTTTTTTTATCCCAAACACCAAAAAGAGTCGAATTTCATCAATTTTCATTCGAATAGATTGTCGATCTCCGGTATATTGCCCCCAATTTTCCTGCCCATAAATTAGAGACGCAAGATGACTGATTTATCACATTACAGAAATATAGGTATCTTCGCTCACGTTGATGCCGGTAAAACCACCACAACAGAGCGTATTTTGAAACTGACCGGTAAGATCCATAAGACCGGTGAGGTGCACGACGGTGCCGCAACCACTGACTTTATGGAGCAGGAACAGGAACGCGGTATCACCATCCAGTCAGCAGCGACCACCTGCTTTTGGAAAGATCACCGCTTTAATATTATCGACACCCCCGGACACGTTGACTTCACTATCGAAGTATACCGATCGCTGAAAGTCCTTGACGGCGGCGTCGGCGTTTTCTGTGGTTCTGGTGGCGTAGAACCCCAATCCGAAACCAACTGGCGTTACGCCAACGAATCCGAAGTTGCCCGCATCATCTTCGTCAACAAGCTCGATCGCATGGGTGCAGACTTCCTCAAAGTGGTCAAGCAGGTTGAAGATGTGCTAGGCGCCCATCCGCTGGTTATGACCCTGCCAATTGGTCGTGAAGACGAGTTCTGCGGCGTTGTTGACGTTCTGACCCAGAAAGCCATTATTTGGGATGACTCCGGCTTACCGGAAAACTTTGAAGTCAAAGACATTCCTGAAGACATGCTCGACCTGGTTGCCGAATACCGCGAGAAAATGGTTGAAACAGCCGTTGAGCAGGATGACGAGCTGATGGAAGCCTATCTGGATGGCAACGAGCCCTCCATAGAGGACATCAAGCGCTGCATTCGTAAGGGCACCATTAATCTGGACTTCTTCCCCACCTTCTGTGGTTCTGCATTCAAGAACAAAGGTATCCAACTGGTACTGGACGGGGTTGTGGATTACTTGCCTAGCCCGACCGAAGTGGTCCCTCAGCCGCTGACAGATGAAGAAGGCAACGAAACCGGTGAAGTCGCCACCGTTGACCCGAAAGAGCCACTCCGCGCCTTGGCATTCAAAATCATGGATGACCGCTTCGGAGCCCTCACCTTCGTGCGCATTTATTCCGGTAAGATCGAAAAAGGCGACACCATCCTGAATTCATTCACCGGCAAAACCGAGCGAGTCGGCCGCATGGTGGAAATGCACGCCAATGACCGCAACGAAATCAGTACGGCACAAGCCGGTGATATCATTGCCATCGTTGGTATGAAAAACGTGCAAACCGGTCACACGCTGTGTGATCCCAAGCACCCCTGCACACTGGAAGCCATGGTATTCCCGGATCCCGTTATCTCCATCGCCGTTGCACCAAAAGACAAAGGCGGCTCCGAGAAAATGGGTATTGCCATCGGCAAGATGGTAGCGGAAGACCCTTCATTCCAGGTCGAGACCGATCAGGAAACCGGTGAAACCATCCTTAAAGGCATGGGCGAGCTGCACCTGGACGTTAAAGTGGACATCCTCAAACGTACCTACGGTGTTGAGCTTGTAGTAGGAAAGCCGCAGGTTGCCTACCGCGAAACCATTACACAGGCGATCGAAGATACTTACACCCACAAGAAGCAATCCGGTGGTTCCGGCCAGTTCGGGCGTATCGATTACCGCATCAAACCAGGCGAGGCCAACACCGGCCTGACTTTCAGCTCGACTGTCGTGGGTGGTAGCGTTCCCAAGGAATTCTTCCCTGCCATCGAAAAAGGCTTCAAGGTCATGATGCTGGAAGGTCCATTGGCTGGCTTCCCCATGCTGGATGTTGAAATCGAGCTCTACGACGGTAGCTATCACGCCGTTGACTCCTCGGCTATTGCGTTCGAGCTGGCGGCCAAAGGCGCTTATCGTCAATCCATGCCGAAAGCAGGCCCGCAATTGCTTGAGCCCATCATGAAAGTGGATGTGTTCACTCCGGATGACAACGTGGGCGACGTTATCGGTGACCTTAACCGCCGCCGCGGCATGATCAAAGATCAGAACGCCGGTACTATGGGTGTGCGTATAAAAGCAGACGTGCCCCTGGCGGAAATGTTCGGTTATATCGGACAGCTGCGCACCATGACTTCCGGTCGTGGCCAGTTCTCCATGGAGTTCTCGCACTACTCTGCGTGCCCGCAAAACGTATCTGAAGAAGTCATTGCGGCAACAAAAGAGAAAAAAGCAGCCAAATAACGATCCTGAGCTGCTGATAAAAAAGCCCTGCATTAGCGGGGCTTTTTTATGTTTGGCGCTATCCCATACTCAGGCTCAGTTCCTCCCCGTCCTGTCTTCAATCGTGCAAAAAGTCTATGATAGTGCTCCTTAAAAGCAGTGCGGGGTGATACAGCAATGGGGAAATTCGGTTTTATCGGTTTGGGCAGCCAGGGCGCCCCAATGGCGCAGCGCATGATCGACGCCGGTCTGGACGTTGTACTCTGGGCACGGCGCCCTGAAACCCTGCAACCCTTCGCCGGCACCACAGCCACCTACGCAGACAGCATCGCCTCACTTGCCAAGCAGGTGACCTATTGTGCCATTTGCGTCGTGGATGACCTTGGTGTGCAGCAGGTATGCGAACAACTTATTCCCGCTATGCCCGGTGGTGGCTATCTGGTCGTCCATTCCACAGTGCACCCGCAGTTGTGCCAAAAGTTGTCCCGACAAGCGCACGGGTATGGGCTTAGCCTGATTGATGCACCGGTCAGCGGCGGCGGACAGGGCGCCGCTGACGGAACCCTAACGGTCATGGTGGGTGGCAGTGAGGACGCCATAAAAAACGTCCGGCCTGTTTTTAACACCTTTGCCAGCCATATTGCCCACTTGGGCGACGTCGGCAGTGGACAGCGAGCCAAGCTGGTCAACAATAACTTAATGGCGGCAAATCTGGCACTGGCTCACCATGCATTAGCGCTGGCAGAAACGCTCGGCATTCAGCGCGAAGAATTTATAAAGCTGGTCAGCGTCAGCAGCGGGCGCAGCTTGGCTTTCGAGGTGTGCTCCAGAATAAACGATCCAACGGACTTTCGGCATGGAGCAGCCCTGTTGAAAAAAGACCTGGGGCTACTGGCTGACTCCGTTCACAACAGCGATCATTTTCAAGCCATCCGAGACGTCGCCACCCCCTTCCTGGAAAGCGCGCTGGCAGAATAAAGAACCGTTGATAAACAGATTATAAGTCGTGACTATGAATTTTGACCTTGAGCAATTATTACAACACCTGATCGTAAAACCCATCGGTGCAGGCCTTTACCGTGGACACAACCTGCCCGGAGAACGTAAAGCCGTTTTTGGCGGGCAGGTCGTGGCACAGGCGTTAAGTGCCGCTATTCAGACGGTTGAAAGCGATCGTCAACCTCACTCTTTACACTGCCACTTTTTACGACCGGGAAACATGGCGGTGCCAATTGATTTCACCGTGGTTGTGATACGCGATGGCGGCAGCTTTTCGTTGCGACAGGTAACGGCATTACAAAATGATAAAATTATTTTCCTGGCTACCATTTCATTTCAGAAACCCGAAAAGGGTCTGCGTCATCAGCAAACCGCACCCACCATGACACCACGGGAAGAAATGATCAGTGAAATAGCATTCTGGAAACAGGTTCAACTGGAGCGCCCGGAGTTAACCTATCTGAGACCCGCTAATTTCACTGCGCTGGATATTCTCAGTCGTTTCCGTCCCGGCGTTAATGCGCCAGAAGCCCTGAAAGATCCACAGCAAAGTTTTTGGTTCCGGGCTAATGGCAATATCAGCGAGCAATCCCATCATTTCCTGATCGTCGCCTTCCAATCCGACTTATTGTTTCTGAACACAGCGTTTCACGCCCACCCACACACGTTAATCGATCCTCAAGTGCAAGCTGCCAGTCTTGATCATTGCTTATGGTTCTATTCAGAAATGGATGCCAGCGAATGGCTTTATTATGATATGCACAGCCCGGTAAGCGACGGTGGCCGCGGCCTAAACCACGGTTATTTCTATACCGAATCTGGCAGACTGGTTGCGGCTACTGCGCAGGAAGGATTGATGCGGGTAAAAAAATAAAGGGAATAACAAGAAGCACTATCTAAGTGCTTCTTCCTCTTGTACCAAGGGACGGCTTTCCCGTGTCCCCCTCATCTTAAAGCCTTCCGGATCTTTATAACCATCACCGTGAACCAATATGACATGGTCGTCATGCACTTCCAGCAGCACGCCAACAAACGGCATTTCTGCAAGACTGCCGGTCACGCGATAGCTAACCATATCGCCGGGTTTAAAGGTTTTTTCATCAAAATTAAACTCGAAGGGGCAAAGCTCTTCCCCGGGCTTTATCATTTCTTTCATCTAAGTCGGTCTTTCAATGCAAGGTACAACGCGGATGGGTAAGCATCAATATAGATAAGAATGGATATAAAATAAATGCAATTCTATCAATTTATGGTTTTTCAACATTTTGAACACGCTGTGCCCGCGCGACCAGCCATCAATCCACTTAATTTTTTTCGGATTGAATAGTCTGCAAATACTGTTCAATCGCAAACACATGATCGTCTTTTTCATCCAGTTCCCGCAATGCATCTGCGAGCTGCAAAAGATAATCCGCGTTCTTACCACTGGGTCCTTCTGAATTGGCAATATGAACCGCGATTTCCTGTTCGGACGCTGGTCCCAGATAAGCGCTGTTCTCCGCTGATGCAATATACATAACGCCATTCACGCAGGAATCATCACGAAACAGAATCTCGGTCGCCAGCCTTAAGTAACCATTTTTTTCGCGATGATCCAGGTGGAGAAATTCTTCTGGGGTGATGAGATACGCCATGCCCTCGCAGACCCGTCCCGGATCTTCAATTAATGTCACCACCCGCCCCGGTTTCTCTGGGGTGCCCCGATGATCGTGCGAGCCTTGCCAAAAACGTCTGGACCAATTCATTATGCGCGCCGGTTGGCGCTGAAGATAAGGAAAGTCGGCTTTGTAAATCAATGAACCGTAACCAAATAGCCACAGGGTCTTCTGCTCAGAAAATTGCGTCATCATCTGATTCGTTTCGATCGTATTTGCCGGCATGGTTTATTCTGTTTTATTCCCAAGTTGCTTTAACGCCTGTCGGGTCATGCGCTCACTGTAACCGTGCATTTTCCAATGGCCCGGACTCCAGCCTTTCAGGAACCGGTGAAAGTCAGCCCAGGCAAACCGGTAGAGCGAGCGCCACGATTGCGCCACGGCATCAGCATCCACAAGTACCTTACGTTCGGACAACGCAATTTTGAGTTGCTCAAAATAGTAATCCAGCAGTGGCGTTTCGTAAATCTCACAAGCGGTTTCATCCAGACAACTACCAATAAAATACGCAACATCCTTTATACCGCAGCCTCCCCCCACATATTGGAAATCCACCGCCGAGACTCGCTGACCATTGCCTGAAAAGCAGAAATTAGCCAGCTTGGCATCACCATGAACAAAAGTTTGATAAGGGCAATCCTGGAGCTTCTGATCAATTCCGGAAGCCGATGCTTTCAACGCCCCATCACTCAGTGCCTTTAATTCATCAGGCCGCGTTGCTAAATGCCAATAGGTGCCCACTTGCCATAGCGAATCAGGTGATCGCCCCATAAACGTTGCATGGAAATGAGCCAGCCAATTCAGACAGGTGCGGATCTCTTCTTGGGACACCCGCTCTTTACACAAGGAAAACCCACTGGCACTCAGATCTTCCATGATTATCAGAAATTCAGTGTCGTTCGACTCCAACGCCAAGCAGCGAGGTACGCGGCAGCGCTGATCACAAAGCTCGCTGTAATTTTGATACCACGCACTCTCCACTTCATATGATCTGATTTTGCGTTGATGCGATAGGCGCGTATTCCAGCCTCGCGGGTGCTGGCTACGATCAGGAAGTTTTACATGTTTAACAACGATCCGGTCGAAATCCGCTCCCACCAACCCACAGCGAAAAAGGGTTCCGTATCCGCTCCACAGGGATTGAATTTCTTCAATCCCGAATAGCGAATCAGCGCCGGTCGCTGCCAGTATTAACTGCTGCAAAGAATCATTCATGCGCTGATCATGCCGATATTTTAAATTCATTAAAGGCGGATTCTAACGCATAGCGCCCAGACTGAACACAACCGGCCAGGTTTTCCCACCCGCAAAAAAAACCGCAAACTTGTCATCTAAGGCACGTTTGCCGAGACGATCAAAGCCTTTAGGTAAAAACGCGTAAACCCGCTAGCATCGTTCTTCCAGTGTATCGATCAACATACTCAAAAGTTTACGTGCCGGTACCTGGCTCCATTTTTGCGCATGCATAAAGCCCACCACCTTGGGGCCGGACTTATAATAGTACCTCACCATCCAACGACCGCCCACAGAATGCCGCAAGTGCTCATCGCGAAACGCACGCACGATATCCAGCTTTGTTTCCAGCGACGAGTCACGGGCCAACATCATCATCGGACACAAATCGCTGATCGGTGGTACATACATCGGTTGTATCATCGCGCAATCCAACAAACTCAGCCCACTTGCCGTCGCCCATTGCTGCAAGGTTTTGCTTTCGATCTGCTCGATACGGGCGTGTTCAAAGTCGTCATTAATCTGTTCCGCCCATTTCGGGTCTGCGGTTTGCCGCACCAACTCCCCTACCGCGCAATGTACACCGCGGTGATCAATAAATCGCGGCGTACGCAAAGGTGTCGATGACTGATTATGGACTGGAAATTCACCCCGCCGCACGTAGTTACGCAGCACCGAAATCACCTGAATCCGGTTGCTGCGCTGACTGCTATTGAGGTGTTTGGGTATCGCTTGTGACAGATAATCACAAACAAAAAACAGGTGGTGTTGAATTCTACTGCGTTCGTCGATTTCGCGACCGATCAATCCCCGCCTCACGGCACTTAAATCTCCGATCACTGGGTTTATTGGATTCATTGTAGAAAACATAGGTAGCTCCCTCTATATAAGCGCCTTTTATTTTTGATAACAATATAAGCCGACATCCATGAAAACTTACTGGCCACACCACCTGATTATAAAAGAACCAATTCAGCGATAGGGAGGGAGGAAACGGGCTTTTCAGTTCTTTTTTGTAATCCCCTGCCCGATTTACTATTTTTTATCTGCAACAAAGTCAGCTAGGGAAAGCGATGCCAAGCTACTGAAGAGCAAGATATTTCAATAGGTGGTATTCTGATGAGTACATTCTTAAGCGTCGCGGGTAGCGCCTGAATATGAAAACAAGCATTCGCCGGCTCCACTTTCTCGCAGTGTCTGCCTTATATTTTCTACTTCTATTCTGTCCTCCCAAAATTTATGCGGATGACGATCTGGCCTACCAGCTCGACTACAACCTCGAGTTCCTTCCCGCTAGCGGCCAAGCAGCCGTCACGATCACCATTGATAAAGGTCAACTGATCCACAACGTGCGTTTTAAAAATCTGCCCGACCGGTATTCGGATATTGAGGCTGACGGAAAGCTGTCAGTGTCGAAATCCGAGGTACGTTGGCAACCAGCCGATTCGAAGTCCCGCTTATCTCTGAAAGTAAAAATAGCCCACGAACGTGATCCCGGTGAATTCGATGCCATGATCACCAAAAACTGGGCGATCTTTCGTGGTGATGATATTTTCCCGGCCGCCAAAACGGAATTTGTTAACGGCGCGTACTCCCTCGCCACACTGAACGTGACGTTGCCATCCGGTTGGACCAGTATCGAAACCGGCTGGCCGCGAAAAAAAGGCAACACCTTCCGTATTCACAACCCGGATCGCAAATTTGATCGCCCTACTGGGTGGATGATTGCAGGCGCACTCGGAACGCGACGAGCTAAAGTCCGCAAAACCTCCATCGCTATCAGCGCGCCCAGGGGCAGCGATATGCGCCGCATGGATGCGCTGACATTTTTTAATTTTGTTTGGCCTGAGCTTAAAAATGCGTTTAAGGAAACACCTGAAAAATTGCTGGTGGTGGGTATGGATGACCCCATGTGGCGAGGTGGACTTTCCGGTTCAAATTCACTTTTCCTGCACTCAGACCGGCCCATAGTCAGTGAGAACGGCACCAGTCCTTTACTGCATGAACTCACCCATATGGTTACACGTATAAGCGGCACCAAAACGGACGCTGGCAATGATGACTGGATAGCGGAAGGACTCGCCGAATTTTATTCTTTCGAGCTTATATACCGCGCCGGAGGCATGACCGACAAGCGTCGGCAGACGATAATATCCAAGCTAGACAAATGGGGAGAGAATATTAAATGCCTGCGCCAGAAAAACGCCTCGGGCGCTACCACCGCCCGGGCGGTGGTATTGCTGGACGAACTGGATAAAGAAATCCGGCGTCGCAGTAAAGATAAATATTCTATCGATCATGTTACTCGCGAGCTGATGACCAAGCGCAAAGTATCTCTGGGCGACCTGGAAGAATCAGTGGAGGGATTAATCGGCTCCAAATCCAAAACCCTGCGTTCCTCTCTACTCCAATAAGCATAAGCGCTACGGAATGTCAGCGGCCTGCGCTCCGGCAATGGCTTCTTTATGATCCGCAGGCAAAAGAAACCCGGCCTCCAGCGCCGCGTCTGCAGCTTGCGTGAATTTGGATACATAGTCTTGATGGGTGGGATAAAGTGCGTTCAGCTTAGCTTGATCGAAGGGAACTGTATTGCCTAGAAAAGGGCATGCAAAGGCATTCACAAACCAATTCCCGCTACCGATTACACCGTAATTGGCATAATTATGAGTTGCGATAGCGGCCTCCAGGTCGGGCAGTCGAATACCACCCAGGGCGTTACCGTTGGCGTCACGGGAAACTTTCAGGTTTTTGTACTCAATACGCGTTGAGTGCGCCGGAGCCTGCCCGTCGGAGGCCCATTTGGCCAGACCGGACAGTGCTGCATTCACAACGTAATGCTGGGGAACTTTGTTTAGCGAATTTTTACAAACCAACTCAATCGAGCCCAGCTGCGGCCAATCACGCTGATATTGCGGTAGCAGGTTACTGACACCGTAATCATCATAATGGGATGCTCCCGGTATTTCCCAAGTCCGTAAATATTCCGTGTCATCCTGTCTGGCTAAACGGAATAAAAACATAAACACGTCCTGTTCTGTTTCCAGCTGCAACACCTTCAACCGATTATCCGCCCGGATAAACACTTTGCTCGGTGAAAGCATACTGATACCATTTTTCAGTGGAGCTGAAAGTGCAAACCGCGAATACAGCAATATACCATCGTAAACCTGCAAAGCGGGTTCCTGAAAGGCGTTCACATACGTGGTCAATCTGATGGCCGACTGGGATTCACCCACTCCGAGCACCGTGGTGGCCGTTAGTCCGCCGAGCACCGTTTCCGGCTGACGACGAACCGCCTGTGCCACCTGCGAGAATATATCGTAAGACAAGCCATCGCTGTTTAACCGCAAATCACCATAGCGTTCCCTATCCCAGGTTTTCAGTGCAGTCACACCCAGGGTTTGTGCACTTACACCAATCCAGACATACCCTTCACGCAACAACTCCTGATGGGATTGAGCCCAAATCACATCGACATCCATAAATGCGGTGTTATTGAACCACTCTATAACAACAGTGCCATTGAACTTTTCGGGATTAGCGGGCCGCCGGACCAACAGGCGCGTCGCATAGGGTAAATCCGCTTGAGAAATTTGAATACCCCATTCGCCATCACTACGCCATCGTCCGCTTTTTTTGTAAGTATTCGCGGTTCCGGAAATCATGAATTCTTCTTCGACGTAATCGTAAGCAGCAAGATCCAAGGGTGAAGCCACAAAAGCGTGTTGTTTGGTGCCAGCATCTTCAGCTATGGGTGTGACTACCGCATCCGGCACTCGAATGTCAGCAAAAGCCGACGGGGTTAGTAAAAGTAAGACGTAGATGACCGACAAAAAAAACGGACGGAGGATTGAAAAGAAAAGGGAGCTCAATCGCATAATGCGTTCCTGTAGTATTTATTATTATATTAATTATCTGTCGTGATCAGCGTTAACCGTTCACTGTTGATTACAGTCCTCGCTACCAAGGTTAAATGTCAAGGCCACAGCATAGAAGTGTGCGCCTACAATCAAAATGGATTGCCCCTTTAGTTGATAACAGCGGTTGGCCCTGCTCACTTTTAGCGGCACATAAGCCCATCACACCAGCCTATTTCGCAGCCTCCACGATACGTTCAAACAGCGATTGCCATTCAGGATGGTGCGGAAGTAGGAATTGTTCAGAAACCACGTGGGAAAGAGCCTGTGCATCCAATACCTGTTTAACCGCGGGATGGCCCTTCTTACGTATAGAAAAACGATTATTCAGGAGCGCATAACGGGTTTCCCGAGTCACGCGAGCCATCATTAAGTTGCGCCGGAATTTAGAATCCGGGTGACCTGAGGTATACCAGTTCGCGACCTCAAAATCGATGGGCTCCTGCGGTGAATCGGCAACATCATACGCCGACAGCCAGCGACCACTAATCAAAACGTCCACCCGGTAGCCATGCTTGTGTTCAATTATCCGGAATACTTCGTGATTGGTCGTTTGCGCTTCGCTTGTTCCGAACCGAAGGGGGCGAGGAATAACCAACCCGCCAAATCCAACATCAGCAAGAAACACATCATCATTAATTCTAACGCGCAAAACCATGTGGGTTCGCGGCCCGGCGACCCCATTCTCTGGCTGCTTCCATGTGACCCTCGCCAGCAATGGATCCACCTGAAAGCCAATCTCATGCAGCACCTTCATAAACAAATTATTGTGCTCGAAGCAATAACCACCCCGGCCTTGCGCTAGTAGCTTTTTTTCTATTGCCTCGGGCTTAAGATCAACATCAAGTCCGAGCAATACGTCGATGTTTTCAAAGGGTATAACCGAAGCATGAAGTTGCTGTAACTTTTCAAGCGTTGCCAGCGAAATCGACGGATCTTCTGCATAACCAATGCGGGTAAAATAATTTTGTAAATTGTTCAAAAGTCTATCCCCATTTTAATACGGAACTTTACTGCAGACCCGCACCCTAAGAAGTCCAGGCTAACCTGGGAAACATTCGAATATGGAGGCACATGATGAATCGCATAGCTAATGCTACATGGAAAGGAAACCTGAAAGAAGGCATAGGCACATTCGGTGTCGGGAGCGGGGCCTTTGACGAGCAGAAATTCGGATTCCGAACCCGTTTCGAAGATGAGCCCGGCACTAACCCCGAGGAATTAATAGCAGCCGCGCACGCGAGCTGTTTCAGTATGGCCTTTTCTGCACAACTCGGTGAGCGGGATATTACGCCGGAATCGGTGAACACCAAAGTAACGATCACCTTCGAAAATATGGAACTGACCAAAAGCGCCTTGGTAACCACTGTGAATGCGCCAGGTGCAGATAAGTCGAAGATAGAAGAAGCAGCCGAAGCAGCCAAATCCGGTTGCCCGATTTCGAAAGTTTTGAATCTTGAAGTAACGCTCAATTTAACCGTCAATAACTAAATGATCGCTACAGTGAACCTGCGCTGCACAGCAGGTTCACTGCCTAACTCTCACCATCGCTCCCCCCACCATCGTTCCCCCACCAAACGCCTTCCCCCCGACTGAACCCTGTCAAAAAATACACAACGAAATGGGCGCATAACCTGTGTTTTACTCACTCAAAAAACAACGAAATCTATAGATTCATCGAAGTTTTTCTTTCTTATACAAAGGACCGACCGGTCACTTTTTTTGACGTCGTATTCGATGCATTCCAACACGCTGCTCCCGACACAAAACCGAAATCGGGCGGCGTGCAATTTAGGCCAATTTTAGATTGGAAATAGCAATATCAAGAAAATAAATGAATATTTAGATATTTTTCCGGTGCTGTTCCAACGAATCGTTTAAAGAGCTGAGCTAAGGTGCAGATAGGTAATTTTTCATAGTTGTAGTTTTGAATCCTTACCTGCTTAGGAATTACCAAAAAAATCATAACTACCAATTAAGCCTTTGAAGGAGTTTTTTTATGACGTTTACAAAATTAGCAAAGCATGCGTGCATGTACGCAGCGTTAACATCAGGCGTAGCACTGTCCGGTGCAGCATTCGCGGTTGAACCCGGTGACGGTGGTGGCGGTAGCAGTTGTAGCGTTAGCCGTGAAACAGGGTCAGGCGCAGTATTCTATGTACCTCGCGGTGGCAACGGCACTTACAACATTTTAGGATGGGGTAACGGTACTGGTGGTACGTCAAGTACTTACCGTAGCCTGTTAACCGCCGCAGCGGAAGAATGTGTTTTGGTAGCGGCCGCAACCACCTCTAATTCCGGCAGCGGAAGAGAAGTCGAAAGCGCCGTGAATCAAGCAAAAAGCCGATACAGCAGTATCGTCGGATCCGATCCCAAAGTTTGTACCTCCGGCCACTCACAAGGTGGCGGTGGCTCTTTCAACGCGGCAAACCGTCTTGATGCAGATTGCGTTATCGCCGTTCAGCCAGACACTATCTATACCACTCAAATTGACCGTCCGGTAGCGAGTGACGTTGATGTCGTTTGTATCTTCACCACCGGTGACGTTCTAGCACCGGCATCGCCGTTCAACGCCTCAAACTGCCGGCGTAATTCCACTAAATACACTCAGGAAACCGGCTCTGGTACGCACTTCGCTCCCGTTTCCGGTTCTGGTGGCGATGCAGGCCGATATATGCGTGAATATATCAACCGTTGGTTGGTTAATTAATTACGTTTAGAATCAGAACCACAAAAACCTCAACCAGCACGGTTGGGGTTTTTTATTGGTTCGTATTTATCAATTAATTTCAGTTCTGCGAGGAAATCGAATGAACAAATACACGAGCACCGTCGTAACACTAGCATTGCTGATCGGCGCCGCGCCCACAACATCCTATGGGGAGCAACCCCAACCCATGGGTGCTGCGCAAGATGAGACATCAACCGAACAAGAACAGCAAGAATTCAAGACCCTGGATGAGCGCTTCAGTTACGCCTACGGTGCGGATTTGGCGCAAAGATTTAAAGAGGAGGGAATTAATCTGGATGTCGATATTCTGACTACAGCGATGCGGGATGTGTTACAGGGCGGCAGCATGAAAATGCCGGATGGAGAAATCGTTGCAACCCTAGACCTCTATCAGAAAATTCACAGTAAAAGAAAAGAAGACGAACGAGCGGCGATCGGCGAGAAGAATAAAAAAGCAGGTGAAGCGTTTTTAGCATCAAATGCTAAAAAAGAAGGGGTAACCGTCACCGAGAGCGGCTTACAATACAAGATTATCGAAGAAGGCAACGGTAAAAATAAACCGACAGAAAACGATGAAGTAACAGTGCACTACCGGGGAACATTTATCGACGGCACTGAATTCGATAGTACACACAAACGCAATCAGGCCTACAGCCCCAAGGTCAATCAACTTATCCAGGGTTGGTCTGAAGCGCTGCAGTTAATGTCAGAGGGCGCCAAGTGGGAACTGTACATTCCAGCTGATATTGCTTATGGCGAACAGGGCTCCGGACAATACGTGGGTCCGAATGCGGTGTTGATATTTGAAGTGGAATTACTTGAAATTAAAAAATCAGACAATACATGAGCCCTACCGTGTGTTCCGCCGCTGCAACGCCTCATCCCATCGGCGTTGTTCTTCATCAGTAGAAGGCACCAGCGGCGGCACCCGAGTAGGCTTGCCTGCGCCAGCCTTGTCCACTGCGACCATAGTGAAATAGCAGGAATTGGTGTGTCGCACACTGCCTGTCTCCAGATTTTCAGCTACCACCCGGATACCCACCTCCATCGAAGTCCGACCGGTATAGTTAACTGCGGCCTTCAGCGACACCAATTCGCCGATCGCAATAGGCTCTTTGAATAGAACTTTATCCACTGAAAGGGTGACAACGTAGGTGCCGCAATAACGCATGGCACAGGTGTAGGCGACTTTATCCAATAGCTTCAACAGCTCACCGCCGTGCATCTTGCCCCCAAAATTACTCATATCGGGGGTCACTAAAACGGTCATATCTATCGTGTGTTCACGAGGCATGAATTTTCCCTACCATCAAGGCTGATCAGATCCTGATCCATTATCAACTAAAAGCGAGCAGATGAGTAGCCAGGCCTTCTGACGCCCTGTGCCCTGTGCCCTGTGCCACGAGGAATTGCACTGCTCCCGATTATGTGGTGTAGTCTTCTGTAAGAACACGCAGCACCTCTTCTATATATTTCGGTCCTGTACCGGATACCATCACACGCTACAAACAAACTCCACAGCCGCAATTCAATCCAGGGGAAGATTATGCTTAAAATAGCCATCAACGGGTTTGGAAGAATAGGAAAACTGACGTTCCGCAGTATTTTTGGAGATGACCGTTTCGAAGTGGTGGCAATCAACGATTTGACCGAGCCAAAGATGCTTGCCCAGCTTCTGAAATACGACAGTGTACAGGGCCCTTTTAGAGGGCATACCGTCGAAAGTGATGACCGGTCTCTTATCGTTGATGGCAAAAAAATTAAAATTCATAAAGAGCCCGACCCGCGAAAACTGCCGTGGGCCAGTTATGATGTTGATATCGTGCTGGAATGCACCGGCTTTTTCTGCTCTAAGGACAAGAGCCAGGCGCATATCGATGCAGGTGCTAAAAGGGTCCTTATTTCTGCACCTGCGGGAAAAGATCTTCCGACCATCGTCTACGGAGTCAATCATCAGACGCTGAAACAAGACGATCTCATTGTTTCCGGCGCATCCTGCACCACCAATTGCCTTGCGCCTATGGCCAAGGTTTTGAATGATTACCGGGAATTAAGAACCGGCTTCATGACAACGATACACGCGTATACGGGCGATCAGCTGATTGTTGACGGACCGCATCGCAACGGTGATTTCCGTCGTGCCAGAGCCGGCGCAATTAACATCGTCCCTAACTCGACCGGCGCGGCGAAAGCCATTGGGCTGGTGATACCCGAGCTAGACGGAAAGCTGATTGGATCAGCACAGCGAGTACCGGTTCCCACAGGCTCTATCACCATATTGGATGCAACGCTTAAAGACGACACCGAATCGGTTAGCGTCGACGGTATCAACCAAGCTATGAAAGATGCCGCCAATGAATCCTTCGGTTACACCGATGAGGAACTGGTATCGAGCGATATAATCGGCACCCGTTTCGGCTCCCTGTTTGATGCCACCCAAACACTGTCTCAACGCTGCGGAACCAAAATTTATGAAGTGCGGGTAGTGTCTTGGTATGACAATGAAATGAGCTACGTATGCCAGTTAATAAGAACATTGGACCATATCGGAAGCCTAATGAAGTGAATATACACGGGGCAATAAAAAACCCCAACCGTTGGGCCGGGGTTTTACAAAGCTCGCTAACAAGCTCTGGATTCAGACGCGATCAATCAACCAACCAACGATTAATATACTCTCGCATCTTGGTTCCGACTGCACCGCCACTGCCGGATATGGGTGTAAAATGCGTACCCGAAGTGGACTCCTGAGTGTAGCGGCTTGAGTTACGTCGGCAGTTTGAACCGTTCAACGGAAATGCAGGAGCTAACGTATCTGCGGAACTGAAGATGCAAACAACGTCCGTGTCGCTGGATACAGCGCGATCGATGCGTGTGGTAAACACGGTGTCAGGCTGGACGGCGATAACACAGTCGGCATCAAGCCGATTGGCCGCATTAAACGCACCGCCACCACCTTGGGAGTGACCGGAGGTACAAACTTTGGGATTGGAACCGACGATGCTGCTGTACCGGCTCTTCGCTTGATTAACCGCACTTTCTACGGCTCTGCCATTGCCGGAACTGGAGGTGGTCGCGGCCGCCACCAAAACACATTCTTCCGCAGCAGCCGTTAGCAGGCCTCGGTAGGTACTTGAGAAACCACCGGTTCCATTTCCCCATCCAAGGATGTTATAGGTACCACTACCGCCACGGGGGACATAAAATACAGCGCCGGATCCAGATGCTCGGGTAACACTACAGCTACTACCGCTGCCGCCACCTCCCGGTTGAAGAGCCGAGGCCGTACCGGATACAACAAGCCCCGACACCAGAGCTACAGAAATGCACGCGTGTTTTGCAATATTTGATAATTTCATAAAAAATCCTTTTTTGAGACTCATCTGATCGTTCTTTGATGCCAGCGCCTGGAACCAGGAATTCCAAATTAACACCGCGAATACTTAACGATCAGCACCTTAGCGCAGCTCAAAAAATGAATCTTCAGCGCAACTCTGAAAAGTTTCAAAAACCTTATTTTATTTCAGGAAAAGGCCTTTTCAATTTGATATCTGGCCTAATTAACCATTCATTTTTATAGATTTGTCAATATTTTTGCCAGCTTCAATAGCGTTTTCGCCGACATTCTACTGCGCTAATCTGTAAGCCAGGCTATCGGAATCGTACCCGTTCGCTTGTTGCTCGATTAGTAATGATGGGGTGTCTTCGATAAAGGGGACTCTACGCTGGGAGTGGTATACCCGTACCAGTACACTTTATCTCTGTATGTTGGTCGGTAAAATCAGCAAACCGGTGACACGTTAGTCTCTCAGGTTTGCACCTATTGGCCCGTTTCAGAGCGTTCATCGGTCGGCCGGGCCCAGTTCGCGCTGCGGATGTTCTAAAGTCTGGGGGGATTCAAACGCGCCGATTCCAAAACCTTGCTGAAACACATTCGATACCACGTCATCGTTGCTCAGCAATATATCGGCTATCCTGCGCTGGATTTTCACGTCGAGCTGGGGAGCCACCATTGCAGTTGCTACGCCCTTTCCCTTGAATTTATAAACCGGAACCCAGTTTTTGCTGAAGTTATTCGCCGTAGCCATAACGCCGGAAGGCAGTATCGCACCGTCGACATGATCTATTCTGAAATTTTTAATGAGCTCGTAGAAGCTTGAATATTCCACCACTGATACTTTTTTCCCAATCGAATTAAGTTCCCCTAGCGCAATCTTAGTTGCCTCAAATTTGCCCACAACGCCGAGCTTCCGTACCCCTTCCAGAGTCGCAACGGAAGGTTTCTTCAACGCGTACAGAAAAACATCCTGGTAGGTCACTGCCAGATAGTGATAACCGCATTTCTTTTCTACTTTTTTGCTCAAAGGCAGGCTGGAAAAAATCAACGCGGGCTGTCCTGCGGAGCACCTTGCAAGGAGGGCGGTCGCATCCGAGGAAATATTGACCGTAAAAGCGGAGTCTAGCTTTTGGTTTAAATGCTCAATAAACGGTAAGACTTTGTTGCGGGTAATGCTCGCCGGATACAAAGAATATACCCAAACCTCATAAGGAATAGTCTCTGACCCAAAACTGACCCCGCCATAGAGCAACAATGCGCCTAATATTATTTTCATATATTCCCTTAACCTGAAACAATATTCGATCCCTGCTTACTACACCTGTTTTAATTGTGCTGACTATTCCCCCTATGCACTGCAATGCTCAATAATCTGATCCCGCCCCCGGTTTTTAGCCTGGTACAGTGCATCATCCGCTTTACTGATCAAAGCTTCAATCGTCTTTTCATTTTTCAGATAAGCAACACCAACGCTGGCGGTTATCCGTAACTCACCAGACGGAGTCATAATAGCAATACCGGCGATTTCTTTTCGCAAGCGCTCAGCCGTTTGCAAAGTTCCCCGCTTATCTTCATTTAACACCAATGCAAACTCTTCACCGCCCAATCGGCCCCATACATCACAATCACGCAAATTATCCTTTATGGTCCTGCTGAAAATTCGCAATGCTTCGTCACCCATGGTATGTCCGAAGGTATCATTGATGGATTTAAATAAATCAAGATCAAACATCAACAGGCTCAAGGGTTGATTCTTGCGTTGCGCCAGCTTCAGTGACTTTCCGGACTCCACAAAAAAGCTGCGCCGGTTATAAATCCCCGTGAGTGGATCAGTACGCGCCTCCAGCTCAGCTTCCAGCTTGGCTTTTTCCAATTCCTGAGTTCGCTCCTTCACTTGCTGTTCCAGTTCGGCTTTGGAATGTTCAAGCTGTTCGGTATAGCGAGCCTCTGCTTCGTCCTTTTGCAACCGCAGCCGTCGTACTTTAATTCCCATGGCAGCCATAATGCCCAGCATTTCTACAAAGGAGGCTACCGCCGGCCAGTAGTAATTAATCACATTGTGTTCCACCAGACCCAGGTCGCGTAATGCCTGCACCACCAAACCAAATACAAGCAAGGTCCAAGCCGCAGCAAATACCGCCGCATCGGTGGAGCCTTGCCGCCAGCGTACTATCCCGGCAACGGACATCACGGGATACAACAATAAAATAATAGTAACGGAAAGTACCGCCAATCCGGTCAGGCTGAATAGCGCACTGACCAGCATTACCGCAGCCACTAACAGCATTAATATAAACACTTTATCAATCCTGGGGGTGTGTTTCCGGGTTTGCAGGAAAGTCCGCGCGAACACAACGCCGAAAAAAACCGTCAGCGCACCACCAATCGACATGTAACGCTGATGAAAATGTTCCGTGACTATAAATTGGTGTGTGTAACCCAGAATAGTGCACCAGCCAATAATTTTAGTCAGCGCGTAGACCGAATAGGCAAGAAAAATTTTATCTCGTGTTGCGATCGCCCCCACCAAGGCGATGATCGACATCAGAAAAATGCCACCAAACATGAACATGATAATGCTGGCTTCCGAAGTCTGCGTCTTGCGTAATTTTTCAGGGTCCCAAATTCTCATCGCCGGAAACACAAAGCCCGCTTGGTGGGAACTGAACTTAACCAGCATATCTTTGCTTTGCAGCGCCGGAATCGTTACCACGACCACAAACCGGTTATGAGAAATTTCACGCGATGCAAACGCATCGGCCATTGCCATGGCCGCGATGTGACGATATCGGACTGGACTCTCACTATCACGTTCATAGGCATCCAGGCTTATTAACTGGTGATCCACGTATTCGATATTGAGCGTCAGGGTTTTATCCGTCACATTACGCAATACGAAATGGCTCCAGAATGCGCCGGGTTGCAGTCCGGTTGATCCCGCGCTATTCAGTGGTTTGAATTCACCCTTCAGATAAATCGGTCCAACTTGTTCTATAGTAAGTTCGCCGGTACGGTCGTGCCAAACTTCAGCCTGACCTGTTGTTTTACTTCCGTCTTCCCCTCCCACTACATCAATCACGCCGAAAGCAAACGTCAACTGGGGGAAAAGAAAAATCACTGCTACTCTGATTATTAGAATCATGAAACGGCCCCAAAGGGAAAGGACAAGGCCAACAAAAAGGACTACAGGTTCTGCTGTCGTGTTCGGATAACTATAGATCAAAAAGCCAAATAGAACAGTTTGAATTCAGGTGCTGCCCTAACGCAGATCACGCCGATGCGATTTCCGGTTATGCGTATACCGAGTGCATCAACTCTGACTTAAACGGCTATTTTACGGTGCCTTGAATCACATCCGGGACGGCCTTGTCGACGAAAGCACCGGTTTATTATCAGGACGGTCCCCTACGATCGGCGCGAACCGAACCAGCCTAATAAATCAAACCTCTGGTGGAGCCGGGTCCGGCCATGAATGTGATTGGTTATTTACGTCGTTTTACTATCAGCCTGTGGCATTGGCTCCGCGGGCTTACGCTGGCTTTGATCAACCTATGGAAGAACCTTGGCCCGCTTTGGCTTCGGATTCTGTCTGTGTTGGTGTTAATTGTGATCGCTGCCTGGCATCAACTGCAGCTATTTATGACGCCAAACCTGACCCGCGAGAACGTGTATAAGGTGCAGTACCTGAATGAGGGCTGGACCGATCTTGAACGTCAGAGTTTTTACTATACGCCCCAGGGCACCGAGTTACTGGGCATCGAATACCAATGGTTTCTGAACTTGGAATTACCGCTCTCTCGCGAACTGCTGGCAACAGCGGAAAATCTACGCGGCTGGGGCTTCATCGTTTCCCCCGGTCAAAGACCGGACGACCTCAACCCCGGCAATCTGGCCGTCGGGTTGGGCCGTCACATAGATCCTACGACGGGAAAGGAGCGCCTGGATATCGGCTGCGCTACCTGCCATACCGGCGAGCTACATTACAAAGGCACGGCCCTGAGGGTGGACGGAGGCCAAGCGGTACAGAGCTTGTCTAATGCCAAACGCGGTGAGTTTATTACCACCATGGCAGCATCCGTATTCGAAACCCTGATCAACCCGTTCAAATGGAACCGCTTTGCGACTCGGATTGCAGGCAAGGATCAGCAGCAAAGAGCCAGACTCAACCAGCGCATGTGGACCTTTGCGGGTCACATCAAAGACTTTGCCGAAGGTGCCGGCGCCCCGAAATATTACCCCGTGGAGGAAGGCCGGGGCCGTGTCGATGCCGTCGGCCGAATCGCCAATGTCGCGTTCGGATTTGATCTGGACGAACCGGCCAATTATCGCATCGCAGACGCCCCGGCAAGCTTCCCGTTTCTTTGGGATATCTGGCGTTTCGATTGGGTGCAATATACCGGCTTTACCAATCAGGCTATGGCCCGCAATGTGGGTGAGACACTGGGGGTACTGGCACCGATCAAGCTGGTCAGCGCAGCAGGTGAACCGATTAAAGGCAAGGAGTTCGGTAAAACCGTTGTCGATGTGCAGGGGCTGCATTGTGCTGAAGCGTTACTGCGTTCGCTACGGCCTCCCAAGTGGCCGCAGGAGGTGCTTGGGCACATCGACCTTCATCGCGCCCAGAAGGGAAAAACGCTGTTCGCCGAACGTTGCCAATATTGTCATGGCCCGCATATCTCTGCGCCTTATGAGTGGGCAGTAGCAGATCAGGACAATCCATCAATCCCCGGCCAGATCAGTAGCAACTGGCAGTGGGATATGGCAGGCCAGATCACCGAGCAGAATGGCAAGCCCGTGCGCAAAGATTGGCGACAACGCATCTGGTCTATTCCCTTGCTTGCCACCGACATCATCGGCACCGACCCCAAGCTGGCGGATAACTATATGGATAACCGCTACGATGCCGGTAAGCTGGTGCCCGGCTCCGAGCCGGTCAATGCCGGTGATGGCTTGCAACTGTTACTGAATTCTCTGGTTCCCAAGCTGTATCAACGCTGGCAAATTGAGGGTGACCAGATCGCCGCCTACGACGGGCTGAACGTTCCCTTCCGCATTCAAAATCAGCGCGCCTACAAAGCCCGTCCATTGCACGGCGTCTGGGCAACCCCCCCGTTCCTGCATAACGGTTCGGTTCCAACGATATACGATTTGTTATCCCCTCAGGCAGCACGACCCACCACTTTTTATGTTGGCAACCGGGAATACGATCCGCAAAAACTCGGTTATGTCACCGCCAAAACCGACGGCAGCTTTCTTCATGACACTGGTATTCCCGGCAACCGAAATAGCGGCCATCAGTTTACGGATGAAGCGGTGCCCGGACGCATCGGACACTTACTCAGCGAAGAGCAGCGTTACGCGTTGATGGAATACCTGAAAGTGATGGGCAACCCGGATTTTGATCAGGCTATGGGTGGCGACCCTGCCAACTGGGCCAATTACAGCGCAGCTCCGGCGCCAGAGTGGAACCAGGGTAGCTGTAATAACGTGCATTTACGCCACGGCGTGACCGATTTATCCGCTCAGACAACGGAGTCGACCCATTGAATCTGAACTATTTTGGCGTGATCCCGATGACAGCCGCGCTGTTGCTGACCGTGAATACGCACGCCGCACAAACACTGGATACGCTGGGTATGGACCTGAGTAATCAGGAGATGATTGCGATCAGCAAATCCATGGAATATGGCCGCCGTATTTCCTCCTGGGCGGAAAAGCAAAACGGACTGCCTTACCGCCGCGATGCCCATGCCAAAGCAACCGGCTGTGTCCGGGCGACTTTTTCTGTCCGCGGTGACATCCCCCCGCATTTCCGTAGTAGCGTTTTTTCCGAACCGGGGCGGGAATATCAATCCTGGATCCGGTTCTCCAATGGCGACATGCTGGTGAACGCCGATGCCAAACCGGACGCCCGTGGCATGGCGATCAAACTGATGAAGGTGGAGGGAGAAAAAATTGCGCCGGAGCTAAAAGGCGCCAATACACACGACTTTATCATGACCAACACAGCAGCGTTTTTTAATCGTAATATTTTTGATTACGTAGACGACATGAAATACCTGGCAGAACAAAAACGGCTGGCGTGGTTTGTCAGTCTATGGCCGCCCCGCCTGCACCCCCGCAGACTGTATATCGCGGCAAAAACCGTATCGTCAAAAATCGATTCTCCGCTGCAGCCCCAGTACTATTCCATGGTGCCCTACCAGCTGGGTGATACTGCAGTAAAATTCTCCGTCCGCCCCTGCTCCGGTATGAGGTTCCATACCACTGCAAATAAAAAAGATCGCGATTTTCTGACACAATCGATGGCCGAACAGTTAACTCATCAGTCGGCGTGTTTCGATTTTATGCTGCAAGAAAGAATAGCGGGCCGGAATATGCCCCTGGACGATGCCACCGTGGTGTGGCCCGAGCAAGCTTCTCCCTTTATACCGGTAGCACGTATACATATTCCGCCACAAACCTTTACCAGCGGTGATCAGCGCAACTTCTGTGAGAATTTATCCATGAATCCCTGGCACGGAGTGGGCGAATGGCTCCCGCTGGGCAGTCTGAGCAAAGCCCGGCGCGTGGTTTACCATGCCGTGTCACAATTCCGCCATCAGCAAAATGGGGCAACGTCATATCAACCCACAGGGTGGTGCCTGGACCAGGAACAGGACTGTGATGTTGCGGAGTATATTCATTTCACTAAACCGCCCTGGCCACTGGATCGCTGTTTTGATTCCCAATATCAGCCGATTAACGGGAAAGCGGTTGAATCCGTGTGCGGCACGCAGTAAAAATCGAACTGTCGGTATCAGCGGGACTAATGGCCTTTATTTTCCCGGCTCACGCTCTGGGTTCGCTTGTAAAATTTACCCAGCGCTTTTTCCGCTTTATGCTTTTCTGCTAACGTGGCTTCGTTTCTAATCTGCTCGCGTTTCAGCTTTAAATAATTGTCATAACGCCGCTCATCCAGGATACCGGATTCCATTGCCGCCCGGACCGCACAATCCGGTTCTTGGTCATGGCAACAATCGGCAAAGCGGCACTGCAGGGCCAGGTCACTGATATCCGCGAAGGTGTTTTCTATCGCGTCGCTGCCCACGGCCAGTTGCAGTTCGCGCATGCCGGGCGTATCAATGATCATGGCACCACTCTTAAGCGGCAACAAGGCGCGACTTGTGGTGGTATGACGCCCCTTGCCATCCTCTTCACGAATCTCAGACGTCAGCTGAATAGACTCACCCAGCAGGGAGTTGGTCAGGGTGGACTTCCCCGCTCCGGAAGATCCCAGTAATACGATGGTCTGACCTGCCTCACACCAGGGAAGCAGGACTTCTGCACTGGTCGCTTCCCGCCCATTGACCATTTCAATACACAATTGGTTATCCAGGCGTTGCACCTGTTCCCGCAATTCGTCTGCGTGGTCGATCAGATCCATTTTAGTCAGCACCACCACCGGTTCAGCGCCGGCATCGTGCACCAGGGCCAGATAACGTTCGATGCGATTGAGATTAAAATCCTCATTCAGCGCACAAACAACAAAGGCCGTGTCCACGTTGGCCGCGATAAGCTGTTCCGCCACTTTGGAGCCCGGCGACCGCCGCGCAAAGGCGCTTTTACGCTCCAATAGGCGATTGATTTGCATGGACTCGTTTAGCAATAACCAGTCCCCTACTGTCACTGTGCCCAATGAAGGCGGTGTATCCAGGGCATACTGACCGGACTCCCCATACACGATCAGGCGGGATTTATGTTGCGCGGCGATGCGAACGGGCATGGCAGAATCCCATTCAGCAAGATCGAGCTGTTGTTGAAAAAAAGGTTGCCAACCCAAATCCGCTAATGAAAAAGTCGTGTTCATGTCTCAATTCTACCTGCAGGCAAGCACATCTGCTTTGTTCAACCAATTCAATACCCTATTTGCTAAACACAGGCATCCTACCGGTCAATAATGACACTATCACGGTAGTTTCGAGCGCGGCTGTTGCGACGCCTGTATCCGGCCCCGGCACTTCAAGCTTACACGCAGGCTTGCAGGAATGCTAAAACATCGTAGGGTAGCCGATATACTATAGTATTCCTTCCAAGGTCTCGTTAAAGTGACCCGTGCCCGGTTATTTACCAAGGTAGCAAACACCAATGCGAAGAACGTTCAGTATTACCTTTACCACAGTGATCTATCGGGAACACTGAAATCGGTGTGATCATTGAAGCACCGTCTGTGGTCCATAAGCTGGCTTCGGATTTTGACAAGGACATGTTAAAAATCGCTTTTGAGTTTAAGCTGAAAGAAGGCAAGATTATCTGGCAACACCAAGGGGCAGACGGGTCAATTGAAGTCTTCCACCGGGAACCTTATAGCGCCTGGCGGGATCGATTCAGCCTGGGCTTGATGACATACTGCCTGCAGAGTCACAATTGCAATACCGCATCGAAACGCTCAATAGTCGCGCCCTTTTCTGGACTTAATACATCAAAATCTTTTATCAATGACAGTAGTAAATTCATTTCGATTCTCTCGCATTTGTTTTGCATAACAGCTTATAACGCATCTGCGCCGGTCTAACTTTTCCAGCCTTCCACTTTGACACACAAGCCTTTTGCAATAATTTTCTCACCGGGCGCCTGCACATCGATCTGGTCTTCTGCTGACACCAATAAATACTCGGCTGTGCTGATCAAGCCCCACTGCTCTTTGCTAAGCGAGGTTTCGAAATGCTTTTCCAACTCCACCGCGCCCAGACTTTTTATACTGCCATCGTCGCGGGACACCGCCCATAGTTGTAACCTTTGATCCGCTTCCAGCTTGGGTTTCTGCAATAAATCCAGGGCCATAACTCTTCCTGACTTGGTCAGCGTTACCACCATGGTCGGCTGTTCATCGCTGTTTTTCATAACCGCGACATAGTTGATTGCCGCCGCGGGTGTCACGTCCGGCTGTGGATACCAAAGCAATACACCGGCGACCAGGGCAAAGGTCATCGCCATTGCTGTCAGGTATTTGTAAATATTCAGGCGGCGTTTTAAGATCGCGATCATCGGGTCGGCTGCGCCATTAATCGCATCAGATATGGATTGCCAGGTACCGCTTTTTGGTTCAACCGGGACCGTCGCCTGATGCAGTGGCTGCAGCTTTGCTTCCCATTGCCGTACCCGCTTGCTCAACACCGAGTTGTCCCGCATCAAACGTTCCATGCGCTTTCTGGCCGGTCCACGCAACGTTCCGGCAACGTAATTCGATGCCAGCAGTTCCTGCAATTGAGGGTTTTGATATCTTAATGGTCCAGACATTGAGCTAACCTCGCTAACCCGCGCTTGAGCCAGGATTTAACGGTATTAAGGGGCTGTTCTACGTGTATAGCAATATCTTCACGGCTATAGCCATAGTAGTAAGCCATCAGGATCGCATTCTTGTTCAGCACATCCAGAGTTCCAAGGCAGTGACCTAACTGGCTATCGATTTCACGCTTAAGCAGCCCCGCAATGGGTGAGCGGGCATGAACTTCACCGAAAAGCTCTTGTACTTCCTCGAACTGATCCCGGCGTTTTTGCTCACGGGTTTCGGCTTTTAATTTATCCAAAGTTCGATAGCGAATCAGTGACGTCATCCAGGTCATGGGTTCACTTTCACCGCGACGATAATCACCGGCGTTATGCCAGATCTGCAAAAACGTTTCCTGTAGTACATCGTTGCTCAGATCTTCATCACGCAGAATTTTCATGGCCACACCATTCAGCCTGGCGCCCACTTTGTCGTACAATTGCTTGAGTGCAGCCTGGTCTTTAAGCGCAATCCTCGCCAGCAACTGCTCTAGCTGGTCTGCTGGGGTTATATTCATTTCCGTTTCCATAGTCGTCTCTATATGCTGCGGCAGAGGTACACTGCAACCTCTGCCGTGGGCAAGATGAGCCTATTGAATCATGCTGGCTACGTAAGCAGGAATTTGTGACAGATCCGCAACCGTTGCCGGTGTGGTGGTTAAATCCAGTACCGAAATTCCGGATTCCCTGTCCGTACACACTAAGTATTCCACATCTTTGGTGTTAATAGCTATGCGCAAACCATCATCGTCGCTTCTTAGACCCTGATCGAAATCATTCGCTACACCGGTTAATGAAAAGCGCACCAGGTGATCCAGATCCAGCAGCTCAAACTCTTGCGGATGGTCGGCTGCAGCAATAACGGAACAGAAGCCAGGGGAAGCGGACACATTTATCGTTGGCTGATTGTTACTATCCAGAAATATACCATCAAAATCCTGACTTCCTTCTCGGCCCGGCGGGTTCACATTAAAAAACGGTGCGCCTTCGGTGGTGCCATCGCTGTTCCGTTCTTCGCCAAGCAATCCCAACACCAAGACGTCGGTGCCCCGGCCGCCATCGAAAAAATCGCTGCCGTCTCCGGGAGTCCAGATAAACACATCGTCGCCGTCATTGCCAAAAGCGCGGTCGCGATTATCAGCGGCACGATCATCTCCATCCACATTGCCGTTAAAATCTTCAGTACCACCGATCATAATATCGTTGCCGGTGCTGCCCACAAGAACATCCACACCCAACGCGCCGATCATGATCGTATCCACGGCCGCAGTCGCTTGCAAAATATCTCCGCCACGCAGACTTTGATTCGGTGAGCCTCCAGGGCCACCCGGATTGAAGGAAAGCAGGGGCGAGCTTTTTCTATTCAAATCACTGCCCTGCAATAATGCAAACGGAGTAGAAGGCGTCTCGGTATCCGTATCACGGGGAGTTTCTGCACCGTCATCACCGGAACCCGACCCACCACAGGCGCCGAGTACTAAGAAAGTGGACATTGCCAGTGGCATTAATACCGTTGTATTTAGGTTTTTCATCGTCTTTTCCTCAAGGGCATCTCTCAAGAGACCCGCATAGTTAGTTTATTCGTTAGGCAGAAAGTTAAAATGTGTTGGTTACCAGGCGATAAGCCGTCTCGGGTAAGTCGCTAACACTGGTCTTTACAATCGGGTTGTGGTGCAAATCGAAGACATCCACTTGCGAGCCGTCTTTCGATGCACACACCACGTATTCCGTGTTTTTAAGGTGCACAGAAATGCGCAATCCGGTATCCCGCGTGTCCGGATCAATACTGGGATCGGCCAACAAATCCTGCTCAAGTTGCCCGGCTGGACCCCGCAATGTAAATTGCACCAGATGATCCAGATTGAGTTCGTCGAGCCCTTCTGAGCTACGGTCAAGAATGTCGCAGAATCCAGGCCCCGCCAGCACATCGACCACAGGAAGCTGAGTATTCGGGTTGATATAGATGCCATCAAAGTCGCCACTGCCGGTTGTCCCCGGCGGGCTCACACTGAAAAAAGGCGCTCCAGCGGTGTTACCATCGGCGTCTTGATTTTCACCAATCAGGGTGATGATCAATGTATCGCTGCCGTCACCACCGTCGAAAAAATCATTGCCATCTCCCGGTGTCCAGATAAAGATGTCATCGCCTTGTTCACCAAATGCCCGGTCGCGGTTAAAAGGGTTAAAGTCTTCGGTGCCGCCGATGAGTACGTCATTGCCGCCCTTTCCGAACAACACATCGATGCCCAGGCCACCGATAATGACGTCAGCCTGCTCGCTGCCCTGGAGTTGATCGCCGAACTGGAGACTCTGATCGCCGCCGCCGTTACTGCCACGATTTGCTGAAAAAAGTGCGTTAATAGTGCTGTTTGCGCCGTTGCTGCTGTTGAGGTCGTTGCCAACGATGATCTCGGCACCGGCGAGGCCGGAGCTAACAGAGAGAATGGCGGCCGCTAGTATTGAATATCGAGAAGTCATAGTATTTCCCTTTACCTTGATATGATTTGAATAATTTATGGTTTAAGTTCAGTTGTTTAACGGCCGTTATAGGTGATACGACGGCGATATAAATTAAGTTGCAGCTTTTTTTAAAAAAAATTTAATTACGTTTTCTGTGCAACCTTCTCAGGGGTAGCGGCGTATAGGAATAGGAAACCAACCTAACCTCTCTTTAGGAGAAACCGATGAACTACTCCAAACCGATCATTTGTGCCCTTCTTGTTTCCTGCCTTTCCGCTCCGGCGATCGCCGCCCCTGGCGGGTCGTGGGGAAAAACGGACTCCATGAGCACTGTTGAGAGAAAGATAGACGCCAAAGACTATCAGGCGGCGATTGATGAACTGACAGTGATAGTGAAAAAGGAATCGAACAACGCAGATGCCTACAACTTGTTGGGCTTTTCTAACCGCAAGCTGAAGCGATACGAGATTGCTGAAGAATATTACCTGCAAGCGCTCAAGCTGGACCCCAAGCACAAGGGGGCAATGGAATATCTGGGTGAACTGTATGTGGAAACCGACCGCATGGATGAGGCCCATCGGATGTTAGCGCGGCTGGATAAGGCTTGCTTTTTAAGCTGTAGTGAGAAGAAGCAGCTAAAAACCGCTATTGAACGCAAAGAACAGGGTTTGACAGCCAAAACAAACTGGTAGTATTAAGCCAACCTACCCTCTCCGCTGCGCCGGAAATCTCCGGCGCAGCCAGCTTACTTCGCCTTGTCGGCAAGCCAGAACTCCCCACGCATCAAGGTGCGCCCCAATCTTACGGCCAGCCAAAAGAACATTAACGGAAACACCAACGTCTGAAAAATGAAAATCGCAATCAGATTAATAATCTGTTGAGCCGCACCGGCCACCTTTTCCTCGTACTTTTGGTAATTTCCGGAAAGGCTCAGTTTTTGTTTAGTGCGGTTATAAAATCGGCTAACCGAATCGAAAATACCAGCGTCCTCACGGGCACTCGATTCGGCCAAGGCAGCGTCGTTTTCATCCCGTGCCTTCAACTCCTGAACGTCTTTACTGACATTCTCAAGCACCTCATAGGATTGACGGTAACTTTCGCTCAGGAACGCGTTATAAACAAATTCGTTCGCAAGCACAACCACCGGCACCAGAAAACGCAACAACAACACCATCAATGCGCAGCGAATCAGGATGCCACGCCCAGTGGTTTGCGCCAACAAAGGCGTCCATAGCAGCACTAGCAAAATGATACAGGCCACGGCCACCAGCACCAGTGCAAAAAAAGAAGTACCTATTTCCAGAAGTATAAGCTGAGCCCCTAATGAGGTACCCGCGGCCAATACGACCCAGGAAAACCGTTCAATCAAATCATTAATCGGATCGAGAACCTCACCGGGAGTCAGCACAACACCCACACCGCCGGGCTCCAATGCCACCTCGGTACCCTGAACCACAGAGATGACGGCATTAATCCCGCGCACTAACGCGAAGGTCGCTAACGCATTATTAAACGAGTTACTCAGTCGCAGTTGTGCGTTGCTGTCCATGGTATTGGATAATCCCATCGACAAAACGACAACAACGATACAACTGAGCAGCCATTTTTTAGAGACGTTCGCCATTTTAGTCTTCATAGTGTTATTTAGCTTCGGTTATTGTAAAGGTCAGCCTTTATCTTAACAGCGCAGGGCTCAATGTCAGGGGCATTTTCAGATATACTGAGGCAGATCGGATCAGACCGAAAATCGCAATTCAAATTCAAATTTAAAAAAAGGTGCGCTATGCAGTTTTACAGCAGAAAATGGATCATGCCCGAAGACCTTAATCCAAATGGAAGCCTGTTCGGCGGAAAATTGTTAAGCTGGATAGATGCTGAATCGGCGATATTTGCCATGTGCCAACTGGGCAAGGATCGCCATCTTGTCACCAAATTCATTTCTGAGATCAACTTTGTCAGCTCCGGAAAACAGGGCGACATAATAGAGATGGGCGTTGAAGTCAGAAAAATAGGCAACACCTCCATCAGCTTACATGCGGTGGTCCGCAACATGATGACAAAAGAGGTCATTATCGATATTTCGGATATTGTGTTTGTCAATCTGGGAGCCGATGGCAAACCACAAGCGCATGGTTATTCCGCTGAATCCGATTAATTGTTTCAGTTCAACCACATTAGAACAACCAGTAACACTAAAAACCACCCCAGCAAAATAAAGGACATGAACTTCCACGCTGTTTGAGAAAGTAGCTGTCGAAGTCGGGGCAGTGACCAGAGTAGCAGCTCGTCATCCGGCTCTGACAATGCTTCTTCCGCAGTTGGAGAACAAACCGCCGAAACCAATGCAGCCACCAACACGGCGACCGCAAACCCGATTAAATTCCACCATAGCCAGGAAATACCCGGGTGTCCCAACCAAAGATAAATATTAAACAAAAAGCCACACAGCAATCCGGCTATTGCTGCAAGGCTATGACACCACCGGGTTAAAACACCCAGAGTAAATACAGCCAGTACAGGCCCATTAATCAGTGATCCAATCTTATTAATGGTTTCCAGTACGGTGGGTGCTATGTCATCTACAAAAAACGCCAACGTCAAAGTCACACTACCCCAGAACAACGTGAGCACACGACTGGTGAACAGCTCGGCTGTATCGGTCCATCGAGTTTTTTTAAAACGCCCGACAAAATCTTCCATTGTGCTGGCGCTCAAAGAATTTAAAACCGAATCCAAGGAAGACATTGCTGCCGCAAACAACGCAACCAACGCTAACCCGACCAGACCAACGGGAAGTTGCTGAATCATATAAACAGGCACCGCGAGATTCACATTGGCCTGCCCATTGTTCTGCGGTAGTGTTGATAGAAAATCAGCCTGATTCGCCGCGTACACACCCATGCCCACACCCACAAAGCAATACAGCGCTACCACCGGGAAACGTAACAAGCCATTCAGAAACAGCGCCTGATTCGCTTCTTCAACGGAATGGGCACTCAGTACACGCTGTGCCTGGCTCTGGTCACAGCCGTAATAACTGACATAGAGAAAAAATCCGCCTAACAACATAGGCCAGAATGCAAAGGAATGTCCATCACCAAAGCCATGATGTGTAAAATCCACCGCGGTGCGTCGTGCTTCCGGAAAGGTTTGCCATACCTGCAGAATGCCGCCACCCTGATCTGCTAACATATACGCGACAAAGACAAGCATTAAAAGCAAAATAGACATTTGTACAACGTCACTATAAATAACGCCCTTGATTCCACCAAGCACATCGTACAGCACAGTAAACAGCCCCAACAAAATAACGGACCAGGTAAAACCGAGCCCGGTTATAAGATCAATCACAATAGCAATGCTGTAAACCGTCACCGCGGTTGCAAACGCTCTGACAAACATAAACACGCCGCTTAATATCAGACGCGTGCGAAGATCAAAACGCCGCTCCAGATACTCGTATACCGTCACTAATCTCAGATCTCTTAGCAACGGCATAAAAATAATCATCAACGCGACCATCGCTATGGGTACGGCAAGCTCGTATTGCAACCACACCAGCCCCCCACCGGCAGCAAACGCCACAAATGCCGGAGCCCCCAGAATACTGTTGGTGGAACATTGCGTAGCCATGATGGAAATGGCTATCGGCCAACGTGTTAATTTACGGCCCCCTACGTAATAGTCTTCGCGATTAAATTGTCCACGTGATAGATAGGCAGCGAGCAGCATCAGGCCCGCCAGATAGCAAGCAATAATGATCCAATCCAGAGTTTGCAACCTGTACATAATGAAAGTTGTACTCCCTTAAGATGCCGCGGGTATTTCAATATACCCCTTCTGATCAGTACTGAATAATTGCAATAAAATGCAACAGAGTGGTCTAATACCAACACCTATCTGCAATTATCATACCCTGGAGGCGAAACCATGCCGGTTAGCTCAACCCGCCGCAATCTGATCAAACTATTCGGCAGCGCTTTCTTCCTACCCTTTCTGAAGCCAACACCGGCCAGCGGAAAAGCTGAAACATTGCACCGTAAAGAAATTCCGGCGTCCGGTGAGATGCTACCGGTGATCGGAATGGGAACCTGGCGCACCTTTAACGTAGGTAAAGACCCCAAATTGCGCCAGGCGCGCACCGACGTACTGAGCGCTTTTTTCGCATTGGGCGGCCGCCTTATCGACTGCTCGCCAATGTACGGATCGTCGTCCGATACGCTCGGCTTCTCGCTAAAGCAAATTGAGGTTCCGGATAACCTGTTTGCAGCCGATAAAGTGTGGACCGGCGACGGCGATGCCACTCAAGAGCAAGTGGCTACACAATTGCGAAAGTGGGGCATCGCCAAATTTGACCTGATGCAGGTGCATAATTTAGTGGAGTGGCGCGACCACTTGGCAACGCTAACAGAAATGAAAAGGAACGGACAGATACGTTATATCGGCATCACCACCTCGCACGGACGCCGGCACTCTGAACTAGAGCAAATTATGGCAGAAGAAAAACCGGACTTCATTCAGCTAACCTACAACATCACCCACCGGCAGGCCGAACAACACCTGCTCCCCCTGGCAAGAGAAAAAGGCATCGCGGTAATCGCGAACCGACCCTATGATGGTGGCCAACTGATCCGTTCACTGAAACAAAGCCAAGCCGTCCCGGAGTGGGCAAAAGCAGAAATCGAATGCCAAACCTGGGCCGATTTTTTGCTTAAATTCATTGTTTCGCACCCGGCGATCACCTGCGCCATTCCAGCCACCACCAAAGTGACTCACCTGAGCGAAAACATGCAAAGCGGATACGGGCCTTTGCCGAATGCCAGTCAGCGTTTGCGAATGGCCAAACACATTGCCTCAATATAATGTTGGATTTAACCAGCTATTCAGCGAGCGATTTTATACCTTTCACACAAGAGGTGTATCTACGTTTACTGGAGCGTGTTAACGAAAGCTATTGGCCGTTGCACATTCTGGCTTTAGTCACTGCCCTAATCGTATTGCTGGCCGCCTGGCGAAGACATCGCTACACACTCAAGCTACTGGCGTTAATCTGGCTTGGGGTGGGCGTGGGATTTTTATTTCGCTTTTATGAAGAGCTGAACTGGGCAGGCCGATGGTTTGGTGTTGCTTACATAGCACAGGCTTTTTTACTGCTTCTGGTCGGGCTTCGTGCGGACCGCGTCATCCATCCACTACAGCGCGACAGCGGATTGCTATTGGCCTTTGTCGGCTTGCTTTGGCCCGTCCTGTTTCCGCTTGGTCGCATTCACTGGACTCAACTGGAGAGTATCGGTATTCATGCTGATCCAAGTGTCGTATTTTCCCTCGGGATATTACTGCTGCTGTGCACTGGCTGGCGACTATGGCTATTATATGTTATTCCATTGCTGTGGTGCGGGCTCTCTATAGCCACATTACAGGTGCTCGGATTGCCTCAACACTGGGTCTTAGCAGGAACGTTTACGCTCGCATCGCTAACCTTGATCACGACGACGCTTTGGGAATCCAGAATAACAAAGGCCGCAGCCAGGAGGGTTGCCAGCTCAACAGAAAAGTAACCAACAACGCTGCGCAGGTTAACCCCATTATCCAAACTAATACTGCCATCGTCGGGTGATCTGCACGAAAGCAAAGAATCAGCGAAGTCAGAATCCCGACAGTGCCCGATACCCGCAACGCCGTCATTGATTGCGGTGTCAAAGGTTGCTTGCCCCGCAACTGCTGCCAGTGGCTTTTTTTCGCCAAAGCGAACCAAGCCATTCCCAAGAAACCACACAGCATCGCGATCAGAATCAAGTGAGCGTCAGACATGGTTAGCCTCTGCTTCTTGTGCGGACAACGGTGCATCACGAACGGCTTTCTCCGGCAAACCTGCCCGCTCCCGCCGCTGCAATACCCGCGCAGCCTGAACGGAACAAGCGGCGGTCACGAGTAACACCAAATCCATCCCTGCCACCGGCCAGTAGGGTTCGCTTAAGGTTTTCAGCAGATGATCGCCTGTAGTGATCCAATTGAGCACAACGGCACTCACCGCAAGCAGCGCGATAACCCAGCACTGCTCGCGCCAGGCCGGTGATATCCTGGCCTTCCTAACCACCGGATTGCGAAACGCCGCATGCAGCAAGGAAACCAACCAGCTGCACCAGAAAATGCCTTCCAGCAAGCCGGCCCTATTTTCCATTTGCGCAGGCAGAACCCGACTGAACACCAGGATGGATAAGGTTGCCACTACCATTCCCGTGACGGTGGTGGTGGCCAATGCGTCCACCCAGCGTGCGCCCCCCCCTTGCAAAAAGGCATGTTGCGTTTTTCTCTTTTCGAGGAAGAAAATAAAGCCTGTGGCAATGCATATACAGCCAGCTAATCCGCCGACCACATAAAACCATCGCAATAACCAATGTTCAAAATGCTGCAGGTGCAAACCGGTCAGAAAATTATTTATAGCAAAAGGCACCGAGGGTGGTGGCTCTTCATAAATCACTTCACCGGTGGTCGCCTTGAAATGGACGCCCTGCCCCACCAAGGTTACCCGGTCACTGCCGGCCCGGTAGATGGACACATAGCTGTCCGCGTCGCCAAGATGGCTGATCCATAACGAACCCACTTCACCCGGCATGCCCCTGGCCTCCCAACGGCGTTTGGCCTCCACCACCATGGCATCCACGGAACTGATGTCAGCCGGTTCACCGGAAGGGCTGAAGGGCAAGCCCTGGCTTTCTGCCTCAGCCATCATATGGCTCATCGCTTGCGACTCCAACATCGTGCTGGACATCGGAAAATAAATCTGGGCAAAGATAGTGAGACCGGATAATGCAAAGATAAAATGAAACGGTAACGCCACAACGCCCGTCAGATTGTGCAGATCAAGTGCGCTTCGCTGGGTACGTTTTTTCGGTCTGAAGGTAAAAAATTCTTTGAATATTTTGCGATGCAGAACCACCCCGCTCACCAGAGCCGCCAACATTACCAGTGCGGCGACGCCTACGATCCAGATGCCCAGGTTTTTCCAGTGCAGATGCAACCCGTAATGCAGCGGATAGAAAAAGCGGCTGCCGATTTTGAGTTGATCCTGCGACAACATTTCACCGGTCCGAGGGTCTACCGTGGCGTAACCATGCACGTGGTCTGCAGGATCGTCCGGATTATTCGGTATGGCGAATTCCGAGTACATGGTCAGCACCGGATCACGATGCGTGGTATAGGCTCCCCAGCCAATTGCCTGTAACGGCTCGGGTAAGGGCTTGGTGACCCGGGTGCGGGCCTCTGCAAGTTCGGCTGGATCAGGTTCGATACGAGCAAAAACGTCCTTCAGCATGTTGTCATAGGACGGCATAACCTGGGCTTCAAAACGGGTTTCCGGCACCGCCCAACGGTCAATTTCGCGGTCAAATACCGACAATGTACCGAAGAAAAAGGCAATCATAAGTACAAAACCCAGCACCAGACCAAGCCAGGTGTGCACCCAGGCCATGGAGTGTCGGAAAGTGGAATACATAATCAGATTTCCCTTAAATTGGTTTCAGCCAAGATTGCCCGCTACCAGCCACGCCAGCAAGGTCATCAGTAATCCGCCGCCGCCCAGCACACTCCAGATTCGGAACAAACTGCGTTCAGCGTAGGACCAGATAAACACCAGCAAAAACAGTAAAAATGCGATTAACATCACCGTTTGCTGCGCATCGTCATATTGAGCACCCAAGGACACAGAAAGCGTTATTACCAGGCTTACGAACCCCCAGATAAAGACATAACCGCCCAAAAAACTGGCAGCAATACGCGAGACAATGAGTCGTCCTGGTTGTGCAGCGGTTACACTCATGGAGTTTCCTTCCTGATGCCTATAGCAATTCGAGATAGCAATTAGCGATACATTCACCCGCAGAACTGCGAATAAGAATTTTTCTCATTCTATAGTTATCCATAGCGCGCTGTAAAGCTCAAGTATCGCCAACCCCGGTCAGAATTTCGCACATCGCACAACGATCATAAACGAACCTATATCGTTTTCGCCTACCTTCTGACAGAGCGTCATATTCGTGAAAAATTTCCCGTGTCTAGACTAAACTTATGAATCAGGTCACCAATTTTTAACGAGCAATCCACATGAACCGATTTCTACAGACGCTGCTTGTCCGGCAGCGTATCTGGTTGTTAGTAGGGCTATGCCTGGCCGGTCTGATTATTTTGGCGGGATTAGCCGTCAACAAATCTCAGCAGCAGTTTGTTGAGCTGAAACGCTCTGAATACGTCAAGCTCACGAACACTGCACTCAATACCCTGAATTTTTTTTACCAGGAATCTCAGAACGGCAACCTAAGTGAATTTGATGCCCGCAACAAAGCAAAGCAGGCAGTCAATGCTCTGGCATTGGGGCCGCGTAATTATTTCTACATGTACAACCGTGGGCACGATCTCATTATTTCGCATCCTTATGTAGAAATACTCTACTCGGATGATACGCCGGAGGCATTGGAAAAGTCGGTCGCCCTGGACCGGAAAATCAGAGACGGTCTAAGGCAGAGAATGGGCTGGCCAGATCCGGTTTACACATCATTATTGATCATAGATGAGCTTTATCCTGAAACGCACACCGGCTTTTTTGATTATTACTATTTTGTTGAACCCGACACTCAATACCCGATGATAAGGAAAACATCCGAAAAGAATATTCCTGCCGGAAGCCAATTAAAGACTGCTTATTCCGCGTATTTTGAACCCTGGGATTGGGTGGTGCTCACCGGTGTCTATCGTGAAGATGAAGTGAATGCGTTTTACGGCTGGTTGTGGAGCATGTTAAGTATCACCGCTGCCGTAATTGCTGTCATCTTTACTGCTGCACTGGCGATCTCCAGTTCAATTACCAAACCCCTGCAAAACATTGTCACACGAATGTGTGATATCGCTGAAGGCAGCGGCGATCTCACCAATCATCTGAACGCTGAGGGAAAAAACGAACTCGCTCAATTTTCGCGGGCCTATAACCGGTTCGTCGACAAGATTGCCCTGACCGTACGCAAGGTTGTTTCAACCAATCAGGCCGCCAACGATCACTCCGTCAATATGACGCGAATGGTTGCCAGTACCGTCAACCGCTCCGAGGAGCAATTAAAAGAAACAGAAATGCTGGCGAGCTCTGCCAATGAACTTTCCTATTCCGTTAAGAGCGTTGCCGAACGCGCACTGGAATCGTCCGAAGCGGCCAGCCAGACCGAATCGGTGACTCACGCAGCGAACCAATCCATGTCAAAAAATATTACTGCTATCGACAACCTGGTGAGCGCACTCAAGAACACGCAGAATCAGGTACAGCAAATGGAGTCCCACAGCAACCAGGTTGCATCTGTAGTGGAAGTCATCAGAGGTATCGCCGAACAAACCAACTTGCTGGCACTCAATGCCGCCATTGAAGCCGCCCGGGCCGGCGAACAAGGGCGCGGCTTTGCGGTGGTCGCCGACGAAGTGCGATCTTTGGCTCAGCGAACACAGGTTTCAACGACAGAGATTCAAAAAATCATTGAGAATCTGCAATCCGGTACCAGCCAGGTGGTAAACGCGGTAGGTAATGGCTTAGAAAATTCCAAACAATGCATCAGCACGGCAACGGATGCGAACAACGCCTTGGAGCAAGTGGTTGTCTACGCCGCCAAGATAAATCAAATGAGCAATCAAATAGCCACAGCGGTTGATGAACAATCCCATGTGACTCAGGAAATTGCCAATAGCACCCATAAGATTTCCGGTAGCTCCCGGTTGAACCTGGAGGACGCTGAGCGTAATCAGAATGAAATTGAAGATATGAATCATGAATTGCTGGAGATGAGCAATCTGGTAAGGCAGTTCAAAGTCTAACTGCCTTACCAGCACCGCCTGACCTTTGAGGTCGTACTGGTCTCGACCTCCGACCACTGCTTGCGCAGGTTGCCCTGTTCGTCGTAGCTGTAGCAGGTGCTCTGCCCTTCGGCATCGATGAACTGACGGGCGTTACCGTTGTTGTCGTAACGCCCGTTGCGCTACTGATCCTGTTGCGACGCCGTCATTTGCCTGTGATCGAAGGCACTGGGTTACCCGCTGGCACTGAACCTCTAACGGAATGATCCACCAGGAAGCGGGAGAACGGTTTGCGGGTTAACGGTTGGCACGGTGGGAGCCTGGCGCTTTGCGTTGCAGGTCTTTTTTTGCAACGCATGTGATCAGGCGTATTTAGACTACCATTCCTCTTTCTCGTGGCGGATCTTCAAGACGATGACATCGGTTTCTTTCACGATGTAACGCGCCACATAATCACCTGCCACTAACTCCCGGACCCCTAACGGTTCTTCGATGGGCTTACCCATGTCAGGGTGCTTGGTCAGGTGCTTGAGGGATTGCTTTAACCGCTCGCTGTAGCGTCGAGCGGCTTGGGGATCGTGTATTGCAATAAACTGGCGAAGTCGTTTTAAGTCTCTAAGGGCAACTGGTGTAAATTTCAGTTTCATACGGCCGGCGGTTCCTTCTCATCCTCTGAACCCCAGCTATCAATCCAGTCCATCACTTCATCGCCATCAATAAGTTGCCCCGCTTCGGCCTGGGCCAGGGAGAGCTGGGTATCCTCTAATAGCTTCGCTTTGGCTTCTTCTCGGGACAGATATTCATCCAATGCGTCATTGATCAACCAACCTTTTGATCTTCTTAGCTTTTCTGCTGCCAATTCCAAGCGAGCCATCAGTTCTTCCGACATGCGTACACTAGTCATAGCCATAATGTGTCTCCTGCATAATGCAATGTAATGCTTTGCATTATATCCTCCTTTCCTGATCTCCGCCAATCATTCCCAGTCCTCCCCTTCCTGTTCCAGGGTGCTTAACACGGTCTGGGCGCTAGGTTCGGCGGTTTCCTCGCCCTCTTCCCACCCCGGATTCACCCGCTTCATCCGCGCCGGATGGGTCAAGGTATGCACTTCTTTCAGCTTCTTGATGCTCACCTGGGTGTAGATCTGGGTGGTGTTCATATTGGCATGGCCCAACATAGCCTGGATAAAGCGGATATCCGCCCCATTCTCCAGCATATGGGTAGCCATGCTGTGGCGGAACAGGTGGTAGGAGCCTTTTTTGCCGATATTCGTGGCGTTGATGTAATTACGCACCAGCGCCGTTAACCGATTGGGGTGGAACAGCGTGCCCAGGTTGGTGAGGAACAGGGCCTGCTCACTCTGGGCCGTAGCCAGTTCCGGGCGCACTTCGTTGAGGTATTTTTCAACCCAAGCCACGGCTCGTTCACCAATAGGCAACATCCGATCCCGCTTGCTTTTGCCCTGGCGAACCATCTGGGTGCCTCGATCCAGATCAATGTCGTACAGGCTCAGGTGGATTAACTCTAAACGCCGTATGCCAGTGCTGTAGAAGGTTTCTAAGATGGCTCGATCACGGATGCCTAGCGCGGTAGAGGTGCCGGTCTGGTTCAGTACCGTGGCCATTTCCGATTCGGTGAGAATGGCTTTGCGCAGGCGTTTACCCAACCTGGGTAATTCCAACTCGGAAGCCGGGTTGTACAGAATGTGGTTTTCCTTGGTCAGCCATTTAAAAAAGGCTTTCACCGGCACCGTGCGGGTGTGCTGGCTGTTGGCGGCTTTAGCCACTAAAGGGGTGAAGGTATCGGTACCATACGATTCACCGTTTACTTTTTTTGCTTCTGATGTGTTTTTTTCAGTGCTGGTGGTGATTTCTACCTGTGCGCCTTGTGTGCTCTGGCTTTTCGGCAATCTACTACCGCCATCCTTGCGGGCACTTTGGGGGCTGCTTGATGGCTCCTTGTGCGATTTTTCATGCTCCTTGTTTGCGTCATACCCTAAGTTTTTCAGATCCACCAACCCCATTACGAAGGCTTGACCGTCTTTGCCTTCGCCGTTGTACAGCAGTTCATACACGAACGACTGACCCCGCCCGCCTCGATGCACCAATAGGTATTCCATTTCTTCCAGCTTGCGGATGTGGGTTTTAACCTGGAAGTCTGTCCAGCCGATGTATTCACGCACTTCCCGGCGGGTAAAGCGGTCATCCTGTACGTTGGGTTGTTATTCATGGCTGCGCTGTTTCACCATGCTTTCAATGGTCATCAACAGACGGCGGGTTTGGGGCGGTAATTCACCGAGGCTGCGCCCCAATACGTCATGAGCCAAGCGGTTGGCGGTTTCAATATCACTGGGCAACACCTCGCGGTCTTAATAAACGTTGGGCGTTTTGGTGTAACTGGATATGGGCATTTGATTTAAATACCCAAAATCACCATCAGCCTATGAAGTTACTCGTTGCTCCCACGAAACATCAAAATTCAATGTATCATCAGCAACATTACCTGGACTAGCGAATTTCACCGCAGCCATATTCAAGCTTATATTTAAAGCACCCGAAGCAGCCTGTAAATAGTCACCGGAATACAACCCACTACCAAGATCCCAACCACCAACTCCAACGGTTGTAATCGGGCTGTAACTCAACCCTTCACGCCATACGTCTCCAAGAGATCCACCACTAATGGCCGTGTCACCAAGTCGACTGAACCCAGTTAATTCATAGTAGTCATCCGGTAAATTCAGCCCACCCTCGACAACATAACCAGGATTGAACCCATAAGGATTATCCGTACTCATGGTGCCATTCGGATTAGTAATGGCATTCCAGGTGTTGTTGGGATCGACTCGGTTGGACGCAGTGCGTTTATCGACACTTCCGTTTGAGCGATAGGCTTCGATGCAACACTGCTCCCATCGGCCTGTTATATTGGGTTTATTGTACTGGAGCGGTTTTCAAATAGTGCCCCACACGCCGCCCCATCTCCTCACCTAACGCCTGCAGCCCACTCATGGGCCGAATCATCACTTCAAATTCGACAATTTTTCCATTTTCATCGAAGCGAATCATATCAATACCTTTCAATTCCTTCCCGTTCACTTCAGCACTGAATTCAAGCACTACGTCCAACCCCTCGGCGGCCGCAAAATCACGGTGATAACGAAAATTCTCGAACACCTGAATAACGGTACTCAAAATCATAGCGACTACCGGCGAACTGGAATAGGGTTTGTGGGCCATGGGTGAGCGGAACACCACGTCCGGTGACAGCAATTCAGATAACGCGCTCAGATCACGTTGCTCAATCATTCTGTGCCAATGCTGCATGGATACAGTTACTGCGGGATGAAGGGATAGTTTAGCCAAAGATAGTTCGGACATTGGGGTTACCTTTGAAAGAGATCATTCTTGGGTTCGTTTTCGGATTTATTCTGCACGAAACAGAGCCTCTACATCATCGGCATCATGTCGTTCCGCCAACTGCTGATCTTTATCTCCCCAATTCCGGTTGACCAGACGGCCGCGTTTTACCGCTGGTCGCTGCGCAATTTCATCGGTCCAGCGCATTACATTTTTATAGGTCTGCGTTTGCAGAAATTCAGCAGCCTCATAAACCTTGTTCACCACCAGCGCACCATACCAGGGCCAAATCGCCATATCGGCAATAGAGTATTCATCTCCGGCGATGTATTGGTGTTGCGCCAGTTGACGATCCAAAACATCCAGTTGACGCTTCACTTCCATAGCATAACGGTTAATCGGGTATTCGTATTTTTCCGGCGCATAAGCATAAAAGTGCCCGAACCCGCCGCCCAAAAAAGGCCCGGCACCCATTTGCCAAAACAACCAATTAAGACATTCGGTACGCCCGGCAATAGACGCGGGTATAAACGCTTCGAACTTATCTGCCAGGTAAAGTAGAATCGAACCGGATTCAAATACCCGCACCGGAGGGTTCACGCTGTGATCCACCAATGCCGGTATCTTGGAATTGGGATTAACATCAACAAAGCCACTACCGAACTGATCTCCGTCCGCTATGTTAATGAGATAGGCATCGTACTCGGCCGCATTGATACCACGCGCCAGCAACTCTTCCAGCATGACCGTTACTTTAACTCCGTTGGGTGTGGCCAAGGAGTACAGTTGTAATGGATGCTTGCCTACAGGAAGACGTTTGTCATGGGTCGGACCGGCAATAGGTCGATTGATGTTTGCGAATTGGCCGCCACTTTCTGCGTCCCATTCCCAGACCTTGGGGGGAGTATAAGTTGGGTCGGACATATCACCTCTCTTTGCGCACTGTGGATTGGGTTTACGTGTACAGATAACACACTAGGAACCCATATACCATACACGCAAAAAAGCCAACTGCAATAACTTGCAGTTGGCTGTAAACTGCCTTGGTTTACTGGACCGTAACCGATCTTGAAGCAACAGACGTGAATGTTTCTCCGTAGGAGAGGCTTTTCAGGCTCACCTTAAAGCTATAACTGGTCGGAACCCACAGCCATATGCTGGGGGCTTTTATTGTCCAGCTAACGGTACGGGTTGAGCCGTCAGCAATACTACCAAGATTTCTGCTAACCGAGCCGGAGACCAGACTGAACCCACTGGGCAATTTCAAGGTTGCCGCAACCCCATGTGCATCCAAGTCACCCACATTACGTACAGTGGTAGTTAAAACAAATGTTGAATTGCGGGATACCTGAACCGGTGCCGATAACGCAGAGGAAAATGATGGCCCGGACGCGGCGCTATAGTTCTCTTCGGTTGCCAGCGCATAAGGTTCAGTCGAGGCGCCGTCAAATGAACTGCTATAAGCATACACTTTCACAACGGAAGGAATCGAAGCAGTCGCTGCAACCTGGTGTACGTTATCTCGAATGCTGATATCGGAATCAACGATGGCATTGTTTGATTCGTTATACATACGTAAATCCAGGTCACTCAGATTACGGTAGCTGGTTGGTGTGGCTGCGTTATTGTAATTCACATCCCGCTCCCAAACCAATGTCGCCTTATCGCCATTGTAGGCATGGCCTTTATACAGCTTGTAACTACCTGATTGGCCTTTTGGCTTTAGGCTACCCTTAAAGTAATCGTTGCGATGATAGTTGGCATGCCACAAATCAAGATAGCCCCAGCCATAGGTTTTATTCCATTCTTTGCCCGTCTTAGCACCGTCATCGGCTGTACTTTGCGTATTGTTGTCTTCCCAGGAATCCGCCGTGTTTATCAATACGGCTTTGATCGCTTTCGGATCCCAGTTACCGGCATCCGTTAACAACAATGTACCTGCACCCACTTTAGGCGCTGCCGAACTGGTGCCACCGAGGTTAGAAAAACCACCACTACTGTTGCAGGTCATCGTGTTATTGCCCGGTGCACTCAAATCCGGCTTCTTACGACTGAACATCGTTGGTCCGCGGCTGCTGCTTGCGGTTATGACATCATCGCCACGGGAGATAGTGTTGGCATCATCCATATTGGCTACCGTCAGCCCGTTATAGTTATTTGCCGGCACGGTCATGGTGTTGGTCCCGAAGCCCTGGTTGCCGGCGGATTTCGCCCAGCTGGTGCTATAGTCGTATACCAACGCATCAACAAAACGTGAAAACGCGTGCCAGTCGCTGCCGGTTGCGTTGCCGTTACCCCAACTGTAATTAATCACTTCAGGATCATCCCCGGCACTGCGTACCATCCAGTCGGCACCGGACATTGAAGTAGAGGTATTGCCGGCATCATCCACCAGAATGGCATTCAGGCCGAATGCCAACCCCCGATAAGTGGCGTGGGTGCTCGCGTACATACAGGCTACGCCGGTTCCGTGATTACCATTTACCGCGTAGTTCTCATAAAAGGTATGGCCACTAAGAGCCGTATGGCTATCCAAAACGCCGCTATCCAGCACGCCAACATCCCAAATGCCACCATCGTATCCACCACTCCAGAAGGAACCCACCCCGAGTGACGACGCTTGATTATTTAATTCCGGTTTACCAGGCTGATCATAAACCACCTCGGCAACGCCTTTCGTATCCGCAATGTCTTTTAGCGAGCGAGCCGGAATGGTCGCAGCCACCGCATTCAGGGTGATCAAGCGCTCAGTCACTTTCGCGCCGTTGGTTTCCAGGCCGGATACCAGGCGTTCTTGCTCGGACCGGATAGCTTCCTCGGAAACTCGTGCAATTTCCTTACGCATTTGTTTGGTGAGTGCTTCCCGTTTTATGTTGAGAGACTTAATGCGCTTTTTATCTGCATCGGATATATATTGCTGCAGCAGCTTGCTATGGACTATTTCATCATCCTGCGACTCAAAGGAATCTTTGGGTAGGTAATTGCTATAAATAGCCCGCACATTTTTGGCTAACGATTCAATATCACTTTCAAAACGATCACGGACTTTGCGCGCAACCTCACGTTGGGGCTGAGCACCAAAGATAATAATCACCTGCAGCGATTCCTGCGTTTTGGCTAGTTTTTCTAATGCCGGATCAATCCGAACTACCGGATCCGGCCTTACCTCCTCTGCTTTTTTATCCTCATCAGCATACGCAGCGGGAATCAATGCCAGACTGGCCATCATGCAGGCTCGGGCAATCGGTTTCAAAATAAATAAAGACGACTTTTTCATTGTTTTCTCCATGTCTTTTTGACGCTTTCCGTCATTAAACTCATGATCGGCTTGATCACGGTATTAGCATGGAGCAACAAAGATAAAACAGCAGTGAGAAAGTTCGATTAATAAGTGTGACTTTTCGTATCTGAATTAACCTCAATAAAATCACAAAAAAAGTTCGGCCTTTTTTCTCTCTGGTTTAAGGTTGCAACCTGCAAAGAAAATAATTTATTCACTCTTTGAATCAGACTGGATCCATTCTATTAACTTGATGCGTAGCTGCTTGAAAGAAATAGGTTTGCTGAGGTAATCATCCATGCCGGCGTCGAAACACTTTTTTTGGTCATCGGGAAACGCGTTAGCCGTCAGCGCAACGATCGGAATCGCCTTGATTTTTTCTCCGGCTTCGCCGTTCCGGATAGCCCGGGTAGCAGCATAACCGTCGAGCACAGGCAACTGACAATCCATCAGGATTAATTCAAACTGTATACCCGTGTGTTTCAGGCAGTCTAAAGCCTCTTCTCCGTTTTCAGCGATCACCACGTTCACTCCGAGCTTACTGAGCATGGCACGGGCCACCTGTTGATTCACCTGGTTATCTTCAACCACCAGCACGTTGCGGTTCTGGATTGTGCTCAAGTCCGCCTCGCTGATTTGATTCCGGCTGCTTTCTGACGACACCGGGTGACTATCGTCATTTGGGGCAGACTGCAACGACGTAGTGCGCGTCGTATAGAAATCCAAACTAAACGAACTGCCCTTCCCCGGCTGGCTTTGCAGCTGAATATCACCCCCCATTACCTGGCACAATTTTTTCGCGATGGAGAGTCCCAACCCGGTGCCGCCGTAGCGTCGGGTGGTGGTTTCATCGGCCTGAGAGAACTGCTCAAATATTCTTTCAATCGCTTCCGCTTCGATTCCAATACCGGTGTCATTGATGGTGCTGAATATATGGCATTGATCGCCATCGTAATCGCAGTGCACTTCAACTGAGACTTTGCCCTGTTGGGTAAATTTGATTGCATTGGAAATCAGATTGCTGAATATCTGGAGAACCCGCACCTCATCGCCCATAATCCATGTAGGCAGATTTGAATCCAGTATTACGTCCAGATTTATATTTTTATTCTGTGCCAGATAGTGGAATCCCGAAGTCAGGTTCTGCAATGCAACCACAAACTGAAACGGGCGTGTTTCCAGAACCAGCCTGCCACCATTAATTTTTGATAAATCCAGAATATCGTTAATCAAAACCAGCATGGTGGCGCCACTGCTGCGCGCGATATCCAGATATTTTGTCTGATAGGCGGACAAATGGGTTGTATCGAGCATATCCAACATACCCAGAATGCCATTCATCGGTGTTCTCAATTCATGACTCATATTGGCGAGGAACTGCTCTTTGGAAACAATCGCCGCTTCCAGTTCCTTATTTTTTTTACGCAGACGTTGCCGTAGCAAACTCATGGAAATACACAGCCCATCCATAATCAGGATCGTACAAAGCAACGCAATCCAGATCGCACCACTTTCCAGCCAGGTATAAGCCGAAATGCCCAAACCGGAAGATACGATGCTGTGCATCATTTGCAGGCTGATTACAAACAAGGCGTAACGTCGAAAATCCTGCGGGGTCAGACGAAACACCCCGAAAACCACGACAGTGAACAGCGAGCAATAGATCATTTCACGGTAATTCTGAACAATGAGCAGCGCGCCGAAACAACTAAAGCTGGCCCAATACATCATAGGCACACTGAAAGACGGATCTTTTAAATGCGCTGTTCTGCCTGTTGCAACGGCCAGTATAATGATCAAATTACTTAACCAGAATAGCACCAGGAGAGTAGCGAGCAACGAGCCGTTCACCCAGACCTTATCCATAGACCAGGCGAATACCACATCCATTGTCAACACTACTCCGCCAACGGCTGCCAACAGCGTGTTGTAAACAGGAATCCGGTTTAATCGACTAAAGGACACTTTTTGCTCTATCTCAGTCTGAGTTCTGCTTTATTAGAAAGAAGAAGCGACGCACCTTATCAAGATAGAAGTAAAATGCCGTTGTGTCATTGAAGCGTCAGGCGGATAGCGTCGAATGGCGTGCCTGAAGTTGCCCTGCAGAAAGCACGTCGACCAAATACCGAGCATCTCTATCCACCCCGGAAAACCTTCCGGAACCCCAGGTATACAGCCAGGGTAAGCCGATAAAGTATAAGCCCGGATACGTCGTCACCCCGCGCGCGTGTTGCGGGTAACCTTTTCCATTGAATACCGGGACATCCAGCCACTGGTAGTCCGGTCGGAAACCGATACTCCAGATCACCGATGTGATGCCGGACTGCGCCAGATCAAGACATCCTCGCTCCCGGGGGCAGCGCCATACGGGCATATAACGGCTGGCAGTGGTTGCCTGCGCTCCACTGACATCAATGTATTGATCAATACGCTGATTGATGCTGTTGTACGTTTTATCCGCGTTATCCAATACGCGGTTCAGGTTGTTTGAAAAATGAAGCCGCTCGCCATCAAAACCCTCCAGCTTACCGAACAGCTCCATGCCCTCTAAAGCAAAGCGCCGCAAGTCGATGTCACGTCCGCCATCGCGCCCGGTCACATAATGATTGGTATTGTCACGCACACCTTCCCGCAGGGGATGCTGATCAACCGGGATGTCGTAGTATTTCATCTCCGTTAACCAATCCACCACGTCTCTTCCCCGGTAGAAACGTGCACATCGTGGTGCGTCGCCCACGGCCAGAAAAACGTGCTTTCCTGCCAAGTGTAAATCCTCTGCTATTTGTGAGCCGGATTGGCCTGAACCCACGACCAGCACCGCGCCGTCGTTCAGTTGCTGCGGATTCTTGTATTGCTCGGAATGAAGTTGTTGAATGTGATGAGGTAATCGCTGGGCGTAATCCGGAATAATCGGCTGCTGGTAGCTGCCGGAGGCTACAACCACTTGATCAGCGGTGAAGGTATCTACATCGCAGCTAACCTGATAAACCGTTTGATTGAATTGAATTTTGCGTACCTCACAATGTTCTCTTACCGGAGCGTTGACCTTACGCCGGAATCCATCCAGGTATTGCAAAATCTGATCGCGATTCATAAACCCATTAGGATCATCGCCGCTGTAGGGATAATCCGGCAGTTGGCATTGCCAGTTGGGGGTTACCAGAGTGAAAGAATCCCAGCGCTTATTTTGCCAGGCATTCATCAACGTGCTTTTTTCCAAAACCAGATGTGTTAGTTGTTGTTTTTGGCAGTAGTAGCTAACGCTTAAGCCAGCTTGTCCGCCGCCCACGATGATGACGTCGTAATGCTTCATACCCTGAACCCTCTCCCCTCAGTAGATTCGCAACACTGTCACAGTGTCTTGTTTTTCAAATTGTTCGGACCGGAATTTTATCTGAGATAACTGGTCCGCTGCGGCTGAACAAAAATACCCGTACTTATCCCTGACTCGTTCACTGGCCAAGGTGAGCGCCTGTTCGCTGCGCCGGACAAATTCGGATAAGTCATAGCTGTGCTCGGGCGTAAAAAACTGATCCACCACACTCGAAGGTGAGTAACAGCGCTGTTCGACACCATCCGGCCAGCGAACATCGAAATACCGTTCAGGCATAGCGTGAAGCCCCCTTGTCTGATACGTCGCTATTGGCGGTCAAGCCGGTCAGAGCCGTGGCCGTTAAATCCCAAAACAAGCCTTGATCGTTACCCGCTGAAACACAGCATCGGCCACTGGTGTTTAAGGAGCCGATAACAGCACCATGAATATCCCGGTGGTGGAACATTTGCAGTAATGTTTCGCAATTTTTTTGTTCAGCCGTCAGCAAATAGCCAAAACTGGGAAACGCGCATAGCCAATCCTGCCAAGCTACGCCGGCTGGTTTCGGAATGGCTTCTAACTCGATATCCATACCGACACCGGCACTCTCCATCAACATCACACAGGTACCCAATATTCCCGCCTGGCTGATGTCTTTGGCCGCACTGGCAAGCTGACTTTCTGCAATTGCGGAAAACAAAGCGAGGTCGCCGCGCAGTCGCTGCGGCGGTGCTTCTGTCGCCGCATTCCAATTCAGAAACGGCGCGCGGAATTCGCCCCGCAGATCCACAACCGCTATCAGGGACTGGCCTGCTTGCGCGGCAAAGCTACTCAGCACCCGGCGGCACCGCCCCAAAATAGACACGGACAGGTGTGGCTGCTGGCTTCGTAAATTGGTATGGCCTCCCACTATGGGAACCTGGAATACCCGAGACGCCTCACTCATGCCTTGCAGGATGGCATCGGTCACTTCATCATCCCCTCCCCAAAGCGCATTAACTACGGCCACCGGCGTACCGCCCATGGCCGCAATATCACTCACATTCACCATAATCCCACACCAACCGGCAAACCACGGATCCGCTGCAACAAACTGATCCATAAACCCCTCGCCCGCGAGCAAATCAAAATGATCTCCGTGGGGAATGACCGCCGCATCGTCCCCGTTTGGAAACGGATTGGGGTAAGCCTGTTTCAGGTGTCGTTGAACACGCTGAATTTCCTGTTTCTGCAATAAGCCGGATGCGTCACGAACCTGGCTCAGCAACTCAGTGAGTGGCATGGCCGGTATCCCCCGTGTGTGAAGTCGGTGCTGAAGCCAGAGTTAACAGGGTGGGCGCAATTTCGTCCGGTACCGGATTCATCGTTCCTTTGATAACGTGGCCGCTATAGGGCGTGTAACATGGAGGGTATTGTTCAAGCCGGGCCTGCATCATCACATGAGGCCGATGACGAACTGACAATTCATACTGGCTGCGCCAATGCAAACGCTGGAACAGGGGCTCATTGGGCTTTTGTACCTGCGCAAAAAACTGTTCGCAACCCAATCCGTGGGCACTGCCAACGGCCAACTGAATCAGACCGGCACCGATTCCGCTACGACGCCGAAATTCCTTCGCCACCGCTAAGCGCGATCCCCACCATACCCCTTTATCGTATTGATGAATGCGCACAGTACCGAGCACACGGTCCGGCCAGCCTCCGTGATTCCCAATCGCGACAATACACTGCGCAAGCGCATCGATTTCGTCTTCATCGGTTGCTTCAAACAATCGCTGCTCGACACAAAATACCTGGCGGCGCAACTCCAGAGCCTGCTGTTTTTCCCACTTTAACGTAGCCCACTTAATTGTAAAATCCGAATATCCACAGACAAAATCCGTCGTCGTCATGACTGCACTCCCGCTACGCTTTGTTGCGATGAAGCCGTGGTTGCCGATGCTTTTTCGTAGCTCTTCAGTGAGGAACAGGCGCCGCAGCGGGCACAGCCGGCTTTACTGGTCTCAGAGGTCAATCCAGCCTCACGCAAGCGTTGTGCGAGTGGCTGCAGGATGGCGTTCATCATTGCCGAAGGTGGTGCCGGATGATGCTCCAGAGGAGTGCCGGCAATCGGCACAAAGGGCACGACAAAGGGGTACACTCCCAACGCAATCAGTTCATCGCAGATCGTCAGGATCTGCTCTTCACTATCCCCCAGCCCGGCCAGGATATAGGTACTGACCTGGCCGCGGCCAAATAGCGGCACCGCATAGGCAAACGCCCGCAGATATTCCGCCACACTGATGTTGGCCTTACTCGGCATAATACGATGGCGCACTTCCGGCGCAACCACTTCCAAATGCAACCCCAGAGTATCGGCTCCGGATTGCTTTAATCGATCCAGCCAGACTAAATCCTTGGGTGGCTCACACTGCACCTGTATCGGAATGTCGACCGCGGCTTTCACGGCCTGAACGCTATCACACAACACTTGTGCTCCGCGATCGCGAGTCGCCGGTGTGCCCGTAGTCATGACCATATGTTTGACTCCATCAAGCCGCACCGCCGCACGCGCCACTTCCGCCAGTTGCTGAGGTGTCTTTTGCGCAATGGTTTTACCCGCAGCCAGAGACAACCCGATGGAACAGAATTGGCAGGCCGTTTCCGGCTGGTCATAACGGATGCAATTTTGCAAAACAGTGGTCGCTAACACTTCGGTTCCGTGCAAAGTCGCAATCTGCGAATAGGGAACACCGTCGGCCGTGGCCAGTTCGTAAAATTTTGGCTGCCTTGCGAAACTGATATCGGTGACCGGAATACCACCGCGCATGAGTCGCTTCGAACCGGATTGCGTATTGTCTTCTAATGTGAATGGCGACTGTTTAGCTGCGTGCGTATGCACCGGCACCATCACGGTCTGCCCTTCCATCAGCACCGCGATATGATCACTGGGCCCGGCTCCGCCTTGTCTGCTTAACGGCATGCCCTGGGATTGCTGTAATTGGATGCCCTGGGTTTGAAGTTCAGTCAACAGGGGCTGTTTGAACGCTTTCATATGGCCACTCCTCTGTGGGAACAAGCGGTTGGCTGGTCGCAGCGGGTTTATCGTTTATCAGCAAACTGAGCAGCTCGGGCCGCGCATAATGCCCGACACTGTCCATCATTCGTTTGCGCTTGGTAATCAGGCGCAGCTCAAGGTCGGCTATCACTACCCCTTCGCCACGGGTCAGGGGGGCCACAAGATGCACTCCTTCCGGAGACACAATGGCGGTGTTGCAACCATGACGCAGGGATTTCTGTAACCCCTCGTCCTCGGTGATACTGGCAATTTGTGATTCGGTTAGCCATCCGGTGGCATTCACCACAAAGCAACCGGCTTCCAGCGCGTGATGGCGTATGGTGGCTTCAATCTGGTCGCCAAAAATCGGACCCACCAACGAACCGGGAAACTGACTGCAATGAATTTGTTCGTGCTGGGTCATTAATGCGTAACGGGCAAGCGGGTTATAGTGTTCCCAACATGCCAGCGCCCCGACCCGTCCCACAGCGCTGTCCACCACCTTTAACCCGGCAGCATCACCCTGCCCCCAAATCATTCGCTCGTGGTAAGTGGGCGTGATCTTACGGCGTTTTAATAACAAACAACCGTCGGCATCAAACACCAATTGCGTGTTGTATAACGTGCCGTGGTCACGCTCGTTCACACCCAGCACCACCACCATGTTATGTGCTTTGGCGTGGCGGCTGACTGCGTCCGTAACCGGACCCGGAATCGTTACCGCCTGCTGATACAAACGCAAATGCTCAGCACCGCATTTCACTGCCGGATAAACAAATGAAAAATAAGGGTAGTAAGGCAGGAAAGTTTCCGGGAACACAATGAGCTCCACGCCCTGGCTTGCAGCATCGGCAATACAGTCGAGCACTTTCGATAAGGTTCCCTCCAGCGATTGCAAATCCGGAGACAATTGTGCCGCTGCCGCTCTTACTACCCGGTTATCCTCCACAGCGATCTCCCTACACCGTCCAGGTATCGACAATCACGGCATTGTCACGGATGTGCAGCAGTTTTAAATCCAGTACATCCAACGGGTTAATCGGTCGTATACCTTCGATCAGAGAAGGTTCTCCGTGACCATATAACGCCTGCAACGCAAATCGACAAGCGTAAACCTTGCCACCTTCCGACATGAATTTTTTCAGCTGATTATTAAAATTCTGATGTCCCGGAAAGGCTTCATCGCCGATGGTCGGAAAGCCGCGCTGCAAGCCCAAGGTTACCCCTGGCCCGTAAAGCAGTATCGACGTTTCGTATCCCTTACGTTGCAGGCGCGTTGCCTGCAACATATTGACGAAACCAATTGAGCCTTCAAACGCAACCGTGTGGAAAGTAACGAGCGCCTTTTCACCCGGCTCTGCCTGAACATCTTCAAATACTTTTTCCTCGTAATCGACAAAATAATCTCCGCTTTTATGCATCGGTGTTTGGACTGTCGGCATGATGATTTCCTCTTGATGACATTAATTTATGTCGTCTGGTGTTGGTATGGGTATTGCGCCCGGCGCTGTTAATAACAGGAGTTTGTTACTGCAAAATCGAGCAATAACCCCGGCGTTACATCACTGACATAGCAACAGGGGTGCCAGCTTTAAATCCGGGATATACAATCAAGATGCAATCAATCCCGCGAAATGAAATTCTCCCGCCATAAAATTTTTATGTGTCGCACTAGCTGCGGTGCGTGCATACTTAGATAGCGACAAAAAACGCACCTCAACAGCACGTTCCAGAGTACGAGTGCGTTCTGATATTGCATTCGTTGATTGGGCATTGATTGCATTTTTATGCGATCAATGGGTTACGGTTTGCTTCCCGTTGATTGGAATAAAACCTGCAAATCAACTCATTAGATAATGGGTGAACGGCTAGCAACGGAGATAACCATGCCGACCGAGAAATACCGACACTGGGTCACCGAGTTACAACAAGGGAAAAAGCGGCCGGCTTATCTGTTGATTGCAGATCTGATCGAATCGGATATCGATCGGGGTGTTTTACAAACCCGGGATCGCTTACCGGCATTGCGCGATTTAGCCGACTTGTTATCGTTGAACTACACCACCGTGACCCGCGCCTATAAAGAGGCTTCTAATCGGGGGTTGATCGATTCCCACCCCGGCTCCGGCTCTTTCATAAAAGGCAAAACCCATACCTTACCGCTACGCAACGGTAGCGATATTGAAATGACGATGAACTCGCCACCGGAAATTGAGGATGCGGCATTAATTCAACAGGTACGGGATGATATGAACCGAACACTGGCTTCCCAAGATCTCCCGTCATTGCTGAGATATCAGGATTTTGGCGGCTCTATCACCGACAAAGAGGCCGGGGCTTTATTTTTGCACGCGCTTTTCCCACGCATGGAACCGCAACGGATTTTGGTTTGTCCCGGAATCCACAGCGCACTGCTCGCATTACTCAGCCTGCACTGCAGCAAAAGCAACAGCTTATGCGTGGGAAGTCTGGTCTATCCGGGGTTGAAAGCCATCGCAGCACAGCTTGGCATTCAACTGTTATCCGTTGATTCCGATCAGCAAGGCCCCAGGTTGCGCGCACTGGAAACACTCTGTAAAGCAGAAAAAATACACACGTTGTATGTCAACCCAACCCTGCAAAACCCGAGCACCGCGAGCATGAGCAGAGCCCGGCGCGAAGGTATTGCAGACCTGGCGCTACGCTATAACCTGACCCTTATTGAAGATGACGCCTATGGCTTGGTACCGGAGATTAAGCACCCGCCTATTGCTACTTACGCTCCGGAGTTAACTTACTATATAAACGGCTTTTCTAAATGCTTTGGGGCCGGGTGCCGCACGGCTTATCTATATGCGCCCACCAAACTGGCAACACAGAGAGTGGCCGGTGCCCTGCGGGCGCTATCAGTCATGTCCAGCCCGATCACAACCTCCCTGGCAACCCGCTGGATCCAGAACGGAACGGTGAGCAAAGTCACTCAAGCTCAACGCCAGCAATCACGGGCATTGCAGCAACTGGCCAAAACCGTTCTTCATCCGCTGAAATATCAATACCATGGCGATGGCTTTCACCTGTGGCTACCTCTGCCAAAGTCGTTTAGCGCCAACCCCTCGGACGTAGCCGTCTATCTTCGCAATCATGGCATCAGCGCCGTATCCAGCGCCGCATTTTGTACCGACAACAATCCACCGGACGCCATCCGCTTATGCTTAGGCGGCGCAGTGAATCAAAAGGAGCTACAACAAAGACTGATATTGCTTAGGGACACGCTGCAGGACTCGGGCAGTCTTATGCTGATGTAGCCGGACCAATGTCTTATTGCCGTTCCATCGCCCCGATATCGCAACCAGCCCCCACCGGCCTCGGGCGACCCCTCATATCATGGTCTTCACAGGGGTAAAGGCTGGCCGTTGCCGGGGCTCCGTTATCAATCGCAATGCTACTGGCCAACAATGAAAAATAAGCGAGATGATCCCACATTGAACGAGAACCCAGTCCGGGATCAAGCGGTGAATCCGCGCTGCCGAAATCAAACCACGCGGTATTGCCCCAGCTGTAATCGGTTAAGCTACACTGCTCGTTAAGCACGCCGACTATATTGTTGCGATAAGATTTAAACTGATACATATCGGGGCTGAAGCAGTCCGGTGCGTGATGCTGATAGCCGGAATACCAGGGATCTGTATTCTCTGCCAGAATGGAGCTGGCCATATAAGCGCGTCCGGTATTGTAGAGTCCACCGCCTTTGCGTTGTTCAACCGGAGCGCTACCCGATGTACCCGCTGTGTTGCGGGTGATGGTTGAAAAAGCAATATGCAGATTAGCGTTTGCATCACCGTTATTCTGGTTTTCTATTCCGCCACCAATAGAAACCGCTTCGTTGTCAGCAATAGTGGAATTTTCGATGCGCATCAGCCCGCCTTTATTGCTCAACCCGCCACCGCGGACGGCCAGATTATCAAACACCGAACTATCAATAATATAAACGGTGCCTTCCAAATTATAGATGCCACCCCCCCGCTGAGTGACACCGCCGCCGCCAAAGCTTTCCGGATGGCCCGCCACGTTATCCCGGACCGCTGATCGAATCAAACGCAGGTCACCGCCATTTTGCAAATAGATACCACCGCCAAAATTGGCCCGGCTTTCCCGTACTATGCTGTCGGTAATCTGTAAATAAGCGTTGTTGTTAACCTGAATCGCGCCACCCCGCGCGCCGGAGAAGGCCTCTCCACGTGCCATATCCAACCCGCTAAGATTGACTATCATGCTGGCTCCACCGCCATCAACATAGAATACACGTGACGCTTTTCGTGCATCGATGACCGGCATCTCATACCCTTTGATGGTCATGGGTGTGGTAATGTCCAATTGACCTTCTGTTAATTTAAACGGGCTTTTTCTGCCATCCACCAGAATCGATTGCGTTCCGGGATAGGCATTTGCCTCCTCAATAGCTGCCCTCAGCGTACAGCCCTTGGTATAGATGGGCGGCGCTTTAAAATCATCGGGAATCCGGCTTGCTTGCGGAGGGATCTGCAAACCCAGATCATTGAACCGCCCCAGGTCAATATTCTGCAGTTCCGTTTTACGGGGCGGTGTTGTCTTGCCGGGTAACGGCACCTGAAATTCACTGAATATCTTTGGATCCATAGCGGGTATAGGCACCGGAACAGTGACAAAATCCGTCAAGGTCAACGGTTTCGTAATGGAGCAAACACCGTCTCCCGGATCATAGTCGTGTTTGTCCAGCGGGTTATTCACAAAAAAATTGGGCTGGAACAGGTACAAATTGATTTCATGTTCCACTCCGGCCATACCACCGCTGTTGTTTTCAGAAAATGGCTCTGCCGAGATCTTGATCCAGCCCGGAGTTTGCAATTGAGGCGCCGCATTGAAATCGCCGGACGCATCACCGACCAATGAATAGGGCGCCAGATTTTCAAGACTGGACTCTACTCCATTAATCCGCATTGCAACGCTTTCTGTTTCCCCATTGACTTCGGCTTCTATTGATAAGGCATTGGATAACACAGGCAGTGGCAGAGATTGAAAATCTTCCAGTTCCTGAATACGAACGTCCGTTGCGGCGTCTACCAGCCATAAGCGGGTTACTTGCGGAGCGGCGATTGCACCCACAGACGGTAGCAACGCTGATATAAAAACCGCTACAGTCAGTGAATCCTGAAGCCGGCTTTTGCCCAAAAAGAATTTCATTTTTATCACCCGTAGAGTTGTGTATGTCATAGCCCAAAGGCACTGGGTATCTATTTTCATCCATGATTGTTTTCTTTCCTATGAAATAGCCCAACCCGGAAGTGTGAGGTTTTGCGCCTAAAAGGGGATTTATTGAGGCCGCAGCCGGGCGCACGGCCCGGCGCGGAGACAAGCAATGAACGATCATTCACTAAAGTGCTGTACGGGAAGGCCAAACGCCACATCAAAAGAGGCCACGGGATTCAGTTGTCTGCTGTACCAAACCCGGTTCCGGTTAAGACTTGTTAACCTTAACCCAACAGGCACCGGAGCAAGAATGAACAAAATAAAAAAACTTAACCCATTCAAATGGATAATCCTGGCATTAATGACCCTCACCGCCAGCACACTGTCCGTCTCACTTTTTGCAGGTTCAAAACACCACCCTTTCCCACACAATCCGGTTATTTTCGTGCATGGCGGCGCCGGCTCGGCATCGCAATTCGAATCCCAGGCAATGCGTTTTACCAGTAACGGCTATCCGCAAGACTATCTGTACGCGCTGGAATACGACTCGAGCTTTTCCGTTAACACCATGGCCGACGTTCATGCACGTTTAGATGCGTTGATCATTGAAGCAAAAGAAAAGACCGGCGCCGAACAAATTGATCTGATGGGCCATTCATTGGGAACGCGCGTCTCGCAGGAATTTTTAGCGTCGCCGGAACGCGCCGCTCAGGTTGCACATTTTGTTAACATTGACGGCTATCCGGCGGCGGCTCCGCCTGGCGGCGTACCCACATTGGCGATTTGGGCCGAAGTGAGTATTTCTGATCGAGGCACGATCGTCGGCGCGGAGAATATCCAGATAGAAAACCAATCCCACGTTGAAGTGGCAACCTCGGCTGAATCGTTCGCTCTGATGTATAAATTCCTGACGGGAAGCGAAGCTAACACCAGCGACATTCTGCTGTCCCGTTCCAATCGCATCCAGATTGCCGGCCGTGCGGTTTACTTTCCACAAAATACCGGTGTCGCCGATTCAAAAGTGGAAGTGTATCAAGTGCGCGGGTTCGACGGGCAACGTGTAAAACGCAGACCCGTTGCTCAATTCAATATTGACGAAACCGGTGAGTGGGGACCATTCAAAGCCAAGCGGGGTCATCAATATGAATTCGTGATTGTGCGCGATGGACAAAATCACCATGTATATAAAGAACCCTTTATCCGTGATGACTACTTTGTGCGTTTACAAACATCTCCCCTGGGGGCCGGTGTCGGTGCCAATATGGATATCAGCCCGCAACAAACCAACCTGGTCATATCCCGCGATAAAGAGTTCTGGGGTGATGTTGCAGTGGATAACGATATTCTCGCTATAAACGGCGTGAATACAGTAAATGCAGCCAACAGTCCGCTGAGCAATCGCACTACTGCCATCTATTTATTTGATGCCGGATCGGATAAGCAAAGCCAATTGGCAGAACCTCTGGCCTATTTTCACGGCTTGCCCTTTATCACCGGATCGGATCTGTACATTCCTGCCAGCCCGGAAGCGACCGGCCGGGTTCGACTGACCATGATCCCACGAGGTGAAAATGGTCTGATGCAAGTCATCAACATACCTGACTGGCCATCTGACACCGACCGGGTGACCGTCTTATTCAACGACTTTGTGCAGTGGGACAACGTACCGGCTGCTATGCCGATGTGGATTCGCTGATCCCCCCGCCAAGCTGCACAGTGCGGGCGGTAGCGCATACCGCCCACACTCCCGTTCACCGCGGACTCCCGGCTCTTGGACTTAGAGCCGTTAGCCTATTAGTCCTATCGTTAAAACTCATTATTGCGCTATAGAAAATGGCAATGTGGCTGAGTCAATTAAATCAGTTCCGTTACCGTTGGACACATAGAACCACTAGAATAAGCCGCCATCTGTGTCTATACATTAATAATGTATACAAACTTAAAGGTTTGCTGAAAGATGACAGCTATCCGGTGCCTGGCTGTGTGTCTACTTTGGCTATCAACATCTTTAGCGCATTGCGCTCCGCTCATCTTAAGCGATCAGACTCAGAGCGTCCCCCTGGGGCGGCATCTGCAATACCTTGTTGATTATGAACTCGCGTTAACGTTGGAAGACGTAAAACAACGCAGCGATTTCACTGACGGGCATGTGGACAATCTGAATTTCAGCTTTACCCAAGCGCGCGTCTGGTTGCGCTTTAGTCTTAGCAATCCACAATCCCGTGCCCATATCCGGCTGCTGCAGATTCGCTATTTCCTTCTGGATAACATCACTCTATACCAGCCCGACGCGACCGGAACCTATCTGCCGATTCACAGAGGCAGGCTGCACCCGGAGACTGATCCAGGTAATTCAAGCCGATTCTACCTATTTGAGTTAAACGTTCCCGCGCATACTGAAACGGAGTACTACCTTGCAATAGATAGCCAGGATACATTAGCGCTGCCAATCTACCTATCAACGCCGTCGGCTTATCAAAACTACCTGTTGGCTGACACCATAGCGATAACGTTATATGCAGGCTTAATACTTTCCAATATTCTGTTCGCCATTTTCATGCTCACCTCCCTAAGAGAGCGGGAACTGCTCTACTATCTGTTATTTCTTCTGGCACATCACGGGATGGGTATAGTCACAATGGAAGGAATACCCAGTACACTACTTGGCAGTAAAAATATATTCCTCAGCCGCGACATGCTCGCCTCCTCCATCAGTCTATCCATCCTGTTCGCGGTTCTTTTCATCCGTAATTTTTTGCAGTTGAAAACCCGCCACCGTGGACTCTTCCGCCTATCCGGCTATATCGCCGCACTGCTTGTTTTCGGTAGTGTCCAAGGACTCTTTTTACCCCACTTTTATTCCATACAAATCACCAGCATCGTCTGCATGTTTTCCGGGGCGGCTATTGGCTTTATCTTCTATATCTGTGTTAGACAAAAGCAACCCGCGGCCTTGTCACTTCTGTTGGGCTGGTCTGCCGGGATAGTTGGGGCGACACTCTACGGATTGAAAGCCTGGGGAATACTTCCGGTCAATCTATTTACTAGCTATGCATGGCATGTGGGCATCATGCTCGAAACCATTCTGTTTTCCTACACCATTGCCAATAAAGCGGCGTCCGAACGCAAACAACGGCTGATCGCGCAAACCGAACTGACCCACAAAGAAAGGGCCCTGCGATTAGCTCAGGAGGATTTGCTACGGGCGGAAAAAGAGGCCAAAAACGAGATGGAAATTCGGGTTCGGGAACGGACGCTGGATATTTCGCGGGTTCTGGCAAGCCTGGAGCATGAAAACAAGGTGCTTACGGAGCTGTCCATTAATGATGGCTTAACACGAGTGCGCAACCGGCGCTTCTTTAACGATATTTATCCGCAGATTTGGCAGGACGCCATTGATAAAAAACAATGGCTGAGCCTGATCATGTTAGACATCGATTATTTTAAAGCGGTAAATGATGAGCACGGTCACCTGACCGGGGACCGTTGCCTGGGATCCATTGCCGGTATTCTTAAAAAGGCAGTCAGTCGACCCAACGATATTATTTGTCGTTACGGTGGTGAGGAATTCATTATTATTTTGCCGGAAACCGATACCGAGTCTGCACTCAGTGTAGCCGAGCGCATCCGCAAAAAAATCAGTGAAACCCACATTGAAACTGATCACAACATTTTCTCTATTACTGCCAGCTTTGGCGTAATCGGAATACAACCATTGGCTGGCATAGACCCCACCCAGTTGATTGCACACTGCGATGAGGCCTTATACCGTGCCAAAGAATCCGGACGTAACCGGGTCACATTGGGAACCGCACCGACCGTCGCGCATTCAGGCAACGCCAGGGTCTTTTTAAAATCAGTCCGATGATGCTTCCAGACCGTTCCGCGCCCCCCCCTAACTGCCCCGGTTTAAAACGTATACCTGGCATTCAGAGTGTACGATCTTCCGGGCTCCAGCAGCGGTTTAACCGTGGTGAACTCCTGGCCGTAGCTGGCACGATCGGTATAGGCTTCATTGTTCAGGTTATCCACCGAAAATCGCAATGCCAGCGAATCCAGTAGCTGATAGTCGGCGTACATATTGATAACCGTGTAACCGTCCTGCTTAGCGCCACTGTCTTCCACCGCATCATTTTCAAGTGACACTTCAGCACTCACGCCCAGAGTCAAACGCTGCACGGGAAAATTATACGCCCCGTTGACGGCAATCAACTCACCCAAAGGCGCTGTGAAATAGTTGCCATCGTAAGAGGTCGCCGCTTGTCCGTCTTTCTCGGAATCCACATTGGAATACTTAATGGATAGGTGCGCACGATCGGAACTGAAACCCAAGGCCAGATCGTAGCCTTCAATATCAAAATCCGCGACCAGGTCAGGACCACCGCTATAGGAAGGTACCCGGCCATTATCTATTTTGGTGCGGTAACTATTGGCTTCAGCCAAAAAGCCTTCCACCGTCAGCACGACACCCACTGTGTAGTTCTGCGATTCCACCGGCTTCAGATCTGTGTAAACCCACGCGCTGTTGAGAATGTAATTTTCAGCCAGTGCGACGCCACCCCATACCTGGGCGTAGCCCGCGTTCACTGCAACATAATCGTTAATGTGATATTCGGCAAACAAATTACCGCTGGCTCCACTATCGTCGTGTGAAGAATCATCCGTGCCTTCAAACGCCTGACGGTCATAGCGCAACCCGTACGACAAATCCAACGCATCCACTAATTGCTGGCGTAATTGAATGAACGCCCCGACATTTTCGGCGTTCTCTTCCAGATCTGGATCACCCTCAAACCGGAACAAGGCACTGTCATTGTAATAATCTACACCGGACACTATTTCTGCAAATCCGGTATAGGAGCGGTTTTTCATCGTGGCCGTATAGCTTTCAGTTATGCCGTTATAGGCTACGGTGGTTTCCGGTGCCGCTAATGGTACTTCTATCGTTTCCAGCTCGGTTTCACTTTTGGCAACAGTCACCTCAGGATTCCACCCGCCTTTGCTTCGATCCAGTGTGTAGCTAAAGACAGTGTTGTCGCGGGAAAGGTCATAATTGCGTGACTCAGGCGTCGGTCTGCCCACGGTCAAGCCACCGAAATTGGCCCGATAGGGTCTTGCCGCATCATCGTTAACCAGCTCCCGGGAAAGTTCAAAGCGCCCTTCCTGCTCCGAGCCATAAGCGATTTTGGCCAACCCACTGATCAACGCCGACTCTGAATAATTCACTTCCTCCCCAGTGCCGTCTTCGTAATTATCGCCGTCTATTTTGTTCACATAGCCCAGCGCTTCGAATTTGCCTTCACGCCCGTAAAGTGAGCCAGAGGTGGTCCACTGCTCGCCATTGGAAGCATAGCGACCGTCAACGAAACCACCGAATTTTTGGTCCGGTGCCAGCATGTCTTCCACATCAACCGTTTCGTAAACCAAACTACCACCCAATGCACCCGGCCCGGCATCCGCCGGCGCGACACCTGCGGACGCCGTGGCAGCTTTCAGCAGCTTTGGATCAATCAAATTGGTGGCGTTATGGTGGAACACTTTATTGTTCTGACGGGCACCGTCTACGGTGACCAGCATCGCGGTTTCTTCCACACCGCGCACATACACTTTCTGATTTACCGGGATGGAGCCACCGACCGCCACCGCGGATTCGTTTTGAAAAAGATCTTTAATATCTTGCGGCTGTATCTGCTCAATTGCCTGGTGATCGTAAGTTACCGTATCGCGCTCCGCCGCGATCACCGATCCACTGACTTTAACCGGCGGCAATCTGCTTTGGTCCCGCAGTTTCAATGTATAACCCGCGTCACCCGGCTGCGCCTGCAAACCGGTTTCGTTCAGCAGCCTTTCCAGCCCTGCTTCGGTGCTAAAGCGGCCTTGTAATCCCTGGCTGGTTTTACCCTGAGTCAGATTACCGTCTATCGCCAACAAAATACCCGATTCACTGGCAAACTGATTCAGCACCTGATCCAAGGTGCCGGCCGGGATAGCATATTGCCGCGTTTGTTCAGCGGCCAACCCTTTCGGAGTTGACGTTTCTGCCATGATGGATACGGGCGTGAGAGAAAGCGCGGCCATCGCCGCCGCGGTGAGTAGGCCGGTGGCCTTGAGTTTATTACCTGGAATTCCCATGACTAACCTCGGAAGTTATAAAGTATTGGCGCGTTTCAATTTGCGCTTTTATCTATAATCCCGAGTGAGCAATGAAAAGTGCTACTTTTTTTAAGCGACCGCTTCGACACTGATCCAATAAGGGGTGAGGCGCCGGACACGAACAGGCAAGGCAAGCTCCAGCGCAGCCAGCACCCGATCCGTGTCTGCTAACGGGTAACTGCCAGACACGACCAGTTTTGCAGCACGCTCATCGCAACGCAGATAGCCGGATCGATAACGGCCCAGCACCGTCAGAAAATCACCCAACGATTGCCGCTCCACGATCAACAGCCCCCGGGTCCAGGCATTGATGTTGGGTGGAGTGGGCTCTACCGCGAAGATGTCATCGGCCGTGAAGCGGGTTTGCCATCCTGCGTCCAGAGCGGCTGTATTGCGGGCATTAGCGGGCGCAATCAGTACCCGTCCCTGCTCCACGTTTACCTGGGTAACGCGGCTGTCCTGACGCACCCCAAAACGAGTACCGAGGGGCTGCACATGACCCTGACGGGTTTGCACTATGAATGGACGGGTAGCTACGTCGGCCTCCTTCGTGCTTACCACAAAGATCTCCCCGCTGACTAATTCCACCTTGCGCTCATGGGCACTAAACGCAGTATTGATCGCAGTTCGGGTGTTCATATTCACCCGTGTGCCATCGGATAACGCGATTTCCCGTGTCTCCCCGGTTCCAGTCTGAAACTCGGCGAACCGGCTTTGCACTATCGACGATTCGCGCGCGCCATACAGGGCAGCGGTACCCCCCACCATCAGACCCAACACTTTTAGCGCATTACGCCGAGGCAGCGAACTGCGGACACTGCGCAAAGCGTTACCGTTACTGGCAGAAGTCGCAGTGCTCAGCCTGCCGGAGACCGACTGCACCTGATTCCAGGCGCGCTCGTGCTCTTCGCGGGCACTGCGCCAAGCTAGCAACGAGCGGGATTCCTGCTCGGTGATCTCGCCTGACCACGATGTCACCTGCCATTCCAGCGCTTGGATCAACACATCCAACGGCACTTCAATCTCATCCGCCAACCGTTGCAATGCCGCCTTCACCGCAGCACCTCGTCGACTGACTGCGTGCCCAGCGTGACCACGCAAGCCAGGGTCGCCTTAAGCATGTATTTGCGAACCGAAGCCACCGAAACCCCCAGCCGCTGCGCAATCTGGCTGTAGGTCAATCCGTCGAACTGCGACAATAAAAACGTGGAGCGCACCCGCTCCGGCAAGCTATCCAGCATACGGTCGATTTCGTTCAGGGTTTCCAATACCAGCGCCTGATGCTCAGCTGAAGGCATTTCTGCCAGCGGCAACAGCGCTAACGAATCAAGGTAACACCGTTCCAGAACCTGGCGACGGTGCAGATCGATTACCAGACCGTTCGCAATCTGCCGCAGAAATGCCCGCCCTTTGCCGGCTCCGGGCAAACGACCGGACACCAGCAATCGCAGAAACGTATCCTGCGTCAGATCCTCTGCCGTATCGCCGCAGCTCAGACGGGAACGCAGCCAGTTAAACAGCCATTGCTTATGGTCAATGTAAAGCGCATTGACTCGTGCTTGATCCCCAGAATTAGCAGACAACTCCTTACCCCAATACCGCAAATAATAACTATTCGCATTCTATTCGAGTGCGGCAGGGTTGTGCAAGTAGCAGACTCAGAAGCCTACGCGTCCCGATGCCCAACCAGACGGTCAGGCATTGATTTTATTGATACACCGGCGGTCTGATGTCATCGACAAATTTGCTGACAATGTCGCCAGCCGTGGTCAGTATGGTTCTAAAGGGCTTGCCATCCAAGACCTTCCATTCCGCTACGTAGGTGCCTCCGGCATCCGAGAAAATGCCTCTCACGATACAATTTTTAGCGTCGTAACAATTCGCATAAAAATATTCGACCACGCCGTTTACTTGGTGCCCTTTTTCCGCACCCGCGTTATACATGAAAGACGTATCCAGTTGGTATCGGGTGTCCTTGTATCGAAGTTCCAGCGCAGACAAATGAGAGATCGGGTGGAGGGATTCCGTACCAAAAACCGGTATGCCATTTTTGAAGCAGTGGCTTTCACTTTTTTCGCAAGCTGCCCGGTCGTCGTTGGTATATCGATATTCTTTGAATTCAAGCTCAATATCATCGCTGATCGCGACCTTTGATTCGATTAACGGAACACCGATAGCACAACCGGAAATCAGCACCAACATCGCTGAACACCCTATTCTTTTCACCGCACTACCTCCAGGACATCATCGCTCATTGAGGAAATCTTCTCTCTGGTTTTTCTTGACAAAATAATACACCCTTTCGATGCATTTCCAGGATTATTCATACTATCACCATGAATCAGAAATTCTGTACGCCCATGCGCGTTGTGCCCATACGGCGACAAGTCCAATACGTGGGGTCCGCTTTCACTACTGCCTCTGGGACTGCCTATATGATATGTTCCTCTGGGTATCGGCCCCACATTAACGATACGCTCCATATCCGGATTATCTTTACCTTCTCTATACCCGGAATACCCCTTTTCAACAAATACCCCGTTGTGCGTTAACCGCCCCGTCGATTGCGAGTACTCCCAACTCATCTCCAGCTCCTTACTTATGTTTGATAGCGCCCTTGAGAGATCGCCATTATTACCAAGACAGTAAGTAAGCAAATAATCTGCTCGTGCTAGCAATAATTCGACCTAAAGTTACTCAGAGTTTCAGTATTTGCTTATTGGTCAAATACGCAGCTCGGCAACTGAGTTACCTTCATCGCGATAACGCCGCCACTTTATGCCAAAAAAGACAAATCTATGGCCAAAAGGGGCGCTTTATTGCCCCCTCTCCCACTATAGATACACCTCTCCGCTACCGTACTTTATATAGTCCCGACCGACTTGAACAAACATTCATTTTTAAATCGCGGCTGGGGATAACAATGAAAAACAGGCCCATCAATACGCTCGCGCTGGTTGCGCTGAGTTTTTTTCTTCTGACTGGCTGGATGTCTACCGACCACCTTCCTGGACACGGCAACCCTGAAACACCCGGGGCCCGGACAAATCCGGCGTACCTGAGGGCGGTGGGTATCGGGGTGTCCGAACTGGAATCCTCTGTGGCATTTTATACCCACGGTTTGGGCATGAAGGAGACAACACGACTGATCCGCAATAACCGCGTCGAAGTCGTAATGCAATCCGCAGACGCCCGTGGATCGGATATTGTACTGATGCAGTACACCGATAATAAAGCGCGCGCATTCGATCAGAACCCCGGCAAAATTGTTTTTTATGCGAAAGATGTAAACCAGTTTGCCACCAACATTGTTTCTGCCGGGGGGCAGATTTTACTTCCCCCTACGGCACAACCCCAGTTTGATGGGGCGCTGGTGGGTTTCGCTCGTGACCCGGACAACAATCTAATTGAAATGGTCGGCAGTAACACTGCCACCGAATCGTTTATGAGCGCATTCGGGATTGGCGTTTCAGACTTGCAAGGCGCACGTGATTTTTATGTGCAAGTGATGGGGCTTAAAGAACAGCGCTATATAGAAATTCCCGGCCAGTACAACGAATACATTCTGGAATCGGTTGTGCCTGGCAGCTCGGCCCTGGTGTTAATGCACTGGACCAACGGCATTGAACGCAACTATAAAAACAATCCGGTCAAGCTGGAGTTCGCGACCGGAGTTCCTGTGGATTTAGCCATCGCAATTAAACAGTCCCGGCACCCCCTGCTTCAGTTTCCTCGCCCCGATAAAAGGCGAAACAAGGCTATTGTTGGATACGCCAAGGACGCCGATGGCACACTCATTGAAATAAAACGTTCCCATAAAAACTACCTGAGTGGTGCCGGTATCGGGGTTACCGATCTGGAAGCCGCCATTCAATTCTATACCCATGGCTTGGGGATGAAACAAGTGGGCCGGCGGCTCAGGCATAACCGGGAAGAGGTTGTGATGGAATCCGCGGATGCACGCGGCTCCCATCTAGTGCTAATGGGGTTCAACGATGGAAAGCCTAGAAATTACCAGCAAAATCCCGGAAAAATAGTGTTCTACGTAAATAACACGACCACATTCGTTGCCACAATGGTCGCAGCCGGCGGGCAAATTCTTTTGCCACCCATGCCCCAGCCGGAACTCGGTGGCGTGGAAGTTGGATTTGGTCGCGATATTGATAATAACTTAATTGAAATTGTCGGTGTGCCAACGGCCAACCATTCCTATTTTGCTGCCTTCGGTATTGGAGTTAGCGATCTGGAGGCTGCCAAAACATTCTATACCGAAACGCTTGGGTTCAAGCTAAGTCAGTTTTTATCCACCGCCAGTTACGACGAGTATATTCTGGAATCCACAGGCGGATCCGCTTTAGTACTGATGCATTGGACTGAGGGTAGCGACAGAAATTACCGGGATAATCCGGTCAAGCTGGAATTGCGAAGCCTATCTCCCCTGGGTGCAGCCGCCAATATCAAGCAATCCCGTAACCACGTTATTCAACTGCCCCATATTTCCCGCGACCAAGGAATGGAAGGCGCGATGGTTGGCTATGCAAAAGATTCAGACGGCACCTTGCTTGAACTCCTCAAAGCCCCCTGGGGCAATGAAGACTGAGTGCCGATGAATAGACCACACACTTTCACTTACTGACGCATGGAGCATCTACTATGAACCGGGCTTTTACATTGCTTACCGTTTTTCTTTTTGCCACGCTCTTTAGTATTAATAGCCAGGCAACCTACAAGCACCACAGCAATAAAAAACTGCAACAAAAATGGCAGGAAATAATCGACAGTGGCGGTGCCTATACCACTGAAGAACTTATGCCGCTGTTTCTTAAACTTAGATCCATCGACCCCGAAGCCATCATGGGGCAATGGCGGGGCGGTAAATTTGACGGTGGACTACCCGACCCGATTAACTGGTACGGTAAGCGATTCGTTAATATGGAGTATGTGGAGCCATTATTGGTCACCGCGCCGGACGGCTCCATTCAGGCTTATACCGGCTTAGGTACAGCGCGCCTGCGTGAGGTATTATTTGAAAATCGCGTGTCGACTTCACTCATCTATGACAATCAACCCATTATCGATTACTTCCGTAAAGTGACTGATGATTTAATTATTGGATTTGGTGAAGTCAAAGGGGAAGAAAACGAGGATTTCTTTTTCTATTTGATTCGTGAATAAAACTGCAGGTCGTTACCTCCCATTTCGAGCGCGATAAAGCGCGCGTTGTTTTCCGGATAGAAGAAACCAGTAGGCACATTCTGGTTTTTTCTATCCGTTACGTCTCTCCTTCATAATCTTCTCCCACGCGCTAAGCCGTTGTTATTTTGTTCGTTTTACTATAATAGTATTGTTTACTTACCTGTAGAGAGGGGAAGCACATGCAATTAGACAGTCCAAGCCAGTTTAGTAAAACAACATTAACGCTACATTGGATCGTCGCCATCACGGTCATCAGCCTGCTGGCGGTGGGTATTTATATGGACGAGACGGGGACCCATAGCCTGTATCCCTGGCATAAATCGTTTGGGTTCGTAATCTTTTTTGTGATTCTGGCCAGGGTGATATGGCGTATTAAAAACGGTTGGCCGGTTCCTGTTAGTCAATATCAAAGCTGGGAAACATTGCTGGCAAAAGTGGTTCACTACGTATTGATATTCGGCACCATCCTTATGCCGCTGTCGGGCTTTTTAATGTCGGCGTACGGGGGTAGTGGTGTTGACGTATTCGGTATTGAAGTGGTGGCGCGGAATATCGATCCGGAAAATCCCATGAAGTCGATGCCCCACAACAAAGCGATCGCGTCCTTTGCACACGAAACCCACGGCTTAGTCGGCTACACTTTAGTGGGCGCGGTTATTTTGCATATCGCCGGTGCATTAAAACATCACCTGATTGATAAAGACGGCACACTACGACGCATGTTGGGCTCTTCAGTATAGATGGGGTCATCCCAACCCGATTGCGCCTGGCATTTCAATTCAGCGGTCTATCTTAGTACCGATAAGGCGCTGTAGGATGGATTGGAATTCAGCCACACTCATATCAATATATTCGACTACTCTGCCGTACAACATGGTGGTGGGCACATTTCTGCCACCCAGTTCCTTTTGGGTTTGGTTCAGAACATACAACACGATACGCTCCTTTTTATTCAGCCCGTCGCGTACGTCCGGCAAATCATCATACGGATCCACTTCACACCTCATCCCCCTCAACGAGGGGCCTGTTCCAGCCCATTCCACGGAATACTATACCGAAATCAGGATCCGGGGATTAGAAGAAATCCGCCCGAATCCAATTCGCACCATAAAGGCGCACCAATAAAATCAAACCGCCCTAAACCAAGACGCCAAATGGACAAATTGCGGCGGCCTATAGAATTCACTCCGGCCACCGCACCAAACTGGAACAAAAATATTGGCTCGCATCGAAAATCATTAGATCTGCCTCTCACCTCAACAATATATTCCCTTATAAAACATAAACTTAATCTTAGCCCTCCGTTCTGGTTCATTTTTTGCTATTCCTCTGTCATATGGCTGCCTGGCTTCGGCGGGTCATAAGGGCAACTTTCTTTTATCTTTCTGTGAGAAGAGACCAATGGCTTATTTACTTCCTTCCGAGTTCGTCACCAAGATGATAGACGCAGGTGAATCGAAAATATTTATGTCCACCCGGGACACGCTTATTCGCTCCTATATGGCTGGCGCTATTCTCGCCCTGGCCGCGGTGTTTGCAGTCACCATCGCGGTTCAAACCGGCGTATTTCTGATTGGGGCGGTGTTATTCCCGGTCGGCTTCTGCATGCTGTATCTAATGGGGTTCGATCTGTTAACCGGGGTATTCGTTTTGTGCCCCCTTGCCCTGATCGATAAACGCCCCGGCGTCACCATGGGCGGTATACTGCGCAACTGGGGTTTGGTGTTTTTAGGAAACTTCGGCGGTGCGCTAACCGTCGCTTTTATGATGGCGTTTGTATTCACCATGGGATTCAATACCGAGCCCGGCCCGGTAGGAGCCAAAATTGCCGGTATTGGCGAAGCCCGTACCCTGGGGTACGCAGAATATGGTGCTGCCGGCTGGATGACCATTTTCTTCCGCGGCATGCTGTGTAATTGGATGGTGTCCATGGGTGTGGTCGGGGCCATGATTTCCACCACCGTAAGTGGCAAGGTTATCGCTATGTGGATGCCAATCATGCTGTTCTTTTTTATGGCATTCGAACATTCGGTAGTAAACATGTTTCTGTTCCCGTCCGGAATTATCATGGGCGCTGAGTTCTCCATTATGGATTACTTTATCTGGAATGAGATCCCGACTGTATTGGGCAACCTGGTGGGTGGACTGGCATTCACCGGCCTGACTCTGTATAGCACTCATGCCCGTACCGCTCCGAAGCGTAAACAGGCCGGTGTCGTTGCCGAGCCACGCAGTGCCACTGCTTAAGCCGGACCAAGGTTACTTTTAAATAGCGACAGTACCCCTGATCTTTTGCGAAACTAAAACGCCCAGGCTATCAACGTAGCCCGGGCGTTTTTTTTATTGAAAGCTGCCACGGGACAATCATGCCAAACCAACTGCAACTGTCTATCGGACAACATTCCGATAAAGGCCGCAAGGAAATCAATCAGGATTTTCACGGCGTAATGATCCCCAAAGAACCGTTATTGAGCACCAAAGGCGTCGCTATTGCACTAGCGGACGGAATCAGTACCAGTGAAGTCAGCCAGATAGCCAGCGAAGCGGCAGTGACCGGTTTCTTATCAGATTATTACTGCACTTCCGAAGCCTGGTCTGTTTCCAAATCGGCGCAACGGGTGCTATTAGCCAATAACTCATGGCTGCACGCTCAAACCCGGCAGAGCCAGTATCGTTACGAGCGGGATAAAGGGTACGTTTGCACCTTTAGCGGTATGGTAATCAAATCCAATACCGCGCACTTTCTTCACGTCGGTGATAGCCGCATCTATCGTTTGCGGGACAAGAAGCTGGTTCAACTTACGGAAGATCACCGGTTTTGGGTTTCTCAGGAACAGAGCTATCTGAGCCGGGCGATGGGCATTAATCAACAGGTGGAAATTGACTACTACTCGCAGCCAACGTTCTGTGGGGATGTGTATATTCTGGCGACCGACGGGGTTTATGAATTCGCCGATACCGACTACCTGCTTAATACCATCATCGAACTGGCCGACGATCTGAATCGTGCGGCCGCCAAGATTGTGGATCAAGCGCTGCAACAAGGCAGTGATGACAACCTGACTATTCAAATTGTGCGCGTGGATGCTGTTCCCGACCAAACCGCCAACGAAATTGTGCAGCAACTAACAGCACTGCCTTTTCCCGATTCTCTGCAACCCAGAGACAATATCGACGGCTACACTATCGTACGGGAACTGTATGCCAGTAGCCGTAGCCATGTCTATCTCGCGACCGATGACAACAGCGGCAAACAAATCGTACTCAAAACCCCGTCTGTCGATTTACGTCATGACGCGGCCTATCTTGAACAATTCTTAATGGAAGAATGGATCGCACGGCGCATTAACAGTGCCTATGTGTTAAAGCCCAGCCCTCAAGATCGCAAGCGACATTTTTTTTACATCGCACTGGAATACATTGAAGGTCAGAGCCTGGCACAATGGATGATTGACCACCCGAAGCCCGACGTGGAATCCGTGCGTCAGATTATTGAGCAAATCGTCAAAGGATTGCGGGCATTTCACCGCATGGAAATGTTGCATCAGGATCTGCGCCCGGAAAATATTCTGATTGATCAAAGCGGCACAGTAAAAATTATTGATTTCGGTTCAACCCGGGTTGCCGGGCTTCTGGAAATGGACGATACGCTGGATCGGAGCAGTGTACCGGGTGCCATTCAGTACGCCGCGCCGGAATATTTTTTAGGAGAGCCGGGATCTGAAGAGTCCGATCAGTTTTCTTTGGCTGTGATTGCCTATCAAATGCTGTGCGGACGTTTACCCTATGGCACCCAGATTCCGAAGATTCGTAACCGCAAAGCACTACGCAGCCTGAGCTATCAATCGGTTCTGGATGAAGAACGCGATATTCCGGTCTGGATCGATCACGCATTAAGAAAGGCGCTCAACCCGGATCGCTATAAACGCTATGAAGACTTGTTCGAATTTGTTCACGAGTTGCGTCATCCCGGAAGACGCTTTCTGAGTCAGTCCCGCCCTCCTTTGATTGAACGCGATCCATTACGTTTCTGGAAAGGGTATTCGTTAATTCTCACTTTCGCTGTACTATTTTTGCTTTATGACCGTTTCACTTGATTGGCCTGCTGTTGCGGCAGAATAAGGCTTTTGCTTAAAGCGCATTTTCCGCTAAGGTTTAACACCGACCATCAACCATAGCGGACCGGATATGAACACTTCCGAACTCAACAAGCTGACTCCCTGCAGAATTATTATTTTCGGCGCGGGCAGTGTTGGCTGTTATGTCGGAGCCAGACTGCTGTCTGCGGGCGCTAATGTCACCTTTGTCGGCCGCCCCCGTATGCGCGAAACGCTGCAACAACACCCGTTGCTCGCCACGGATTATCAGGGTTTTAAATTTGAAACGCGATTGCAGCCCAATCAATATCAAACCGACGCGGCCTGTGCCGCTAACGCGGATTTAGTACTGGTCACAGTAAAATCCGCAGCCACCGAAACGGCCGGTCTTCAGCTGGCTGAGTTTATCCGCCCTGGTACCGCCGTCATCAGTTTGCAAAACGGAATATCCAATTCTGCCCGGCTCGAAAAAGCGATACCGGATGCACAAATCCTGGCAGGCATGATTGCTTTCAATGTATTACACCAACATCCGGGGCATTTCCATCACGGAACTGAAGGTCATTTGATGGCGACGCGGCACCCGTCATTGAATAGCGCCTTGCCGTGGTTCACTAAAGCCGGACTGCCATTGCAACTGCGCGACGATATGGTTTCGGTTATGTGGTCAAAATTATTACTCAATCTGAATAACCCGGTGAATGCGCTGTCCGGCGTCCCCTTACTTGAGCAGTTGTCGCAACGCAATTATCGCCGCTGTCTGGCGATGGCCCAGGACGAAACCCTGGCGTTGCTAAAAGCAGCCCGTATTCCAATCGTCAAATTGACCGGACTACCTATGCCACTGATACCCACAATAATGCGTCTGCCGGACTGGATTTTTGCCCGCCTCGCCAAAACCATGCTGGCAATAGATCCAGTGGCGCGCTCCTCCATGTGGGAGGATCTGGAGGCAGGCAGAGCAACGGAAATCGACTGGATTAACGGTGAAGTGATTAAACTGGCCCACGCCCTGGGTCGAGATGCGCCCGTTAATCAGCACCTGACCCGCTTAATCCATGATTGCGAGCAACAACGAAGGAATTGGACTGCAGATGAATTACTGTCCGAACTGAGTTAAATCACCCAGCAACGCATTCCGATTCAACCTGAAACGGTGTTTGCTTTCCCGTCGCCCCCCGGAATCTCACAATCAATATTATAATCCTGGCTGTCTTTATCGCATGAGGTAGAAGAACCATTAGGCTTCACCACATCGGTCGCCTGCTCCTGCCAACCACCGCCTAACGCTTTGTACAAATTCACCTCGCTCACCAACTGACTCAGACGGTCTCCGATGCGGTTCTGACGTACCGTAAATAATTGGCGTTGCGCATCCAACAACGTCAGATAACTATCCACCCCGCTACGGTAACGCCGCTCGGCCAGATCGTAATAACGTTGGGTGCTTTTCAACAATTCCTGCTGCGAATGCAACTGCCGACCGTAGGTTTGACGTGCCACCAACCCATCCACCACTTCCTGGAAGGCAACCTGAATCGCATGTTCGTAGCGGGCCACACGGATTTTCTGTTCGATCTCGGCTACGTCAACCTGAGCCTGCAGTGCACCGCTATTAAAGATCGGCAGATTCAACGACGGTGCAATCATCCAGGTGCCTGAACCGCTTTCGAACAGGCCCGAGAGTTCACTGCTTGCGGTACCCGCGTTACTGGTCAGAGCGACGCTGGGAAACAGCGCGGCACGTGCTGCGCCAATATTGGCATTCGCAGCCCTCAACATGTGTTCGGCCTGCAGAATATCCGGCCGGCGCTGCAACAATTGGGAAGGTAACCCCGAAGGTATTTCTGCCAGCAGCGTATTTTCCAGGCTGGCATCACTCATCACCTCCTGCTGCAATGGATGACCGATTAAGAGCGCTAACGCGTTACGGTCACTGGCCACCTGTCGCTGATACACCGCCAGACTGACCTTGGTGCTGTCCAGCGAAGTGCGGGCTTGACTCAAATCCAGTGCGGACGCATTTCCGGCATCGAAACTTTGCTGCGTAATATCAAAATTACGTTGATAGTTTTGTAGCGTATCCTGGGTTAAGTCCAACAGAGTATGGTCGGCCAGTAACGTGAACCAGGCCTGAGCCACACTGGCCACCAAACTGATTTGGGTACTGCGCTGCACTTCCACATTCGCAAAATAGGTTTGCAACGCCTGCTCGCTCAAGCTGTCCAGACGCCCGAAAAAATCCAGTTCCCAGGCTGGCATTCCGACCGTAGCACTGTATTGACTGGAAATCTGCTCACGTCCGCTTGAAGATAAATCCGCAGGTACTCGCTGTCGGGTGCCCGCCGCCTCCACATTCAGTGACGGAAACAATTCTGCACGCTGAATCCGGTATTGCGCTTGATAGGCTTCCACCGTTAACGCGGCGATTCGCAATTCCCGGTTATTCTCCAACGCCTCAGCGATCAAACCCTGTAACACCGGATCGAGAAAATATTCCCGCCAACCCAGCGTTGCCGCAGCCGGTGTTTCGTCAGCATCTAACTGCTTATCTATTTCTGGATTATTGGTTTTCCAATTCTGCGGTATCGGCGCTTCCGGTTGCTGATATTCCGGCGCCAATGAACAGCCCGCTAACGCAAGCACGGCCAACCCAACGAGTGAAACCCTGGTCATAAAAATATTGGACAACCTCATACTGAAACCTCTGCATCCGGAGCTTGCTCCGTTTCTTTATTCTTACGCAGTTTTAAACTGAAATGGGTAATCAAAACAAAAAATAGTGGTACCGCGAACACCGCCAGTACGGTGCCACTGATCATGCCGCCAATAACGCCGGTACCGATAGCGTGCTGACTGCCGGAGCTGGCGCCACTCGCTATGGCTAATGGCACCACACCCAGAACAAACGCCAATGAAGTCATAATGATCGGACGCAAGCGCATGCGACACGCCTGCACCGCAGCACTCACCACCGGTTGCCCCTGATCCACCAGACTTTTGGCAAATTCCACAATCAGAATGGCGTTCTTGGCGGTCAGCCCGACGGTGGTTAACAAGCCCACCTGAAAGAACACATCATTGGACAAACCACGCATATACGTGAATAACAATGCACCGATCACCCCCATAGGCACCACCAACATGACGGAGAACGGAATGGACCAGCTTTCATAAAGTGCCGCCAGGCATAAAAACACCACCAAGAGCGAAAGCGCATATAAGGCAGGTGCCTGGGAACCGGATAAGCGTTCTTCATAAGACAAACCAGTCCAGGAGTGACCGATCCCCGGTGGCAATTGCTCCATAATCCGTTCTACGGCCTCCATCGCATCGCCAGAACTGTAACCCGCAGCCGGTGCACCTTGAATTTCGATCGCTTCCACGCCGTTATAGCGGGTTAATTTTGCCGGTCCGTAAACCCACTCACCACTGGCAAAGGCCGACATCGGCACCATTTGACCGGCGTCATTGCGAATGTACCATTTTGCTAAATCTTCCGGATTCATACGGGCATCGGCCTGTGCCTGCAGATACACTTTCTTCACCCGTCCCTGATCAATAAAATCGTTTACATAACGAGACGCCCAGGCGGTACTCACCATTTCGTTCACATCCGCCAGGTTCACTCCCATCGCCCGCACTTTCTCATCATCGATTAACAACTGGAATTGGGGTTGATCGGGCAAACCGTTTGAACGCGGCTTTTCGATCACCGGATCTTTCTCTGCTAATTCCAGAAACTGATCCCGCGCTTCCGTTAAGGCCAGATGGCCCAGTCCGGCACGATCCTGCAGATAAAAGTTAAACCCGGTGGCACGCCCCAACTCCATTACCGCGGGTGGCGCGAACGCAAACGCCATGGCATCACGGAATTGATCAAAGCGTTGCTGGGCGCGGTCCGCTAGCGCGGCGACCCCCAATTCTTCACTGGCACGCTCTTCCCAGGGCTTCAGCATAATAAACGCCATCCCGGCACTCTGGCCGCGACCTGAAAAATTAAAGCCCGTTACCGTAAATATCGACTGTACCGCGTCTTTTTCTTCGTCCAGCAAATACCGGCGCATATCATCCACCATGGCCTGGGTGCGGCCGGCAGTGGAACCGACTGGTGTTTGCACCTGGGCAAATAACACACCCTGATCTTCATCCGGTAAAAACGCGGTGGGTATGCGGGTAAACATCCACGCCATTAATCCCACTATCACCAGATACACCACCAGGTAAGGCACTTTATGCCGCAACATGGCGCTGACTCCGCCTTCGTAGCGGCTAACACCGCGCTCAAATGTGCGGTTAAACCAGCCGAAAAAGCCTCGTTTAGCGTGGTGTTCACCGGCTTTAATCGGCTTCAGAATGGTGGCGCACAAAGCGGGCGTAAAAATCAAAGCGACCAATACAGACAACGCCATCGCAGACACAATCGTGATCGCAAACTGCCGGTATATAACCCCGGTAGAACCACCGAAGAACGCCATCGGTACAAACACGGCCGATAACACCAACGCAATACCCACCAGAGCACCTTGAATCTGGACCATGGATTTACGGGTGGCTTGCAACGGCGACAAACCTTCTTCGGTCATCACCCGCTCCACGTTTTCCACTACCACAATGGCATCGTCCACCAGCAAGCCGATAGCCAGCACCATGGCAAACATGGTCAGTGTATTAATCGTAAAACCAAATGCCGCCAGCACGCCGAACGTGCCCAGCAACACGACCGGTACCGCCAGCGTGGGAATTAAAGTGGCCCGGAAATTTTGTAAAAACAAATACATGACCAGGAATACCAACACCACCGCCTCGATCAGGGTATGCACCACGCCTTCAATAGAAGCGGATATAACCGGGGTCGTATCGTAGGGATACACTACCTTTACACCAGGCGGAAAAAACGGCTCCAGATCGGCGATGGTATTGCGGACCGCCTGGGCGGTTTCCAACGCATTCGAACCAGTGGCCAGCTTAACCGCCAGACCCGAAGCAGGATTGCCATTAAACTGCGCATCGATCTGATAACTTTCACCCCCCAATTCCACTTTCGCCACATCGGAAAGGCGAACCTGAGCGCCGTTGGTATCCACCTTGAGCAAAATCTTACGGAATTCTTCGGGGCTCTGTAACCGGGTTTTACCGATGATAGTGGCATTCAATTGCTGATCACTCACGGCCGGCAATCCGCCCAGTTGACCGGAAGACACCTGCACGTTCTGAGCTTTGATCGCGTTGGCTACATCCGTTGGTGTTAATTGAAAACTGAGCAGCTTGGCCGGATCAAGCCAGATACGCATGGCATACTGGGAACCAAATACCTGAAAATCCCCGACGCCCTTAGTACGGGATATCGGGTCCTGAATATTCGCCACCAGATAATTGGCCAGATCGTTTTTGTTCATGCTGCCGTCGGTTGACACCAACGCCACCACCATCAAAAAGTTACGCACGGCTTTGGTAACACGAATACCCTGTTGTTGCACTTCCTGTGGCAGCAAGGGAGTTGCCAGCTGCAGTTTATTTTGCACCTGCACTTGAGCAATATCCGGATCGGTACCTTGCTCGAAAGTCACGGTAATCGACATACTGCCGTCGGAGTTACTTTCCGAGCTGATGTAACGCAGATTGTCGATGCCATTCATTTGTTGTTCAATGACCTGCACCACCGTGTCCTGAACGGTTTGCGGTGAGGCTCCGGGATAGCTCACGCTAATACCGACCGCAGGAGCCGCAATACTGGGATATTGATTAATGGGTAATTTGATAATGGCCAGAGTTCCCGCCAACATCACCGTAATGGCAATCACCCAGGCGAAGATCGGCCGGTCTATAAAAAATCTCGACATGGGGACTACTCCAGAGAGGTCTTAGTTAAGGTGACATTGGCAGCGGCCTGCACTTCCACCTGCATACCGGGTTTGATGTGCTGCAAGCCCTCGGTGATCAACTGGTCTCCCGCTTGCAACCCGCTATTGATTAACCAGCGATTGCCCACGGTCTGAACGGCGTCCAGATCGCGCTGTTCCACCTGGTTATCGGCATTTACGACGTACGCCACCGGATCGCCCCTGAAATTACGCGTGATACCCTGCTGCGGTGCCAAAATGGCATCATTGTCCACCCCTCCCACCAAACGGGCATGCACAAACAGCCCCGGCAGCAGGTTTTCATCGGGATTGGGGAAAATGGCGCGCAAGGTAACAGAAGCAGTACCTTCATCGACGTTCACTTCGTTGAACTTGAGCGCGCCGGTTAACGGGTACTCTGTGCCCTCTTCCAATGTCAGTTGCACCTTGGCAGAACCGTCACTGACTTTTTGCAGACGCCCCTGCTCGTGAGCCCGGCGCGACTTCAGCAGTTGCCGAACCGGCTGGGTTACATCCACATAGATCGGATCAAGCTGTTTGATCGTCGCCAGCTCGGCAGCCTGATTAACGCTGACCAGAGCCCCCTCACTGACCCGGGACCGGCCTATCCGACCGGAAATCGGTGCCCGAACCTTGGTGTATTCCAGGTCAATCTTAGCCATATCGTATTTGGCCTGCGCCTCCAACAGCGCGGCGTTGGCCTGTTCGTATTCGAGCTTACTAACGGCTTGATTTTCAACCAAATCCTTGTATCGTTTCTCTTTTGATTCCGCTAAAGCCAGGGTCGCTTTTGCACTCTTTAATGCCGCTTCATAGGTGGCAGAATCGATTTGATAGAGCGATTGGTTGGCCTCCACCAGACTGCCTTCCTCAAACAGACGCTCGAGAATGATGCCGCCCACCTGGGGGCGTACTTCAGCGGTACGGTAGGCCGAAGTCCGGCCAGGCAATTCCATTGTGTTTTCATAGACTTCAGCTTTTAACGTGACCACCCCGACTTTCACCGGAGGCATTTCTTTGGGGTTAGTTTCCTGACCGCAGCCAGTTAGCATCAGGGCTGAAAAAGCGAGTGCATAGAACCCGTAAAGACGACGACAAAACAAGACCATTAGGCCCTCCTACTGAACTCTTGGGATTTAGTTGACAAGGTCAATCATATATTTATATAGTTGACCAAATCAACTAGTATTTAAAATATTGAATTAGGTTTTTTTATACCAACTAATAATGACACCCCGGTAAATCACCACGACGACGGACACAGCAGATGAATCAACGAGCCTTATCACGGGCGATACGCACAACGTTCATGCAGTTAAAGCGTAATACGCAAAAGAAATACACGGCAACTAAACTGCCAATCCATCCGCGGGATGCCCACTTTATGGAACAACTGGAGCTAAACCCGGGTATGAGTCCGCAAGATCTGGCTCTGAAGAACGACATCGATAAGGCCTATATCACGCGCCGGGTTCGTGAACTGGAGCAACGGGGATTTATATCCCGAAGCCCGAATCCGGACGATCACCGTCGTGTACATTTGGCATTGACAGAAGCAGGCGCAGAGGTGATGACCCGGGGATTAACCCTGATGGAAGAATCGGAAGCGATGGTCTTTGCGAAACTAACAGAAGCCGAGCTACTGACGCTGTACGGGCTTTTGAAAAAATGCGTGTGTGATAAGAATTAATATAAGGTAATCAGACGCTAGGGCTAAAATACGCATCCCAGCGTTGATCCAGCCGGGAAACGGCCTCGTCGATGGATACCGCGCGAAAGCAGCCCTGATCATCGTAAACCAGGCCAAACCGAAGCAGCTTATGAAGTGCATCGTCAATTTCAAAATTGATGACGCAATCCCACTTGCTCAGCATCCAATCCTCTACTCTGGCATCAAGCTCGGCTTGTGTCAGGGCAGCTCCACTCGTTAACAAAATATAATAAGCGAGCAGCGCTTCCTTGCCTTCCTCTTCTTCCGCATCGTCTACTAACCGATGAAAGACGCCCGCATTATTATCCAGGTTTTTGAAATAGAGGTTTTTGGTCAGCATTTGCATGAAGCGCAATTTGCGATTCTTAAAACTATTAAATTGTTTCCAGAGATAACCCGCCAGCGCCCCGACACCGGCGAATAACACGGTCATCGACGCTTTATTTAACTCTACCGGTTCGGCACTCAGGCCAATCCAGAAACCGATTAACGAACCCAGCAATAACAGCGTCGCTCCCAATTTGGTCGTCAACACGATGCCGCCGCTAATGACGGCGGGTATACCGATTAACAACTTGTCTATGGTGCGCATCTGTACATGGGTGTTGGGGAATAACATTTCGATATCGGACCGGGGCACGTTTTGGAACAAACGCAACAGCATTGCATCAGGTTTGCCATCCGTCCAACCGCTTTTTTCCGGATCAAAATCGGCCTTGGTGCGAAGATACACCACTACCCGTTCGTAATTTAAAAAATCAATTGTTTTTGATCTTAATCCCAGCCACTGCTTCACCTGCTCACGCTTGGTGGATTGCCCCCGGCAAAACAGTAACACTTCCGAAAAATCGGAAAAGTCGACTTTTAACTGCACTTTGAATAATGAGTGCTGAGTCAACGCGTGGTTTAGATCACTCTCCGTAATCTGTTCGTAATTCGCTTTTTCTAATAATTGCTGCAACGTTTGGATAAAGCGATCCGGCGTGGCTTGCTGCAATCCCGGCACTGATCGGGTATCCGCATCGGGATCGAAAGGGGCATAGGCTTTCTTTAAAGCGCTGAGCTTCTCATGAAACTCAAAATGGAAAACGCTAACAAGAATGGTAAATAACTGACGAAACTGATCATGTTGTGCACCCAGTTTACTTTCCTGGATGCACATTTCAATCAGATCGTGCATTTTGTAGGGAATGAAACGATAACCGGAAACGGATACAGTGTCTTTCATGATTTGAATTAATGCCCTGTATTAAACCGGCAATTCCTTACAGCAATGACTTTAGATCTCGTCTATTTGAAAAAACCTTTGGCCACGTTCATAACGCTGTCACCCAGATTCCCTCCGCCAAACTGATCCACCAACTGGGGAATCATATCAGACAAACCGCTGGCCGCACTTTCTTTTCCTAGGCCCAGTTTGCTGGCGAATTCTCCGACATTGGCATCGCCCAGCACTTTCAGAATCTGATCCGCTGAAATATTGTCATTGCCACCGCTGCCCATCCAGGATTTCACCATATCCTGTAAACCGCCCTGCTGGGAAAACGTTGCGATCAAACCGGCAATGTCCAATTCGCCACCATTGGTAGGCAGAAGGCCTTGCAATGCAGAAATAATGCTACCGGTGTCCAGTCCGTTGGTCTGCGAACCCATCTTGTTTTGAAAAATTTCAGCCGCCGTGCTTAATAAGCTCATAAAAACATCCTCGATAGTAGTTGGAACCGATTTATAATTTCGCAACCTCAGCGTCAAATTCGCTGGCTGCTGCATCCGTGAATTTGAAATTACCCCGGATATACTGCAGGGTTTTCTTCTCGGTGTCCGTGACTTCGACGCCATCCTTTGCCGATGTAATCAACTGCGACACTTCGTCCTGAGAAATTCGACCATCCCCTCTACCCGATATAAGCTGCTTCGCAAGATCAATGAGTTCTTTCTCGTATTTCTCACCTTCAATAGTGATATAGGCCATTAGGCTTCCCCTTGAGTTCGGCACCAATGAGTGCCGGTATAAAAAGAGGTACAGATAATAATCATAGAGCCACCTAAATGGGAAGGGCAAATACACCTAACCCCTTAAGATGGACGTTATTCCGCGAAATATTACCGAAACACCGGATTAGTTTGGCTGCCGAATTGACCCCTGCCCTGATGTGAAGGATTTATGACAGTGTTCCAAACTGTTTAGGCTAAATCGGGTACAGAAGCGCGCTCGTTGGCAACGCTGCTTCTCGTGAAACGATTCCGGATGGTATACAAAATCCAATAGAACAATGGCACGAAGAATAGGGCCAATAGGGTGGCCGATATCACCCCGCCCAAGACGCTGATACCGATGGCATTCTGCCCGGCTGAGCCCGGACCGGAAGCGATTGCCAAGGGCAACACACCGGCACCGAAAGCCAGCGATGTCATGAGTATTGGGCGTACACGCTGACGCGCGCCCTCGATCACCGCGATAGCCGGTGTGCTTCCGGAACGCACAGCGGCCTGGGCAAACTCGACAATTAAAATCGCGTTTTTTGCTGATAGCCCGATGGTAGTCAGCACACCGACCTGAAAATAAATATCATTATGAATACCGCGCAGACTCACTGCCAATACGGCACCCAGGATGCCCAACGGAATAACCATCAGCACGGCCAGCGGTATAATCCAGCTTTCGTAGAGTGCAGCCAAACACAGAAAAACAAATAGGATAGACACCGCGTATAACATCGGCGCTTGCCCTCGGGACAACTTATCCTGATACGACAAACCACTCCATTCAAAACCCGTGTCGGGCATTGTGCCCGCAAGCCGCTCCATTTCTGCCATGGCGTCACCGGAACTGACCGCGGGAGCCGCGTCGCCGAATAACTGGATGGCCGGAAATCCGTTAAACCGGAATAGCTGGGGTGATTCTGCTTCCCACTGAATATCCGCAAATGATGAAAACGAGGTCATCGAATTTTCACCGCCACGAACAAACCAATAATCCAAATCCTCCGGTGCGGCACGAAACTCGGCATCCGCCTGCACAAATACTTTTTTGACCCGGCCATGATGCACAAAGTCGTTCACATACAACCCGCCCCATGCCGTGCTCAGTGTGCTATTCACATCTGACAGATTTAACCCCAGGGCCGACGCTTTCACCTGATCGATGTTGATCCGCATTTGTGGTTTTTTCTCCGTACCGTTGGGATGTGCAAACAGGACCGCATCACTTTGACCCGCCTGATCGGCTAGCCGCAAACTGGCTTCGACCAGCTTGTCATGCCCTAACACTCCGGTATCCTGCAACCAGAATTCAAATCCATTGGTGTTTCCCAAACCTTCGATGGGCGGCAGGATATTGCTGAATATATCGGCTTCCCGAATGCCGCCCAGTGCCGCTGTGGCCCGATTGGCTATGGCCGACGCGCTGTTCTCTTCTCCTTCCCGCAGCGACCAATCCTTTAACGCCACAAACGCCATACCGGCATTCTGCCCTGAACCATTGAAACTGAAACCGGACAAGGTGTAGATGGCATCCATATTGCCGGCCTCTTCTTCCATGAAATACTGTTCAATTTTTTCGACCACCTGGGCGGTTCTGGCGTAGGTGGCTCCGCTGGGCAACATGAATTGCACCATCACCGTTCCCTGATCATCTTGCGGAAAAAACGCGGTGGGCAGGCGCTGATATCCCCACAATACCGCCACCGCCAACACACCATAAATGACACCGAATCGCAGTGGACGCTTTAATATGTGATGCAGGATACTTTGATAACGCTGACCCCGAGGGCAGGTGGCAGCATCGCCAGCGGACGGACTATTGTGCCGCTGACCGGGCTTCAGCAATAACGCCGTTAGTGCCGGTGTCAGGCTCAGGGCAACCACCACAGACAGCCCCATTGCCGTCACCAGGGTGACAGAGAATTGCCGGTATATCACACCAACTGATCCGGGAAAAAAGGCCATCGGCAAGAAAACTGCGCCTAAAACCAACGCAATCCCGATCAATGCGCTACTGATTTCCTTCATCGACAACAGCGTCGCATCACGGGCATCCAGACCGTTCTGCACCATATTACGTTCCACATTTTCCACCACCACAATGGCGTCATCCACCAACAACCCGATCGCCAATACCATGCCGAACAAGGTTAAGGTGTTGATGGAATAACCGAGCGCCGCCAGCACCGCGAGGGTACCCAATAAAACAACGGGCACGGTGATAGCCGGAATCAGCGTCGCGCGCCAGTTTTTCAGAAAAAGAAACATCACCAGCACGACCAACACCACCGCCTCGAGCAGGGTCTGAATTACGGATTGGATGGACAGCTTTACAAAACGAGTGGAATCCTCCGGATATACAACCTTTATCCCGCTGGGAAACGACGCTCGCATTTGCTCAATTCGCTGCTTCACCGCGGCGGCAGTATCCAGCGCGTTCGCCCCCGGAGCCAACATCACCGCGAGCCCGGAAGCGGGCTTGCCGTTTAATCGCGAAGTACTGCTATAGCTCTCGTCCCCCAGCTCCACCCGAGCCACATCAGCCAGGCGAACAATGGCGCCGTCCTCTCGGCTTGTAATAACAATATCGCGGAATTGTTCCGGTGTTTTCAGACGTGACAACGCCGTCACTGTGACATTCAAACGTTGCTCATCAGCGGAGGGACGGGCACCCAACTCCCCCACCGGTACTTCGGTGTTCTGCGTTTCAATGGCGTCTATAACATCCGCCGGATTCAGTCCATAACTATTCAGTTTGTGCGGATTCAGCCAGATACGCATGGCGTAGGGTGAACCAAAATTATTAACCCTGCCGACGCCGTCTATGCGACTGATTGAATCCTGAATACTATTGGAAAGCCAATCGGAAATATCGGTATCACTGCGGCGTGCAGTATCGTCGTAAAATACTGCGATCATCAGAAAACTGCTTAACGTTTTTGAAACGGTTATACCGTTCAACTGAACAATCTGCGGTAACCGGTTGGCGACCTGGTTGACACTGTTCTGCACCTGAACCTGAGCTTTATCTATATCGGTTCCGTGTTGAAAGGTCAGCATGACTTCAGCCTGCCCGGAGGCACTGCTGGTGGAACTGAAATACATGAGGTCATCCAGGCCTTTTAATTCCTGTTCCAGAATCTGGGTGACACTGTTCTCCACTACTTGCGCAGACGCCCCTGGATAACTGGTGGAGATAATAACCGCAGGCGGAGCAATATCCGGGTATTGGGAAATCGGAAGCAGACGAATCGCCAACAATCCAGCGAGCATAATAACAATGGCCATTACCCAGGCAAATACCGGGCGATCCACAAAAAACGCTGACATCATGGCGGGTTTACTCCGTTATCGCAGTCAGATCCAGGGCTTTTTTGTTCACCGCCGGGTTCTGTTTCCAATCCACCGTCACGACCGCGGCCCCCGGATGAACCCGCTGCAACCCTTCCACAATTAACCTTTCTCCGGCAGCCAGCCCATTGCTTACGATCCATTGGCCGGATTCGCTGCCGATTAACTCCAGCACCCGTTCCTGTACTTTATTGTCGTCGTTCACCACCCACGCCACAGGTTCACCCTTCTCGTTGTGAATCACAGCCTGTTGCGGAATCAATATTACGTTTTCCTGCGAACCTTGCTGCACCTCTGCCCGCACGTACATACCCGGTAACAGCATGCGGTCCGGGTTAGGGAATTGGGCCCGCAGCGTCACAGCACCCGTCCGGGCATCTACATTCACTTCCGTAAATTGCATGTTGCCCGAATGTTCATAGCCTAACCCATCTTCCAGCGTCAGGGTGACCGTGGTTCCTGCCGGCTTTAAACCACCACTAGCCATACGACGCTTAAGATGGATTAACTGCTGACTCGATTGCACTATATCCACAAAAATCGGATCGAGTTGTTGAATTGTGGCTAACGGTGCTTCCTGGGCGATGGAGACAAGCGCGCCTTCGGTTACATTGGAGCGACCGATACGGCCGGAAATAGGTGCCGTTATCCGGGTACGTTGCAAATCAATCTGTGCGGATTTTAATAGCGCCTGACTGGACTGCAAACGCGCCAAACCCTGCCGGTATTCTGCTTGTGCTGTTTCAAAGTCCTGCTCGCTGATGCCCTTGGTATGAATCAGTTGTTGATAACGCTGCATATTACTTTTTAGGCTGACTAAACTGGCCTTTGCCAAGGCGACATCGGCCACGGCCTGTTCGACCCTGGCCTGATACTGGTCGGAGTCAATCTGGTATAATGCCTCACCTGCCTCAACTAACGTCCCTTCTTCGAATAGCCGCTTCTTTACTATCCCGGTTACCTGAGGGCGTACTTCTGACATTCGGTAAGCGGATGTGCGTCCGGACAATGTCTTTTTCGAAACATGCTTTTGTGCATCTACCACCACCACGGCCACTTCCGCCGCAACCGGTTCCTCGGCCTCACCGGCCACAGCCGGAACAATGCTCTCCGGATCACTCTCGTCCGATTCGCTACAACCCGTCAGTCCGATAACAGATACGGAGTAAAATACAATTAAAAATAACCTAAACATGAAAAATCCGTTTTGATTTCGAAATATTCGATTACGCGGACAGAGTCGCCCCGCCATCAACGACAATATCCTGAAGGGTGATATGACCAGCCAGATCAGAAGCCAAAAACAAAATGGTGTTAGCAATATCCTGCACATTGGCAATTTTTTGCAGCGGTATACCGAGTTTGAATTGTTCAGGCAGGCCTGCGATGGTGTTGTGTAAAGCGGCGTCGTCTTTCAGCATACCACGTAGCATGGGAGTATCCGTGGATCCCGGCGACACCAGATTGCAACGAATACCGTATTGCGCCAGCTCCAGCCCGACGCAATGACTCAGGCTCACCAGCGCTGCTTTGGAGGCGCAATAGGCGGCCATTTGCATGCGCGGCACGCGCGCAGCATTCGACGCCACATTCACAATCGCACCCCGCTTTTGCTGCACAAATAAAGGCGCCAGTTGTTTTAACAAACAAAACACACCACCAGCGTTAACGTTCATACAGGCATGCCAATCGTCCATGGTCAACGTTTGCAAAGAACCTAAACGCAATAGCCCGGCGGCGTTCACCAACGCATCCAGTGCCACACCATCAGTGGTCAATTGCGCCGTCAGTCGGGCACACACCGATTCAATCTGATGGGGATCGGACAGATCCATTTCCACGGTTAGGAAGGGGTATTCCGGGTTGCCAAAGGCACGGTCTATCCCGATCACGTGTGCGCCGGCTTTTTGAAACCGCAATGCGGTTTCAAAGCCGATGCCCTGACCTGCTCCGGTTACCCAAACGGTTTTACCTGAAAAATCCATTATTAACTTCGCATCTTTTCTATCGCTCGCCACCACCCGTTCAGGGTGGGTTCTTTCAGCAGGTCATCTACTTTGACTACCAAACCCATACGATCCCACTTTTCGATCATGGTCATGACCTGGACTGAATCCAAACCGTAATCCACCAGGTTTTCATCGGCATCAAAAAAGGCTTCGTCTTCATCAATGCATTCGAGTAACTGTGACCGCAACCAGTCAAAGGTTATTTGCGGTTTTACATTGTTTAGAAGATCAGCAGTTGCAATGACTTTGCCGCAACGGTTAGCCACATAATCCAGAGCCATTTGGTGATCCTGGGCGCTAAAATCCGCCACGGCGTCCGCCACCAGAAAGGGCTTAATATCTCGCATAAAAGCATCGCAGGCTGTCATCATGCAACCGATGTGCGCATAGATACCCACTATGATTAGTTGATCGCGACGCCACTCCGTCATCAGGTCCCGCATCGGTGATCGCTGGAACGCACTGTATCGCCATTTAACCAGCACCGTATCATCTACTCGTGGTTGCAATGCGGAAATAATGTCTTTAGCGGTCGGCTCAGTTGACTGCAACCCCGGCCCCCACATATCGGTCAAAAGCGCGCGGTCCTCCGCGCTCTGATCTTCCGGTTGGGCTGTATAAACGACCGGTATTGCCCATTGATCCGCCCAGTCTCGGATTGCAACGATGTTGTCTTGCAGCGTGGATATCAGGGAATTACTCTGACCATAGTAATTAACAAAATAGTTTTGCATGTCGTGGATCAACAAAACGGCTTTAGCAGGATCGCATTGCCAGTCTACCCGATTGACCGGCAATGCCGAGGGTTCTGGTAACGAATAGGAAGTGATAGCAGGAATAGTCATGACAATACCTTAATTGGAGAATCAACCATAAGACGAAGAGTGCGCTTGTCGATTTTGCCTACCGCGGTGAGTGGCAATTTATCCAGAAACCGGAAACGATCTGGTAATTTGTATTCGGCAATGCCTTTTTCACGCAGGAATTTACGCAACGTCACGGCTCGAACATCACCATGCACAACCACACAAGCACAGCTTTTTTCACCCATTATTTCATCGGGTATTGCTATCAGCGCAGCCTGGCTAACAAATTCGTTCTGGACCAGCAACGCTTCTATCTCCTCCGCTGCAATTTTTTCACCACCGCGGTTTATCTGATCTTTGACCCGCCCGACTACACGGATATAGCCATCGTCATCCAGCTGCACCAAGTCGCCGGTGAAATAGAACCCGTTTTCATCGAACGCATTACGATTATGATGGGGAGCCCGATAATAGCCCCGCACGGTGTATGGACCACGCGTGATCAACATGCCGGTTGAGCCGGGGGCAACATCCTGACCCTGTGAATCAACCACCCGGACTTCGTCGTGTTCGCACATGGGCTTGCCCTGGGTGCCAAGCACTTTTTCAGCGCCGTCATCAAGGCGGGTGTAGTTCACCAGGCCTTCTGCCATACCAAATACCTGTTGCAATTCACATCCGAGTTCGGCCCGCACCCTGCGTGCAATACTGTGCGGAAAGCTGGCACCGCCAACCTGTAGCAACCGCAAAGAGCTTAGCTGGCTACGGCGATGCTCTGCTGCCTGCAGCCAAATAGAAACAGCCGCAGGCACCAATGCCGTCATCGTAATTTGATGTTGTTCTATTAACGAAAAACAGATTGGCGCCTCCGGGCCGGGTGCCAACACAACCGTGCCTCCGCAATAGAACACACCCAACGCGCCGGGTGAGCTAAGCGGAAAATTATGTGCTGCTGGTAAGGCACATAAGAAACGGGTTTGCGCCGAAAGCCGGCAGAGTTCGGCACTGCGACGAACACTGTAGTAATAGTCGTTGTGCGTGCGCGGAATTAATTTGGGTGTACCCGTACTACCACCGGATAACTGAAAAAAGGCCACCTGGTCAGCGTAGGTGTGCGCCTCTTCAGACAGGCATTGTTCCTGTAGCATGGCATCCAGGTTTTCCGCAAAGTCCGATTGCCCACACATCACCACCGTATCAAGCTGATGGTTTTCAGATTGAAGTTCAGAGAAAAAACGCGCATCACTAAAAAGGCAGTGAGCGGAATCGCCGATTAGCAACTTCGGTTTGAGCTGTTTCGCATAGGCCCTCAACTCAAGGCGCTGGTGACTGTACAACGCGTTAACCGCCGTTATCCCGATTTTCAATAGCGCAAAAAAAACGATATAGAACTCGGCAATATTGGGCAACTGCACCAAGGCGGTATCGCCGGGCTGTAATCCACGCTGCTTCAGAGCCTGTGCTAACTGACCGGACAAAACATCAAGCTGACGGTAGGTAAATTTCCGCTCAAGACAAATCAGCGCAACCGCATCCGGCCTTGCTGCAACCTGCTGCGTCAGGATGTCGGTGAGCGGCACATCAGCCCAGTATCCCAAAGCGCGATACCGGTCGGCCAATTCCTTTGGCCAGGGAGTATGACTCAGATCCATTACGCTTCTGCCTCCTGTGTAATATCCAAAGCCCGCAACATGGTTTGCAGTTTGGCCTGGGTTTCGCGCCACTCGGATTCCGGGCAGGATTCTTCCACAATTCCGGCTCCGGCAAACAACGAAATCGTGCTGTCTTTCACCGTTCCGCAACGGATGGTGACTACCCACTCACCATTGCCCTGATCATCACACCAGCCCACCATTCCGGTGAACAATCCCCTTTCAAACGGTTCAACCAGATTAATTAACTTACGCGCTAGCGAGGTGGGATAACCACATACTGCCGGTGTCGGATGGACGCTGCAGGCAAGCTGCAACGCAGTGGTCTCTGCCGACGCCAACTGCCCTTGAATGAAGGTGGACAAATGCCACATCGCAGGCGTACTGAGCAACGACGGCCGTACCGGCACATCAAGTTCCAGACAATACGGCAATAGCGCCCGTTGAATTTCGTCGATCACTAACCGGTGCTCATGAGCATCCTTACCAGAGCACATCAATAACTCACTGGCTAAGCGATCATCCAGCGGGTCCGCTTGTCGCTTCGCTGAGCCTGCCAGCGGATTTGAAAATAGCTGTTCACCGGCTTTGCGGATTAACAACTCCGGGCTCGCACCAATTAATTCAGAACCGTCATTCAAGGGCAGACGAAAATTAAAACCCGCCGGGTTTTGCGCCACCAGTAAATCAAAAATACGTTCGACATCCACCTGACTGGTCAATTCAAGCTCCAGCACCCGGGACAACACGGCTTTGCGAATATCACTCAATTGAAAATTGGCAATGGCCTGTTTAACACCTTGCTTAAAGCGGCCTTCTTCCGGAATACTGCGCTGACTTTTTATCTGTAACCGTGGATGTATCGCATCATCCGTGGCCGCCGCTGCTGAACGCTCGAAGTATTCGTACTGCCTGGGCACGAACAAACAGGAGGGCTGCGTTACGTCGAAAGGAATGGCGCCGATGATAACCGGCTTTTCGATTCCGGATTGTTTGGCACGCTGCAGGGTGTTATTTACCGAGGTCTGAAATACACCACCCGATAAATGCCCGTCTACTGCGGGGGTTGTGATTTTGTCGAAAATGCCGCTGGCCCTGATACTCTGATGGGTCGACATAAATATAAAATCAGACGGCCGCCGGGGGTCAACCGAAGGACTTGCTTGATAGGGGTCGCATAACACGTTGTTTCCGGCGTTCATTCGAGCACCTCCCTTTGCAAATCTAAATGATAACGATTATTATTTGCTGGAAAGATAGAACTTAATATAACAAGAGTCAAATGAATTTAGGATGAAACCCAAAATACTTTTTAACTTGATCAGGATGCACTCAACCCCATGAAATTCACTGCCAATCCTTTCGTACGTTTAATCGGTTGTTTGCTGTTAATCACTACTTTATCGGCCTGTGATAACACAACGGAACAAGCGTACACGCCTGATTCAGACGCAAATAAAGCGACAATAAACAGCACCGGACCCCAAGGTGATCACCACGACACAGGCTGGCCCAGAACCATAGGCAGCGCCGATGAAAAAATCACACTGGCTGCGCAACCCAAGCGCATTGTGTCCACCAGCGTTAGCGTGACCGGAGTCCTATTGGCAATCAACGCACCCGTGATCGCTTCCGGCGCCAGCCAACCCAATACGACCGTGACAAACAAAGACGGTTTTTTTACTCAATGGTCTGACATCGCGAACCAGCGCAACGTACAGCCGCTGTATCATGGCGAAGCCGATGCGGAAATCATTGCATCGGTAGCGCCGGACTTGATCATTGTGACAGCTACCGGTGGTGATTCGGCTCTGAAAATTGTGCCCCAACTAAAGCAAATCGCCCCCACCCTGGTGGTAAATTACGATGATAAAAGCTGGCAGCAAGTCGCCGAAATACTGGGCGCGGCGACCGGGCATGAAAAGAACGCCCGGCATGCGATTCAACAATTCTCGGATCAGGTGCAGCAAGTTAAACAATCCATCACGCTGCCCCCGCAACCGGTGACCGCGATCACCTATTACGAAGACGGTTCCGGCGCCAATGTTTGGACTGGACAATCCGCGCAAGGCAAATTACTCACACAACTGGGATTTGAACTGGCCATTATTCCGGAAACGGTGAAAGGAGAATTGAGCCAGGGCATCCGCAAAGACATCGTCCAGGTTTCAGGTGAAAAGTTTGCGGATGCACTACAAGGACAAAGCTTGATGCTATTTTCCGCTGATCAGCGCAGCGTTGAGCAAATCAAAACCAACCCCTTTTTAAATCATCTGCCTCCGGTGCAGCAAAACCAACTTTACGCACTGGGGCTGGACACATTCCGCCTGGATTATTACAGCGCCAGCCATTTGTTAACGCGCCTGGAAAAACAATTCAGCCAACTTCAATAAATCCATTGCCTAGCTCACAGCCTCCGCCACGGGGCTGCTCTCCGTTGCCGGGCCTGACTCTGAATCGGAATGCTGACCCGGTTGAAACGGCTCCTGTTGCAATCGCCGAAGCGAACCAAAGCCAATACTGAACAGCACCCCCAAGGCAGCAGCCCCCACTCCGAAAGAAAAGACCGCCACTAAAGGCGTTAACAAACGCGCCAGCACACCAATACCCATGGCGCCCGCCGCATCACCTGTCACGTCTTGAGCATTCCACAAGCTATTCACGCGGCCCAGCAAGCGATCCGGTGTATGCCCCTGAACCAGTGTGAATTGCAGCAACGAGGCAATCGAACCGAAATAACCGATCACCACCAGCGCGGCCAAACCAGCGTATAAATGATGAATCATACCCAGTGAGGCAACCGCCAAAGCTGACACAATCACACTCCCCATCATCATTAAACCCGGACGCCGCAATCCGCCGACCCAGCCGCTGGTAAACGCTCCGACCATGGCCCCCAAAGGCACGGCCGAAAACATTAATCCCACTTCAAACGCACCGCCACCGTAGCCCTCTTCCGCCAGGGACGGAAACAGTACACGGATGGCAGCCAGTAGCGCTTGCAAAGTTCCGATCACAATGACCGCGCCCACCACTTTATTCTGAAACAAAAATTGAAAGCCTTCCGCCAGGGAACGCAGCGGATGATCCGGTTCACCCCCCTGAGGATTCAGTTGCGGCAATCGCACCAGCGGTATCAAGGTTGCGACCGTGCCGATGCCGGCCAACAGGTAATTCCAACTCACGCCCTGCGCAGCGATGATAACGCCGCCTATAGCCGGTGCCACCACCGCACCAAAGCGCACGGTCAACATGCTGAGCGCGCCCGCTGCAGGTAAATTTTCACGGCCAACAATAGTGGGGATCGCTGCCATCAACGCAGTGATCCCCATGGCGCCAAAGAAACCGTCCCATACAGAAACGATATACAGCGCCAACACCGATGGCTCGGAAATAAAACTATTCAGGGCCAGCACCAAAAACCCGGCACCACATAAAAAGCGGGCCAATAAAATCAATTTGCGACGATCAAAGCGATCCGCCAGCACCCCCCCGCACATCAAACCGACAAACATGCCGACCCCGTCCATTGCCATGGCGATACCCACTTGCACGGTGGAGCCGGTGAGCTCGTGAATCTGGACCGGAACGGCCACCAATAATATACCCAACGCGAAAACGGACATCATTCGCGCAACAAAAATGGCACGAAAATGCCGGTTGGTTTTTAACAGGCCGAAATCGACCACGATAGAAGGCTTACCCATAACAAGAACCACACAATTGAGCCGGAAAAATTATGCTACTATACAAACATATTTCTAAATCACAATCATTATCATTCTCATAAAATGCTTCTGTCAGAACGTTTTTTTATACATGGCCGATCCGCAAGGGTCCGTAAGTCGGCTCAGCAGCCAGCCAATGACCAGAGTCGCCGTCAAAGTGTACTCAGGTTAGTGCTGTGCGCTGTGGTGCTGGTCATTAGCCTGGTCGCCAGTCTCGCTTTGGGGGCAAAATCCATCGAGTGGCCGGTGGTAGTGAACAGCTTATTGGGTAATCTGCACGATGCGGACAGCATTATCGTTCTGCAAAGCCGCCTGCCCCGCACCCTGCTGGGCTTGCTGGTGGGTATCGCCCTCGGCATTTCAGGTTTGCTAATCCAATCCATCAGCGGCAATCCGTTGGCTGAACCCGGCATTCTGGGCGTGAACGCCGGAGCCAGTTTTGCGGTGGTGTTGGGTATCAGCCTGTTCTCCGTACACTCTCCCCTGCTGTATTGGTTTTACGCGTTCAGCGGTGCCATGGTGACGAGCCTTGCGGTGTACGCTATCGGCCGCTTCGGGGTACAGCAAATGGACCCGGTACGATTCATTCTGGTCGGGGTTGCGGTGGGCGCAGTGTTGACCGGATTCAGCTCGGGGCTGACGTTGCTCAACCCCGCGGCCTTCGATCAGTTCCGTTTCTGGAGTGCCGGTTCACTGGATATCCGCGATCTGGACCGGGCATTGCTGGCGCTGCCCGGAGTACTCAGTGGCACCCTGCTTGCATTGTATTTATCCCGCTCACTCAATGCTTTGAGTATGGGCGAGGAATTGGCCGCAACCCTGGGCTCACGTCCGCTACTGACACAATCACTGGCGTTACTGGCGATTGCCTTATTGTGCGGCACCGCCACGGCTGCAGCCGGCCCGATCACGTTCGTGGGGCTGATGATTCCGCATCTGGCACGGCGGATTGTGGGCAACGACCATCTCTTATTGGTGCCCTGCGTGTTATTGACGGCACCGATTTTATTGCTCTGGTCTGATATTGTGGGCCGCGTGATTATTGCCGGTGAATTACGAGTATCCATTGTCACCGCCTTTATCGGCGCTCCCGTTCTGATTTGGCTGGCCCGACGCCAAACCAGCCCCGGGAGGCAATGATGAGTCAATCAATATGGCTAGGCCGTCCCGACGGCTCGTTCAATGTCAAAATAGCCCTGCGCGGGTTTTGGGTTAGCGCTTTTTTGGCGTGCCTGTGCCTGACACTGGCACTGTACGCTCTACAATCGGGCGCCCTCCAATTGAGTCCGCACGCCGTGTGGCAAGCGTTGCTGGGAGACGGCACGGCAAGCAATCGGATGGTGGTCGTGCAATGGCGTTTACCTCGTGTGGTCATGGCGCTGGTACTGGGCGCCGCCCTGGGTATGAGCGGCGCTATATTTCAATCCCTTATTCGCAACCCCCTGGGCAGCCCTGATGTGATCGGATTTAACAGCGGCGCTTATACCGGTGCATTACTTGCCATTGTTTTACTGCAGGCAAACCATCTGCAGATCGCCGGCGGGGCCCTATTGGGCGGTTTGCTCACTGCGGCCATCATTTATTTGCTGGCGTGGAACCGGGGCTTAAACAGTTTTCGTCTAATCATTGTGGGCATCGGTATCAGCGCCATGCTAACCGCCGTTAACACCTGGCTAATGATCAGCGCCAGCTTGGAATCCGCCATCAGCGCTGCCGTTTGGGGTGCCGGTTCCTTAAGTGGCATAACCTGGGGCATGGCTCGCCCCTCGGCCCTGATCTGTGTGTTCGCCTTGCTGGCTGCGTTGGCACTGAGCCGCCGCATGCAGATGTTGGAGATGGGCGATGACAGTGCCAGTGCACTGGGCATCAACGTGGAACGCAGCCGCTTACAACTGATGGTGATCGGCGTCGTTCTTACCGCGGCTGCCACCGCTGTGAGCGGACCTATTTCATTCATTGCATTGGCGGCTCCGCAAATGGCCAAACAATTGTCCCGCAGCCACAGCACCACCTTATTGTGCTCCGCCTGGATGGGCGCCCTGCTGTTACTGGCGGCCGACCTGGTGGCGCAGCACGCTTTTTCACCCCAAAAATTGCCCGTAGGAGTAGTCACCGTCAGTATCGGTGGACTTTACCTGATCTGGCTTTTAATACGACAAATGAGGCCTGACTCGCGATGAGCCGATTACAAGTCAAACGCATGAGCGTAGGGTACGAACACGATCCCATTCTGAAAACGCTGAACATTGATATTCCCGATGGCTCGTTCACCGCCATTATCGGTCCCAATGGCTGCGGTAAAACCACGCTTTTGCGCAGCCTGTGCCGGTTACTGAAACCGGAAACCGGCCAGGTTTGCCTGGACGGAGAAAACATTCATCACTACCCCGCCAAGACCGTTGCCAAGCAACTGGGATTATTGCCGCAAAGTGCGAACGCACCGGAAGGCATCCGGGTAACGGATCTGGTGGCACGGGGCCGCTACCCCCATCAAACCCTGTTTCGTCAATGGAGCGAGGAGGATGCAGTGGCCGTGCAGCTGGCCATGGACGTCACCGGGACCACCCAATTTGCCGACCGTATGGTGGACTCTTTGTCCGGCGGACAACGACAGCGGGTCTGGATTGCCATGGCGCTGGCCCAGCAAACCCCGATCCTGCTGCTGGATGAACCCACTACGTATCTGGACATTGCCCATCAAATTGATCTGATGGAATTATTCCGCATGCTGAATCTGGAATCAGGTCGCACGCTGGTCGCCGTGTTGCACGATCTGAATCACGCCTGCCGTTATGCCACTCACCTGATCGCTATTAAAGACGGCGAGGTGGTGGCACAGGGTAGCCCGCAACGCATTATCACGGCGCAATTAGTCCAACAGGTATTCGGTCTGGATTGCATCGTTATCAACGATCCGGTGAGTCATACGCCCTTGATTATTCCCAAGGGCAGTTTTACTCATTCCCATAAACCGGCATTGGAAAGAAGTTCAACCAACAGTGGCCCGACATTTTCCAACGACTCCGGGGAAACAATGTCCTCGTGATTGCAGTCGAAACGATGAACCTGCAAACCATTCAGAAACGGCTTCCAGGTGGCTAGCACGTCCATCCCATCAGGTAAGGTCCGGGTCGCGCAGAACAGGGTGGCTTGGCCCTCAAAATACGGCGTCTCCGCCTGAGACAACAAACGTACCGAGTCCTCGTAGTTCTGCACAATGTGCTCGAACATCTGCGCTTTTTCATTCAGCATAAACTCGTCTTCCGCCTCTTCCGTCGCCACCATAAACTGCTCCTGTTCGCGGGCAACTTCGGCTTTCGCTTCCTGTTCCGTCGGCCCACTCCAATCCTGACCTTCCGGGGGATAAGTGTCCAGTAAGCCCAGAAACGCGACCCGCTCGCCAGACTGCTGCAAGCGTGCCGCCAGGCCCTGCGCAATGGTCCCGCCAAGGGAATAGCCAATCAGATAGTAGGGTCCCCGTGGCTGAATTCGGCGTAAATTCTGCAGATGCATTTCCACTACCGCAGCCATATCCTCACAGGCCGCAATCGCCCCGTCCGGACGCGGTGACTGCAAGCCGATAACGCTGCATTCCGCTGGCAGGTAGCGGGATAAGCCGGAATACTGCCAAGCAAATCCGGATGCAGGGTGAACACAAAATAAGGGCGCCGTGGAACCGGCACGAATATAGAGCGTGTGGCCAAAGCCTGCGTTCGCCGGATCGTTCGCCAGCGCATCGTCGGACAACACCCGCGCCAGTTTTTCCACTGAAGGTGACACCATTATCTGCCCCACCGAAACCGGCTGGTTTAATTCACGACGCAATTCTGCAGCCAGCGCCATCGCAAGCAATGAATGCCCGCCCAATGCGAAAAAGTCGTCGTCCGCGTTCAGCGTCGGTATCTTCAGGATGCGCGCAAATAAGGCTGCCAAACGGCTTTCCAGACCCGGCTTGGGCGCGCGCCCTGGCATTTGGATGAAGGCACCCGGATCCGGTAAGGCTTTGCGATCCAGTTTGCCATTCGCACTTAATGGAAATTGATCCAGAATCATAACGCTCACCGGCACCATGTGCGCGGGCAGGGTTGCTGCCAGCTGCTCACGCAACTGCTGCGGAGAGGCTGCTTCTCTATTTTTGTGCAACGTGACGTAGCCCACTAACTGACGGCTATCTGCCCCGGCCATTGCGGTGCTTCCCTGGGCACCCAATTCACGGGCCACCACGACGGATTGTTTGACAGCGGTCAATGCCTGCATCGCTGTTTCGATTTCACCCAGCTCGATGCGCTGGCCCCGTATCTTCAATTGGTCATCGCTGCGGCCTAAATATTCCACATCACCGGTACTCAACCACCGAGCCACATCTCCGGTGCGGTACATGCGCTCACCGATCGCGAAGGGATCCGCGACGAATCGCGTGGCGGTCAATTCCGGTCTGCCTAGATACCCATCCGCCAACTGGACTCCTGTCAGATAAAGCTCACCGGCAACCCCCAGCGGCACCGGCCGCAAAAACGAATCCAGAATCCGTAGCTGCGTGTTCCAAACCGGTTTGCCGATGGGTACGCTGGTGGATTGGTGCGTACCGGCATCACAATCCGCTGCCGCTTTATAGGTCACATCCACTGCGGCTTCCGTTGGACCGTATAAATTATGCAGATTTGAACCGCGCGCATCAGGATAAAACAATGACTCATAAGCATCAGCCAACTGACGCGACAATGCTTCTCCACTGCAAAATACACGACGTACGCTGGCGAACATGGGCACTCTGGTTTTGCGGTCCATGGCGGCACTGGCGACAAACGCCGCTAGCATGGAGGGAACAAAGTGCAACGTCGTTATTGCCTGATCCCGGATTATATTCAGCAATGCTTCCGGGTCGCGATGGGATTCCGGAGGCGCCATAAATAAACGGGCGCCCACAATCAATGGCCAGAAAAACTCCCACACCGACACATCGAAGCTACAGGGTGTTTTTTGCAAAACCACATCACTGCTATGCAAAGAATATTCGTGCTGCATCCAGCGCAAGCGATTGATGATGGACTGATGAGACACCAATACCCCTTTCGGCTTTCCGGTCGAACCAGAGGTATAAAGCAGATAGGCCGGTTGCTGCGGCCGCAAGCGCGGTGCAACCCACTCCAGTTGATTATTGAGCATGGCCGGACTGGCTAATTCATCCAGCAACATTAACGTCCCCAGCGAAGCAAAGCGCTCCGCCAGTTCGGTAGTCGTTATGATTAACTGCGGTTTGGCGTCCTGCACCATATACGCCAGACGCTCATCGGGGTAGCTGGTATCCAGCGGCAGGTAAGCCGCCCCGGCTTCCACGATCCCGTATAAGGCCAGACTCAATTTTAACGACCGCGGCAGCGCCACCGCGACGATGTGCCCGGACTCTACACCCGCTCGCTGCAACCGGGCAGCCAGATATTCGGTTTGCAAACGCAGTTCGCGGTAGGTGCACTGCTGCTGTTGGTCCGCCAGGGCAATTGCATCCGGGGATGCTAACGCTTGAGCGATAAAGGCATCACGCAATGTCTGCTGCGCTACCGTTACACGAGTGTCATTGATTTGCCCAATCAGCCTAAGCTCGTGTCGATTCAGAGCCTGAAATTCACACCAGGGCCGGTCTGACTCATCACAAAGGTGACGCAGCAGCATTATCAGCCGTTCCGCCATTGCGTTCGGGTTCTGCTTGCTGCCGTCCTGGAAATGGCGATACTCAATCAACAGACGAAGTGATTCCCCGGGCAAAACCAGCACCGTCACCGGATAGTGGGTATAGCCTCGATTCTCAATGCCCAGCAAACGCGCGCCATGATAATCCCGCGCCCTAAGGTCGGACTGATCCGGGTAGTTTTCTACCACCAAAAGCGTATCGAACAAATTGGATTCGCCGACTAGACGCTGAATATCGGCCAAACCCAGTCCATCGTGCTCAAGTAATTCTATTTGTTGCTGCTGCAATTTTTTCAGCTGTTCAATTAAGGGCCGTTGCGGATTCAGTGTCATTCGCACCGGAATCGTATTGCTGAACAAACCGATGTGTTCTTCGATGCCGTCGACCGGGCTGAAGCGGCCCGAAACCGGTGAACCGAATACCACATCATCGCGCCCGCTCATGAGCGATACGAACGCGCCCCATGCACCCTGCATCAACGTATTCATAGTCAGGCCCTGCTCCCGACCACGCCGGATCAGCGCTTGCTCCAACGGCTTGGGAATCAGCAGTTCGTATTCATGCACCTGTGCCTCGGTTTGCGCATTATGGAACAGCAGAGTGGGACTAACACCCGCCAGAGCACTGCGCCAGATTGCATGGGAAGCGTCAACGTCCCGCTGAAATAATTGACGAACCACCGTCGCGTAATCCACCCGCGTCGCGGTCAATGAATCTGCACCGCGAGCCAAAGCGGTGAGCAAGTCATTCAGCAGAATTGGCGTCGACCAGCCATCCACAACCAAATGGTGCGCGGTTATAAACAAGCTGTGCCGGTTGTCGCCGCAATGAACCAGCAACGCATGCAACAACATTCCCGCATCCGCTGCGCCAATGGCAAAATCGCGCTCCAGCTCCTGCTGCTGTAAGCCATCCAACGCGGCTTCAATTTCGTTTGCCGCGGTTACGGACAGCGTCATTTCCGTAAACGGCCACAGGCCGTCCCGTTGCGGAGCGCCGGCTTCCTCGGACGGGCTTTTCCCATCCGGCAATAACGGCACCAAAATAAAAGACTCGTTGTTCAATTCACTATCGAACAACGACGCCAGATGAGGATGTCGCATGAGCACCGCATCCAACGCGCGACGTACCCGCTGGGCTGGTAAGGGGCCTTCAAAGTCCAGTCGCGTAATGGAGTTGTATTTGCTGGCTGCTTCACCCAGCTGCGCGTGAAACAATAAGCCTTGCTGCAAAGGCAGGATCGGTAACACCTGACTCAAAGAGCCGTAGCGTTGCAGCATCCATTCCAATTCCGCTGTGGAGAGCGATGCACCCTCACGGGTCAGGGTTTCGCTGGCCACCAGGGTATCGCGGGCTTGCCGAGGTTGCTGCTGTGCGAACCGGGCTAACGCCTGTAACTGTTCAATCACGTGCGTGTGCAATTGCCGGATCTGTTCTTGGTTCAGGATCCCGTTAGCCCAGGTCCAGTTAATGGCTAAGCGCGGTTGTTTTCCTTCCTCCACGAACACGTTGATTTCCAACGGATACAACAGCGGCATTGTTGGATCGTTATCTACAGCAAACACATCGACGAAGGGGCCTTGGCCCACCTGCGGTTGCCACCAGCGATCTTGCACATGAAAGCGGCCCAAATAGTTAAATAAAATCTGCGGACGGTTTACATTTTCCAGCTCAGCCAAGCGCGCCCCATTGACCGGATCAAGATAACGCAGCACACCATATCCCAAACCACGGTCCGGAATTTGGCGGGTGCTGTGTTTAACGGCTTTCAGCGCCGACAGAACCGAGTCGGTGTGCGTTAAATCCAGAAACAACGGATATTCTGCAGTCAACCAACCCAGGGTTCTGCTCAAGTCATGCACATCATCGATTGGCTGGCGGCCATGAGACTCCAGGGAAAAACGCCACCGGGATGAACCGAACTGCGTCTGTAAAGCCAGAGACACCGCACTCAATAGGACGTCTTCAATATGGGCGTTATAGGCTTCGGGTAGTTGTAACAACAAGGTTTGGGTTAAGTCTGCGTCTATCAACGTGCGCAGGTGCTGCGCCGTCCCGTAAGTGTCTTTTTTCCGATCCGGTTTACGCCGCCCTAATACCGGCAGACTTTCCGACAGCGCAGACGTCCACATGGTTAATTCTTTTTGTCGCGGTGATACCTGGTTTACCAAAGCCTTGGACCAGGATTTTAATGAGGTATCTTCCCGCAGCAAAAGTGGCGTTGTGCCTTCCATGATGGCAACACATGCGCTTTCCAGCTCCGGTAAAAGAACACGCCAGGACACACCATCCACGATCAAGTGGTGCAGCACCAGCATTAACCATTGCTGACCGGGAATGCCCTGCACAAGGGTGGCCTGCAGCATCACCCCCTGGTCCGGATTCAGGCGTTTGCAAGCATCATTAAACTGCGTATCCAGCCAGCCACTCCAGCACGCGATATCAGACGCTGCGGCCGCCCGATCCGGATTTGGCACGGCGCTCTCCGTAACCCAATCAGTAACCCGGTGCACCGGGGATTCCAACGCAAAGGCATCCATCACCAAGCGACTGCCTTCACTGCGGGCACGCAACGCAGAATGATTGCGCTGCAATAACTGTAACGCCCGCTGCAGGTGGTCACACTGCAAGCCGGGGGACACTTGTACTAACACACCCTGGGCAAAGCGACGTTGCAGTCCGTAATGTTCCGCAAACCAACTTATAACCGGTATCGGACCTATGTCACCTGCTTCCAGGCTCTGGTTGTGTGCTTGAATGTGCGCTTGGCCGTGGGCATTACGGTCACTGTGCAACGGCTCAAGCCGGGACGCTATCCGCGCCGCCGTGCGTTGCGCAAATATCTCTTTCGGTCGGATCAGATAACCGCATTTGCGTAATTCCGTGCCCAGGCTCATGGCTGAAATACTGTCGCCACCCAGATTAAAAAAGTCAGCATCAACACCGATAGAGTCCAGTCTCAGCACGGCCGCTATGGCGTCGATTACCTGTTGTTCCTGCTGTGTCACGAGACGACTGGATTGCGTATCCGATGCACCAGCATCCGCAAGGGCGCAATCCAATAACGCCTGCTTATCAATTTTTCCGTTTACCGTCAGTGGCCACTGGGGCACCACCGCTAAAGACGACGGCACCATATACTCCGGCAGCCGTTGTGCGAGCTGTTGCAGCAAAATCGATGATGACAACGAAGCTGCTGCGCCAGGCCTCGGCGTACAAAAGGCCACTAGCCGATAACCCGAAACCACCGCCTGAGCCAGCACCACCGCCGCTTCCACTCCCGCTATACTCGCGACAGCGTGCTCTATTTCGCCAAGTTCAACACGAAAGCCCCGCACTTTAATCTGCTCATCATCACGACCGATAAACGACAACTGGCCTTCCGCAGTCCAACGCACAATATCGCCACTACGATATAAACGAGCACCGGCTTGATCCGAGTTGGCAACAAAGCGTGCTGCGGTCAAATCCGGTCGCTGCCAGTAACCCTGCGCCAGCCCCGCACCACCGATATACAGTTCTCCGGCAACCCCTACCGGGACCGGTCTCAATTGCGAATCCAATACGGCAATGCGGGTATTGGCAAGCGGCCGTCCGATGACTGGCTGAGCATGCAAAGCGACACTGGCGCTCAGTGCATCCACCGTATATTCGGTGGGGCCGTAAAAGTTAATCACCTGCAACGAAGCGTATTGACGTAATTGCTGCCACAACACAGCGGGGGCGGCTTCGCTGCCAATTAAAATCAAATCCGGCTGATGTGCCGAGGCCATTAACCCGCAATTCAACATTTGCTGCAGCAACGAGGGTGGCACATCCAAAGTGTTAATTTTTCGTTTCTGCACCAGATGAACCAGTTCCTGGGCATCCCTACGTTGCTCCTCGTCACAGAGGATGACGGTTTGCCCCAGGAACATCCAAATTAACTGCTCCCAGGCAGCGTCGAAAGAAAAGGAAGTTGAATGCAAGGCACGAATGCCCGTGGCCTCTTGCTGGCGCTGTAACAACGCTCCAAACGGACCCGCCCGGTGAGACAACAATAAATTCAGCAAGCTGCCATGGCTGACCCTGACGCCTTTCGGTGTGCCGGTGGAGCCCGAGGTATAAATTAAATACGCAGTGTCACCAGGCTGAACGTTTGCCTGTGGCAGATACCGATCGCCAGTCCCGGGATTCACCCTGGTCGAGGTTACGATACCATCCAAAGCCCAGCAATTTTGTGCTTCAGGAAACTGCCCGACATCCACACTCAGGGTGACGATCAGTTTTGGACCGGCGTCCTGGCATATCCACGCCAAGCGGTCCTTCGGGTATGCCAAATCCAACGGCAGATAAACACCCCCTACCGACAGAATCGCCATCAACGACACCACTGAATGCATGGATCGCGGCAACGCCACGCCCACCAGATCGCCGGGCTCAACGCCCTGCGCTACCAGCTCGGCTGCGAGGTTTTCCATGTAACCGCAGAGCTGGGTAAAGCTCAGGGTCTGCTGGTCAAACACGAGAGCATCCTGGTGTGGAAATCGAGTAACCGATTGCTGAAACACATCCAACACCGTATTCCAGTTTTCCGGTTTAACCACTGTAGGGCCTGTACACCAGGTTTCGATTTTTCGGCGCTCGTACTCACTGATTAACGGGGTGGCACCGATTTCTGTGTCGGGGTTTTGCAGTAACTCGTCAACAAAGGACTGTAACCGCAACTGATGCCACTTCAGTTCACTCCCGCTATAACGGTGCGGGTTCGCAGCAAGCTCAATCACCAGATCATTCGGCGATTCGCCGCGTTCCCCTTCAACCGCTTCCATCCAAATGCCGAACTCCAAATCGTCCACTGGACCCGCGGCCAGTAAATGATGAGTCTCTTCCAAACCCTGTAACTGCGCACGCTGATCGTAAATCTTTACGTTCAGAGTCGGCCCGTATAAGAGTTGGCCAGTGCCCAAGGTTCCTGCATCGCGCTGCAATTGCTCTGCATCGTAACGCTGATGTTTACGCACCTTTTTCACTTCATCCGCAACACACTGCGCGATGGTGTTCAACGACATGCTCTGGTCGACGCTAACCTGCACCGGTAACACATTCACTACCGGCCCGGTGGACACCGCGGCCAGCGAACCCAGGCGACGCATAAAGGGCATCCCTACGGCTAATTGCGGCTGACCGGTCATACGATGCAGATAGGCAAACACCGCGGCCATCGCCATTTGCGCCGGAGTATATGTCGGCGCACTGCCTGCCCTACAGAATCCTGCGATCTGATCAGCATTGAATCTCACCTGTTGACGCAATACTTCCACATTGGCAAAGGGCTGCTCAACCGACATTTCTTTGCCGCATAATGACACCGGTTGGGCCAACTGCTCCACATAGGTTTTCCAGAACGCCCTATCCCGCTCGATAAAGCGGGAATTGCGATATTTCTCCTGCTCAGCCAGCACCTCCGCGAACGAAACGTAGGGCATTTCCCCGGTCTCCTGCTGGTTTAATAGTGCATTATAAATCTGCGCCATGCGTCGGGTCAGGCCATGAAAGCTATATCCATCAACTGCAATATGATGGTAGCGCTGGTACCAGATCCACCGTTGTTCATGCAACTTGAACAACCGATGACAGTAAAGCTGTGCACCGGAATCCACTGTCAGATTCTGATCCAGATCCGCAGCCATCCATTGCTGCACTACCGACAACGGATGCTGTGCATCGCTGACATCGCAACACTCAATTTGCGCGACTTGCTGCCAATCCAGATTGAGCGGCAGTAATTGTCGCGGACCTTGATGGGTTTCCAGATAGCGCCCTGACACCGTATCCGCCTCCGCCAACCCCATCCGGATAGCCTGCTGCAAACAGTCAACATCCAGCACGCCACGCAACTCCAAATAATGCGCGACAGCATAGCCATTGGTTACATCCGCAAGCTGATCTCCCAACCAGATGCCAAGCTGAGTAGCAGACAAGGGTAAATCCTGCTGCGTGCGAGAGGCGGGGTTAACAGAGGACGTTTGCGGGGAAGTCTTCGTTGTGGGCATCTTAATGATCCGGTATTTGAAGTTTAAATTGTGAAAGGCGAGTGATGAATGCAGGACCTAAGGCGGAGTTCTGGTGCGCAGGCATGCCCCTATAGACACCAGACCATCGACTTCAGGCGACTGAATATTGCGGCCGGATATCGTTCCAGTTCTGCTCCACATACTCAATGCATACGGCACGGGTATCCGGGCCCAGAATGACCTCCCAACCGTCCGGCACTTTAGAAAAGTCCGGCCACAAACTGTATTGACCAAGGTGATTTATTAACAAAAGAAACGCGTGAGATTCATCGTCGAATGGGTTTTTTTGTTGTGTGCTCATATAGAACTCCTTTTTTTCAAATCGGCTTAACGATTACGGATTAGCTATTCCGGCTTTCGGCTTGCTCCGGCAGAAGCACTGCCAAACCTTCCAGCAATCCTCCGCGCCAGCAAATGCCATCGTGACCGCCTTCAAATTGCTGAAAATGAACTTGATGACCGGCTGCCACCAATGCATTGCGCATGGATTCGTTCACATCGATCATTACATCCTCGCGGCTGCCCACTTCCATAAAAATACGCAGCGGGACAGGCGACGATATAATTCCGTTATCCAGTTTTTCGGCAAGCAAGCCCTGGGCTCCGGGTTTGCGAAGGCAGGGCTGGCCGGGGGCAGCGTGCAACAACTCCACATATGGCCACCAGAATGATCCGGATTGGCTCACCACTGCGCCAAACACATGGGGGTAATTCAAAGCCGCGTACATCGCGGCCAGGCCGCCCAGGCTTTGCCCTGCCACCACGGTCGTTTCCGGCTTCAAGATAAATTTATGGGCCAGGGCCACATCGGGCAGCAGCTCTTGCACCACCGCATTCCAGAAAACATCATCACAAGCTAACTCGCGGCTGCGCTGAGCGCCGCTAACACTATCGACAAACAGATAACGGGCTGCGGGTAAACGGCTGCGCTCGGTTTCCTTATCCAACGCGTTATAGATCGGCATCTCCTGTGCCCAACGGCGTCCGTCCAGCAATATCACCAACGGCAGAGAGGAGCCGGTGCCGGTTTGGTACAACCAGACCGTGCGAGACGTGCTCAGCAACGCGCTATGCCACTGCCATTCCTGCTGCGCAGACCGGGCCGGATCATGTCCGGGCTCAGCCCGGGTTGAGTCCTCCCCAAGCCAGGCCGACTGGTCCGGTGCTGCAGGCAGGTGCAGCGCAGAATACGCCCCCCATGCATTACGATGGACACAGGGGTTCAACGGGTCTGCCATTGCGCGCCCTGAAATACTTTGCCACCATGCCCGCTGCGCCTGTTGTTGCTGTTTGGGGTTGGCCTCGTTTTCTTGCAGAATGTGCGGGGGCAACTGCTCCTGTCGCACCGGGATATAGCAATAGCTACCCCGCCAATTCGCAGGTAAATCCACTTGCCAATACCATACATCGGTGCCCGGAACGCGCTGCAAACTTTGCGGTTCAAAACTATGGTGGTCGGTCACGGAATTGACGTCGATATAGACCCTTACGTACGTAGACTCCAATTCGGACCCTTCCGGGTCGCGCCATAAAAACGACACCCTGACCTGATCACCCGCTGAACCCACCGGGCCGCCCAGGGACAGCGGTTCACACAACGGTGCACCGGCCGCTTCCAATTGCTCCCACCAACCCTCTCGCCCTAACGCAGCGTCCAACAGCCAACAGGTTGATTCCATTTCCTTTTGCTTCACGCCCGTTCCCATCATTTCAGATAGCCTATAAATCGCCCAAGACGTCCATGTGATATGGATTTTGTTGCGAACTCTAACATAAATAGGCTTAATTTCTATTGCTAATGATAATTATTATCATTATATTTACGCCATAATTTCAAGACCTATCTGAGTCGATGAAGTCCCGCAAGGGATTCACCGACACACGAATAAACAGGGGATTACCACGAATGAAGTTTATTAAACTTCCGGAGCAACGCAGCTTCGGGGCTCGGGCATTGCTGTTGACCTCCGCAACACTTTTGGCACTGCCACTTGCGAGCAACACCTTTGCCGAAGATACAACAGACAGCGACGTCGCCACCTCTAAACTCGACACCATTAAAGTAACCGGGGAAAAAATAGACCGCTCACTGCAAGAAACCACCACCGCGGTGACCGTCCTTGACGAGAGCGACGTGGATTCCGGCGAACTGGATACCGCGAACGAAGTGGTCGAGAAAGTACCCAATATGATCACCAATCCCAATGGCACACCGAACATTCGGGGCGCACTGGGAACCGGGCCCGCCGCTGGCGTTTACTCTTTCACGACCGGTGCCCGTCCACGGGTCAGTACCACCGTAGATGGCTTGGCGGAAAGCTGGTCCGGTCAGGAATATCAGGACACTGGCATGTGGGATGTGGAGCAACTTGAAGTAATGCGCGGCCCGCAATCCACTACTCAGGGCCGCAACAGCATCGGCGGCGCTATCGTGCTGCAAACCAAGGATCCCACTTTTTACTGGGAAGGAGCGGTTCGTGCGGGCTACGAAGGATCGGAAAACAAGCAACAACTCGCTGCGATGGTGTCTGGTCCGTTGATTGAAAATGAATTAGCGTTCCGACTCGCGGCTAACGGCTCGATGGGAACAGGCTACATCAACTACACGATACCGGAAGGAGATCAGTGGCCCTGGGATCCCGCGGAATCGGAATTCAGCAATGTCCGTGGCAAGCTGCTATGGGCGCCCTCTTCTATTCCGGAGCTCACCGCCAAGCTCACCATCACCCGACGGGACCAGGAAGGTGAGTATCTGAACGTAGTGAATGGCGACCATTTTTTTGACTATGATTTTCACGCCAGCTTTAATGATGAACCCAACAACACCCGTTACCAAAACACAGATACCACCACGGTCAGCACCGACGTCGCTTACGAATTTTCTGACGAGATCAGCCTGGAAGTCTTGCTGGGCACAAGCGAATACAACGCCTCGTTTGAACAATATCCTGCCCTGTTCGAGTTACAGCTGGAGGAAGAATCCACTACCTTCGAAACCAAACTCATATTCACTCCGGAAGACGACAACAACAGCGGCGTAATCGGTATCTACGCTTATGAGCGCAAACAAAACCTGGATACCAGTACCAAAGAATTTTTCGGTGACGATGATGTAAACACACTGGCCTTGTATGGTGAAGGTCGTTTCGCCATGACCGGCACCGTTGATTTAATCCTGGGCGGACGCATCGAACGGGAAGAGCAGGAGCGGGATGTGGCGGGTTGGCCCGGACTACCCTGGGGCGGACAAGTGGTCACCGATATTGGTGAAACCCTGTATCTTCCCAAAATCGGACTGGACTACCAATGGGCACCCAACAACAATCTGGGGTTCACTGTACGTAAAGGGTATACCCCCGGTGCCGGTGCGCTGGACTGGGACAACGGCGACTTTTATGAGTACGACAAAGAAGAAGTCGTTACCTATGAAATCAGCAGCCGCAACGTGCTCGCCAACAACACAGTGTCCATCGTGACCAACGTGTTTTACAACACCCTGGACGACCTGCAAACCCTGCTCAATAACCGCTTTGTGAATCTTCCAGAAGGCAAGTCTTACGGTTTGGAAATGGAAATCAATGCCGAAGTTGCTCGTGGCCTGAACCTGTTTGGCTCCATCGGCACACTGCAAACTGAAATCACGGAGCCGGATGAACTGAATCCGGAAATCAAAGGCAACGAATTCGGTTACTCACCGGATTACAACCTGGGCATTGGTTTCGAACAGCACCTCGACATGGGTATATTCTTCGGCATGGACGCTAATTACGTCAGTGAATACTATTCCAATGCCGACAACATAGAAGACGAAACCGCCGGAGATTACACCATAGTCAATATGCACGTAGGCTATGAAGCAGCCAGCTATACCGTGCGTGCCTATGTTCGCAATTTACTGGATGAGGAAGTTTTGTATCGGCAAGCCGACGGCTTCGTACCTGAAGCTCAGGTCGGGCCTCCGCTGACGGCGGGCATAGTGGCGGACTATCGTTTTTAGCAAAACAACTAAACGGTAAATAGTCTTTAAAGCAAAGCCCGGCTTGTATCAATGCAAGCCGGGCTTTTTGCTGTCATCGCAGCAGTATCTTGTATTGCACCTGCATAAACTCGATCACATCACCGGACACTATTTTTTTGCGCTTTCTGGTTTCCTGAACCCCATTCAATAAGACCAAACCGTCGCTGATAACCCCTTTCGCTTCTCCGCCACTGCCAACAATGCCTTCAAACTTCAGTATTTTATAGAGCTCCACTGGTTCCCGGGTGATAAAGATTTCCTTCATAGCACATCACACGCGGCCTGACCGCCCCGGATGCCCCAGTTTTCTGCTTCGATTTCCCGCACCGCAATCAACACGTGATCCGGGGGAATGCCGAACTCTTGCAAATTGTTCACAATAGCCTGATATAGCGCGCGCTTGGCATCCAGCGTTCGACCGGGGATACATTCGATACTGACCTGGGTATAGCATTCGGGTTTATCCAGGCCGGGAGGACAATTGAAACGGTGCGGTTCGTGCACAACCAAGCGGGCATTACGGCTTTTGCTGCCCAAGCCAAACGCCGTTGCAAGGGCAGCATGCATTGAATCAAGAATCCGGATTTCTATTTCTTTGGGGTATTGCTGACGAACATCTATGGTGATACTAGGCACGGTTTTTTCCATCAACGGCTGTATTTCGGATGGAATACTACACCGTTGATGATATCCACCCAAATCAATTAATGCCCGTGTGATCCGATATCATTACCTTCTGCATCATAAAAACCGGAATGGCCGTGCTCAACAAAACCCAGATTAATCATTTTACGCAGGAAGGGATCGTTTTCCATATCCCCAATATCAGTGAAATCCACGGTTTGGTATTGCGCCAGCAGATCGAACGCCTTGTCCACGGTCTTTTCGTCTTTGATCAGTTGCTTCAGCGTCCAGTGGGTACCAGTCGTCTGGCTTTTCACACTCAACTCCTCCGGCAGCTGTAATGTTTTAAGCCAGACAAGATGGTAATTTTCATGCTCCTTGTGAAGAGAATAATGCTGTTTCTGATCACAACCTTTGCCACTCTCCTCTCCCGGCGTCATGCGACCTTTAAAAGCATCGGAAATCAGCTGGTGCTTGACACTCCAGTCATGCTTGCCTTTTATCTCTATGGGTTGATATTCGATTCCGCGCTGATGGGCTTCAAAATAGCGCACCATATGCAATTGGTTATTCTTAGTTTGTTCCCAGAGTTCCGTTATTTGTTTCTGCGGGTAACGGATCGCAACCTGCTTTCCACTGCGCCACAACTCCAGCTTTTGTATCGGCTTGGTTGCGGACGAGCCTGCTTCGGGTGACATTTCGATTTCATAAATCGCGCCTAGCTTATTTGCAGTCGCACATTGGTGCTGCTGGGCTGACACATTGAAGGGAGCGGCTATCCCCAGCATCAAGCCTGCCGCGACGATTTTTTTTCTGATATTCATAACTTAACCTTATTTATGTCGGTAAACCTGTAACGAAAAAATGAGGAGCATAGGCTCCCCATTTTTAGACTGCTCTTTTTAGAGTCAATCGCTTACCACCACCGACGCCACCAGGGAGCAGGCTTACTCAATTCTTTGTCGGCATTCGCTTCCAATTTGCCTACCTGATTCATGATATGGAAAATATTACTTTGTTCGTTGGTACCGCTAACCAAATGCGCGCCAGGGCCCGCACCGTAGATGGCAACATCTTCACCCGCATGGGTTTCAGAACCCAAAGGAATCAGTGCTTCCTGATGGTATCCGCTGGCTTCGGTATCGATGCTGGAAAGATCCATGCGTCCGGCGTTGATATCGTAGCCATATATTTCATCGGCATCGGTTTCATTGCCCAGATCACGCATACCGTATCCATTCATGTAGCCCACTGTCGTGTACGGCATGCCGTCGGCCGCCAACTCGGGTTCATCTGAACCCACGCTCACGACTTTGCCCAAAATCGGGTTACCGCGCTTGGGGTAACCGGCGATAGTGAATACGTGGCTGTGGTCAGCGGTAACGATAATAGTGGTGTTACTCAGATCGACCGACTCAACGGCCGCTTTCACCGCATTCGACAGTTCAATGGCATCGGTGAGGGCGTTATAGGCACTTCCGGCGTGATGGCCGTGATCAATGCGACCGGATTCCACCATCAGAAAATAGCCTTTCTTATTATTGGCCAGTACATCAATCGCCTTCGATGTCATTTCGGATAACGACGGTTCCCCGGCAATATCGTTAACCCGGTCGGCTTCGTATTGCATGTGGGATTCGTTAAACAGGCCGAACACTTTACTGGTTGAAGCCGGGTCAATCGCGTCAAAGCCGAACTGATCGTACACATAGACGCCCTGAGGATAGGCTTGCTTCCATTCCGCAGTCAGATCACGACCGTCGGTGCGATCGCCTTCAACCGAACTGACCGCATCAGCGCTATTATAAGCCGCGTCGTTGGGCAGAAAATGACGGCGACCGCCGCCCATAACCACATCGATTCCGTCTACTCTGTCGGCTTGCGGGAAACGGGCTTTTAAGTTCGCTTCAAAATCCACCAGCTGGGCTGCAATATCAGTGCATCCCTGGGCAAGTGCCTCTTCCGGCATATCGGAATTGTCTTCCCAGTCGCGATCGGCTGATTTCGCATAGGTGGCGGCAGGGGTTGCGTGGGTGATCCGTGCAGTGGAAACTATACCGGTTGCTTTACCACCTATTTCAGCCAGCTCGAGGGCAGTGACCAGCTCGTTGCCCGCAACCGTCGAACAATCTCCACGTACAATTCCTTCGCCCACACCGATCACACCAACATCGGTTTTAACGCCGGACATCATGGCCGTCATCGTACCCGCTGAATCCGGTGTTTGCGCATCAACGTTATAGGTTTTTGCCATGCCGGTGTAAGGAAACAGGTCAAAGCTCAGATCGTTTTCCTCCCCTTGCATGCCTTTCAACTGGCCTTCAAGAATACGGGCTGCTGTGATGGTGGAAACGCCCATGCCATCACCCACAAAAAGGATAACGTTTCTGGACTTACTCAACGCGGCAAATGGCTTGGCTTTGATATTGGCCTGGCCTTGGGTATACCAAGGGCTGTACTTCTGGTAACTCGGGACAGAATCGATTTTATTCAGATCATTAGCCTGTGCACCTGTGGCCATAGCCACGGCAACAGCACCGGCAAGCGCGGCAACTTTGAATTTCATGTAGGCAGCTCCAATTGTTATATCAGCAATAGATCAGTTAAAAGGCCCCTTCAAACGAACATTGGGGGCAGAGACAACAGAGAAGATAAAGCGGAATTGTTACAGAACGGTGGACGTTTTTTGCCTAATTCTAGAGAAGTGTGCAGATTCACGGCGTTGCACACGGAAGCAGCGAAAATTGCGGAGGCTCGGCAGTTCCCCCTCACAAGACTTGCATTACAGTCCGAAGCGAATACATTAAAGCAGACAAGCCCTATTGAATACTAAGGAATATCGCTTATGAAAAAATTGAAGAACGAGAAAGAACTGGTTAAGAAAGCGATCGAAGAAGGTGTGAAGTATGGCGAAAAAAGAGGCGTTGTTGAATTTGAAGCCACCGATTCAGCGACCGCCAAAATCGAGTATATTTACCGGTTGCTGGTACACGACAAAGTCATTCAACCGGTGCCTGAAGATCAGGTATCTCAGGGCACCATGAAGCACAAGCTGGCTATCTGGGCGTCCAAATTAAAATAAAACCGGGTGCAGGACGCTCCCTTCTGAGCAGCATTGATCAAAACAAAACGGGAAGCACGAAACGCTTCCCGTTTTATTTTGGTGCTGGGTTACGCCGCAGAATACAAGCGCTTTTCCAGTAATGAGCTGCCTTGTAATTTGTCCGTCCATTTTGCGACGGCCAACACGGCCAGATCCAAAATCGGCTCTATCACGATAACGCTCATATAGGCTACCGAGAACGAACCTACGCTGGCCAGATTCTCGGCACCGAAGCCCTGACCGTAGAATGCCCAGAATGCAACCCAGGTAACGATGCCGCCCTGAAACACGACCGACAGGCTCAATGCTTGCGAATATTGAATATCCACATAGCGCGTACGTTCCGGAATAATTTTTTTGGCGATCACACTCATGGCAAAAAGCGGAACCAACAAAGTGGTGATATTCATTGCAAACTGCGGTAAATCAGTGGGTGCGAACAGTAATCCCTGAATTCCCAGGCCAACCACCAAGCCGATGGCTGCCGGAGCCAACCCAAACATTAACAACAAAGTGGAACCCAATATGAAGTGTACTTCGGATACGCCCACCGGGTGATGCGGTAAAACCTGGAAAAAACAGAACACCAAAACCGAAGCAATAACACCACGCAAAGCCGTAGAAATAACGCCATCCTTGTTCACTGTATCCAGCACCGCTTTCGACAACAAGCCAAAGGCAACGGTTGCTGTGCCATAACTAAGCACCATTTTGGCGCCACTGACAATACCTGGTTCTATATGCATATCACTATCCTCATGTTTATTTAAAACGAAACGGTTGTGTGTACTTCAAGGTGTTTCATAAAACTCCGCTGCTACAAAATAGTCGGATTGCCACAGTTGAGCAATTTGTTGAGCACGTCTCAGTGGAACCGCACGATTTTCAAAATCCACAACGGTACACTGATCTGCGTATTCCGGTCTCGACGGGAGCGGGTTAAAGCGCCCATCCGTCAGCAACCACAGCCCGGTGCGTAATCCCGGCTGTTTACGCTTGGCCTGCTGCAATATTTCATCTGCTTTCCCTAAACCCAGTGTTGCCGGAGTCCCACCGCCACCTTTGATTGCTGAAATCCAATCTTCATTGAAAGCCACGGCTTTTCGGGCCGGTTGTAACAGTTGCACCTTCTGCCCGTTGAACCCCAGCACCACCAACCGGTCACGTCGTTGATAGAATCCTTCCACCCACTGCAGCAAGAGCCCTTTGGCCAACGACAAATTATGATGTGCAAGCATCGATCCGGAACAATCCAGCACCAAACAATGCAGTGTTTCAGCCTTGGGGGCATGACGTCGGTACACCAGGTCCTGCGGCTGCCAGCCACGGCCCCCACGCTGGGGATCCACACCTTTTTGCACCAGCGTTTTCACCCAATCCACGTTTCGGGAATGGGCTTGTTGTGCCTTCTGTTTGTGCAACGATGCCTGAAGACCGGGCGCCGCTCGTTGCAGTGCTACTTTTTTAGCGGTAACGGTTTGACGTTTTTAACTGCACTGATGGGGGTCACCTGCGCAGGCATTTCCCCCCAATCCGAATCAGGCCCGGTTGCCTCGGGCCCGCTGTTTTGAATTTCCTGCTGCTGTTGCGGTTGCGGTTGCAGCCCGGCCTGATGCTGATCAGGGCTCTGTGTGGGTTGTATGGCCGGGTCCGCTGCATTTTGATCCGCATTCGATTTACGCCGGTGCGCCAATACCAACTCACAAACGGCCAGAATATCCGCAGATGCAATTTGCTCCCGTTGGTGCCAGGCCGCGTGCGCACGCGACGCTCTCAACAGCGTCAGGTCAGCCCTGACCCCTTCAACATTGGCTTGATGACAGATGCTGCTCACTTGCTCATAGACTTGATCCGTAAACAGCAACCCCGCCAATAGGGTCTGGGAACGCAGAATACCTTCTTTCAACCGATTCTGGGTATCGCTATGCTGCTGCTGGAAACGTTCCGGATCGGCGTCGAAATTCATTCTGGCACGGACTATAGCCTGTCGGATAGACGGCTCGATATTGGCCTGCAAATCCACAAACAATCCAAACCGATCTAACAGTTGCGGACGCAGCGTGCCTTCTTCCGGGTTCATTGTGCCCACCAATACCAGGCGCGCATCGTGCTGATGAGAGATACCATCACGCTCAATTCGATTGATACCGCTGGCAGACACATCCAGCAAAACATCCACCAGCGCATCCGGCAACAAGTTGACCTCATCGACATACAGCACACCCTGGTGTGCGCGGGATAACAAGCCGGGTTTGAATTGGACCTCGTTGTGTTTTAAAGCCGTTTCAATATTCAGGGAACCGATTAGCTGCTCTTCACTGGCACCTAATGGTAATTCCACAAACTCGCCCTTAGGCAACAACTCAGCCAACCCCCGGGCACAGGTGGATTTGGCGGTACCGCGCGGCCCCTGGATTAACACACCGCCGAGCGCCGGATCAATTGCCGCTAATAACAACGCCATTTGCAATTGTGCCTGCCCCTGCACAGCACAGAAAGGAAATTGCAAACGCGGGGCATGTAAAGCAGTGCTCATGACATTAAACCTTCCAGTTGTTGTTCGCTGTTCAGCAAATGCTGTTCTATTTGTTGCCGGTAATCACCGGGCTCCTGCCAGAGCCCCCGCTGTATTGCTTCCAATAACCGCTCGCACATATCATGCAACGCATCCGGATTGTGCTGCTGTAAAAAAGCGCGGTTAGCATTGTCATTCAAATAGGCATCGGTGACACTTTCATACTGATCATCACGCACCACCCTTGCCGTAGCATCGTAGGCGAACAGATAATCCACGGTGGCGGCCATTTCGAACGCGCCTTTGTATCCGTGACGTTTTACTCCGTCAATCCACTTGGGGTTAGTGACACGAGAACGCATTACGCGGCTGATTTCCTGCGCTAATGAACGAATTTTCGGCGCCTGGGGATTACTGTGATCCCCCATCAACACGCTGGGTTGGCGACCACTGTAATGCCGTACGGCTGCCGTCATGCCGCCGTGGAATTGATAATAATCGTCGGAATCCAGCACATCGTGTTCGCGATTATCCTGGTTCTGGACCACCATATCGATCGAAGATAAACGCTGACTAAAGGTGTCCCGGGCATCGGTGCCATAATCGTTCTGCCCATAGGCGTAACCACCCCAGTTGCGAAACGCCGACGCCAGATCACTATCCTCATTCCAATCACGGGAATCGATCAGATGCTGCATCCCGGCACCATAGGCGCCCGGCCGGGCACTGAAAATCCGATAGCGGGCTTGTTTCTGAGCTTGCTCCGGCGCGATACCCTGTTGCACCAAATGATCGGCTTCCTGCTGCATGCGAACGCGTATCGGGTTGACGTCCGCCGGCTCATCCAGCTCTGCTATTTTCTGCACTGCTGCATCAAATAAGCGGATAACGTTGGAAAATGCATCCCGGAAAAAACCCGACACCCGCAAAGTCACGTCTATGCGTGGCCGGTCCAGTAATGACATGGGCAAAATCTCAAAATCGGCAACGCGGTTACTGCCATTGGCCCACTTCGGTTTCACACCAATCAAGGCAAACGCTTGAGCGACATCATCACCGCCGGTACGCATAGTGGCAGTGCCCCAGATCGACAGGCCGATGGCTTTGGGATAATCACCGTGTTCCTGCACATACTTTTCAATCAGCAGGTCCGCAGATTTAAATCCCAACAACCACGCCGTGGGCGTCGGGATTGAACGCGTATCGACAGAGAAAAAGTTTCGCCCGGTAGGCAGTACGTCCGGTCGTCCACGACTGGGTGCGCCACTGGGGCCCGGCGGCACAAAACGCCCCTCCAGGCCACGACAGAATTGCAGCAGCTCCTGTTCGCCGCAGGCTTTTAATTTCGGAATAAGATCATTCTGAATACGGGTGAAGACCTTTGCAGTATGCTGCCACGCAACCGGCAACGGCTTTTGGGCGTCGCCACCCAGCAGCACCGTTTCAAGCAGCTGCAGTGCCAATAATTCCAACCGCTCGCGCGTATCGCCGGCATGTCGCCAGGGAGCATCACTGACCTCTTGCAATGCTGGTGGTCGCTCCCCGGTCCAGGCAAGATTCCATTCGCTATCCAGCGGGTCGAAGGTGTCTTCTCCACCATTATCCAGCTTAAAATCCAAAGCCAGCGCACGAATTAAGCTGTTGTTGTGGTCACTGCCAGCGGCCACCGGATATCGTGCCAGCGCCAGCAAGGTATCCCGCAACAACCGCCCGGTCGGGGACTCACCCAATATATGCAAGCCATCGCGAATCTGGCTTTCTTTCAGTTCGCACAAGTACGCGTCCGTGCTGTTCAGCACCGCTTGCTCTTCCGCTTCAGTTGTCGGTTCGGGCAGGCCCAGATCCTGATGCAGGTTGTGTTTGATTATGTGCTGCAGAATGTGTTTTCGCAGCAATTTGGCGCGCTTCGGATCCAGACTCAGCGCTTCATAGTATTCATCCACCTGACGCTCCAGATCCTGCGTCGGGCCGTAATTTTCTGCGCGGGTCAGCGGAGGCATCAAATGGTCGATTATCACGGCCTGAGCCCGGCGCTTCGCTTGGGTGCCTTCGCCTGGATCATTGACGATAAAAGGATACAGGTGTGGCGTGGGGCCAAAGATTAAATCCGGCCAACAATTTTCACTGAGCGCCACGCTTTTGCCCGGTAACCATTCCAGATTACCGTGTTTGCCTACATGGGAAATTGCATCGATTTTCCATACCTTGCGCAACCAAAAATAAAACGCCAGATAAAAATGCGGAGGTATTAGCTCGGGGTCATGATACCCGGCCATCTGATCCAGCAGATAACCCCGTGCCGGCTGAATGCCCACAAAAACATTACCGCAACGAAGTCCCGCAATCATAAAGCGGTTATTGCGCAACATCGGGTCCTGTTGCGGCTCGCCCCAGCGTTCGGTTATCAGCTCACGGTTAGCCTGGGGCAACTGACTGAAAAACTGCAGATACTCTTCCATCGCCAAACTTTGTTTGGCGGGCCGGGTCGCCCAGTGATCCGGGTCGTTGGTGATGCCTTTTTTCAGGTGTGCAATCAGTTCGTCGCCATCTCGCGGAATGGCGTCCACACCATAACCGGACTGTCGCAATTGATTCAGAATATTGATCAGGGAATTGGGTGTATCCAAGCCCACCCCGTTACCCAAGCGCCCTTCTTTTGTGGGGTAATTTGCCAGGATTAATGCCAGTCGTTTATTTTGATTCGGTAATTCACGCAGGCGACACCAACGCCGTGCCAGCTCACAAACAAATTCACTACGCTCTTCGTGGGGCTGGTATTGCACCACATCCGTTTGCGTTAATTCACATCGGTAGGCCAAGCCCTTAAAGCTCACCGCGCGGGAAATAATTCTTCCGTCTACTTCCGGCATGGCAATGTGCATGGCAATATCACGCGGTTGCAATCCGTGCGGATCTTGTTCCCATCCGGCCTGGTTTCCTCCGCTCAATACCAGCTGCAACACCGGTATATCCCCCACCAGGGCGTGATCACCGGGATCATCTATACCGGAATGGGCAAACGCCGTAGTATTCATAATCAGACTAACGCTATTATCCCGACACAATTGCTGCAATGTTTCCAGACACAGCGGGTCTTTCAGTGACGACAACGCAATGGGTAATGGATTCAGGCCTTTACTCAATAGCACATTACATAAGTGCGAAAACACCAGTGTGTTGCCTGCTTGCAAATGAGAACGGTAAAAAAGAATCGCCACGCACGATGCATCCGGGTGCCATTGTGCCCGCCAATGTTCTGCTGATGCGTGCTCTTTCTGAGGATGGAACACACTGATCAGCGGCAGCGGTTTGGCAGGTAATACCGGTAACGCAATTTCAAAAAAACGCACCGCCAGATAGTGAAAGAATTGACGGGCATTAGTTCCACCACCCTCCCGCAGATAACGCCACATTCTGCGACAGCTTTCCGCATCCACGGTGCTTTTCATTAACAGATTGGTATCTTCTGAGGTGTCACCGGAAAACATCACTAACTGGCGCTCTCCGGATTGACACATCTCAACCACCTGCTCAGTGCCATAGGGCCAATAACTTTCACCACCGAGATGATCAATAACAATCACCTTGGCGTATTGCAACACTTGCTCCAGATACAAATCGATGGAGGCGGGCTGCCGTAAATGCAACAAGTTGGCCAGGCGCACGCTCGGGAAACTGAATTGCGCTTGCGCTCCAGGCTCTGCCTGTATCGCCATGACCTGCGCGGACAGCAACGCCAGCGTGGAATCAGACGCACTGAGAATAACAATATCCGCAGGGGTCTGATCCAAGCGGGTGATGATCGACTCATCGTCAATAAATCCCCCTGGTTGTGCCGCCAGTAAATGCATTAAACGACAGGTTCCACGTTCACACGGTGACTCACCTGCAATACCGCTTTGCTCAGTTCTTCGTACAGTAGTTCCTGATTCAGATCTTGCCCGATTAACACCAGATGAGTATGCGCCACTTCGTCCGGATTCCAGCGCCGGTCAAAATAACTATCAAAGCGCTTACCAACACCGTGCACGACCAATCGCATTGGTTTTTCTGGCAAGGCAACAAACCCTTTCACCCGAAAAATAGTAAACTCCTGCACCAGGTGATGCAGGGACTGCATCAGCAAATCCTTATTGACCACCGGTAAGGAAATCACCACGGAATCAAACTGGTCATGATCGTGTTCATGCTCGCCATCTTCCCCATGATGGGAATCGTGATGGCTGTTGCGTTCATGGATATTGTCCTCGGTACTGCTACCCAATCCCAGCAGGACATTTAAATCCAGCTTGCCATGATCGCTGGCAATCACTTTTACCTGCGCTGGGATTTCCTTGCGCACCAGCGCTTCTACTTCGGCCAACACAGTGCTGTTTGCCAGGTCTGCTTTACTCAGCACCACCAGATCCGCCGCCGATAACTGATCTTCAAACAACTCATGCAATGGCGATTCGTGGTCCAGATTGGGATCGGATTTACGTTGCGCATCCACCGCAACCGGGTTTGCCGCAAACTGACCGGAGGCAGTAGCAGGCACGTCCACCACCGTAATCACGGCGTCCACCGTGCACGCATTTTTGATTTCCGGCCAATTGAACGCCTGTACCAGCGGCTTTGGTAACGCCAGACCGGAGGTTTCAATCAGGATATGATCAATATCATCGCGGCGTTCTATCAATTGCTTCATTACCGGATAGAATTCTTCCTGCACCGTGCAACACAAACAGCCATTGGCAAGTTCATATAAGGTACCGCTTTTTTCGCCACCCTCTTCATCACAGCCGATGGTGCAACCTCTCAGGATATCCCCATCGATACCCAACTCGCCGAATTCATTGACGATCACCGCAATACGGCGGCCATCGGCATGGTCCAGAATGTGACGTAACAATGTGGTTTTACCGGAACCAAGAAATCCGGTCACAATCGTTGCCGGTATTTTATTCTGCTTGCTCATTTGATTATTCATCCTCAATGGCAGGTATTCTGGCAATGAATTTGCCTTTAATATGTTCCGGCCAGTCCCGGTAGGGGACCTGTCCGGTATCGGATAGCTGGTAGGCCTGGCAGTACTGCAATAATGCGGTGACGGCGTTTTGATCCGGCAAAAAATCCCCGATCACATAACCCAGCTTACGGTTATTACGCACCTGTACCACACAGTGTCGCTTGCACGCCATCAAGCAGCGAAAACGTTTCAGACTCACGGGCAGCGCTGAATCTTTTATGGCCCGTTCCAATGCGTGTGCCAATCGCTCGCCTGAATGCACCGCATCCGGCTCGCTATCATTGAATCCACAGGTTTCGCAAACCAACAAGGTCGTGGTCATAACCGGACGACTAAAAGTCGATGCCCGCCTGCGCTTTCACCCCGGCTTTATAGGCGTGTTTTTCATCCCGGATTTCACTGACGGTATCCGCCAACGCGAACAGTTCCGGCTTGGCTCCACGGCCGGTCACAATGACGGTTTGCATAAACGGACGCTGACGAATCGCCTCTACCACTTCCTGCGTATCCAGGTAGTTGTACTTCAGCATATAAGTAATTTCATCCAGCACCACCAGGTTGATGCTTTCGTCTTGCAGGAGCTGTTTGGAAAAGGCCCAGGCTTCATCGGCCGCCGCTTTATCTTTGTCCCAATCCTGGGTGTTCCAGGTGAAACCGGTAGCCATGGCATGATAGGGAATTGGCAGATTTTGCTGTTGCAGAAAAAGCACTTCGCCGGTGGCCTGCGTGCCTTTTATATATTGCACGACACCCACCTTATGACCGTGGCCCAGGGCTCGATAAAGGGTACCGAAAGCGGATGTGGATTTGCCCTTACCGTTTCCGGTAATTACCAATACGATACCGCGCTCTTCCTGAGCACGCTCGATGCCGGCATCAACTACTTCTTTTTTGCGCTGCATGCGCTCGTTATGGCGCTGCTTTTTCTCCGAATCCATACCCATTGCCTTTGCCAGATTAAAATGAAAATCTAACACTAGAAATGCTTTGGACGTGGGGAATGGAAGACAGAAAACTCAGACTTCAGAGATCGCTGGCCGACCCGCCCACCGCAGGACAAAACACCTAATGCTCGCTAAAGGCCGGTCTCCAGACTCGTGAGCACGCCGGCTCACCTACTGTTGCGGGGGCAGTAAAGGCATTGCAGTGAACCCAGAAACGATCTGGCTGCGCACCTGTTTCCCGATTATCGTTTCAACCAGAACGGCTTTGAAACGCACCTCAAGCGCCTGCATCATATAACAGCGCCAAGAAAAGGGTCAACTTGGAATCAGCCGCAACCAACGCAAGCACTGGGCAATGGAGCGGGCCGGGGCTTCGAGCCGACCCCTTGCTTATACATCTATAAATACCAATAACCCGTCGCTACTTTACCCCCAACCCCAACAGCTCATATCTTCAGGGCTATTCGGGCATACCCTTAACCTAATTAGTGCACCCGTTAACCGGTTCTAGACCGGCCGAACGGAGGAAAAGTTAAACGAACGGACACGTTGCCGGTATTCGCCAGGGGTTTCTCCGGTTGCGCGACGAAACGCGTAACTGAATGCCGCGGGTGTGGAGAATCCCACCACATAGGAAACTTCCTTTATACACTGCGTACCTTCAAGGTATTTCTTTGCCTTCTCAATCCGGCATTGGGCGATATAATCCCCAATCGAGCATCCTCTGCTGGCGCGAAAGGCGCGGGTCAGCTGCCTCACGGATAATTTACACAACTCAGAAAGCTCGGTTAACGTAGGTGCTTCAGTGAGATCCATGAGCCGTTCGTCAATCAACCGCAGACGCCAAGGTGTCAGCACACCATTCTTGGCATCATCAAGTGTCGAAGCATAGTGGCGAGTCAGCTCAATAGTAAGTTGGCCTGCTATCAACTCTGCTAATGCTTCACTGGCAAATCCGGGGTGCTGAGCCTCTTCTCCCAAACGTAATAGCAGGCTGCGTATATGGCCGTTACGGATATTGAGGCTGGTTTCCAAGTGACGATCCGTCCAGTCCACTTTATTTTCGAACCAGCAACCCTCAGGACCAACGGGCAGCAGACAAATCATTGCCTTATGTCCACCCTGATCACCCCGTGCGTGAAACGCATGACCGGCAGGAATCAAATAGATATCACCAAGGCTTTCAAAGCGATGTGGATCCCAATAGTCTGTATAGCAGGCTCTGGCATTATGCAGCCGGGGCGTAAGAGAAAAATCGATCCAATGAGCCTGCCTATCAATCAGCACTTCATCAATCGGTTCAGAGAAATTAAAGTTAATTAAAAGCGCCTTAACCGTCGGAGCCTGAAGCGACGCTTCTATATTCATACTAACGGCTTGAGCGTTCACCATGGATTTAACCTGCTGCGATCTTTTTCTGACTGCGTTGTAAATGTGTCTATCGGATACGTGAGTATACTGGCAATAGCAAATTAGCGGCAACATTTCAGCGAAAAGCTCTCTATAACGAATCAAACTTCCCTCAGCCATCTAAGGCAATTCGGCCCGACCTCGAATAACAACGGCCCGAAGACGATAGCCTTTTGCAATTACAATACAACCCGATTTTGACATAGTAAGGACCATAACTACTAGCGCAATGATTCGCAACGAATCTTGATATGCCTATTAATGAGTCCGCCTTTACCTATGTTTATGCGCTGAAAAAAAGGGAACAATATGATGGAAACCAAAAATAATAAAAATGCGGGTAACAATATTAATAATATCATCCCAATCAAGTGGATAAGTTTCATTATTTTTATACTCAGCACCTGTCTAGCGCAGGCTTATGAACAGGAAACCTATCTGAATTTACAGGACGTTATCGAAGACCTGAACAGTGGTGGACACTCAGAGCTGGCAGAGATGTTTGCCAGCAAAGGGTTTCACCCCGATGGTATTAAACTGGGCGTTCCCTGCACTCCGACTGAAGGCAAACTGTATGTCAGCTCCTTGGCTACCGGTGCCGTACTGGAAATCGATCAGAATGGAACGGTACGCCCCTATGTCAACCCCAAACGCGGTGAAGCCTACGGTAATAGCTTTGATTCCCTGGGCAATATGTTCGTTTCAAGAATTGTGCGCTTCAAGAAAGCCGGTGGAATTGACGTAGTTCCGGTGAACTCCCCCATTCCTGCAGATGGCAAAGTCTGCTATGCCGTTCCCAATGCAACAACGTCTGTGAATGACTTGGTTGTCACCAAAGATGGCCGAACGTTGTTTTTTGCAGATGATACCGGCGGCCGTATCTTTCGATGCAATGTTGAAATCGACGATGTCAACGTCAGCTGTGATTGTCGACTCTGGTTAAAACACGCTTACACCGCCTCTATGGCAAACCTCTTCGGTGGTGTAGACGGACTGATTCTAGATGAAAGCGAACAAAACCTGTATTTCAACAACTTTCTAAAAGGAAAAATATACAAGGTAGCCATAAATCCCGATGGAACGCCTGCAACACCTCAAGTGGTGACAGCGGATCCTATATATGCGTTAGCGGATGGTATGAGTCGTGGCGGGGTTGATGGCACCGCAATCTATACCGCCACGTTTAAGCTTTCCGGTGGCTCGGCTATTACCAAAACCGATATGAACACTGGCCAAACCAATACAATTGTTGAAGATACCTCTTACCAATTTCTTAGCCCAGGAGCCGCACTTACGGTCGACACGACGGGCCAATATGAAACCCTGTTCATCAGCGCGATGGACTTGCCGGGTTACCTGCTTAACTATCGGGTTGCCGGCAGCGATGGAGGACAAATAGTAAAAGTAAAGCTAGACACTAAGCCGCAAAGCCAAACCATCGGATCAACTTGCAATCAATCATTTTAAATTCCCAACAAACTGCCGGAACAGAAAATGCCAACTCAAACCCGAAATCCGAAACCCGATGAGCAACCCGTATTGGTGACAGGTGCTAGTGGCTTTGTTGGAAGCCACACGGTACGGCTGTTGGTACAAGCAGGCAGAAAAGTCCGGGTATTCCTACGTAAGACGAGTAATACAGATTCTCTGCAAGGCCTGCCCGTTGAAACCTATTATGGTGATGCGCTGGATCCGGCCTCCCTACGCACCGCCATGTCAGGTTGCAGCAGTGTGTTTCATTGCGTGGTCGATCCGCGCTTTTATCTAACCGACCCTGCGCCATTATTTAACAACAATGTACAGGGACTCGTAAACAGCATGGAGGCGGCACTGGCCTGTGATATAAAACGCTTTGTTTTCTGCAGCACAATGGGCACGTTAGGGAGAAATGCCAACGGCCCGGTCACAGAAGAGATACCGTTTAACTGGTATGACCAAGCACCGCCCTATATTCGTTCACGGCGTCAAGCCGAAGATAAATTTAATCAGTATTGCCGTGAAAAAGGCCTTCCCGGAGTCGCCTTATGCATTGCTAATACCTACGGCCCTGAAGATTATCAACCCACACCCCAAGGAAAAATGCTGTGGGAGGTAGCGAACGGAAAAATGAAGGTGCTGTGGAACGCTGCCCAACCAACAGTGGATATTCGCGACGCTGCGATGGCGATGCTATTAGCTGAAAAAAAAGGGCGCATAGGCGAACGCTATATCATCGCCAATGAGTATGGCAGTTACGAAGAGCTTTTTGGCGCGGTAGCGGCTTTAGGCGGCCAAAAGGAGCCCACCATTCTTCCGCTTTGGCTGGCAAAGTCCAGTGCCTGGACTGGGGAGCACCTCCTGAAATTGTTACGTCGAACTGATTATTTAGTTCGAAGTGATGCCGTATTCCTATCTGTGGCTTTCGCAAGACTCGATAGCAGCAAGGCGAAAAAGGAGCTGCTGTGGCAACCCAGGCCGTGGCTGGAAACGGTGAGGGATTCGATCAATTGGTTTGCTTCCCGAAACAATACCCACCCGATCGAGATGCCCCCTATTTTTGGACATAAAAAACGTGAATAATTTTTGCCACGCGCTTCTGTTGTCACGGTTTGACGGTGGCCGGTCAGCGAATAATAACGGCCTGAAATCGATATTATTTGGAGGTTACACCTTCATGGAATTTTGACAAAGTAACTACCTGTTATTGAGAAATTCAAAGTGCTCCGTTTTATAACAATAAAGACCGCGCAGCCATATTAAAATATTTAAAGGAGAACCACCCGACAGTGAATGCTTCCTATGAATTGCCACCGGTAGCTGCCCTTGTTACAGCAGGGCTCTCGCAAACCGAAGCTGAACCGGTTACCGACTCTATTTTTAGAATAAGAGATATCGCCAATCTTTATTTAGTGAAGACGGACGACGGGGACGTTCTTATCAACTCCGGATTAATGGATAACGTCGCCAGCAATCTGGCCAAGTTGCGCCCTCATCGAAGCGGCCCGTTGCGAAAAATTATTATCACCCAAGCCCATCCAGATCACTTTGGTGGCGTACCGGAACTGCGCGAACCAGAGACCGAGATTATAACTGAGCGACGCTTTTCCGAAACCTGTCTTTTTTTTAATGATCTGGCGCCTTACCTCAAGCGTCGCATGCTGAAGCTTTGGGGCATGACCTTTGACAGGCCGGACGATGCTCCAGAAGTTCCCGAAATTGTATCCGATATCACAGTGGATGGTCAGTTCAGTTTCAGTCAGGGCAATCGCCAGTTCGAAGTCATTTCAACACCTGGAGGCGAAACACTTTGTTCACTGACGGTGTGGTTGCCTGAGGAACGTATCGTCTTTGTCGGTAATCTCTTTGGTCCGCTACTTTCGTCCATGCCCTTTCTGACAACCATTCGGGGTGAAAAACCGCGCTTGGTAAAACCCTATCTGGATGCGCTTGATCGCGTTCGAAAACTAGGCGCTGAAATTCTGATTGCCGGTCATAGTGAACCGGTAAGAGGTATAGACAACGTTCGGGCAGTACTCGATAAAATGTATTCTGCCGTATCCTATGTCAGAAACGAAACACTGAACGGCATGAACGACGGAAAAGATGTCCACACACTGATGCGCGAAATAAAACTGCCTCCGGAAATTCGCATCGATGAATATCACGGTACTGTGGCCTGGGCAGTACGGGCTATTTGGGAAGAAAGTTCTGGCTGGTTCCATTACGACTCAACCACGTCGCTTTATGGCGTTCCCCGCTCGAGCATTGATGAAGACCTGGTGGAGCTTGCAGGGGGCGCTGACGCACTAGCACAGAGAGCAGAAGAAAAGCTATCGGATGAACGGCCATTGGAAGCGATGCACTTACTCGACATCGCTTTAGGGGCCACACCTTCAAACAGCGCAGCGCTTGCAGTAAAAAAGCAAGTGCTGGAACAACTCTTGATTCAAGCAGCCAACATCAACGTCAGTGAAGTAATGTGGCTGAGATCGGAACTAATGTTAACCGAGCTCGCACAGGCTCAGCAGGAATAGCCATGAAATTATCCAATCATTACCAAAATGCCTACGTGACTCATGATATTGAAAAAGCAATATCGATGTTGGAGATCAAGTACGGTTTCGAAGGAATCAGTCCAGGAGAAATAGAACTGGACGTTGTCACACCCAGCGGCAATAGAAAATTGCACATGCAACTGGCGTTTTGCTGGATCGACTCAATGCAATTTGAGCTGATACAACCAATATCCGGTTGCGTTGAACATTATCTAAGTTCACTGCCTTCAGATGAAACTGACTTCTCTCTACGTTTCAACCACGTGGCTATGCGCCGTGATGACATGGATGCCATGCGAAATGAAATCAAAGAACTTGATCTCCCGGTTTTATTTGAAGGAAACCTAAACGGGCTGTGCTTCATTTACGTGGATGCGAGAAAAAGTCTGGGTCATATCCTCGAATATGTATGTACCACACCGGAAATCTGGAATCTTTTGGGCTGGCCAGCTGGAAAGCAAATATAACGTAACGAAATAGGTAGATTATGAATAATAAGCTGGTAGCAGATAAGCTGATTGCGCAGGCACAACAGGAAACCAAACTTCAAGACTTTGATTCGGATAGCTATCGAGAGGGCTTGGAAATATTAATAACGGACCTGAATATTGAGGCTCCAGGCTCTTTTTTCTTTGAACGTAACCGTACCGATATAGTTGATTCATTAGCAACTCGCCTGCGCGTTAATAATTACTTAACTAAACGATCCGAGTTGCTTGAGCGCCCCGTAGCAAAGCCAATCTTTGTCTTCGGTGTGCCTCGCACCGGCACCACATTGCTCAGCAATCTGTTGGCAGCCGATCCTGCACATCGCTCCCCCTTAACTTGGGAAATCGAAGATCCGGTTCCGCCACCCTCCACAGAAACTCTTTACACTGACCCGCGAGCACTGAGCCGTCTAGAAGAAGAACGTAAATTCCTGGAAAGCGTTCCGCAGGCAGGGAAATATTATCGCATGTCCGCGACCTACCCCTATGAATGCAGCTTTTTTATGCGCCACGATTTTAAGGCCTTGTTTTGGGAAGGCCGAGGCAAGTTGCCCAACTATCGTGATTGGCTGTATAACACTGATATGACGGCGACCTATCAATACCATAAACGCTTCTTGCAGTTGTTACAGGCTGACGCACCTGGCATTTGGAATCTCAAAATGCCATCCCATGGATTGTGGCTGCGCACATTACTGGAAGTCTATCCGGATGCTCGCTTGATCTGGACGCACAGAGATCCCCTCGCTGCCACTGGATCCTATTGCAGTCTTATGTCGCTATCTCACTTCGCTTCCACTGATAAAATTCACTCCGAATGGATAGCAGAGAATTACTCCTGGCAATGCGCAGAACATGCAAATCGAATTATGGATGCACGGGAAGCCCTGGGGCACCATAGAATTATCGATGTACATTATGGGGAATTAATGCGTGATCCAATTCCAACCATGCGCAATCTGTATAAGCAGCTCAATCAAGACTTCTCCACCGGGGCGGAAAACGGAATGCAATCTTGGTTATCCGATAATCCACAAGACAAGTTCGGGCGTCATGAGTACAAACTGGATCAGTTCGACCTAAAAGAAGCCAACGTTTACAGTATGTTTGAACGCTATTTGTCTGCATACGACGTAGAGACCGAAGTGTAAACACAGACATATTCAATTTGAGGTAGGACGATGACAATATCGGTTGAACTTAGCGGTAGACGAATTTTAGTGACGGGTGCTTCGAGCGGACTGGGAGCTGAAATATGCCGTTCGCTTGTGCGTCACGGATCTCAGGTTGCCATGATAGCCCGGCGCAAAGATAGACTGGAAGAGCTTCAAACAGAGTTAGGCGAGATGGCGGTAGCCATACCCTGCGATGTTACTGACTTTCTGCTATTACAGGCTGCTGTCGCAGAAGCGACCGATAGAATGGGCGGCCTGGACAGCATTGTCGCCGTGGCCGGCAGAGCGATGGTGGGATCAATCGAAACCGGTGAGCCCGAGCGTTGGCGGGATCTGATGACGCTAAATATCATCGCGCCGCTGGCAACTGTACGTTACGCAGCTGAACATCTAACTGATAATGGCCGTAGAGATGTGATATTGGTTGGCTCCACCGGCGCCATAACTCCGATTCCGGGTGTCGGTATTTATGGCGCAAGTAAGCGGGGGTTACGTGCCGCCTGCGACACTCTTCGCCTGGAATTAGCGCCGAAAGGTATAAATGTAAGTTTTATAATGCCCGGCATGTTTGAAACCGAAGGTCTTGTTGGCGCGGTTGAGTTTGATGGTGCCATGCCACCCTCGGAGATACCGATGTTTACTTCAAACGGATGTCCTGCGCCGCCTCAAACCCTCGCTGATACCACCGCGTTTATGATGGGATTACCAGAGGGCGTTTGCATTAATGAGTTGGTAATACGGCCAACCGGACAACTGAACCCCTAAAACGAAAAAAATTATCAAAAACTTGAATCAAGTCTGAGGAGAAAGCTTTATGGCGTTTAATGCAGAAAATAAACTGGGTGAATTGGTCGATAACGAAGCCGCCTACGCAGTGCTCTTGAAGCATTGGCCTAAATTAGGAACGGCGGGCCCCATGTTAAATATGGGCCGAGGGATGTCACTCAAGCAAATAGCAGGTTTTCCCCAAGCAGAGCTGTCTGCAGATACCTTGCAGGCCATCGTTTCCGATTTGGAAAATCTCTAAGGAAATGGCAGCATGACGTCAATTGAAAGCGTTCTGCCTGGCGGTGCGCTATACCTGCCAGAGCGCGCGGGATGGCTCAGGCGGTTACGGGTGGGTATAAGAGCTTTGCGGGTGCTGACCCGAAATCCGGATGATTGTTTTGCAGCACCCGCATTTCACTTGAGCATGGATCGTGAAACCTGGGAAAAGGTTGCGGAAAAACTGCGAGACACTACGGAAGGACGATTGCTTCTTCGTGAGCGCCCCAGCTTACAGGCCAAAGACCTGGATCTTTGCGCGTTGCGTATGCTGCCTCCGGACAGCCTTGGAAATACACTGGTTCGGTATTACGATGACAATGGCATTGAACCTTTTAAAAGCCTTTATCCGGTAAATAACGATGTGGAATATCTTGCAACTCGTTATAGAGAGATTCACGATATTGCACATATCGTCTCTGGCTATAAACCAGATGAAATTGGTGAACTGGAGCTGCAAGCCTTTATCTTGGGAAATCTCGGGTTGCGTCAAAGTGTGCTTGCCATAGTCGGCACAGCACTGTTTCCACCTTCTCAGTTCCCACCTTTACGCGCTTACGCTCGCAGGCTGATGGCTGCGTTCAGACGCGGGCAAGCAAGCGGTGATATTGCAATTGAGCCGCGATATGAACACTTTTGGGATCACACCCTGGAGGATCTCAGGCAACAATTAAGAATCGCAGCTTCAAAGTGAATCGATCCCAACTGTCCAAGGAGGATCTTGGTCCAAGGACAATCTTGGTCGGGAGGAAATTCTGCCTAACATTGCTAAACTCAAGTGTGAGAGAAATATTCGCCGGGTATTTGCCGCAGACAATTGCGTTGTCCGTGGCATTGTTTCTTTCGGTGACGTTCTGGCGCAGCTAACTGATTTTAAAAGCTAACCCGAATAGTCCGAAACTTATATGCCTACATCGTATCGAAGGAAGCGTTACTTTACTCTACTCATGCAAGGAGCCCCCCATGTTAACGGTTACTCAGAATGGTCCGAACCGGATAGATCTTGAACTCAGTGGCAAGCTGAATAAAGCAACAATGAAAATTGCCCTGGACGAGATCATCACTAAATCCGAAGGCATTCAACACGGTAAAATGCTGTACCGCATTCACGATCTTAATTTACCCACCCTGGGCGCTTTGGGAGTTGAGATTGCCCGCCTTCCCACTTTATTCAAAACTATCAAAGGCTTTGACCGGGTCGCTGTCATTACGGATAAAAAATGGTTACGAAAAGCGAGCGAGTTCGAAGGCGCGCTAATTCCTGGCCTGGATATAAAAGCGTTTGCAGCAGAAGGCGAAACCGATGCAGAAGCCTGGTTGCTTTCAGAAAGCGCTGTGGCTAAACACTAACCTACTGCAGCACTCGATCTATGGTGCGTCCGCCAGCACCGTACTAACGTAAAGCAGAAGCGGACGACGCCAGCCTGACCCCGGCTGTCCTGCAAGACGCGCTAACAAATAACGTCTTCGCTATTCCTTTCACAGCTTGGCCAATTTTTCCCGCCTGATTTAAGAAAATTGATTCCGTATTATTCAACGGGTCACCCTAGGTCATTGACTGGCCGCGCATTTGTCCACCATCCCATTGCCTTATGACCAATAATTACCGCTTCTACGGCCAAAGTTACTTACTGAAATATACACTTCGTAGACGCCAGAAAATGAATGTTTATTATTTTATTCGCCCCAAGTATCGCTCTGGTTGATCGGCAGGAAAACGATCAATTTTAAGAGCGGGATGGAATAACGTTAATAAGAAGGAAACGTAAAATGAAAGCAAAACTTCCGAACAGGACTCTACTCGCAGCAGCCTTAGGATTAGGCCTTGCCGCAATGACCACTACGTTCCAGGTTAATGCAGCGGATTGCCCCGCTGATGCCATTTGCCGCAACGATGAAGCGCCCGGAAATTACACCCGCAATGGTCCTTACCGGGTTGCAGATTTTAATATGTCACGCTTTGACGCCGCCGGTGGTGCTACCGTGTACTACCCCACTAACGCAGAGCCTCCGTTCGCCAGTCTGGTATTCTGTCCACCCTTTATCGGATCACAATACATGTATCAAGCCTGGGGGCCCTTCTTTGCTTCCCACGGTATTGTCATGGTCACGATGGACAGCGAGACTATCCTCGACACCGTCGACCAGCGTGCAGGACAACAACGTGAAGTGCTGGATGAGCTGAAAGCAGAAAACAGTGATCGTAACAGCCCACTTTACGGCAAGCTGGATACCTCACGCATGGGCGTTACCGGCTGGTCAATGGGTGGCGGTGCAACCTGGATCAACTCAGCTGAATATCCCGGCCTGAAAACCGCCATGTCATTGGCAGGACATAATCTGTCTGCAATTGACTTCGACTCCAAGGGACGCAACACACAGATACCGACCTTGATCATGAACGGCGTAACCGATCTGACCTATTTGGGCGGCCTGGGTCAATCCTCCGGCGTATTCCGAAACATTCCACGCGGCGTTCCCAAGGTAATCTACGAAGTAGCAACCGCTGGCCACTTTGCCTGGGGAACACCCACTGCCGCTTCCGATAACGTTGCTGAACTCGCATTGGCGTTCCAGAAAACGTTCCTGGAAGGTGACCTTCGCTGGGCACAATATATAGATCGCCCACGCAGCAATGTTGCCACCTGGGATAGCGAAAACATACCCCAATAATGCCCTGCAAAAAAGGTATCGGTTTTCAATAACGGCCTGGGTCGGGTGACCAGGACAAAACGGTGCGAAGGCCAAACCGGGTAAAGGTTACCGTAACCCCATAGACAAAAATAAATGAACGTTTATTATTTATCGGGTATCGCCCTTCTGCAAGGCACTCATGGAAGGAGATCCGTTGAGCGGGATTCATCTTCCGCTGACGAAACAATGGAGCAAACCGGATAGGTCAGACGTTCCGGGTTACTGCATTGAGGGGTGAAAGCTGGAGTGTATTTTTACCTTTTAGCATGCAACACTTGATAGTGCGCCAGAACGGTTTCTGGCGCACTTTTTTCCGTGTTGCGACCCCATTAAAAAGAAAGCAGTTTATCAAGGAACGCACAATGAGCACACCCGAGCAATCCAACTCGCCCGCCAAGAAACCCATGTTGCTTTTATTAACCGTGACAGCTCTCGGGGTAGGAGTCGTTTGCTACACGGCATTCGGTACGAATAAGAACGCGGAACCGATCACCGAATCAGCGACGACGACACAACCCGGCGCGGCCGTTGTCACAGACGATAAACGTACTCCGGGTACACACGAGCAGATAGCATCAAGTATCCGCGTTCCGGAAAATGACGACAGTAACCGTGCTTTGGCGATCAGTACCGGTTCCATGGCTGACAATAATGCTGATCAACCATCCGTTACCGATATCGCCCGAGAAAATCAGGCTGTGCAAACCCAATACTTGCGGGAAGTGCTGCCGGACAACGATTTGATCCCGTTTGAACGTACGCCGCAAGAAGTTGAAACCATGATGGCCGAGTTTCAGGAGCACAGCGCCCTGCAGAAAAAAATTGAAGCCGGGGAAGCCACTGAAACAGACCAACTGCGATTCTATGAATTGCGAGCTTCAAAGCTGGAAGACGAAATTGAGTTAATAAAGTTATGTCAGGATGTGCAGGCAAATACACTGGACGCCGATGAAGAAACGGCTCCCACATTATGTGCCAATGCGACTGCCAAAGGCAGCCAACGTTTACAACAGCTGGAAGAGATGCTGGCCGAGTTGGAACATAAATATCTGTAATTAACCCGGTGTGCTAAAAGGTGCTAAATCCATACTAAAGGGGTATCTGCCGATACCCCTTTTTATTGTTCTAATCGCGTATCAGTTGCTATCACTAAAATCCGTCTCACCATCCAGGTCCCGGTCGATACCAATACGGGTTCCATTGCCGGGAGGCACACAAGTAAAGGTAGCCGACCGACTCGCCTTCAGCGCTCTATCCAGAAGCGTGTTCAGTGCTGCGGCATCCAGGTTGCGATCACTTGGTACAAAGCCCTGCTCGCGGTTCATTACCCAACCCACTGCATGACCGTCAATTACCGTTGCCGCAACCAGCTCGCACTCCGGTCGCGGACTGGTTACCAATGCCCGAGCCACCAAAAGTTCCAGCCGGTTACGCACATCAGTTCGCGAACGGTTGGCGGGTGTCACCGTCACCTGCTGACCGACCACCGGATTCAGTTTGGCGGGTGCACTTAAAGACAGTTCTTCCAACATCGCCCGTTCCTGCATTGTCAGATCAAACACATCTTCACCGAGGAAATTGGAAATACTGCCGGCAGAACCAGAGTTGTCGTATCCGAACCCCCTGATTTGATCCCCCAGGTTTGAAAAGCCCCGCACCTGGGTATTACGGGCAAACATACCCACTTTTTGATACATGTTTTGCAGATGGGGAATTTTCATATCTTCTTCCACGCCACCGCCCTCGATCGCCATTGTGCCGTCTGTTCCGAACCGACCACGGGCGGGATCAATAGCATGACAACCATTACACGTGGTCAGCGTGTCATTCACGTCATTGTTATACACATCATAGGCATTACGCATCCGATTGCTCAGACTGTTGTCCAGATTCGCTATCGGATTAGGTGGGTAGGTTAACTGCAATGCGTACCGGGCAAATAAATCCATTTCCTGTTCCGTTAACGGTTCCTGACGATTTAGCAAGTCAACAAACGACACATTGAATTCTTCAAACGCCTGCTCTTCCAGGGTTTCACCCCGGGATGCATTCGAACCGGAACGGTCACCGCGCCAATGCAACGGCCCTGCCCCTTTCATACCCCGCAGACTTTGGGTCGTCATCGGGCCTTTCATCGGATGAAAGTTATCATTACGCCCGATACGAGGGATATTAGTGTTGTACACGTTGCGGTTAGCCACCACCTCTTCATCCGGGTTGCCCAGATCCCATGAAAGATGGTCCATATCGCCAAATACGTGACATCCGGCGCAGGACGAATCACCGCGGCTGGACGTGTAATTCGCATCATACATAAACCGGCGCCCGTTTTTTACGGCCGCAGGCTCGGGGTTAAACATCCGGATATGCGCCGTTTCTGTCATTGGATTGGCAGTACTCACAACGGAAATGCCATTATCAAAGCGCGTGGCAACGTAAGCCCGGTTGCGGGCGCTGTCCAGCACCACACCGGTAGGCCCACCGCCAGAAAGCGTCACCTGGTTATCTTCACTGGGCGTGAAAGAATCCGCCGCTAATGCGTTGGTATCAAAACGAGCCAGCTTGCCAGAGCCCATTGCAGCCAGATAGAGCTTTCCTCCATCAGGGCTGATCGCCATTTCCAGCGGTATCGCCAGGGCGCGGGATTTTTCGCTGCTGGTGCCCAAATCCCGTGAGTAATCAATATGCTTGTTGAGATGCCGTGGACGCGCCACACCGTTTTGCAATACGGTAATACGGCTCTCCACAAAATGCCCGTTGACCGTAGTGGCATTATTGCCAGGCCCCTCAAAGCGCACGACATTGCGTGCCTCTTGATTACTCACATATACCTGCCCGTTTTGTGGATTCACCGCCATGTTAAACAGCGTCGTTCCAACACCGGAAACACGATTAATAACCCGGGGTATGGAACCACTGGCATCAATCTCGAAGACATCGTAATCAGGCAACGTGAGATTAACCCGGTCGTCCCAGATTTTCGGCGCAACTCCACTCACCGGGTCGCCATTATCAACCCAGTTGCGACCATTGTATTGCACGATTAAGCCGGTCTCCGGCTGTTCCTCTCCCGCTGCATTTTCATAAGGTGGTGCTTTGTCTATACCGCCTTGGCCGCGATCATCGGTTAGCACCGTTGTCCTGTTACCGGAGTTAAACACTGCAGCGTATAGGCGTGAACCGTCCGCATTGCGGGCCAAAGCTCGCAAGGTATCTCCGAACATATTCAATATAGTGGCCGGTGTTCCGGTTAACGTGTTACCGGGGCTAAGTGCATTAAAAACCCAGACATCCGCACGCCCTACCCCTGCGGTTGTAAGCTGGGGGTCGAATGGAACATTCTGACCGCGGTGCGCAGCGGTTATAAAAGCCCACTGATCGTTGGCGCCGCCAAACACGACGTCACGCGGCTCATCACCCACCAGTAAGGTTTGCTTTACCAACGCAGGTGTCACGGAAATGTCGATGATACTGACACTGTCCGACAGATGATTAACGACCCATAACTCAGCGTCATCACGCAACGCAACCGCCACCGGCTCCAACCCAACACGGACAGACTCAATAAGCTGCGGCGAAGAACCGCTTGTATCGAATATCTCAATGCGGTTATCCGGCGTGTTGACGGCGAACAGACGGGAACCGTCACTGTTTAATGCCAGAGGCCGCACGTGACCGGATTCGAAGGTGACAAAATCACCGGCGGCCGGAATCTCATCGCTGACATCCGAAGCCGGCGGATCGGTCGGTCCCGTTGGATTGGTTGGGTCCGTTGCTTCGTTAGAGTCACCGTTTTCATCCGCTTCCAGCACCACTGACCCTATGGCGTATCTTTCCATTAGACTACTGGCTTCGAGCCTGAAGCGAACGCGAATGGAGTCTTTATTTTCAGCAGTGGTATCCAGCGCAACATCAACCGAGCCGGAGCCCGTGGCGGTGACCGTTTCAAGCCGCGTATAAGGGCCGTTGTTCACGGATAATGCCACCTCCGCCAGCTCACCCTCATCCAGGCCCGACGTCGCATGATCCAATTTTAGAACCAGATTTTGGTACCCTCGGGTGCTGATGGGCGACGATGTTATTGCTGTTTGCTCAGCACCCCCTAGCATCAGAATTTCACCCATTACACCAATCACTCGACCTTCACTCTGGAAAGATCCAGCGCCACGGGCGAAATGTTCTTCAAATACTATTTCTGCCGATAAGGTCGTCATCGCCGGCAATAGCAATAACACCAGTAGTCCCGCTCTCCAAGGCTTCATCTTATATTCTCCCTATCTTTTTATTAGATTTATGGGTGCATGCAACCAAAGTCAGCAATCATTAATCCGGGAAACAACAAGCAGTCCCGGTACAAGCGTTTGCTAGGAACGCGATTGTGCACATCGCAGAAACCAGGGAAGATATAAATGACGACATCTGGCCGTATTCAACGTGTATTTGGACTCAAAAAATTGACGTGAACGTTCATTTTCGACATGGATCACAGCAGAAACAAAAACCCCGTCACAGAATTCACGAATACAATTCATCCTGCGCGGCTATAGATGAACTCGCCCCCCTTAGACCATTTTTCAATAATGGCCGCATAACGATTCCGCTTTGTCCGATTTCCAAAAGTGGTTTGCGTTATACATAACCTCCCTATATCTGACTGCTAAACCCAAACCATCATATCCAGGCAGTTCACCAGAACAAAAACGAACGCGAACGGAGTCCGAAGCATGTCACAAACCAATTTAAAAACGCTCTTGCTGTTAACCACCTGTATCAGTTTTCCCGCCCTGGCCTTCACGCCAACACCCGACCCGGGCCCTGATCCGGAAACACCCAGCACGTCAATCGCCAACGGCCGCTATGTTCTTTATAACCAGAACAGTGGCAAAGCGATGACCGTTGCCGGCGGCAGCAAAGAAGATGGCGCCAATGTCATACAGCAGGATTACAGCGGCCAAGACTATCAACAGTGGGACGTCAGCAGCCTGGGTAGTGGCTACTATTCCATTCGACCGGCTCACAGCGGCAAGTCTCTGGATGTTTGGGAATGGAATGCCAGTGACGGTGCAGACGCACGACAATGGACTTACCTCAGCGGCGAGAATCAGCAGTGGCAGATCAGCAGTACGGGTAATGGAGCCTATAGCATTATTTCCCGCTACAGTGGCAAGGCCATTGAAACCTTCGAGAATTCAACAGCGAATGGCGCCAATATTGATTTGTGGAATTACTGGGGTGGCCCGGCCCAGCAATGGAAATTCACTTTGGCTTCAGCAGCCGGTGGTGGTAATGGCGGCGGTGATGGCGGCAACAACGGAAACACCAAAGGCGCAACCTGTACTGCAAACGGCAGCGTCACCGTCACTGAAACCATCGTCGTCAGCGGCGGCGTATACGATGGTGGCTGTAAAGTCTTTAACCCCACCTCGGCCCTGGGTGACGGTGGTCAGGCCGAAGGCCAGAAGCCGGTTTTCCGAGTGGAAAACGGCGCTACGCTTAAAAACGTCATTATCGGCAAAAACGGAGCAGACGGAATTCACTTCTATAACGGCGGCACCATCGATAATATTCGCTGGACCGATGTTGGCGAAGATGCGTTGACCGTAAAATCAAAAGGGGATGTGACTATTCGTAATATTACCGGAGTAAACGGCTATGACAAGTTCATGCAGATCAACGCTGAAACCAATTTGAATGTTTCCAACTGCGTTGTTGATAACATGGGTAAATTTTTACGCCAGAATGGCGGTACCGGCTTCACCATTAACGTGAACGTGACCAATTGCGATATTTCCAACATGAAAGAAGCGGTTTTCCGCACAGATAGCCCGACCTCCACTGCGCGAATTACCAATAGCCGCTTGCGTAATGCCGGACAGCTTTGCTACGGTTCATGGAAAAGCTGTACCTCTTCAAACATAACCTCGTTCTGATAGCAACGGCACAAACAAATAGTTGAATCCAGAAAATAAAAAACCCCGGCAGGTACTGCCGGGGTTTTTTATTGCGGATCATACAGAATTCAAACAACCGGTTTAGTGATCATTGTGATATTCGTGGAACCGGTTAGCCGGATAACTGCCTTCGCTAGCGCTGTAAGGACGCGACGCAGTTGAATCGCGCCAGGGATCATTTGCTCGGATGTGGTTGGCCATATTGGTTTCGCGAATCAAGAGCTGACCGTTGGGATAAGACCCGCTACGCACTTTGTTCGCATATTGCGATGTATTACTTAACCCTTCATCCCAGGCCCTTCCCAAATGAATCAGGTTAGCGCTGGTGCCGCTTTGCGCCGTGAAACGGCTGTTGATCACCAGAATGCCATACGGATTTCGTGAATTGGTACTGGGTGCAAACAGAATCCCGCCATTGCGGCCTTGACGTGTATGCAGGTAATGCACAACGCAATCATCAAACACCATCGTAGCGCCCCCAAATATAAAATCCACATCGCCTTCGATATAGCTGCTTTTCACATACACCCGTTTCACCAGATCTTCACTACCGGTCTTGGCATAGAAGGTGTCCTGATTGCCCAGAAAACGCATATTCTCAAACACCACTTGATCGCTTTCCGTTAAGATTGCTACACCCTGTGTACCGCCGTTGCTGATGGTGTTTTCGTTACCGTCATTCGCAAAGGTCATATTTTTAGCACGAAAGTGATTTGCTTTAATTGTTACGGTTGCGCTGCCGGTGGTCCCATACGTTGAACTACTGCTGTTATTACAGGTATTGACCCCGGCACGCCGGGTGGTGCCGGCCAGATTGTTATACACGACCAGCGTTTTCGAGGCGTCAGTGTCGAGGCTATACAAATTAATCGGGGGAGCGGAAGAAGGCACACACAATACTTCGCGATAGGTACCCGGTTTAACTTCTATGTTGATTGCACTGCCACCGCCTGCACTAACGGCCGCATTAATCGCGGACTGTACGGTGCGATGGGAACCACCGCTGGTTGCCACAACATAACGCGCATTGAGCTGGGTGACATCGCCGATGCCCGCGGTCGGGTTCCAGTTGTCCGTGCGCAAACCGGAAGCCAAGCTGCCTGCGCCTGCCAGATAGTTTCGGATCGTATACCGGGTTGCCTGATTAGTCGTTAATAGGGGTCTGGATGACGTTCCAGTATCGTCGCTGTAATAGTCATCATCACTATCGCCACCGTCATCACTGCTTCCGTTTCCGGCGTCTGCAGCATTGACGAAATTCCAGCTTTGCGATGCGCCGCTGGTAAAAGTCCAGAGCGATACATTTGCGCCATCACCGGAGGGTGCACTCACCACATCGATGGCTTTATCGCTGAAGCGGGAAACAATGCTGTAACTGTCCGGCCCGGTGCTTTCAATTTTCCAATGTTGATTCTCAGCATTCAGATAGGGCCATTGCCGTACATCGGCACCGTCACTCCCATTCCATTCCCAGACATCCAGCGATTGACCACTGTGTACCGCCCGAATCGAGTAATAGCCATTACCCAGGTTATTTACATCCCATTGCTGGAAGGGCTGACCGGTGTACGCCTGCTGAATCACATTGGCGCCATTGTCGAGGCTACCGGAGGCCACCGTCATAGCGGTGTCGCTGCTCCGATTGATCAGGACATAGCGTCCGTTCTCAATTACTCCGGTGTTGGAGGGTGGGTCCGGATCGGGCTCCGGCGTCGGGTTAGGCGTGAACGCATAGGCAGAGAAACTGAGCCAGACACCGGCACCAAGACACACACCGGTACGTAAACAATTACTAAAGGTACTATCCATAATATGCATTCCAAATGTTATTGTTTTTTACTGCTGATCGAGGGGCCGGCAGAATAAACCGGCTCGTGCCCGCACGCTAACATGTCCCGTAAACCGGGAATGAAACTCAGTATGCAATTTGAATAGTGTACTTTCGGAAATCTCCCCATACCTGGGGTGCAAGGGACAGAAACGGAATCCGTCGGCCTCTTCATACAGGTTTTCATTGCGGCAAAAAACGACGCCAAAAGCGCTGATGCCGGCTCCCGTTAATGGCGCGGACCAGCCCCAAATCGTCCCAGTATTTCAAACAACCCCATTCCCGTCAGCATGGCGATAAAAAACACGACCGCCTTCGGTGTGCCGGTTGCAAACGCCACCAGCGCAGGGCCGGGACAAAACCCGGCCAACCCCCAACCCACGCCAAAGCCCAGGCTGCCTAAAATCAACCGCTTGTCCAGTTGCCGTAACGTGGGTAGTCGTAGAGGCTCACCCAGTAAACTACGACTGCGACCCTTCGCCAGAGTAAAGGCGGCCAGACTGATGCCAACCGCGCCGGCCATCACCAACATTAGACTGGGATCCCAGCGCCCCGCCAGATCCAAAAACGCCAATACCTTCGCCGGGTTCGCCATGCCTGACAGCAGCAAACCCAGTCCGAAGATCAGACCTGATAACCCAGCGCTAATCAGAGTCCATTTGCTACCGGATAGAAGATTGGAACCCAACGCATTCGACATAAAAACCTCCTAACCCACCACGTGACGGATCACATACACCGTCACGAATCCGCTGCCCATAAACGCCGCCGTAGCAACCAGGGAGCGCGGGGACAAACGGGCAATGCCACACACTCCATGGCCACTGGTGCAACCGGACCCATAGCGCGTACTGATGCCCACCAGCAGACCCGCGACAACCAGCTGTGCAAAGTCGGCATCAATAACCATTGGCGGCAGCGCAGCCCATCCCTGCCAAACCCAGGCCGCAGCCATCATCCCGAACACAAAGGCAAGCCGCCACCCTGTATCGCCTTGCGGCGCCCGAAGTAACCCGCCCAGAATTCCGCTAATCCCTGCAATACGGCCGTTCAGTAGTATAAAAATGGCAGCCGCAAGTCCGATCAGCAGCCCACCGCTCAACGCTTGCCACGGAGTAAATGCCTGCCAATCCAACGTCATCACAACCCACCCGGTCGAGGACAAAACCGCTCATAGAGCACCTGTAACACGGCCATGGCATTGTCATCTGTTACCCGATAGAAAATGCGCTTGCCATCACGGCGGGTATCCACCAGACCCTTCCTACGTAACACTCCCAGATGCTGGGATAACGAAGGCTGGAACAAATTACAGGCCTGCTCCAGCGCACTGACGCAGGCTTCACCCTGGCTCAACTGGCACAACAACATCAGGCGATCTTCATTGGCCAATGCGCGCAGCAACATAGAGGCCTGACCTGCCGCTGCCCTCATCGCCTCGGGATTGATTTCGGTTTGCTTCATAGGAGGTACTCCGTGACGCTTGTCGGGTATCATTATATATATTTATATTATATATTAAAGCATATTGATTTGGAGCGCGCTATGATCCCGCAGATACAGTCCTTTCTTGATCCGGATTCGGAAACCTTTTCCTACGTTGTTTTTGATCGGCCCGGCGGTCATGCCGTGGTGATTGATCCGGTGCTGGATTTTGATCCCAAGTCCGGTCGTACCGGTACTGCCGGCGCGCAACGCCTGGTGGATTTCATTACTGCACAGGGGTTGGCACTGGACTGGGTTCTGGAAACCCACGCCCATGCCGACCATCTTACTGCTGCGCCTTTCGTGCGCGAGCAATTGGGTGGTAAAGTCGCCATTGGTGAAAATATCCTCCAAGTACAGCGTATTTTTCGCCGACTGTTTAATTTCGAAAAGGAATTTCTTTGTGACGGCAGCCAATTTGATTATCTATTCACAAACGGCGACGAGTTCAGTTTCGGCCAGCTCACCGGCAAAGTTATTTTCACTCCCGGCCATACCCCGGCCGATCTGGCTTATCTGATCGGTGACGCACTGTTCGTCGGTGACACTCTTTTCATGCCCGATGTCGGCACCGCGCGCTGCGACTTTCCCGGAGGCAACGCCGCCACGCTGCATCAATCCATATCCACTTTGCTCAAATTACCGGATGATACCCGCCTATTTGTTTGCCACGACTACCCTGGGGACAGACGTCAGCATCAATGCCAATCCAGCGTTAAAACCCAGCGGCAAAGCAACATTCACGTCCGTGAAGGTATCAGCGAAGCCGAGTTTGTTGCTATGCGGGAAGCACGTGATGCCACACTGGATATGCCACGCCTGATTCTGCCTTCGATTCAGGTCAATGTGCGAGCAGGTGTAATGCCACCGGCTGAAGACAACGGACAGGTGTACCTGAAACTGCCAATCAATGCACTCTGATTCACAGCCGCACACCCTAAACATCATAGGAAAAAAGTCACCGCCAGCCGTTAAAGAACTTAGCGGCTTTGCCGATAAATAAAGGTAGAGCCTCCACACCCTCATTGCGGAACGCGTGTATGCAAACTCAGACCTTACAGCCCTATAGCCAGATCCCACCTCGCAGCGGTTATGGAGTCGACGCGAATTCCGGCAGCTTGAATGGGTCTGGCGGACTGTCCGGCAACACAGGTGCAGGGGGAGATCGTTTGTCCCGCGTGCTGGCGTCTGCCTACAACAGAATGAGTGACCGCATTGCCACTAGCTTGCCTGCCGGCACATCCGGTGATGCTTCCGCCAAACCCGCATCCAGTGCCGATGACTTTTCCCCCGAAGCCGTAACCGACCGCATTATGGGGTTCATCACTGATCGCCTACGCCAGGAAAAAGCCAACGGTGCATCCGATTCCCGCATTCAGGATCTCTACAATCAGGCACTAAAAGGCGTCGAGAGTGGATTGCGTGAGGCGAAAAATATCATGCAGGGATCGGGGACTTTTAGCGGCGAGATCAAAAACAACTTCGACAACACCGTCAATATGATTGCTGACCAACTGCAATCTCTTGGCAAATCGTTGTTCCAGACTCCGGCAACCACGCCCGATTCGATACAGACAAGCAGCCAATCCATTGCGGTTGGCCAGAGTCGCTCGTTCTCAATGCAGGTAGTCACTCAGGATGGTGACCGCGTTACGTTGAACGTCGCCTCCGGTCAGTCCCTGAGTCAGCAATTCACGGAATTTTCAGAACAGAATATTCAGGCGAATAACACCGGTAGCACATATTCAAGCTACGATCATTTTGCCTTTCAGGTAGAAGGTGAACTGGATGAAGGTGAAATGAATGCGCTGCAGGATTTGTTTAAGCAAGTGAATTCCGTAGCTGAAACCTTTTATAACGGGGATGTTGAAAAAGCCTTTAATCAGGCCCTTGAAGTGGGCATGGACGTCAACGAGTTATCCGCCTTCGCAGTGGATCTGACCCGCTCCGAAACCAGTGTTGTGCAAAACACCTATACCCGCATCAACAACTTAGACAACATCTCCGGGCGTCAACCTGTACGCAATCCGCTTGCCGGTCTCGGGGACTTTACCAACCAGGTTAACCAAGCCCGTGACGCCGTGCGCTCTTTGATGTCGGACCTGCCCAATGCCCATGAGTTGTTGGGCGGCTTGTTAAACTCTTTGCAATCTTCTGATGCCAGCCAGCAATCCGTGCAGGCCTTCAATAACTGGATTGGCGGCACGTCCTGATTAGAATCCCTGCCTGCATCTCCGCAAACAGGACAGGTTTAGTCCGCCAACCAATTCCCGTGAAACCCTAATGGTACCCGAACCGGCAATTTAATAATTGCCTGCGGCTCACCATCAAGATCGTCCGCATTCAGAATCACCACCTCGCTGCTGTTATTCGCCAAATCATACACGTAAGACAACAACCAGCCATCGTCTTCCCTGCCTTGATCACTGCGGGGAATAAAAATAACTTCGCCGGAAATTTTCTGGGGGCCATAGTCATGATGAATTCGAGCACCGCTTTCAACATCGTGCCGGTACAAAGGTTGCGGTGAATCTTGTTTGCTCAATTCGACCCCTACGGTATAGATATACCGATAAGCCCGTGTCGCCAGCCGCTCATCAAAACGGGGAAACTCCTGCGACAGTGACGAAATCACTTTACGCTGCACCTGATCGCCATCTGGCGGCAGTGTCCAGCGTTCCAGAGTGACCTGTTGCGGTTCCGGTCCCTGTATCGAATTATCAAACATGCGCTGGTGTACCACCACGTCCACGACCACGCTACCATCGTTTGCATCAAAAGCATTGCAGGTATGAAAAACATAACAGGGGTCAAGGTGAAACCAACGCACGTCCTGTCTATTTCCCAGCCTTGGTAGTAAGCCTACCCGCGCCCGGTGTCGTTTATTCCACTGATAGGGAAAGCGCGCCCCTTTAATCAATGACCGCATCGAAAAGGTGACCGGCAAATCCAATAGAATGGTCTGGCTGGTTGTGATCGCGCAATCATGAACCATCGGCCCGTGTTTAACCGGGATGGAAACCCGCCTGGATAACTGCCCCTGTTGGTCAATTACGTGGTAAAAGATGCGGAAAGGTTGTTTCGCGTCATAGCAGATCGCGTGTAATTCTCCGGTTAACGGATCAAGATGAGGGTGCGCAGTGAAACAACCCACGGCATTGCTGTTAAACAAACTGTGCTGTAGCGTTTCCAGCTCATCATCCAGCTCCACCGGCAATGCACCGGCTTCCACCATAGCCCAGTTACTACCCCCATGACGAATAATATTGGTGTTAACCGTATCGTTTATCCCATGGCGTTTGCCGGGTGCTAATGGCCGATTTAACTGACGATTCGTATTGTTGGTTCCGATCCAGCGGTTGCGATACCAAACCGCCTTACCGTTTTCCAAACGTAAGCCATGTACCATACCCTCACCAATGAACCAATGATGAGTGGCAGGATTGGGAACCGAGATTGGATTCGGCCCAATGCGGGTAAAGACCCCATTAAGCTGCTCGGGAATCTGGCCCTGCACTTTCAGTGAGGTGCTGGTGGTTTCAACGTCAACCGGGGCATATGCACCTTTCAGGTAGGGGTTATTTCCGGAAACCGGCACCCGTTTCTGAGCCTGTTCCGAAAACCATTGAAATACTTGATCCATCAGTGGGGCTATTGCCATCGCGCGCATCCTTCAAGTCAAACAAAAACAGAATCAACACCGTCATACCGAAAGTACCATAGCACTCAGTTCAGCGCACATTGCCGCTTCGGTGGTTAGTACCGGTGAAAAACCCGGAGCCACCTCTGACGAATAACAGCCTTCGGTTATGGCAATTGGTTTTTTAAAGACCGTAAATTCGCCGCATTGGGATTGAGCTTAAGCGACTGCTGCAATACTAAGCGTGCCTGCGCCGATTGCCCCATTTCCATTAACGCGACAATATAAACGTAGCTGTAACGCTCATTCTCCGGAGACAACTGCACCGCTTCAGCCAGAGATTTCAACGCCTTATCTTTATCCTGCAAACGAATTTGTAGCAACCCCAAACTGTAATAAAGAGCTGCCGAATCCGGGTTGCGCTCAATCCCATCCGACAGTATTTTCTTCCCCTCATCGTCCGTGCCCCGAATGCGGTGCATATCAGCGAGATTGATATAAGCAGGAATCCATCCGGGGTCTAACTTGATTGCCGCTTGGTATTCTCCCTGCGCCGCGGCCCACTTGCTCTGACTACCATAAAGATTACCTAAATTGACCCGGGATGCCGGTGTGTCTGCATTGTGTTTTTGAGCCTGCTCATACTCCTGCACCACCGATTGCAGCAATGAAAACTGATCCGCACTGATGTGCTGCGCGGAGATATCCGCAAGCTGACTGGCTGCCAAGGTGCGAACCACCCGGATATCATCGGTTAACAGAGGACTCAATGACTGCCACCGCAGCTCTGCCGGCAAACCATCGAATGCCTGCACCGCTCCGGCCCTCACCAAGGGATCAGGGTCACTCAGGGCGTTGGCCAATTCCGGCAATGATTGCGAGGAAAGATAGGGGCCCAACGATTGCGCTGCCGTAGCCCGCGCAATCGCCGGTTGATCCGGCCGCTGCAGCAGAGCCACTAATTGTTGCTCGGCATCGCCTGCACCCAGCCGTGCTGCCTGCAAAGCATGGGCGAACTGCTGATGGCCTGGCTTGGGCCCGGGAAACCAGGCATTAATACGATCGGTCGCCCAGCTCGCGCTTTTATCTGAGTGACATTGATTGCATGCGTTCGGCGTGCCTAATTGCTCGGATAAATCCGGACGCGGAATGCGGAAACTGTGGTCGCGCCGTGCGTCTACCTGCATAAACAATTTACTGGGCATATGACAATCAACGCACTGCGAGCCCGGCTCATCTTGCTGATGAAAATGGTGGCTTACCGATTCAAACTTCTCGGCATTGTGACATTGCAGACAAACCCCATTGCCACTGACTTTTAATTCCAAACTATGGGGGTTGTGACAGTCACTGCAGGTCACCCCTTCGGCATACATTTTACTTTGTAGAAAAGAACCGTAGACATACACTTCATCGTCTATCTGTCCATCAACATGATATAAACCCGGCTCCAGGTTAGAAGGCAAATAGCTTTGCATCAATGCCTGACCTTTACGATCATCTTCAAATAGTTGTGCTCGACGCGAATGGCAGGCCGCACAGGTTTGAATTTCGGTTTCTGTCCGGCGTGGCTCGCTGCGTTGCGGGTTATAAGTCTGCGCATTGGATTTCCAGTGCACACCCTGACGCTCGTTGAAAACATGGGTAAGACCTTTGTTCAACGACGTTAATTCGGTAGCGGAATTATCTTGTTGCTGTGCCCATTCCACGTGATTGGATGCAGGCCCGTGACATGCTTCACAAGACACATCCAGCTCCGACCAGCGAGTGTCATAACGGTCGGATTGCGCATCGTAATTTTTATCCAGGTTAGTAGAATGGCATTCTGCACAAGTGAAATTCCAGTTCTGTTGCATTCCACTCCAGTGCAGCGCCTCTGTATGATGAATTTTTTGATCCGGATAGAGATGGAACCAACGTTGCCCGCCTTCTTGTTGCGGGCGACTATCCCACGACACACTCAGCGCCTGTAAACGACCACCCGGCAATTCCAACAAATACTGCTGTAAAGGGAAAACCCCATAGACATACGCGACACGGTATTTCTCAGCAGTACCGCCGGGACCAACCGTTGTGACATAATAGACCTCACCCTGTTTTGAAAACCGGGTAACCTCGCCGTCTTTTTCAAACTCAGACTGATCAAAGTCCCCCAGCACCGTGGCTTGATTTACTTCCTGCATGGCCAGGTCATGATGAGATCCGGTCCAGGCCTCGACCTCTTTTTGGTGGCAATCCACACAGGCAGACTTTCCCACATATTCCGGTTCACTGAATACCGGCTTAACGTGGGTGACTGTTTCGGACGGCGTCTGCAATGGTAAAGGCACAGCCTTGCTGCCATCCCGCCCTTCGCCCAACATCATAAAAACAGAATACAAAATGCCGGGTATCAGGATGCAGGCCAAAGAAACAATCAATTTATGATTAATTTTCGTTCTCCTCAAATGGGGTAAACCAAACCCGTGGTTATTCTATTTTACGCTTTCGACTGTTACCACAAACAAATCAGCGAGTTAAAATACACTAACCACAAGGTAAGTGGTGATCTTCACCAATTATTGTAATAATGCCCCTCAGCCAGTTCCCTATAAGCCCATTGGAGAAAATCAATGCGAACCATACTCGTTATATTAACAGCCACAATCCTGACTAGCTTGTACTCGCCCGCCTATGCCTTTGATATGGGCAAACTGAAAGAATCTGCGTCAAATGCAGTTGACGATGGAGTAATGGTGACTGGTGATGCCAAAAAGCTGGTGGAATCGTTAACCGGTGACCTGGGTGTCAGCCCGAAACAAGCAGCCGGAGGCACTGCCGCCATGCTGGCGCTGGCAAAGAATCAACTGCCTGCTGACCAGTTCAGTGGCATAACCGATAAAGTACCCGGCATCAGTGAACTACTGGGGGGCGGCGAAGGCGGCGGCCTGGCAGCCAGTGCACTGAGCCAGGTTTCCAATATGGACAGTGTGCTCAAAGCCTTTAGCAGTCTGGGCCTGAGCCCGGACATGGTGGCTCAATTTGCACCCACTATTCTTAAATTTCTGGGAAATGAGGGTGTCGGCACTAACATCCTGGGCAGTCTGCAAGGTCTGTGGGGCGCTGCAGGTTAATTATGCACTCTGATTTCCCTGCCGATTCCCCTCTTCTGCATCAATTTTTATTTTCAACCGATTACCAGCGCCTTAAAAGGTCGCTGGTAATGAATAAGAATCTGCTCATTATTCAGGATCTGGATGGTGTGTGCATGGGATTGGTACGTGACCCACTCACCCGGACTCTGGACCCTGACTATATCAATGCCAGTAAATTGCTTGCCGGTCATTTTTATGTTCTGACCAACGGAGAACATATCGGTGGTCGCGGATTAAATCAGATCGTTGATACCGCACTGGGTGCTGAATCGCAGACGGCCGCACATCAGTCTTATTTACCGGGATTAGCCGGAGGCGGAGTCCAATGGCAGGATCAACAGGGCCGGGTCACCCACCCGGGAGTAAGCGACGAAGAACTCACATTCTTACGCTCTGTTCCGGACAAAGCGAAAGCCTATCTGACATCCCTTTTAAATAAAGCACCTTATAACTTATCCAATGCCGATATCGATTTGCTTTGTCATTCAGCCATTCTGGATAACCTGGCTTCCCCTACCATCAACATCAATGTATTCCATCAACATTTCCAACAGCCGGAATTGTATCTTCAATTACAGAAAGACCTGAAAGGAATAATGCAAGCTTTGCTGGACGAGGCTGACGTTCGCAATTTAAGTGAATCGTTCTTCATCCACTACGCCCCCAATTTAGGTCGGGACGCACAGGGTGAACGTATCAAGTTTGCACGCGGCCAGGACTCCGGCACCACGGATTTTCAATTTATGCTACAAGGCGCGATCAAAGAAGTCGGCGTGCTGGTCATTCTTAATCACTACTACTTTGAACAAACCGGGCACTATCCGCTCGGCGAGTCATTCAATGCCCGCACGGCTCCCCGCGACCAGGAAAAATTACTGGCCCTGGCTGAACAGCATTTCGATCCGCAACAGATGCCCAGAATTATCGGGGTGGGCGACACTGTTACCTCCAATCCGCAATCGACCGCAAGCGACGTGGTGTTACGGGGCGGCAGTGATCGAGGATTTTTAACCTTGGTGCAAGCGTTGGGGGCGCGTTTTCAGTCAGACAATGCCGTGCTGTACGTTGATAGCAGCGGCGGCGAACTGGATCGCCCAGGACTACAGCTTGATCGCCTGAACCCACTTCCGGGCAGCCAACCTAATCGCCATCATGATGGCATTTGCGATCAGAACGACCCACTGAACCTGAATTTTGTGTTCGCCAACGGCCACCAACAATACATTACATTCTTCCGCGATCTGGCAGCCGCATTCGCTAACGCCTGACTTTGGTTCCGCGATACATTCTTACAGCTGTGTCTTCCGCTTCCGGTGTCAAATAGGTGTAACCGCGGGTGATCGGTTGGGTAAAAATACAAACATCATCAATTTCGTTGTCAGCACAAACCTGCTTAATGTTCTGTTTTACCTTTTCCACAATAGAGCGATGTAAAACACAGCGAATAAATCCGCTCTCACGGTTTAAGCGGATGCCGCTGGAGGTTGTTCGACTCTCTACCTCAATAAAGCGGGCGTAGCTAACATTTGCACCATAAGCGCCGGCGGATAAAATGGCATCCATCATGGCGTCACTGTATTTCCGCCGCACAATACAACCCAGGCATTCCTGATCCACTAACCAATCACGCTCTTTGAATTTTCCGAACAATGAAAGACCTGCGCTCTTGCCAACCACCCCAAGCTCGACCACACTCTGATCACGCCACTGAGTCGACCCTTTCAGGCTATCAATAGCCGCAATAATCTGCTGCATATTCGCGTTGTAGCCACGATTGCCAACCGTACTGGGCAAATGGATCATGCCCTTCTGAATAGGCATACTAAACAAAAAACCCCGCCCCGGCATATCCAGACGCCCAGCCTCGATCATGGCTTCAGCAACGGCGACCTTGTCGACGTTATCGACAATCACCGTAATCACTTCTTTGACACCTTTCTTGGTAATCTTCAGCCAACCCAGCCGATCGCGCAACCCACGCCCTTCACAATAAAAAATAACGGGGCCGTGGGCACCCGCCTGCATTGCCGCCCGAGAAATGGTATCCACCTGATCTGGTTGTACAATACAGTAAATTGCAGACATGTTTTCTTTCAGATTGGTGGAAGCGTTAAACGCATCGTCACCTTGATCGTCCAGGGTTGACCACAACGCAAAATCACTGCCATATTCCACCTCATCGCAAGGCACTGAAAATACCGCACCGGCTCCGTGCAAATGCAAACTACCATGATGAATGATGGATTCCACAATCTGATCCACCTGGGGATCCGGCACCAGAAACTGCAAATACTCCAGCTCCGGACTGATCACAGGTAAAAAATTCTGATACCAGCGATCACGGATAACGGTACCTCTGGCATTGAACAACAATGCATTCTGTTCGCCCAGCTCAAATGACCCGTCAATAACCTTAGCGGCGACAGCCGGAGGCAGGATAGCCGTTACAATTGAAATATTCGCGCGCCGGGAAAAAGGTTTCATATCCGGTCTCCCGCGTCGTCCGACAAGTCCGATCTGGACACCACCAGACCGACCATTAATACGGTGATGATCGGACCAACGGAAGCCAATGCCAGCACGCCAAAACCGTCAATGACACCCGGCACATTCGCCCCCACGCCCAAACCCATCGCTAAAACCAACGGTACAGTGATCGGACCTGTGGTCACGCCAGCACTATCCCAGGCAATATTTACGAACGCTTCATCAGAAATAATCGTCAGTACCATCAACACTAAATACGGTGGTAACAGCAACCAGATCAATGGCAGATTGAATGCTATTTTACAAACTCCCATACCGATCCCAATGGCAACACCGGTCGCTACAGACTGCATCAACAACCGTTTACGAAATGCGCCAACGGTAATTTTTTCCACTGTATCGCCCAATGCATTCAACGCAGGTTCCGCCAACGTTGCTCCGTAGCCCAGAAAAAAGCCAAACGAAATCGCTACTAATTTGCCGATGCTATCGCTTTCAAATATCGGCCCCTCTGAGCCATTCATACCCCAAGGTACGATCGCGGTAAAAGTAGAAGGTACATTGCTTCCGAGCTGAGTGCCTAACGGTGTCAATCCAATAAGAATGCCACATAAAAACAATCCCATTCCCAACACAGAAAAACCGATGCCCAACGCGATTTCATCCGCGTTTTTAACTTTATCTTTTAACACCAGCTTGAGCGAAACAAATAAAAACAGGCACAACGGGACGATCGCTCGCAACGCGTCGATGGCCGCTGTTTTTAACGTGTTGACAATATTTGTTTCAGGATTCCAGCTCTGACCGCTAACCATCTTGGATTCCTGAATCGCTTTTTTTTCTAATACGATGCGCGAATCGGCTACTACAATTCGCCCATCCACCAAGCGCGTTTCCCCGCCTTCAAAATACACATCATAACGATCGTCTAACACCGGATTAGCAATAAACTCTTCAAATTCCGATGCAGAAACATCAGTGTAGGAATCCTCTTCTCCCAGCAGTGGTTTAGGTACCACTAATTCGTATTCAGCACTGCCCTCATAAAATTCCTGACCATAGTAATCCTGGGCATAAAAATGGTAAAACGCCAACAATAAAACAGCCAGAATCGGAAACAGCGATGCCAGCGTAACAATACCAAAGCCCGCATTTTTAGCATCACCGTTGCCGACAATACGACACACTCCAACACCCAACGCCAGCACGAGCGGCACCGTCACCGGCCCAGTTGTAACCGCGCCACAATCCCAGGCCAACCCCAATACAGGCTGTATCGCCACGTTGAAATTACCTGCTACCGTCAGCAACAAAAGCACGGCAAGCCCGGGCAAAATCAAATATTTCAAAGACCAACCGAAGAAGAAACGCAATACGCCAAGCAGCACGGCGAAACCCACACCTACGCCCACACTGAATACCAGCTGGCTGGAGAAGTCATTCAGCAAGCTATATAACAAAGGGGCATCATCGGGTTTTACTCCCGCACCGGCTGCACGCAACACTGCGATCGCAGGCTCTGCAAAAGTTGCTCCCAGGCCTAATAAAAAAGCAAACAGCAGAATTAACGGTAAAGTGGAATTTCTCGGCAGCACAGCGCCCAGCATCTCGCCCAGAGGCATCAGCCCGATACGCAGCCCTTCCATGAAAAACATCAGGCCGATCACCACTACTAACATGCCCGCTGCAATCATCGAGGAGTACACAATAGGCAAACCCAGAATCACAACCTGGAAGAACAATAGATAGAACACAATAAACCAGATGGATTTTATCTGTTCCAGAAATTTTTCTTTCAGATACGGCAGTAAAATAGCCAGGGTTCCGGAGAACCCGAGTTGCACGGTGTTGTTACTCATAGCAAATACGAATCATCGGCCTTGGAAAACGTCTTCATGATAGTAGCAGAATTCAGGCCAGCTTTTGCTGCGCCCGTATCACCTTTAGCCTGCTGGCGTCTCAGGCAGCAGGTAGTGCGGTCTTCACCAAATAGATGTTGTAAGCGACATACATCAATAGCAGCAACACGGCCTCAATGCGGTTGATTCTACCCTGGCGTTTAAATCCTAAAGCCATTATCAACAGAACAACACTCAGCAGCATCATGGCGGGCCAGTCCCGATGCAATACTTCAGGTGAGATCGCTTCCAACGGCTTAATAATGCCCGCAATCCCGATTACAGCCAGCAGATTAAAAATATTTGAACCGACCACGTTACCGATTGCGATATCGTGCTCGCCTTTTCGCGCGGCAATCACCGAAGCGGCCAATTCCGGTAACGACGTGCCCAATGCCACAATGGTTAAACCGATCACCAGATCACTAACCCCCATTGATTCCGCTATCGTTACTGCGCCCCACACCAGCACCCGGGCACTGATTATCAACAGAACCAACCCGAGCCCAACCCAGAACAACGCCATCTTTAAGCTCATAGCGTGCTCCACGAGCTCCTGATCCATCTCGACCGCTAAATTATCATCGCTTCCGCTCATCGCGGAATACACGGTCCAGCCAATCAGAATAAAGAATCCGACGAGCAATAGGATGGCTTCCCAGCGCTGCAAAGCCCCATCCCAAAGCATTCCGCCTACGATCAAACCGACCACGATCAAAATGGGCAACTCTTTGCGCACAATTTTGGAGTGCACCATTAACGGTACCATTAACGCGGTCACGCCCAGAATTAATCCGGTGTTTACAATATTCGAGCCCAGGCCGTTGCCCAACGCCAGATTCGGATTACCTTCCCACGCCGCCAGAGCCGACACCACCATCTCCGGTGCCGAGGTGCCAAAGCCCACGACGACCACGCCGATCAGTAAACTGGGCATTCCGAAGTGACTGGAGGTGGCCGCAGCCCCATCGACAAAACGATCCGCACTCCACACCAACAAAGCAAATCCAACCAGAACAGCCCCTACTGCAAGTAACATAACGTTCCCCCGGCCCGGCATCTCATGCCTGACGATAGTTTAGTGGCGGCCATACTACTTATAAACCAGACCAATGACCAGAATTCCGGCAGCCAGCTAAGAGCCTACATAATTTGTGGTAATGCTCCGCAGTCGGGGCGTGATCTCGGTCACGAAAAACCACTGCTAAACAAGTCGTATACAATCGGGTTCGGCACCCAATTGCCGGGGTAAACTGCGCTCAAAAATTCGCCCAAGCTTCATTTGTGATAGACCCAATGTTCTCTATCTGTATCCGTTATATCCCTATCTTTACTATGTGTAATTCCCTGCGCACTCCCGCTGCGGACTTCAATCGCTTCTGTTACCAACCGGTGGATACGGGAGCCGGAGTGATGCTGCAAATATAACCCGCCAAAGATCTCCCAGGGGATGTTCGCCTAACAGACCGGCTTTATACACTTTTACCCTAACTGTATAGATCCTGCCTTGATTTAAACGCCTACACCTAAAAAGACAATTAAATTACCTCCCTAAAATCCCGATCACCCCACTCATTGAACGCGAAGTCGAAGTGTTCTTTTTTGTATGTTTTATGACCACCTATTGATCAATAAAAAACCGCTATTTTTCAGGGGCCTAAGAAAGGTTCCTACAACGTCACAAAAAGCCTAACTTCTGGAGAAAACGCTGCGGTTTTTGTGCACCACTTCTCACAACTCGAGGTACCCATCGCTTAAGGTAGGCCTATGCTTAACAAACGCTAAGTTAGCGTGTGAAAACAACCACTAAATTCACCTAAATAGAAATTGCACTGACGAATACAAAGCACCGCATCAACAGCAGACACACATAGTTAATTTTCTACGGTTTCGCACATTCCGTATAGTTAATTGACGCCGTGAAAAAGTGAACAGCATGGGTGTGCCCACCAAGAAAAACGTTTCTTGTACAGGGTTACCCCAACAGCGAGCGCTTTTTAGTTTGGAGTTGAATTCCCAGTAGTAATTGAATTCAAGGTATTGTCCCAGATGTCTATATCAATTTCCCGCTTAGGGCTCATAAAAGTAGTATGTATCGCTTGTTTACCTCTTGTCGCAGGAATGGCGTCTGCCGCCAACAACAGCTCCGTCAAAAGAATCAACGTCGGAGGCTCCGCGTTTACCGATAGCTCAGGCCAGAAATGGTTAGCCGATTACGGCTTTAAAAACGGTTATAAAGTCAAAGACCGAAACCTCCAGATCAAGAAAACCAACCAGGATCGCGTCTATCAAAGCCAGCGTCGGCACAAGTTCACAGACAAGGAACTGAATTACGTCATTCCTGTTCCCAACGGCAACTATTCTTTAAAGCTTCACTTTGCAGAGATGGAGCAGAAAGCTTTCGGTAAGGGTAAACGAGTCTTCGACGTGTATGCTGAAGGGCGTAAAGAGCTTTCAGGTATCGATGTATTTAAACAATCCGGCAGTGCCCGTGCCGCAATGACTCGCTCAATTTCGTATGTCAAAGTAAATGACGGTAAAATCAACCTGAAATTTAAAGCCAAGAAATACGCTGGGTTAATATCAGGTATCGAGATCAAATCCCTGCAAGGCAAAAATATAGCGGGAAAATCAACTAGCAGTAACTCGAGTTCAAACACAAAGAAAACCATAACAGCCAATACAAGTGCAGCTAGCAGTAGCGCCTCTTCCGGTTCCGGGCTTAAAATCACCTCGCAACCGTCCAACGCTCTTGCCAGCCCCGGCTCAACTATTAGCCTTAAAGTCGGTGCTTCAGGTTCTGGTATCAAATACCAGTGGTTCCGCAAAGGCGGCACCATGCTAAAAGGTGAAAAATCCTCTCAGTTACGATTCGCTTCGATCCAGAAAAAAGACGCAGGCCAATATTATTGTGTAGTGCGCAACAACAACAAACGCCTTTACACTAAACTTGTCAGCGTAGTGGTTTCCGGCACCAATGCAGCACAAACGTCAAAGAGCGCTACACTAAGCTGGGCAGCCCCGACTAAGCGCACCAACGGTAAAACACTGAAGAGATCGGAAATCGCTGAATTCGAGATATTCCATGGCAGAAGTGCTTCTAATATGTCGATGTATGACGCTGTTGATGGCCGAAAACTCAATCACCTTATCAAAGGCTTGAGTCCTGGCAATCATTTCTTTGCCATCCAGACGGTCGATAACAAAGGCGCTCGTAGCAATAGATCCAGAGCAATCAAAGTAGTGGTCAGATAGTTATTGCGAATTAACGCGAACCAGATCACAAAGGCAAAACGGAGAAAGGTCAGCTAAATTCAATAGCTGGCCTTTTTTCTATCTCCCAAAACCGTACCTGCTTCACATTTCTTAGCCCCTCCCCCTACCTTCATCCTGAATAATTCATTTTATCTGTCTGGCTTTCTCATCAAATCCAATCGCGGTATTCGATTTTCAAACGTATTCGACATTTTTTTTTAGCTCCAGCGCATTGAACACCTGTGATGTTCCACACAGTTCCTGACGCAGAAGTTCATTAACCAGAAAGTTGTGAGCTATCCCACAAGCACCCCTGAATACCCGCTGCTAGGCTTGTGGGTGTAAGTTTCCCAGTTGCATTAAATTCAAGGTATTGTTTAAGATGTCTATATCGATAACCCGTACGGGTCTTTTAAAAGTTGTAAGTACAAGCTGTCTGGCGCTGGTTGCCGGAGCAGCATTTTCCGCAAGTGATATAAGCCCAACCGACATTCGAATCAACGCGGGTGGCAAACAGTTCACGGATAGCGCCGGACACAGCTGGTCTGCCGACTTCGGGTTTAACGGCGGAATTACTGCCTCGAATTTATCACTCGGCATCAAAAACACCATCAAAGATACGCTTTACCAAAGCCGGCGCCGGCACACTTCCAACGAGCCGGATTTGAGTTACGCTATCCCCGTCGCCGACGGCACCTACAATGTCCGCTTGCACTTTTCGGAAAACTACCAGGGAGCCTTTAAAAATGGAGCCCGTGTATTCAAGGTTGCGGCTGAAGGCAAAACAGACCCGACATCCATCGACGTATTTAAAGAAGCTGGCGACGGCTATAGAGCACTGATTCGCTACATTGATGGCGTAAAAGTGACAGACGGCAAACTCAATATTACTTTTACTGATCTGGCATCCACCGCATTCGTATCCGGAATCGAAGTCTTGAGTGCAGAAACAACCGCTCCCACCGTGGAGAAAGTTGTTTATCGCATTAACTCAGGTGGCGGCAAAGTAACAGACAGCAACGGCGTACAATGGTATGCGGATAACCATTTCATAAATGGGTTAACTGCCAGCGTATCGGCTAACACCAATATCATCGGCACTGCAGACGATGATATCTATCTAAGCCGTCGCCGGCACACTTCCAGCCAAAGTGATCTGGAATATGCATTTCCCGTTAACAATGGCAACTATTCGGTACGGCTGCATTTTTCTGAAAACTACGACGGAACCTTTGGCTTCGGAAAGCGCGTTTTTGACATTTTCGCGGAAGACAAAATCAGAAAAAACGATTTTGATGTTTATAGCAAAGCCGGCTCCGGTTACACCGCAGTGAATGAAACCATAAGCAATATTAATGTTGAAGATGGAACACTGAATATTCGCTTTCTGGATCAAAAATCCACGGCATTTGTTTCTGCGATCGAGGTGATCGCAAACGAAGAGGTGTCCACTGGAGGAGACACCAACAACGGAAGCTCCAAAATTGAAGCAATATACCGGGTCAATGCCGGTGGTACTACCTATAAAGATGGCGCTGGTAACACGTGGAGCGCAGACGCTCACTTCAACGCTGGAAAAACCGCATCCAATCCTAATCAAGCAATTGCCAAGACTTCGGATGATACAATTTATCAATCACGCCGACGAAATTCTGCCGGCGATCCAAACCTGGTATATTCATTCCCGGTTGATGCAGGTGAGTACTCAGTAAATTTACATTTTTCTGAGAACTACAGTGGCACATTTAAAAATGGCGCCCGCGTATTCGATGTCTACTCAGAAGGAAACAAAATTGTAGACAGTCTCGATGTATTCGCAGCAACAGGAAAAGGCAACACCGCTTTGGTTCGTAATATTCCGAGTATCAAAGTCAGTGACGGCTATCTGACTCTACGATTCACTGACACCAAGTCCACTGCCTTTATCTCCGGCATCGAAGTCATGAAGATTTCTGCCGCAAGCACCGGCAACAATAGTGGTGATAGCACAGGAGCCGGAAACACCGGCAACGCGACTCCACTCGCATTCACAGCCCAGCCGAGCAATGAAATTGTGAACCCGGGTCGTAGCGTTACTTTGAGCGTGTCTGCAAAAGGCCCCGCTTCACTGAACTACCAGTGGTATTTCAAGGGTGGAAAAATATCAGGCGCGAACAACTCGGATCTGAAACTGACATCCGTAACCAGTAACAATGCGGGTCAATACTACTGCGTCGTCACCAGTAACGGGAAATCCGTTACGTCTAATACGGTAAAACTCATCGTTGCCGGCACCAGCCCCGTGGAAGTAAAAAACGACGCCACTATTAGCTGGGCAGCCCCCGCCAAGCGCGCCAACGGAAAAGCGTTACCGAAAAGTGAAATTTCACAATATGAAATTTTTCATGGCGTCGGAAGCGCGGGCAACATGACCTATGCAGAGACAGTACCGGGTACGCAGCTGAAGTATGAGTTCAAAAGCCTGGACAAAGGAACCCACTACTTCGCGGTCCAAACGGTTGACCATAACGGTGTCCGTAGTAAGCAATCGCAACCCATCCAGGTTGTTATAAAGTAGTAGAACCCACACTCTGGAGCGCGGCCGGCAGATCGGGAAAACAGCCCCCGACCTACCGGCCGCTTTTTTCGTTTCCTATTAACCTTTCCGGCCCACCCGCAAATCTTTTTCAGCGCCTTCCCAGGCACACCAGACCCACCGCAAAAAATATGGCACTATTGAGACTTATGTCTGACCAAGGAATTCGCCATGCTGAACGACCATCCGATCTCACTGCCCAATCAATTTGCTCCACTGCCTAATACGTTGGCAAGCGGAATGCCAAGCGAACAAGACTTTGGAGATGCCGCTAAAAAAGGCATCAAGACGGTAGTTAATCTGTGCCCGCTGAACGAGACCCCTCCCAGCGAGCCCGCTGTGGTTGAGGGGCTGGGTATGCGTTATGTCAATATTCCCGTAAGCGGACCACAGGATCTGAACCGCGCCAATGCTCAGCAGCTGGCAGACGCGATGGCGGAAAGCGACACCCAGCCTGTGCTGGTTCACTGCCGTAGCTCCAACCGGGTCGGAGCACTACTCGCGCTGAAGGCATTCTGGATTGACAGCCAAACACCGCAGCACGCGATTGAGTTAGGTCGCGCTGCCGGGCTTTTGAATCTGGAGCCGGTTGTGCTTCAGCTCATGAACCCGTAACTCACACTCGTAACGGGCTTTGCAATGCTGGCTATTTCATTAGGAATTTTAGTCGGCCTGGTTTTGGGCCTGACCGGCGCCGGAGGGTCTGTATTAGCCGTGCCTCTTTTGATATGGGGCATGGGCTGGAGCTTACCTCAAGCAATCCCGACCGCATTAATTGCTGTTGCTTTGGCTGCATTTGTGGGCACTGCAACAGCCTGGCCGCAGGGCATTGTTCGATACCGTGCAGCAATCACCATGGCCTCAACCAGCATACTGACAGCTCCTCTGGGCTTGTATACCGCCAGCAGACTTCCGGTCAGCCGCCTCCATATCATTTTTGCATTGGTGTTAGTGGTGGTGAGTATCCGCATGATTTTGCAGGCACGAACGGCGCCTGAAGAAACCCGGGTGGTGCTGGCCGGAATGAAAACCGATAAAGAAGATCCGACCGAACCGGTCTGCCGCATGAATCCGCTAACCGGACAACTGAAATGGACGCGCCCCTGCGCCCTGGCGATTTCCGGTAGCGGGCTGCTGACCGGTTTTCTATCGGGGCTACTGGGCGTGGGCGGGGGGTTCATTATCGTACCCATGTTGCGGGCAATGACCGACCTGTCCTTTCATGCCGCTGTAGCCACCTCATTGATGGCTATTACCATTACCAGCCTGGCAACGGTAGGCATCGCTGCGTATCAGGGTCAGGCGCTGCCCTGGCACGTTGCCGCACCTTTCGCAGCAGGCGCACTGGCAGGCATGCTGGCGGGACGCCTTTTTGCCGGCAAACTGGCAGGGCCGAGCTTACAGCTAGGATTTGCCGGACTGATGCTGATCATCAGTGGCAGCATGCTGGTGCAAACACTCGTTTAAGACCCATCATCACCGGTGCAGACGGCGTTACAGGTCAGAACGGATTGCGCAGAATAATGGTTTCAACTCGGTCCGGGCCAGTGGAAATAATATCGATCGGCGCGCCAACAGCGGATTCCAGTTTTTTAACATAGGCAATTGCATTTGCGGGTAAGTCCTCCAGGGACTGAACCCCGTAGGTCGACTCGCTCCAGCCCGGCACCTCTTCATAAACCGGCTGAATGCCGTCATAGTCTGCCGCGTCCACTGGAAACGCGTCCAGCATCTTCCCCTGCGCGTCTTCATAACCAACGCATATACGAATTGTGTCCAGCCCATCAAGAACATCCAGCTTGGTCAGGCATAAACCGGAAACCGAATTAATCAACATGGATCGGCGCAAGGCCACAGCATCGAACCAACCACAGCGGCGGGTACGCCCGGTGGTGGTGCCGAACTCATGCCCTTTTTCCCGCAGGTGATCACCCACGTCATTAAACAATTCTGTGGGAAACGGACCCGATCCCACACGCGTGGTATAAGCCTTGGTAATGCCCAGCACGTAATCCAGGTAAAGAGGGCCAAAACCGGAACCGGTGGCAGTACCACCCGCACTGGTATTCGAAGACGTCACAAACGGATAGGTCCCGTGGTCAATATCCAGCAACGTGCCCTGCGCGCCTTCAAACATGATATTGTCACCGGCCAACCGGTGTTGATGCAGGATCTCGGTCACATCGGCCACCATCGGCTTCAACTGCTCACACATTTCCAGTGTTTCTTCTAGCAGTTTTTGGAAGTCCAATGCTTCTGCTTTGTAGTAATGCTTAAGGGCAAAGTTGTGGTAATCCAATACTTCACCCAGCTTGGCAGCAAACCGCTCACGGTGAAAAATATCCCCCAAACGCAGCCCGCGCCGGGCTACCTTGTCTTCATAAGCCGGGCCGATACCGCGCCCGGTGGTGCCAATTGCCGCTTTTCCTCGCGCCACTTCACGGGCTTTATCCAACGCGACATGGTACGGCAAAATCAGTGGGCAGGCCGGGCTTAACCGCAATCGGTCACGAACCGGTACGCCGCGCTCTTCCAACATCGTCATTTCTCTGATGAGTGCATCCGGAGCCAGAACGACGCCGTTACCGATCAGACAATGCACGTTCTCTCGCAAAATGCCCGAGGGAATTAAATGCAACGCCGTTTTTACTCCGTCAATCACCAGAGTATGACCGGCGTTGTGTCCGCCCTGAAAGCGCACCACGCAAGCCACTCGATCAGTCAGCAGATCGACGATCTTGCCTTTGCCTTCATCACCCCATTGGGTTCCCAGAATTACGACGCTCTTGCCCATTACTATTGTCTCTACTAGAACAAATTAAGATTCGGATACTGCTACCGCGGTCCACACAGAGCCGGATAACACCAATTGTTGGTCACACCCCGATGCGCGGGCCGTCTGCCCTTCATCCAGTGCCTGTACGACAATATTGCCCGCTGCCCGTGAAGACTGTATCGCCTGCTGCAACGAAGCATCGTTTGAGTAAGGTGCAAACACCCGATTGCCTGCGGGTTGATGTGCGACACGTTGCACTAACTGAGCCAGGTCAGTACTGAACCCGGTAGCTGGCCGGGCGCGACCGAAAACTTCACCGATATGGTCATAGCGCCCGCCATTTGCGATCGCCTGCCCCATACCGGGCACATAGGCGCTGAACACCGGGCCGGTGTGGTAGTGATAACCACGTAACTCACCCAGATCGAAATACAAATTAACATCTCTGTGCTGCTGTAAAAGCACCGCAGAAATATTCCGCAGATCCCGCAATGCAGACTGCACTGCATCCGGTGCATTTTTCAAGAGTTCACCGGCATCCGACAACACAGAGTGATCGCCGGCCAGGGTAATCAAGCCCCGCAGCATCGCTATCAGATTCTTGCTGTGCACTTTTTCCGCCAGGAACTGATCCAGCTCGGAAACCGCTTTACGCTGAAAAATTTCGAACAGCTGATCTTCCTGGTCTTGACTCAATCCGGCTTCTGCCACCAGAGCCCGATAGATAGCAACATGCCCCAAATCGAGATGGATCTGCTGGCACCCCCCCACACTGAGGGTTTCCAGCATTAAACCGATCACCTCAATATCGCTGGCGATGCCGTCATGGCCATAGATTTCGGCGCCGATCTGAATCAGGCTTCGGCTCGCCATCAGATTATCCGGTTTTGCGTGCAACACATGCCCCGCATAACACAGCCGGGTAACCCCCTCCCGCTTCAAAGTATGAGCGTCGATACGGGCTACTTGCGTGGTCATATCCGCACGCACGCCCATCAGGCGGCCCGTTAGCTGGTCGGTTAATTTGAAGGTTTGCAAAGCCAGATCATTGCCGGCACCGGTCAACAGGGATTCCAGATACTCTACCAGCGGCGGAAACACTTGCTCGTAACCCCAGACACGATAGAGATCCAGCAGATCCCGGCGCAACTGTTCCAGTTTGGCTGCCTGAGGAGGCAGGATTTCATCGATCCCGTCAGGGAGTAACCATCGGTCTGCAGTGGACATATTGTTTCGCTGTTAGGTCTTTGGCACACACAAAAAAACCGGGGGAATGCCCCGGTTTCCTTATCATAACACGCATCCAATGTCGGAGTTAAAGATTAATTGGACCCGACTGCGTGTTTACTCTTTTTTCATATACTCGAAAAACTCCCCTTCCGGACTCACCAGAATCAGATCGTCTTTACTACTGAATACACCCCGGTAGGCGTCCATGGATCTGGAAAACGCAAAGAAATCAGGGTCTTTATTGTAGGCTTTGGCGTAGATGGTAGCCGCTTCCGCGTCACCGGCACCGCGTAGCTCTTCCGCCTGACGGTAGGCACCAGCAATAATCTCGGTGCGTTCACGATCCGCTGCTGCTTTTATGCCTTCCGCCAGCTCATTACCACGGGCACGATGACTACGCGCTTCCCGCTCCCGCTCAGCCCGCATCCGGTCATACACCGATCCGCTCACCGCTGCCGGCAGCTCGATCCGCTTGACCCGGATCTCAACCACGTCAATTCCCAGATTTTCCTTCGCTTTTTTGTCGATTGACTCGGTCAGATCCACAACCAGCTCTTCGCGTTCACCGGCGACCACTTCGTACACGGTGCGCTCACCAAACTGATTACGCAGCCCCTCATTAACACGTGGCCCCAACAGCAGATTCACACGCTGCTCCAAACCGCCACCGGTCGCAATAAAGAACTGTTTCACATCCTGAATTCGCCACATGACATAGGAATCCACGATCAGACGCTTTTTCTCCTGGGTCAGATACTCTTCCTGACGCATTTCCATAACGCGAATGCGGCCATCAAATACTCTGGGCTCATGGATCAACGGCATTTTAAAGTGCAGCCCGGGCTTGAGGTCTTCCCGTACCACTTCACCAAACTTCAGCAAAACACCGCGCTCACTTTCCTTCACTGTAAATAAAGTGCCGGAAACCAAAAGCGCAATCAAAGCCAGGACTAATAACAATGTCATACTCTTATTATTCATTACCGGCCCTCCCATCGGTTTTCACGGGACTGGCGCAAGCGCTCCAAGCCTCGCACCGTATCCGCAGGTTTCTGACGACTGCTGGATGCGGACTGTTGTGCAGAGCTATCGCCGGATGTTGCCTTGCCGGAGCCACGCTTGTTTTGTTCCAGAATTTTATCAATGGGCAGATACACCATGTTGTTTCCACCCTGCGTATCCATCAGCACTTTGGATGTGTTACCCAACACCTGCTCCATGGATTCAATATACATACGACGCCGAGTCACCTCAGGCGCTAATTTATAGGCTGAATACAGATTGTCAAAGCGATTGGCCTGACCCTTGGCACGCTCCACCACCTCGGCTTTATAAGCATTGGCCTCTTCAATCATGCGCTGACCGTCACCTCGTGCTTCCGGTACGATTTGGTTGGCGTAAGCCTGCGCTTCGTTCTTGACCCGCTCTTCGTCTTCTTTCGCTTTAATAACATCATCAAAAGCGGCTTTGACATCTTTTGGCGGATGCGCATCTTCGATGTTGAGCTTGTCGACTTTGAGCCCGGTTTTGTAGCGATCCAGATATTCTTGCAGACGTTGATGCACTTCTACTGCGATGGCCTCACGGCCATCCGTCAGCACACGATCCATTTCGCTGCCACCGACCACATGCCTTAATGCGGATTCGACCGAATTGCGCAAAGAATCAATGGGATTGCTGGATTCGAGGAAAAAGGCTTTGGAGTCCGTCACCACGTATTGAACCTGAAGATCGATATCCACGATGTTTTGATCTTCGGTCAGCATGGTCGCCCGCACCGGCATCGTTTCACGCTGATTCACATCCACTTTATGGACAATATCAATGCCCCAGGGATTCCAATGTAAACCGGCGTTGACGGTGTCGTGGTATTTACCAAAACGCAGCACCACCGCTTCTTCTGCCTGCTCGACCCGATACAGCCCAGCGACAAACCAGATGACCAATGCAATGGCGATGATCAATCCCAGCAACCCAAATCCACCGCTGTCTTTGCCTGAGCCGCCACCCATCATGCCGCCAAAGCGATCCTGCAACTTTTTAATTACGTCATCCAGATCCGACTGCCCGCGACCATCGCGACCTCGCCATGGATCTTGATTATTGCGCCCGCCACCGGGCTCATTCCAAGCCATATAGTGCTCCGTTTTCGTTTTTTAGCTGGGGAAATGTTATTGCATCTCAAAACGTTATAGTAGGTTTATTATTCCGGATAGAGTTAATTTCGCAACTCTGCTCCGTCCTGCGCCATCATTTCTTCATTAAGGTCAAAGCGCTTTAACATTTGCGCCCACGCTTTTCGTGGCATTCTTACCTGCAACAGCGTGTTACCGGCCACATCGGCTGTTTCACCCTGCACGGCTTTCAAGCCATAACAATGTGCACGCACAGCGGATAAAGAAGGCGGCAGGCACAAAGTGCTCTCCACCATACTTTTGCCGAGGCGTTCATTCAACACCTGATGCAACATTTCAGTACCGGCACCCGTTTGCGCCGACAACCAGACTGCCCTGGCAATACCATCGTCATCCCGGTCGATGCGCGGCGCAAAATCCCCCATCAAATCGATTTTGTTATAAATCATCACATGAGGCACCTGATCTGCTTGTATTTCGTGCAGCACTTCGTTGACCTGGAAGATATTATCCTCCCGCTCATCAGAACACGCGTCTACGATATGCAGCAGAAAGTCCGCTTCCCGGCTTTCTTCCAGCGTGGCCCGGAAAGCCTCCACTAATTTGTGCGGCAAATGCCGGATAAAGCCCACCGTATCCGCCAGAATCACGGCCCCCAGGTCCGGCACCTCGATACGGCGCAATGTTGGATCCAGCGTTGCGAAAAGCTGATCGGCGGCATAGACATCCGCTTCAGTCAGACGGTTAAATAAGGTAGATTTGCCGGCGTTGGTATACCCGACCAACGACACCGTGGGCATTTCCGCCCGCTTACGCGCACGCCGCCCCTGATCACGCTGTTTACGTACCTTAACCAGCCGTTCGCGAATATGTTTTACCCGGGCCCGCAGTAACCGGCGGTCGGTTTCAAGCTGGGTTTCACCCGGCCCTCGTAAACCGATCCCGCCCTTTTGACGCTCCAAGTGTGTCCAGCCCCGCACCAGGCGGGTAGAAAGGTGCTCCAACTGGGCCAGCTCAACCTGCAGCTTGCCTTCATGAGTACGGGCGCGCTGCGCAAAGATATCCAGGATTAATCCGGTGCGGTCTAACACCCGGCAGCACAACTCTTTTTCCAGGTTGCGCTCCTGAGTGGGTCCCAGGGCGTGATTGAAAATAACAATATCGGCTTCAAATTCAGCTACCAGCTTGGCCAGCTCTTCCACTTTTCCGGTGCCGATAAAAAGACGGGGGTTAGGGGCCGACCGGGAAGCCTTGACAACACCAAGGCGCTGGGCACCGGCGGAGTCCACCAGCATCTCGAATTCCTGCAAGTCTTCACATTGGCTTTCCTGGGGGAATTCAATGTGCACCAGTACAGCCCGCTCTCCGCTTTGGGGGCGGTCAAATAACGATTCCATATACCAGTGTTCTGTTTTCCTGAAAGGTTGGCAGAGTCTTGCTCATCAAAAGAGACTCTGATAGCGGTATGGCGAAAAAATCACGCACGAAATCAAACTTGCCTGATGCGTTGGGGGCAACAGCCAAGTTTGATGATGTTACCGAAGGGAAAGGCAGGGAACAGCGCTTAAATATCGCTGTTGCCACCTTCAATACCATTGCCACGCTCGGTGGGCCCACCATGGGCGCGTGGATTTCTTGCTGGTACGACAGTCGAAATAGCGTGTTTATACACCATTTGATTAACTGTATTACGAAGCAAGACGACATACTGATCGAAGGATTCAACCTGGCCCTGTAATTTGATGCCATTTACCAGAAAGATAGAAACGGGGATCCGCTCCTTGCGTAGAGCGTTTAGAAAAGGGTCTTGTAGACTATGCCCTTTAGACATAAATAGTCTCCTTGTGTTGGCCCAAAATCGGGCTAAAAGATCAAAAAGCAAACATGCAAAACACGTTTAACGAGAAAACGTCGGCTTACATAGGATGTCGTTCAATAGCAGAATTTTCAAGACATTTTCGAATAATTCTGGATCAAGACTATCCAACCAATGTAAGTCGTTCCAACCCCGTAACCAGGTAATCTGCCGTTTCGCAAGCTGACGAGTTGCGATAATCCCTCGCTCCTCCATTTCAGCGTAGCTTAATTTACCATCCAGACAATCCCACATCTGACGATAACCGACTGCCCTCATTGAAGGCAGGTCCGGGTGCAGGTCACCACGATTATAAAGTGCCCTGACTTCCTCATAAAAACCTTGCGCCAACATCTCGCGAAAACGGACTTCGATGCGCTGATGCAAAACACTCCGCTGCAGAGGACAGACCGCTATATTGACCACCCTGTATGGGAATTGTTCCTGCGCCCCACCCCAGCTTTGGTCACCATTTTTGCCTTTCTGACCTTGCTGCCACTGGGTCAGCGTTCTCCCGGTAGCCCGGTATACTTCCAGCGCCCGCTGCAGTCGTTGCGGATCATTCGGGTGAATACGCGCTGCCGCTTGCGGATCGACCGCAACCAGCTCTTTGTGCATGGCGGCCCACCCCTGCTGTTGCGCTTGATCTAATAGCTGCTGCCGAATCTGCGGGTCTGCCGCCGGCAGCTCAGCAATACCTTGGTGCAGCACTTTGAAATACATCATGGTGCCGCCCACCAACAACGGAATTCGGCCCTGCTCCGTTATCTGTTGCATATCCTGCAACGCATCGCGGCGGAAATCCGCGGCAGAATAGGTTTCCGCCGGGTCTAAAAAACTGATTAAACGATGCGGTGCCGCAGCCAGGGTGCCCGCATCCGGTTTTGCGGTGCCGATGTCCATGCCTTTGTAAATCAAGGCGGAGTCTACACTGATGATGTCCATGGGAAAGTGCTTTACCAGCTCCACCGCCAGCGCGGTTTTACCGGACGCCGTCGGGCCCATCAAAAATATGCACGGCGGCTTCACTATTATCGCCCCCGCAGAAACAGTTTATCCAGTTCCGACAACGACATTTGCGTCCAAGTAGGCCGGCCATGATTACATTGGCCGCTGCGTTCAGTGACTTCCATATCGCGTAATAATGCGTTCATTTCGGGTAGTGTGAGTTTGCGATTCGCCCGGACTGAGCCATGGCACGCCATAGTAGAGAGCAGCTCGTTAAGCGATTGCTCGACCCGGTCACTGCTGCCATGGGTCACAATATCCGACAGCACATCCCGCACCAGGGTTTCGACGTCGGCATCCCGCAACAAAATAGGAACCTCGCGCACTAATAAGGTTTCCGGCCCCATGCGTTGGATCAAAAACCCTAATTTCTGAAACAGCCCAAGGTGTTCCTCTGCGAAGTCCGCTTCGCGACTGCTGACCGCCATACTCAGCGGAACCAATAATGGTTGTGAACGGATTTTCTCATCCTGCCAACTGGATTTAAGACGTTCATAGGTGATGCGTTCGTGAGCCGCGTGCATATCAACCACCACCAATCCATGCTGGTTCTGCGACAGAATATAAATTCCGTGCAATTGCGCAATGGCAAATCCCAATGGTGGTGTTTCGCCTGCCTCATGCTCCGCCATCGGGCTAGCTGATTTGGCTGGCGTATGCAGATCGGCGTAGACCTGCATGGTGTCCGCCACCTGGCGTTCGCCGAAAGTGGATTTGGGTTGAGTGAATTGCAAATTGTTCTGGTGGCGGAATTCTCCAGACCCGACCGCCAAACCCGGCGACGCATTGAACGGATGCAAGGCCGACGGCGCAGCTGCAGCGGAGGCCGGATTAAAACCGGAATCGGTCCTCGTCTGATTTACCGGCTGACTGTCCGCAGGGGACATTTCCGCAATGGCCCGGTGCAAACTGCGATACAAAAAATCGTGAACCTGCCGGCTTTCGCGAAACCGCACTTCGTGTTTGGTGGGATGCACATTGACATCCACCCCTTTTGGATCGAGTTCCAGATACAGCACAAACGCCGCATGCCGACCGTGATACATGACATCACGATAAGCCTGCCGCACCGCGTGATTAACGACTTTGTCCTTTACGCTGCGGCCATTCACAAAAAAATACTGCAGGTCGGCCTGGCTGCGGGAAAACGTCGGCAACCCCATCCAGCCCCACAACCTAAGTTCGTCCGTTTGCGTATCAATACGCACCGCACTTTCTATAAAATTAGGACCGCACAAAGTCGCCACCCGGCGATCCTGTTCTGCCTCGGTGGTGGCGGAACGCAGCGCATGCACCACCCGCTGATTATGGCGTAACGTAAATCCCACATCGAAATGGCTTAGCGCCAAACGTTTAACGATTTCTTCCAAATGGCTGAATTCGGTTTTTTCGGTACGCAGGAATTTGCGTCGGGCCGGGGTATTAAAGAATAAATCCCTCACCTCGACCGTGGTACCCTGAGGATGGGCGGCTGGAAGCAAGACCGCCTCCATGTCCCGCCCTTCTGCCTGCACGCACCAACCTGCGCCGGATTGGTTATCGCTGGACGTCAGACTAAGGCGGGAGACCGAACTGATGCTGGCCAAGGCTTCACCACGAAAGCCCAGTGTGGTCACCCCTTCCAGATCTTCCAGCTCGTGAATTTTACTGGTGGCGTGACGGGCTATGGTGAGCGGAAGGTCAGCTTCATTCACGCCCAGGCCGTTATCGCGAATGCGCAGTAACTTGACTCCGCCCTGCTCTACGTCCACATCCAACCGGGTAGCCTGGGCATCAAGACTGTTTTCAAGTAGCTCTTTCACCACCGAAGCCGGACGTTCTACTACCTCACCAGCGGCGATCTGGTTGGCTAATCGCGTCGTCAGACGAATAATTTTGCTCAAAGGAAAACCCACTTTGCTGCTATCAGGTGTGGTTTATCAGGAATTCGGAATCCGTAATACCTGACCGACGCGGATTACGTCGCTGTCATTGAGGTCATTATACTGCATTAAGGAAGCAAGATTGACCCTGTATCGCACCGCAATGGTGGATAGGGTTTCACCTGATGTGATGCGGTGCCTGGTCGCCTGCAAATGTTGTTTGCGCATTGCGATATAAGTACCGGGAGGGGGGTGTTGATCGAAATAGGCGATAATACCGCGACTGATGGCACGAGAGAGCTTCACCTGGTGATCTTTGGAACGCAGGTTATTTTCTTCGGCCGGGTTTGATATAAAGCCGGTTTCCACCAGAATCGATGGAATGTCCGGCGACTTCAACACCGCAAATCCGGCTTGCTCCAGATGGGGTTTATGGAGCCGGGTAACGGAACCCATCTCACGCAATACCAGCGAACCCACTTTGATGCTGTGCTCCATACTGCCTTCCATTGCCAAATCATAAATAACCGAGGTGACCATGACATCCGCATTGTCGATATTGACACCACCGATCGCATCGGACTGGTTTTCTTTTTCGGCTAACACGCGAGCCAGGGTACTGGTTGCTCCGCTGCGTGACAAAGCAAAAACCGACGCCCCTTTGGCGTTACGGTTACTGAAGGCATCTGCATGTATCGACACAAACAGATCCGAGTTGTATTTTTTACGCGCCGTATCACGCCGGGCGGCCAGTGGCAAAAAGTAATCTCCGTTCCGGATCAGCACCGGCTTAATTCCCTTCTCAGCCTGCAACACGTTATATAGACGCCTGGCGATTTGTAGCACAACGTCCTTTTCACGGGTTCCTTTCGCACCGATCGCGCCGGGGTCCTCACCGCCGTGGCCAGCATCAATGGCCACCACAATATCGCGGCCACCGGAAATGCCACTGTAGGATTTAGTAACCGTTGGTTTGGGTTTGGCTGCCGCTTGAGGTTTACCTGCGGCCGAATTGCCCGCCACTCTGCCGGAAAGGCTTTCCAGGTCAATCACGAGACGATTGCCATATTGGTCGCCCGGCTTGAGCAAAAAGCTTTTCGGATTCAGCTTGCGGTCAAGATCCAGCACCACCCGCAACGTCCCGTTCCCCTGTGGCGCACTGCGTACATTCACCAATGGCCCGCCTTTTATTTCCACCAGATCCAGGGCATTGGTTTTCTGCGCACCGGCAATATCAATCACCACACGATTGGGGTTTTCCAGGGTAAATAACTGGTGCTTGACCGGACCGGACAGATCGAACACCACGCGGGTGTTGTCCGGCGCGTTCCAGACCCGTACGCTGCTGATTTTCTCGGCTGCCGCAGCCCAGGGTGCCGTGATGACAAACCAAAGCACAACCGCTGCTTGCAACAGATTCTTAGATACCCCGTTCAATTTGTTCTCTAACCTCATGAGCTTCAACTACTTTCCCATTTCACTTTTTAGGCTTTTTTTTCCGTTTGGTCAAATTTTCGTTAATTCGCCTAACAAACTTTGCCCCCTCGCGGTGCCAAAACCCAGCTCCGCACGACGTGCCTTTCCGACCATTATCAGGTTGATGTTCAGGTCCGCCGGGGGGATGCCCGCGCCACCCCTTTGCGGCCACTCCACCAGACAAATCGCGTCGCCGTCAAAGTATTCCCGGATACCGATGTACTCCAACTCTTCCGGATCTTCCAGGCGGTAAAGATCGAAATGAAACACCGTCAATTCGCCCAGTTGGTATGGTTCAACCAGAGTATAGGTGGGACTCTTAACCGCACCTGAATGGCCCAGAGCCTGGATAATGCCGCGGCTCAACGTCGTCTTGCCTGCCCCCAGATCCCCATGCAGATAGATCACACCGCCCTGGCGCAATACCTGCGCAAGGCGCTTACCCAGGGCAAGGGTGTCGGCTTCGTTGTTCAGATCCAGGATCATGGGAGGGGGCATCCTCAAACATCTCGTTTGCTATTCGACTAAATGGGATAGCCAGTTAGGCGAAAAGTTCGGCAGCCGGATATTGTGCTCGCTTTTGCCCCCTATCGTCCAGCCTGATTCACCAATCTGCGCAGATGTGGCATTAAATCGGTTGCCAATAACCCGCGCTGACCGGTTTGCTCGGTAGCCCGGTCTGCTGCCGCGCCGTGCACCCAAACTCCGCAAGCCGCTGCGTCACCCAACGCTAACCCCTGGGCTATCAAACCACCGATCACCCCACTCAACACATCCCCCATACCTCCGCTCGCCATGCCGGGATTACCGCTATTGCTGACAGAGACGTCGCCTTGCGGTGACGCTATCAGACTGCCCGCGCCTTTCAGCACCACGGCGGCGCTGTATTTCTGCTGCAGGCTTGATACCGCATCGAAACGGTTTTTCATCAAATCTTCAACCGAGCTGCCCAACAGGCGTGCCGCTTCCCCAGGATGCGGTGTTAACACCCAATTCACGCGCTGGCTCATCACGTCCGCTTGCTGGTGCCAGCTGGCCAATAGGTTTAGCCCATCCGCGTCCAGCACCAGAGGCTTATCGGTGGCCAAGGCCTGACGCAACAACTGCTGCCCCCAAGGCTGCTGGCCAATGCCGGGACCAATCACAATCACGTCGGCTTTTTCCAAATAAAGGGCAATATCCTCACCCTCGTCCACGCCGATCACCATACACTCAGGACGTCGCGCCAGTATCGGGGAAATATGCTGGGGGCGGGTCACCACGGAAATCAACCCAGCGCCAACCCTGCCCGCCGCTTCGGCGGCCATCGCCACTGCGCCCCCCATGCCTTTATCTCCCCCTATTACCAGCACATGACCGTTCTGGCCTTTATGAGCCAGCCGTGAGCGCGGCGGTAACCAGCGTTCAACATCGCGGCTACTGAGCAAGGTGGCGGAGGGTGCCACCTGTTGCAGCACCTCGTCGGGCACCTCCAACCCGGCGAACAGCAAGCTACCCACATAATCTGGCGCCTGCCCTGTTAACAGACCTTGCTTCATCGCAATAAAGGTAACGGTGGCTTGCGCTTTTGCAGTTGAGCCCAGGCAGGTTCCCGTATCGGCACACAGACCAGAGGGAATATCAACGGCCAGAATCGGGCAAGCGCTGTCATTCATAGCCACGATCGCCTGCGCGTAAAGTTCGCGCACAGATCCGGTCAGACCCGTGCCCAACAGCGCATCCACGACAACGTCCCCCCGGTAGGGCTTTTCCGGATCGAATGATTCAAAGGACGCACCGGCTTCCTTGGCATGGTTTAAGGCAATAAGCGCCTCCCCCTGTATTTTCTCGACATCGCCTACTTGGACACAATGGGCTTCGAAGCCTGCCTTTTCTGCCACCGCCGCAATAACATAGCCGTCGCCCCCGTTATTGCCGGTTCCGCAGAAAATGCACAACTCCCGCGCCTGCGGCCACAAATCCCGCAGCGCATCAAAGGCCGCCTGCCCCGCCCGGCTCATCAACTCAAAGCCCGCAATACCTTGCTCTTCAATTGCGATCCGATCCAATTCACGAACCCCGGCGGCATAATACAAATTCGCGGGCAATTCACTGGTATACTGTCTTGATTCGTTGGCCATCATGCACTCCATTTTTGGTGTAAGCTGAGCCTTCTTATACCACAGCTTAAATCACTTTCTTGTGACGCAGGTTTTTCGCGTTTGGACTATCAGCAACTCGTTAACAACATCAAACTCTGGGGCAGCGAACTCGGTTTTCAAAAAACCGCAATCGCCGATATACGGCTGGATCAGCACGAGCATTATTTGCAGAAATGGCTGGATCAGGGCTTTCACGGAGAGATGGAATATATGGCCCGCCACGGCACCAAACGCAGCCGCCCCCACGAACTGCAGCCAGACACGATCCGAGTTATCAGCGCACGTATGGACTATCTGGCAGCGGATACCGAACTGCTACAGATTCTGGAAGATCCTGATAAGGCGTATATTTCTCGCTATGCCTTGGGACGGGATTATCACAAGCTGATGCGCAAACGATTGACCCGGCTGGGTAAAAGGATTGAAGAGGAAATCGGCCCTTATGGTTACCGGGCGTTTGTGGACAGTGCACCCGTGCTGGAGAAAGCCCTGGCAGAAAAGGCCGGCTTAGGCTGGATTGGCAAGCATACGCTGCTGTTGGATCGCAGCGCCGGTTCGTGGTTTTTTCTTGGTGAAATCTATACCGATTTGCCACTGCCGGTGGATCAGCCTGTCACCCAACATTGCGGTAGCTGCTCGGCCTGTATTGATGTCTGTCCGACCCAGGCCATTGTGGCCCCCTATCAACTGGATGCGCGTAAATGCATCTCTTATCTGACCATAGAACTGCACGGCCCCATTCCGGAGGCGTACCGCAAGCCCATGGGAAACCGGGTATTCGGCTGTGATGACTGCCAGTTGGTATGCCCCTGGAACCGGTTTGCACAATTCACCGCTGAAGACGACTTTAACCCCCGCCACCGCTTGCAGAACAGTGACCTGGTGGAGCTGTTCTGCTGGGATGAACAAACCTATCTGGCGCGTACCGAAGGCTCACCAATCCGACGCATTGGATACGAACGATGGCTCAGAAACCTGGCCATCGGCTTGGGTAATGCCCCCACTTCTGAGGCGGTGCTGAAGGCGCTGCGCACCCGGACCAACTACCCATCCGCACTGGTGCAAGAGCATGTGCAATGGGCTCTGCAACAGCACAGAGCCCACTAATCCAAACGCGTTTGCAACTAACGATCAGGGCTGAATGAAGGTTTGCCGGTAATGTTTCAACTCAGCAATCGACTCGCGGATGTCATCCAGTGCCAGATGGGTGGCGGATTTTTTAAATCCATCCAACGCGTCCGGCTTCCAGCGCCGCGCCAGCTCTTTTAACGTACTGACATCCAGATTACGATAATGGAAGAACGCTTCCAGCCTGGGCATGTATCGATAAAGAAAGCGTCGGTCCTGACAAATACTATTACCGCACATGGGGGAAGCTCGCTCGTCCACCCACTGTGACAGGAACTCAATAGTAGCCAGCTGAGCCTGATCCTCACCGGTCTGACTCTGACGTACCCGCTCGGTAAGTCCGGATTTTCCGTGCTGTGTCGTACACCATTCATCCATGGCGGCCAGGGTATCGTCGCTTTGGTGCACGGCAAACACCGGACCTTCAGCCAGAATATTGAGGTCGGCATCGGTTACGATGGTCGCGATTTCGATTATGACATCCTGGTCCGGATCCAGCCCGGTCATCTCCAGATCCAGCCAAATCAGGTTGTTTTTGCGGTCGTTCATGACAATCCTTAACTTTGCTTCGTATTATTAACGTAGAATAGCGCAAGAATCCGATTGTGGACCGAATAGGGCAACATGAGCAAACGTAAACTAACCCGTCGTCAAAGCTGGCGCATAGAAAAAGTTCAGCAGGAAAAAGCGGACCGGATTGATAAGAAAGCCCGCAAGTTAAGTGATAGCGACGACCTGGGTGATGAAGAAGAAGGCCTGATTGTCAGCCATTTCGGCACACTGGTGGAAGTGGAACCACTGGCACCACCCACCGACCCCATCCGATGCCACTTTCGCACCAACCTGGGATCACTGGTCACCGGTGATCGCGTGGTCATGCGTCGTGGCCAATCCGGCTACGGTGTGATTGAAACTATCCTGCCGCGCACCAGCCTACTGTCACGCCCCGACCCACGGGGTAACCTCAAACCGGTGGCCGCCAATATCGATTTTATGATCCTGGTGGTCACACCGGAACCGGCGCCCTCTGGTGTGCTGATTGATCGCTATTTGGTGGCGGCGGAGCTGCAAAAAATCCCGATCAAAATCCTGCTCAATAAAACCGACCTGCTGAATGAAATGAACGAAGTGGCGATTGATGCGTTGTTAAATACCTACCGAGACATCGGATACCCGGTCATGGAATGCTCCGCCAAAACTGAACAAGGATTAGCAGAATTGCAATTGGAGCTGGATCAGAAAACCTCGGTCTTTGTCGGGCAATCGGGTGTCGGAAAAACCTCACTGGTAAACGCACTGCTACCCGGAGTCAACGCCAGGGTCGGTGCATTGTCCGAAGGCTCCAAACTGGGTAGACACACCACCACCAATGCCCGCTTGTTTCATTTTCCTTTTGGTGGCGATCTGATTGATTCGCCGGGGATCCGGGAGTTCGGACTCTGGCACCTGGACCCGGATAAAGTGATTGAGGGTTTTCGGGATTTTGATCCCTGGCGCTTTGAATGCCGGTTTCGGGATTGCCGGCATCTGCAGGAGCCGGGCTGTGCTCTGCATCAGGCGGTTGAGAACGGTAAAATAGAACGGCAACGGGTTGAGAATTACTTTTCGATTCGGGAGGCGCTGCTGGAGGGGCGGTAGGACGCTATTTGAAGGGCTGCACACTAGGCAAAGCTAACGGCTATAAACAAAATAGGCTGCATTCTCGCCCGCACCTGGGACCATTCCCGACACGCTCACTATTAACCTGTATAACTCACTAGGACTATTCACATCATCAATCCCTAGCAGAAACACTGCATATGATTTGGCACTGCCATTCCCGGAATCAACCGGGCTACGTTTCCATCTACCCACACGAGAAGGCCCGATCTCGAACCACTGCGGCTCTGTCACGATAGTATTCTTTAATTACAAGTGTAGAGGATTTTGACACACTGACTGTTGCGTGGAATGGATCTTCGATATCAGAAGTAGAGGAAGTATATGAAACAACTCTCAGGAAAGGTTGCCGTGATCACTGGCGCGGCGGGCGGTATCGGCAGCGCTCTGGCAATGGAGTTGGCCAATGCCGGAATGGACATCGTATTGGCTGATATCGACGTGCAAAGCATGGAAGATCTTGCTGAGAAAATCACATCATTGAACCAACGTTGCATTTGTTTCGAAACCAACGTCAGCGAGTTTAGACATATACAGAGACTACTGGACCACACTCTCGCTTCGCTCGGGGATTGCCACTTATTAATTAACAACGCCGGGATAATTCGGGCCGCCGGGCTTTTTAGTGTGGACTTTCAGCGCTGGCAGCAGGTAATCGACGTCAATCTCAATGGAGTTTTGTACGGAAGCAGGGTATTCGGAGAGTATTTCATTAGTAAAAAGGAAGGGCATATCGTCAATGTTTCATCGGCCGCGGCATTGTTTCCAATGCCCGGGATGACGATGTATACCACATCGAAGATTGCGGTCGAGAGCTTTACAATGCAATTACGTTGGGAGTTGCATCAAAAAGGCGTGGGTGTAACCCTGGCGCGCCCGGGCACTACCAAATCAAAGATCTATGAAGGCCCTCAGGTAGGGCTGCCGCGCGCACAGGCCAATCGTGTTACACAGATGGCACTGCGTCCGGAAGGTCTGGCGCGAAAAATACGCCGGGCAGTGCAACATAACCGCGCGCGGGTTAGCTCCGGGGCGGAAGTCTATCTCTTCGGTCTGCTTCGGCTTTTACCAATGTGGTTAAAGGATCCCATTGGTAAGCTTATCGCTCGAACAACATTAAAGATGCTGCCACAAAAGCAAATCGATTAGTCCCACTAGAAATACCGCCCCATCCTCTCTAAATCAATTTTTAAACGCATCATAAATTTCAAGACCAGGCAAAATTTCATAGCCACCAATATTGAGACCTGCAATGGATATGAGGGCTTGAACGCCATCGCCACGCTGTTTATTTCTTTATAAACCGCTATGGACCGGTGGCCGGTCAGGCCACTCGGTCGACAGAGTGCTGCCTGACAGTATCTCTCGTCACGGAGGCACTTTCAGCCTCTGCTTCGACCGATGCGGGCCGCGATATTTGCGCCTGACCCAACAGCATGTTCATCGTTTTCGCGATGATTCTTGCGTCGTTCAATGCACGATGCGACCTGAGTCCTGTCGCTTCTATTATTTTGCTTTTGTGCTGCGTCCAATCGGATAGCTGGTGTTCTTTTAGCACCATTTCAATCGGGCTGCACTTAAATGCTGGATAAACACCCGCCTGACCAAACAGCGTTAAGATCCAGGGCAAATCTCGTGTCCAACAGTCTGAATACAACGTTTCTCCGCGGCAGAAGTCGTTTAACTCGGCACACACATCGTGGACACTTAACCCGTAAGTCTCCAGAGCCTCGCAATTAATGCCGTGCATCGCTTCTGCTTCTTTACACCAGTGCTTCCACTCTGGTGCCGGCTTAATCAATGCCTGATATTCGCGACCGCTGGCCATTACAACACCCACTTCGATCGGATAGCTGTCGCTGCCTAATCCCGATGCTTCTATGTCCAGCACATTGCAACGAACGCGCCTGCGTCTTCGGGAGAAAATTCTTTGGTTCATTATGAATAGTCCTTTACCGTTCTAAAAAACAACTTCATTGAGCGCCTTTCCCTGCCCCACGCTTAAGCACGATCCCTGCCAATTTCCTTATTAAAACGGTCGAGATTGCAGCCCGCTTAGCGGCACCCCGCACTGCATGGGCTTTAGCTGAAAACGGGTGGAAGTGGGCCTGCCAACCTGCGCTGGCACGTTGTACTGCGACTTGACAGAGTATGCAAACATTACAAACGCTTATGTAACAAATTAATATGACAACTTCCGCATTCTGCTGGGAGCCGGAAGTCCTCAACTTAAGCACCTGTTTTACTGATCTATACTTTGGCAAGCTCACTCAACGTGAGCTACCGGAAAATCACTATCTGACGCCCTAGTTGGTTTCATGTTATCTTTTCGCGCTGCCCAATAAGAATAATTCCGCTTAGGTGAGGCCTTTGCTCGTATGAACGTATTTTGGATACTGTTGCTGCCCCTGGCAGGCATCTTGTTGCCTGTGCTGTTTGCCAGGTTCGGTCGCACTGTGAGTGCCTGGTTGACGGCGTTGATGCCGGCTTTGGCTCTGGGAATTTTGCTGCAGCACGCGACTGAGGTGTTTTCCGGCGAAGTATCGGTGTTCTCGATCCCCTGGGTACCGCTATTGGGCTTGAATCTTTCCCTGCATCTGGATGGGCTGGCGTTTCTGTTCTGTCTGCTGATCCTGGGAATCGGTCTGCTGATTATTTTGTATGCGCGCTACTACCTCTCCGAGTCCGATAATATGGCGCTGTTTTATGCCTATTTATTGTTCTTTATGTCCGCCATGCTGGGAGTGGTGCTGTCCGCCAACCTGTTGCAGTTGTGGTTGTTTTGGGAGCTGACCAGCATCAGCTCGTTCCTGCTGATCAGTTTCTGGTGGCATAAGAGTGAAGCCCGTAAAGGGGCGCGCATGGCGTTAACCGTTACCGGTGCTGGCGGCCTGGCGCTGCTGGGGGCATTGTTAATGATCGGGCATGTGGCCGGCACCTATGAATTACGGGAAATTCTTGCCATGGGTGATGTACTGCGCAATAGCGAGCACTACCCGGTGATTCTGACACTGTTTTTGCTGGGCGCGTTTACCAAGTCGGCGCAGTTTCCGTTCCAGTTCTGGCTGCCCCACGCCATGGCGGCCCCCACCCCCGTGTCGGCCTATTTGCATTCCGCCACGATGGTGAAAGCCGGTGTGTTCTTGCTGGCACGCTTTTATCCTGTGCTGGCCGATACCGAAGCCTGGTTTGTGGCGGTGTCGCTGACCGGTATGGCAACCATGTTATTGGGCGCCTATATCGCCCTGTTCAAGCACGACCTGAAAGGCTTGTTGGCCTATTCCACGGTCAGCCATCTGGGGCTGATCACCTTGTTATTCGGCTTGGGCACGCGACTGGCTGCCGTCGCCGCCGTGTTCCATATTATTAACCACGCTGTGTTCAAGGCTTCCTTGTTTATGGCCGCCGGCATTATTGACCATGAGTCGGGCACGCGGGATATGCGCAAATTAAACGGACTATGGAAATACATGCCCTATACGGCCACCCTGGCGATGGTGGCCGCTTCCTCCATGGCCGGCGTTCCGTTACTGAACGGATTCCTTTCCAAAGAAATGCTTTTCACCGAAACCCTGAACCAGTCCACGCTGGGCGCACTTTCCTGGTGGATCCCCTTGCTGACGACAGCCGGTGGCGCGTTTGCCGTAGCCTATTCCCTGCGTTTTATGCACGACGTATTCTTTAATGGCGAGCCTATCGATTTACCAAAAACCCCCCATGAGCCGCCACGCTATATGCGGGTACCGGTTGAAGTGCTGGTGGTGGTGTGTTTACTGGTGGGGATTTTTCCGCATTTTATGGTGGGTGACCTGTTGGCTGCGGCATCCGCTGCGGTGTTACAAGCGGATTTGCCGGTCTTCAGCCTGGCGATCTGGCACGGTTTTAATTTTCCCCTGTTGATGAGCGCATTGGCGGTATTAGGCGGCCTGACTTTATATATCAACCGCCGCCATCTATTCGGTTTTCAGATGCAGTTCGCCGACCGGGATGCCAAGTACATGTTCGAAGAACAAGTGCAAAAACTGATTGCCCGGGTAACCACGCTGCATAAATGGCTGGACAACGGTTCATTACAACGCTCTATGTTTTTGTTGATACTGCTGGCGCTGGTTGTAAGCGCAGCCCCCTTGTTCGATCTGCTGGACGCCATCGGAACCCACCCCCAATTGCCAATTAACTGGGTGGTGGGGTTCTGTGCCGGCTTGATGGTTGCGGCGACGTTCGTCACCTTGTGGTGGAGCCATTTACGACTGGTCGCCCTGATTGCCTTGTCTGTCGTAGGTTTGATTGTATCCATCGCATTCGCCTATTTTTCGGCACCGGACCTGGCCCTGACCCAGCTCTCTGTGGAAGTCGTGACCATCCTATTATTTCTGTTGGCCCTGTTCTTTTTGCCGCAAAAAAGTCCCGTCATTGACAGCAATCTGACTACCATTGTCCGCGACTTCAGCGTGGCGGCCCTGTTTGGCAGCGTCATCGGCACTATCTGCTATGCCATGTTGACCCGGCCATTGGACAGCATTTCAGATTACTTCGTCGCAAACAGTAAATCCGGCGGTGGCGGGACCAATGTGGTGAATGTGATTCTGGTGGATTTTCGCGGTTTTGATACGTTGGGTGAAATCACCGTGCTGGGCATCGCCGCCCTGGGCATTTATAAGTTGCTGGCACAAATCCTGTTGTATATGCCCTCCGCGGATAATAAAGGCTATCGCTGGTCTAAGGAACGCCACCCCTTCCTCTTGGCCGTGGTCTCGCAGAGCTTGTTACCACTGGCGTTACTGGTGTCCGCCTATATTTTCCTGCGCGGTCATAACATGCCGGGGGGTGGTTTCATTGCCGGCCTGATCACCGCCATTGCCCTGATCCAGCAATACGTAGCTCATGGCGTAGTGTGGATGAAGGAGCGTATGCCCATCAATTATCTGGGTCTGATTGCCAGCGGCTTGTTTATCGCCACTCTGTCCGGGCTGGGGAGCTGGGCTTTTGGCCGCAACTTCCTGACCACCTGGTTTGATCATTATCACCTGCCGCTGGTCGGTGAGTTTGAACTGGCCAGTGCCATGGTGTTTGATTTCGGAGTGTATCTGACGGTGATCGGCGCGACACTGCTGATCCTGGCTAATTTGGGTAAACTCACCACCAGTGAGCGCCTCAAGGCAGGAGATGACTGATGGAATTTACTTTTGCCATGAGCGTGGGCGTGCTAACCACAGCCGGTATTTATTTGATGTTACGGGCACAAACTTTTCCGGTGATTCTGGGGCTGACATTATTATCCTACGCAGTGAATCTGTTTCTATTCGCCAGCGGGCGTTTAACCGTAAACGGAGCGGCCATCGTTGGCCACAGCCAGGATTATGCCGACCCATTACCACAGGCACTGGTCCTGACTGCCATCGTGATCGGTTTTGCCATGACCGCCTTCGTGCTGATATTGGCGATCCGGGCACGCTCGGATCTGGGCAACGATCACGTGGACGGACGCGAACTGCCACCGGAACGCAGTGCGATGGAAGATGCGCTGGCAAACCGCATTGAAAAGAATCAGGCCCGGCAGAACCGATCCCGCAAGAAACCGGCGAACCACCAACAAGCCCAACAGAATAACGTAAAAAGGAAGCTCACCTGATGCTGCAGCATTTACCTGTACTGCCGCTATTAATCCCGCTACTGGCCGGCGTTTTAATGTTAATGCCGCCCATCGCCGGCACTCTGCAACGGCAGCGGGTGTTCGGCACGTTGGCGGCACTGCTGCAACTACTGGCAACGATCACGTTGCTGTGGCAAGTGAATCAGCACGGTCCGATCGTGTATGCCATGGGGGAATGGCAGCCACCGTTTGGCATTGTTTTGGTGGCTGATCGGCTGGCCACGTTAATGTCTGTGCTCACTGCCCTTTTGTTGCTGTGTGTGCAACTGTTCAGCTGCGCCGGTGAAGATCAGAAAGGTAAATTTTTGCACCCGTTGCTGATGTTTCAGGCGCTGGGCATCCAGGGCGCGTTCTTAACAGGTGACTTATTTAATCTGTTCGTGTTTTTCGAAGTGTTGCTGATTGCCTCATATGCCTTGCTGATCCACGGAGGTGGCCCACAGAAAACCCTTGCCAATGTTCATTATGTGACACTGAATCTGGCCGGCTCTGCGCTGTTCCTGTTTGCCCTGGGCATTATGTACGGCACGTTCGGCACCCTGAATATGGCCGATATGCAACTCCGTGCAGCGCATATTGTGGAGAGCGATGTACAACTGGCGGAATCCGGCGCCATGCTGCTACTGGTGGTGTTCGGCCTGAAATCCGCGATGATGCCGCTACACTTCTGGATGCCCAAAGCCTATTCGGTGGCACCGGCACCAGTCGCCGCGTTATTCGCCATTATGACCAAGGTCGGTATCTACAGCTTGTGGCGGGTTCACAGCACCATCTTCGGCGACGGTGCCGGGGAGCTGGCCAACATCGCTCAACCGTGGCTTTGGCCGCTGGCTTGGCTCACCATCGTGATCGGTATCATTGCGACTCTGGCCAGCAAAACCCTGCGTGAGCTGACTGCCAATATGGTCATTGTTTCGGTAGGCAGTCTGCTGCTGATGGTGACGCTGAACACCCGTGAAGCCACCGCCAGTGCTTTGTATTACCTGATCCATAGCACACTGGCAACGGCGCTGATGTTTTTGGTGGCCGGGCTGATCGTCAGCCAACGAGGTAAAGCGGAAGACCGCTTTGTGCAGGCACGCCCGGTCGCACAACCGGCGTTGCTGGGGCTCTTGTTTATGCTTGCTGCGCTGGCGCTGATCGGCATGCCGCCGATCTCCGGATTTATTGGCAAAGCACTGATGCTGAAGGCCGCGCTGGCCAGCCACCAAGCAGGCTGGATCTGGCCACCAATATTGCTGGCCAGTCTGGCTGCGTTGCTGATGTTAGCGCGTTCCGGCAGCACTTTGTTCTGGCGCACCCGGGGTGAGAATGCCGGAGAAGTGAAGGTACACCCCGCTCAATTAACGGCGGTGTGTTTACTGGTAATCACATTGCCGCTGATGGTGGTGTTCGCGGGCTGGATCACTGAATACACCCAGGCTGCCGCTCAGGACATGACACGCAGCCTGAGTGTGCCGCTGCGGATACCGGGAGACACTGATGCTTAAACGAATTTTCCCCATGCCGCTGCATACCCTGATTTTGATCGGGGTATGGATGCTGCTGAATGAATTCACCATGGGGCACTTGGTGCTGGGTTTGGTTCTGGCCACCATCATTCCGTGGGTAACAGCGCCCCTGAGTAATCCCCACCACCGAATTAAAAAACCGATTAAAGCCTTTCTTTACATCATTATGGTATTGGCTGACATTGTGGTCTCCAACTTTGAAGTGGCAGGGCGTATCCTGCGGCCCAACAGGCAGTTGCGTCCGGGATTAATCGCCCTGCCGCTGGATCTGACCGGCCAATTTCCTTTGGCGGTACTGGCCAGCACAATTTCACTCACTCCCGGCACAGTGAGCCTGGATTTCTCTGAAGATATGAAATGGTTATACATCCACGCATTGCATATGGATGATGAACAAAGCCTGATACAACGAATAAAATCACGCTACGAAACGCCGCTGAAGGAGATCTTCGCATGTTGAATACGGTTTTGCTGGTCGTGACCGTGATGGTCGGGCTGGCACTGGTACTCAATACAATACGTTTGCTGGCCGGCCCTTCCACAGCCGATCGTATTCTGGCGCTGGATACGCTCTACATTAATAGTATCGCGTTAATTGTTTTGCTGGGGCTGTACTTTTCCAGTGACATGTATTTTGAATCCGCTCTGCTGATTGCCATGCTCGGGTTTGTCAGCACCGCCGCACTGGCCAAGTATCTGTTGCGTGGCGACATCATTGAATAAAGGGAAATAAACTATGTTGTTCTGGGTTGAACTGTTTGCCTCGTTTTTGTTGATAATGGGTGGCCTGTTTATTCTGATCGGTGCGTTGGGCATGGTGAAACTGCCGGACTTTTATACCCGTCTGCATGCGCCCACCAAAGCCACTACTCTGGGAATCGGCTGCATCCTGATTGCGTCCATGATATTGCATCCCTTGCAGGGGGCGGGCATTAGCATCCATGAACTGGTCATCAGCTTATTCCTTTTTATCACCGCGCCAGTGTCCGCTTATATGGTGGCCAAGGCCGCCTTCCAGCGACGCACCAAGCTAGTCGAGGGCACCCAAAACGCGGATATGAGTAAAGATATTCTGGAACGGAGAGCACCCCAAGCACGCTAAAATACTTCGTCGTCCTGTGGGGGGGTTGCCTTCGGTTGAGCTGTAGCTTTGGGGTCTGCTGAGCCTGGATCCGGAAACAACAGGCCAGGGTCAGCGGACTGTTTGCGAGTCATCGTTTTCCGCAACCGTTCAAAGGCTTTCAATGCGTCGGCTTCACTTTCAATTTTATCAACTGTTTGTTCCGGAACAGGAATAACGTCCCCTTCCTGTTGTGCTTTCAGTTTTGCCTGAGACTTATCATTCATCACCAGAATAGTAATACGGCGGTTGATCGGATTGTCCGGGCGCCCCTTGTCATAAGGCACCGAAGAAGACAGACCCACCACCTGCGCCACCTTTGCTTCCTTGATTCCGTATCGCTGCAATGATCGCCGCGCCGCATTAGCGCGATCTGCGGACAATTCCCAGTTGGAATAATCCCAGGTTCCAGAAAATGTCATGGCATCGGTGTGGCCGGAAATACTCAATCGGTTCGGCACTCCGGTTAACGTTTCCGCCACCGCTTTCAGGATGCTGTTCATGTAGGGCTTGATAATGTCGCGGCCACTGTCGAACATCGGGCGCGCTTTGGCATCTACGATCTGGATTTGCAGTCCTTCCCGCGTCACATCCATAATGATCTGCTCTTTGTATTTACGCAGGTCCGGGTTGTTTTCAATCCGGGTTTCCAGGGTTTGCCTTAATTCCTGAAATTTCAGATTCTCAATTTCAGCGGCCAGATCCTGCACGGTTTCTTCGTCAAGCATCACGCCCTGATCCTGAATCCGGCTGTTCGGTGATTCCACATTGTTTTCACCGGAAAACTGATCGTCTTTCAGACCCCCACCCAAATCAATAACATAAGGGGAGCCGCCTTCTGTAAAAGCAGAAGGATCAGAAAAATAACCGGACAAGGCAATTTTTTCTTTGGGAGACGCCGCTTCCAAAAGCCACAACAGCAGGAAAAACGCCATCATGGCCGTGGCGAAATCCGCGAAGGCCACTTTCCAGGCCCCCCCGTGATGACCACCCTGAACTTTTCGGACTCGCTTTACGATAATGGGCCGGTCGTCGTTCTCAAATTCCATCAGCGACTCCGCAAATGCTCCTCGAGTTCACTGAAGCTGGGGCGCTCCGAAGAGAACAGGGTTTTGCGTCCGAACTCCACCGCCAGCTGCGGCGGTATGCCGTTGAGCATAGCCAGCAACGAGGTTTTTATGCAGTCCAGCGCTTTCACCCGCTCTTTGGCTGAGTGCGCCATTGCATCGCTCATCGGCCCGACGAACCCGTAAGCCAGCAGCACCCCAAGAAAAGTTCCCACCAAAGCGGCCGCTACGTGCATACCCAATTCTTCCGGCGGGCCGCCCAGGGATTTCATGGTAATCACGATGCCCAATACCGCCGCCACTATACCGAATCCAGGCAACGCATCCGAAACCCGGCTAAGCGCATGGGCGGGATGTTCCGCTTCCTGAAAGCTGGTTTCAATATCCTGGTCCATCAGGGTTTCCAGCTCAAATGCGGACAGGTTGCCAGACGAAATAATCCGCAGGTAGTCACAGATAAACTCCAGCAAAATCGGCTCGCTGGTAACCCGGGGGTAACGCTCAAAAATATCACTGGCTTTCGGGTCTTCCACATCTTCTTCGATGGACATCAGACCATTGCGGCGGGCTTTATTAAACAACTCGTACAACAACGATAGCAGGTCCATATACAGAACCCGCCCGTAGCGCCGTCCCAAAAACATCCGACCGACGTCATGAAAGACTTCTTTTACTACGTAAAACGGGTTGGAAACCACAAACGCACCAAACGCCGCACCGCCGATTATTAATAATTCGAATGGTTGCCAAAGCGTCGCCAATTCGCCGTGGGACAGCACAAATCCGCCCAAAACACTGCCGATAACAATTAAATATCCGAATAACTTACTCATATAAATACTAAGAGCCTGTAATCACTGATTGTTTTCCTGATCAATTGCGGAATGCGTCTATAGTTAAAAGTTAAGGACAGCTTTGCTGATTACACAAATTACTTAGGTTTTTAAGCTCTATGGCGAGCGCGTTTCAAGCCAAAGGTCTGCAATATTGGGTGTCTGAACTGGCGCAGGCCGTGCTGCCCATTTTGCCCGGCAGCGCCGTTGAAATCCGCCGCTTGCTGGAGCACCCGGACACCTCCCTAAATCAGATAGGCGACCTGGTAGCGCAAGACCCGGTATTGCGACTGCATGTACTGCGCGCCTGCAATAATCAGTTTGCAGAAAAGGCAGCCGGCACCCTGAGCAATCCACATCACTGCGTCTCTATGCTTGGAATGGATAATATCAGCGCTCTGGTCGATTCCCTGAAGCCCGACTGCGGTACCAACAACCGTTTTGAGCCCCGCTATCTGCAAGCGATCATTCAAAGCGGTCACGCAGCCGAGCTGGCATTGAGCTGGCTTCCGTTCCGGCACCAGGGCAATGCCGATCAATTGGTTCTGGCTTGCCTGCTGTATGGCGTACCCGATTGGGCGATGTGGCGGGTGGCGAGCAATGAGGCGCGGATGATCGACGCGCTGGTGCAGCAACAACGTGTACCCGTTGAGGAAGCCGAACTGGCGGTTCTGGGATGCCAGCGCGCCGAGCTGGCGAAGGCGCTGGCACAACACTGGCATTTTTCCGACCAGGTATGCGATGCCATTTACGGGGCACCGATCCCCTCGCCCGCGTTTTTGATGCGGTATGCGCGTTTGGCACAAAAGCATTCCAATGATGCGGCCTCGGTGCGTATGCCCAACAAAACCGAAGCCGGCTTGCTGGCGCATTCGCAAGGGTTCACAGTCCACCTCAGCAATACGCTGGCGCAACAGAGTGCCCGGAGTTGGTACTCCAAGCCCACCCTGCGTTGTCAGGCGATCGTCGCGGCCTATCTGGATCAACCTCTGGTTCGCATCCTGGAATTAACCAAATCCGTGGCGCTTGAGACGTCACGGCGATTCGCGATCGTTGGCGTCCAAAGCCCGGCAGAGGGTTTGCTATGGCCGCAGCCGAGCGCGCAACGTCGTCGCATCAAACCGAGTCAGATGGACGCTGCGGTTACCAAAATGGCGAGCATGCTGGGCCAGGGTTCCGTCCCAGCAAAGGCGCCAAAATCCGCGACACCGGCGCCACCAAGCCAGCGTCCTGACCCGCTCAATCAGCCCCGAGCAATTGGCATTAAAAGCGAAAAATTACCCGACGGACTGGATCATCACGCCATTCGGTCAGCGCCCAAACCCGCGGCGAAACCCGCGGCCGTCTTCCCCGGCTTTGTCTCGGCAGAAAAATATGCAGATTACGAAACGCTCATAAATAAGCTGCTGCACCAGCCCTCTGCCTTCAGCAGTGAGCAAGAGGCGTTACGCAGCATTACCGATTGCCTATATCGGTGCACCGAGTTAGAGAGAGTCGTAGTGGCTGTACTCAATCCAGAACGGTCCAAATTGGAAGCTTACTACGCCCAAGGCTGCTCCGAGGCACCTGCGCTGCAACGTTTCACCGTTCAACTTCAGCCGCCCAATCTATTCACTCAGCTGCTCAGGCAACCCGCTGCAACCTGGATCAGCCGGGAACGTCAGCAGCAGATCGAAGGCGTGATTCCCGGCCAGTTCAGACAAGCCAGCCAGTGCGAGGATTTTTTTCTGATGTCCGTATTCAATCAGCAAGGAGCCTATGGACTGTTTTACGCCGACCGGGGCTTGACGGACCGCATCGGTCTATCCGAGGCAGAATACAAGATTTTCAAATCCACCTGCGCCAACTGCAGCAAATACCTGATGGCATTACAACCGTAAACTCCCCGCTCCTGCGGTCATCAAGGGGCAGCCCAATGTCTGGCATTCAGGCAGCCCCTTGAGTACACTCTCGCCATGGAATCGACAGCATACCCCTTAATGATAGAGCCCGAAGAACTGAACGCGTCGTTGGCCGACCCCAGCCTGTTAATTGTGGATTTGTGCCGCACGGAGCAGTATCACAGCGCCCACATTCCCGGGGCTGTTCATCTGCCCTTTATGCATTTAATGGGCGGTGAATTTCCTGCCCCCGGAAAGCTACCTCCGGTTGAAACTCTGGCAAAGGTGCTGGGCCGTATCGGCTTGCAGCCGCACAGTCACGTAGTGGCTTATGATGACGAGGGCGGCGGCTGGGCCGGTCGCCTGCTGTGGACTCTGGATGTGATCGGACATTCTGGCTGGTCTTACCTCAACGGCGGCTTGCATGCCTGGGCTCAAGCGAATTTACCGCTGGAAAACGAGATCCACACCGCGACAACCACAACGCCCGAGTTTTATTACCGGACCGGGGCGGTACCGGATAGCCCGCTGCTTAACAAGGAAGACATACTACTGCGCCTGGGCCAACCGGACTTTGTCATCTGGGATGCACGATCGGCGGAGGAGTATCTGGGCCTGCGACCCGGCGCCATGCAAAACGGCCATATTCCCGGGGCCGTGAATTATGAGTGGACCAGAGCCATGGATCATCAAAATGGCCTGCGTATCCGGCCCCGGCAATGGATCCTTGCGGAACTGGCGGAATTGGGGATTAGCGCCGACAAACACATTGTTACCCATTGCCAAAGCCACCACCGTTCTGCCTTCACCTACCTGCTGGGCAAAATTCTCGGCTTCCGAAGCATTCAGGCGTATCCCGGTTCCTGGTCAGAATGGGGCAACGACCCCGACATGCCGGTTGAAAGCACCTGACCTGATCCCCATTAATCTAACCGTAATTAATCACACCAAGAAGATGAGAAAGCCATGACTGCTTCTGCGCTGGACCGACTAAGAGTTTTGCCTCAATACTGCGTCCCCCAACACCTGCTGTCCAGGTTGGCCGGACTGGTGGCGGAATCCCGCTGGCCACTGATTAAGAATACCTTTATCGATTTTTTTCTGAACCAGTACGATATTGATATGAGCTTGGCGGCGGAGACGGACCCTCACGCCTACGCCACATTCAACGACTTTTTTACCCGCGCGTTGAGAGACGGCGTGCGCCCGATCGCCACGAACGGCATCGCCAGCCCTGCCGACGGCGCTTTTAGCCAACTGGGCACCATCGAAGACGAAATGATTTTTCAGGCCAAGGGGCACCACTATACGCTGACCCAATTACTAGGCGGGGACCCCGCTGCGGCGGCGCCGTTCCGCAACGGTGAATTTGCTACTGTTTATCTTTCACCAAAGGATTATCACCGGGTTCATATGCCCTACTCCGGCACCCTCACCAAAATGATTTATGTGCCGGGAAAACTGTTTTCAGTGAACACCATTACGGCTCAGCAGGTACCTGCCCTGTTCGCACGCAATGAGCGTGTAGTCGCCTTCTTCGATACGGAAATCGGCCCCATGGCTGTGGTGCTGGTGGGAGCGATGATTGTTGCCAGTATTGAAACCACCTGGGCAGGTCTGGTCACACCGCCAAAGCGCCGGATTCAAACCTTTGAATATACCGGTGAAAGGGTGCCCGTTACGATAAAAACCGGTGAAGAAATGGGCCGTTTCAAGCTGGGATCAACCGCGATTGTGTTGTTCGGGCCGGGGGTTGTGAAATGGAACGCGTCCTTAGGGGAGCAGGCACGGGTGTGTATGGGAGAGCAAATCGGAACCCTGGTTTAGTACTTGAGCCGGGCTCCGTTCCGCACTGCACAGGCCTGTGTTAAACGTATCGGATTGGTCAACAAACTTGCCGCTCCGATACGTTACTTCCGCTTCGGCAGCCTAAATTGCCAGAGAATCACTACGTCCAATAGCGTAATATTTAAAGCCGAACTCCTTGGTGTCCGCCGGACTGTAAAGGTTTCGCCCATCAACTATCACCGGATTTTTCAATTCCGACTTCAGCCATTTCAGATCCACAAAACGGAACGCTTTCCATTCGGTGCAAATCGCCAGCGCATCGGCGCCACTCACGGCATCATTACGCTGCTCGCACAACACCAGATCAGGCCGATCACCATATATACGACGACACTCTTTTGAAGCGACTGGATCGAAAGCCTGGATTTTCGCCCCGGCCGCCCACAATGCTTCCATTAAATCTCGGCTGGGGGCTTCGCGCATATCGTCGGTATCCGGCTTGAACGACAGCCCCCAAAGAGCGATGGTTTTACCGTTCAGATCACCGTTAAAGTGTTTGCTCAGTTTTTCGAACATGCTGCCTTTTTGACGGGTGTTTACGTTTTCCACCGCGTCCAGCAACTCCGGAACATAACCTACCGTCCGGGCCGTTTGCGCCAGGGCTTTTACGTCTTTCGGGAAGCACGATCCGCCGTAACCACAACCGGGATAGATGAACTGATAACCGATGCGGGGATCTGAACCAATCCCTTTTCGTACTTGCTCGATATCCACACCCAAACGCTCGGCCAGCTGCGACATTTCGTTCATAAAGCTGATTTTAGTGGCCAACATGGCATTGGCTGCGTATTTGGTCAGTTCTGCTGCCCGCACATCCATAAACATTAATTTGTCGTGGTTGCGAATATAAGGGCCATAACACACCCGCATAATATTCACGACACGGTCAGAGTCCGTTCCCACCACAATACGGGCGCCTTTGTTGAAATCTTCCAGCGCGCTGCCTTCTTTAAGGAACTCGGGGTTGGAGCACACATCGAATTCCAACGGTGAAGAGCGGGCCTCCAATTCTGCGGCTACTGCAGCTTTCACTTTATCCGCTGTACCTACCGGCACAGTGGACTTGTTCACAATCACTTTGTAGTCCTGCATGTTACGGCCAATGTTAGCCGCCACTTGCAATACGTATTGCAAATCTGCAGAACCATCTTCATCCGGAGGCGTGCCCACCGCGATGAAAATCAATTCGCCGTGTGCGACCGCTTCTTCCGTGGAGCTTGAAAAATTCAGGGTTCCGTCTTCAAAACAACGCTGCACAACCACGTCCAGGCCGGGCTCATGAATGGTCACAATCCCTTTTTTTAACGACTCGATTTTGGCAACATCCACATCCATACACAGTACGTTGTGGCCCACATCCGCCAAACTCGCCCCAGTCACTAAACCAACATACCCCGTACCAAACACAGTAATGTTCATACATCCTCGCTACTTTCTGTGTGCATTATCCAAACCATAGTTGAAAAATCGCGTCAATAGTAACTTGGAGACAGGCAATCCCCAAGCCTATCGCCGTTCATCGCGGATCAGCTCGCCCAATTTGGCCTCTAATCCATATCCTCAACGAATGGCTCCTCTGTCAGGCTCAACAATATTTCCTTCTTGAAGGTGGTAATAATAATGCGGTTCTGATCGAGCCGCTGAATACTCACCACATCATCCAGAGCGTCGTCGTCCGGTTCATTTTGCAGATTGGTCTCGTGGAAAGTTACCACCGAAGGGAATACGACCCGGCGCACCAAATTCTGCGTCTCAGGCCCGTCCATAAGCTCAACGAACAGCATCCGAACATCAATATCGTAAATTAAATTTCCAATATAGGGGGAGCAGTCCCCCAGCAATTGTTCCGTTAACTCCATAGCGGGCTTATTCCGTTTCTAATGAGGGGGGCTGAATACAACAACCAAGCTGGCTATTGTATGTTGTCACCCCCCTGATTCAAAGCGTCTTTCAGGCAGCATGTGTAAGCTTTTTGTAGTCTTCGAACAATTCTTCGAAACTATCAAACACGGTTTTCATCAACCGATCCATATTCGAAAAGCGCCCCTGCTGAACCTGCAGATTACTCTCGATACCACTGAGCAGACGGTTGTTCGGGGATATCCCCTTAATTTTCTCCGTTATCTCGGACAAAGGTACAATTATCGGGAATACATATTGATCCGCGTGATGTTTAAGCCGCTGCTCTAGCTGGGTTAGCGCATCCGGCGGCAGATCCAAACGGGTCAGTGCCGCGCTCAGCTGCATGGCCTGAAGCTCAGGCTCATGGGGGTCAAGCGGAAACTCCGCCATCACTTGCCCTAACTGCTTCAATATGGACATCGAAGGGATTAAATCCTGAATCGCATGGTCCAGTGCCGCGCCCATGCGCATCAGGGATTCCAGACGAGCACTTAGCTCCATCATCTGGTTCATTTTACCCATCAGCTGCGACATCTGGTCCGCAATATCTCCCGCCTCTTTTTCAATCACACCCAGTTGCGGCGATAGCAGGCTCAAGCGCCGTTCAACGTGATCGGGTAACCCCGCCGTCATTTCATAATCCGTGAGCCGGTTCACTGCTTTCTTGATCGTGATCATACGCTGGCTTACCGCCTCGACGTCTTTCATCATCATGTCGATCAAGGAAGAGGTCGCGACGGTGAAGACAAAGGTGGGACTGAGATAGCCACAGAGCCGCATGACCATCCTATATACCTGGTCGATCGGGTTCTTTAACGACCGCGCTGTTAAGCGCAGATCGGCAGCCGAACGCAACATCAGTACAACGGAGTCTCCGGTCAATTGCTCAGCCAAATCGCATTCACGAATCGTGATGTCATTCACTTCCTGCATGGCTTTTGCGGATTTGGACAGGCTGCGCAGGGTATCGCGAATGGAGGTCAGTCCGGGTGGAACGCCTACCGCAAAACGATCCGGTTTTGCGTGCAAAATGTTCTGAATGTTTGCCACGAACGTGTGCAGGTTGCGCAGGTCTCTGGCGAGCGGGTAAAGAATACTTTTGATGCGGCGAGCTTCGTCCATGTCCGTTTCCTTTAGTGGTTGTTCAGTCCTTGTTTAATTCCGGGTTTCCAGCCCCCAGATCACATGCAACTAACCAATAATGAAATACATGCAAGCTAGATTATAGCCACTTCTAAACCCATAAGGGGACAGAATAATTTGAACCAGTACTCATTGTGAGTGGTTCCAGTTAACGCACAAAATTCGCCCAACACTACTCCTCACTTGAGAAGTCGTAGTTCATATTTTCAGCCGGCGCCTGCAGATAGTAGCCTTGGATATAATTGACACCAATCTGCCAAAGTGTCGATAAGGTGGATGCGCTTTCAACGAATGGCGCGATGGTGAGCTTACCCTGGGCATGAGCTGCTGCGACCATTTCTTTCAGGGCTTCTTTGTTTTCCTCAGAGCCGATATCCTTCATAAAGGAACCATCCATTTTCAGATAGTCCACTTCCAGGTGTTTCAGATTGTTAAAGGGATTCAGGGCACAACCAAAGCGCGATATAGACACCTTACAATGCAGTTCCTTCAACCCCTTGGTAAAATCTTTGGCTTGTTTCAGATAGGTTGTCGCATCGCTTTCACTAAACTGAAACACAATGGCATCGCTGGGCATGCGGGCTGCCTTTAATGCCACACTTAACCAAGGTAATAGCGTTTGATCTTTCAGCGATTCTCCGGTCAGATTGATAATCAACTTGGAATCGTGACCGTCATTACGGTGTTCGGACAGTAACTTTATGGATTGCAGAATAACCCAGCGATCTATTTTTTCCGCCAGGTCCTGCGCCGATGCCACCGCCAGAAAGTCGTTTGGCGGCACTTCATTGCCCTCATCATCCACCATCCTCAGAAACGCTTCATACAGCTCGCCGCTGCCGCCGCGCAAATCGATTACCGGCTGGAACAACAATTTGAACTTGCCCTTGTCTATAGCGTCTTGTAGCACCGCCCCGGTATCGCTCGGATCCACTTTCTTTGCTTCAGCCGGATCAAAGACTGAAACACCATTACCCAGTGGTTTATCTTCGTATACTTGCTCGCTGGCCTGGTGCGCGCGGGTGATGACTTCTTCACCATCCTCCGTGTTCTCGCTGATCAGGGTCACACCAATACTGGCTGTCACCTGTACCGTGCGATCCTGTACTTCAGACAGGTGATCCTCCACTCCACTGCGAAGTTTTTCCGCTAATAGTCGGCCCTCTTCCAGGTTTTTCTCTTTGATCAGGACAGTAAAAATGTCATCACCAAAGCGCGCCAACACCTCACCGCCCGGCAATTGTTCACGTAACAGGGTAGCGACATCCGCCAACACCATATCCGCCGCGGCTATACCGATGTCCGATTGTACCGAAGCAAAATTATCCAACTGAATATAAAGCAGAACGGCGCTGTGATTGCTGGTAATCGCCCACTGAATTGAGGCGTCCAGTTCCTGCGTAAAATGATTCCTGTTGTACAACCCGGTCAACAGATCCTGACTGGAAATTTCTTTCAGCCGTTCCTGCAATTCTGCATCTGCCTGATTGGTCCGGATCAGTATTTGAGTGCAGGGCTCACCATCATAGGTCGCGCTGGAAAAGATCATTCGCGCTTGGATTTCTGTGCCATCGGTGCAAAGCCCGTGACATAAAAACTCATTGGTATCACTTTCTCCGGCACTGTAAGCACGCAAAAACTGCTTGAACTCCTCATGATCTTTGGGCGAGACCATGTCCATAATGGGCATGCCTTCCAAGTCGTCCGCATCCTCGTAGCCGAACAATTCAAGGTAAGCCTCGTTGGCGTAGGTATGCATACCATCGGTTATATAGGTAATGGCATCTCGTGAACTATCGAGCAAGCTTGCGCACCGCTTTTCCGCTTCTTTCAAATGTATTTCAGCGGTACGCCGCGCACGACGCTCAGATAGATTCCGTAACTCTCGCTGTATTACCAACACCAATCGCGCCTGGTCGTCTTTCTGCACCACATCTTCATAACCATCGCGCAGACCGTCAACGATTTCTTCCGGATCGTTGTCATCCAGCAGCAGAATGGCAGGAATATCTTTCGCGTTCTTTTTGACTTCCTTTAAACATTCCATCGCAAACACGTCATTCGCTTCAGGTCGCAATAGCATCAGATCCCAGGTGCTGCTATTTAAGGCTTGCACAAAGCCCTCCAGATCCTCAATCATCTGGCCACGGGTGGCCCGCCCCGAATTACGAATCAGGTTCATCAATTGTTCTGCATCATCCGGAGATTCGTGCAAAACCAATAGTTTTATTGTCTCGGTTTTCTTTGTCATTCAATCAACCGCTCAATATTGAATTCGTGAGAAAAATAACGACCACGCGTGACCTCTACAGGCTAGACCAAATAGAATCAAAGTCGTCTTCCGGACCTGATTTAGACTGATCCATGCCCGCTAGTTTGTGCTCGGCTTCGGCACCCCGCCCCGGCGCAGGGACCAGCATTTTAAATTGGAACTGGGCGAAGCTTGCTGTTGAGGTCACCTGCTTTATCAGTTGCCCTTTTGAAATATGCCCGTTTTCGTTTATGTTAACTTTGTATCCGATATGAAACGTGATATTCGGTGTAATGAGCGTGGCCGGCTGGCCTATCGCCCTTAACTCCGGCAACATCAACGTGCGCATGTATTCGGTCGCGCCGCCTTTTTTATGAATCGCCTGAGTGCCGCAAGCCTCCGCTTTGGGCGCAATCAGTTCCACGCCCATGCGTACACCTTCATCGCGGAATTGTTTTACCCATCGAATAACCCCGATACTCCAGAGCGTTTTTTCTCTTTCCAGAATACCGACTATCTCACCGGTTTTGACTTGCGGTGGCACGTCCTGATGCCAGCACAAACAAAAGCCGCCGGGGCTGGTATTAACAATTTCACAGCGAAACTGGGGATACTTATCCTGTTCATCTGCATGGCGTTGCTCATTATAGCTGTCGATACTGCTGTCGATGCTGCTCTTGTCGTAGACCTTGAGTTTTTCTGCATCCACATTCAGACCCCACACGTCGTGGTGCTCATAACCGTCCTGGCGACGCGAACCACCCGGGCTCAGAAACGGATTATGAACACTTTTATCCAACACCTCGTGGCCGCCGGCAATCATGCGATTGAAATCCATTTTGCCGGAAACAAAATAATGGGTAGCACTCAATCCGATGCACAGATTCAATTCGCCTTGCTCATCAATACGGGTGAACGCCCGCTCAGCCAGAACACCCCAGGCCTGAATCAGTATGCGGGCTAAATCCGGTGCCAGCTTTTGCGGAACATGAAAAGTCGCTACCGGGTGTGGTTGCCCTTGGGGCGTTTGCAATAGCACACGCAAATGATCTGAAATACCCGAAGCATCAAAGTAACGGATATTATGAGGCAGGGTACTGCGCCGCATTAAAGCCTGATAAATTGGCTGGTAATCTGACATGGTATCGATAACGAACAAACCCGCTACGGTTTGCGCATCGGTAATCGAGGCGAACTTAGCCCAATGGCGCGCAGCCTCATAAACTTGTTGAATTTGTTGCTGGCGCAATTGGTTCGGCTTGGCGGTTGCAAGCAGCAACGCCCGCAAGTACATATCGTACGTACTCGAACTTACATCATCATCTTCCGGATCACTCACCGGCTGCTCCAGCATGCCAAAGCGCTGGGCCAGCAAATAGAGCAAATGCATCTCGCGCCAAAAGTTGGCGGGCGCCGGGTAATACAATTTAAAACTGCGCAGCAAAACATAGTTTTGCTCAGACATGGCGCGATGAATTGCCAGCAGGCATAGCTTTTTGGCTTCTTTATCTGCACTCTTCACCCGTGCCAGGGTTTGCAGGGTCACGGCTTTATAGCCGGTCGCCAAATGATTTTGGAGCGCTTGCGCAAGGCTGGCGATTTTGGCTTCTTTGGGCGGTAACACCACGGATTTATTAAGAAAATGTTTTTCCAGGCTAACGCAGATGTAATGGATGGGAACACGCATAATCTCCATTAACTGGAAGCGCGTTTCGGCGTCCGTCTTCAGGCGATTTAATTCCTGAATAGCAGAATAGAGCCGCTTTGCGCTTTCCCCCACGTTCATTTGGGGCAAACTATCAACCCACTCACGCACCTTCTTCGGCTGCGGCGAGCTAAATGACAGTACTTCCAGATCGTGTGGAGGCAGCTTAAAGCTTGCTTGCTCAGCTGGATTCGACATTTAAGGTTCCCATATCAACTACTGCGTCAACTACAACTGCTTCATTCAGTGCGATCCAGGTTAGACCACAAAAGCACCGGGCAAAATCCCTTACTAGTAAGTATAGGCAGAGTTTGGCCAGCTTGCGCAACCGGGAGGGAACATCAGACCTCAGATAAGTGTAAATCTATCAGAGTCTTGCTGGGCTTTTGCGGAATCTCTCTGACTAATCGAGGTATAAGGAAGCCAGGGAGCTCGGCATGCAGCTGCTGCATGAGTGTTCTGGCAGTGGATTCGCTCACATCAAAGTGCTGCGCCCCCGCGACCGGATCCAGCAAATGCAGGTAATAAGGCAACACGCCGGACTCGAAAAGCCGCTCACTCAGATCCACCAAAGACGCCACCGAATCATTAATACCGCGCAATAAGACTGCTTGGTTCAGAAGAGTCACCCCCACCTTTCGCAAACCCAGCATAGCCTGATCAAACACGGCATCCAGCTCGCGGGCATGATTGCTATGGGTCACCATCACCACGTTTAACCGGCTGCGGGACACTACATCCAGCAACTCGGCATCAATGCGTTGGGGGATCACCACCGGCAGGCGGGTGTGGATGCGTACCCGACTAATATGAGAAATAGATTCCAGTAAATTCAGCAGCTTAGCCAGGCGGCCATTACTGATCACCAACGGATCCCCGCCACTCAGAATGACTTCGTTCACCTCGTTGTGGTGCTGCAGATAGCCGGCAATATAGTCCAGCTCCTCGCTGCCCATGCGATTGTCGGAATAAGGGAAATAACGTCTGAAGCAATAACGGCAATTGACCGCACAAGCGCCGCTCATCACCAACAAAACCCGGCTTTTGTACTTGTGCAGCAGGCCGCTGGCCGGATTGGTGGTGCGCTCGGCCAGCGGGTCTTTCAAAAAACCGGCATGAGCTTCCAGCTCGGCAGCGACCGGCAGGATCTGTTTCAACAACGGATCGTCGGGATTACCGCGCTCGATTTTATCCAGAAAGGGCTTAGGTACCCGTACCTGAAACTCGCGATGTGCCGATAATGCGGCAGGAATCCCTTCGGAGGGCAAATTTAACGCGCTCCAGAGGCTTTCAACGGTACGAATACTATCAGATAGCAGAAATTGCCAGTCTTCAGTATGCCAACTTGGTGCGGTTCGCGTTATCATTAGCGCCTTTCCCTTACGGGTACTGCTATTACAATTTTTACAGGTGTTATCAATGGCCAACTATTCTACCAACGAATTCCGCTTGGGTCTTAAAGTGATGTTGGATGGAGACCCATGCTCCATCGTCGAAAACGAAGTGGTGAAGCCCGGCAAAGGTCAGGCCTTTAATCGAGTGAAACTCAGAAACCTGAAAACCGGCAAATCCTGGGAACGCACATTCAAATCCGGTGAATCCGTCGAAGCCGCCGACATTATGGACGTAGATCTTCAATACCTCTACAACGACGGCGAGTTTTATCATTTCATGGATCAGCAGTCCTTCGAACAGCAAGCGGCGGACGCCAATGCCATGGGTGACGCGGCTAAATGGATGAAAGAAGAAGACATATGCACCGTTACCCTGTGGAACGGAACGCCGCTGGCGGTCACCCCGCCAAATTTTGTCGAACTGGAAATTATTGAAACGGACCCCGGACTAAAAGGCGACACGGCCAACGGCGGCTCGAAACCGGCTACCCTGACCACCGGTGCGGTGGTACGGGTCCCCTTATTCGTAAACCAGGGTGACGTTATTAAAGTGGATACCCGCTCCGGCGATTATGTATCCCGTGCCTAACCCGTAATTCGCTGACATACCCGCCCAGAGCCCGCTGTATGCGGGCCTTTGCTCGCGACTGTTAGCCTACAGCCCCTACTCTAGCCGATCTCTCACTATGTCCTGGCAACCTTCCGCCCCCCTAAATGCCCTCGTTGCTCGTGCCCGCCTGAACCGCCTGATCCGGGATTTCTTCGCCCGCCGCGAGGTAATGGAAGTAGAGACTCCATTGCTTTGCAGCTCGGCCGCAACAGACCCCCACTTGCGCAGCTTTAGCGTGGCCACCGAGCACACCCGTCATTACCTGCAAACCTCCCCGGAATTCTGCATGAAGCGACTGATCGCCGCAGGCTGCGGCTCTATCTATCAGCTATGCAAAGCGTTTCGCCACGAAGAGTCTGGCCGCCAGCACAACCCGGAGTTCACACTGCTGGAGTGGTACCGCCCCGGCTGGAAACTGGACCAACTGATTGATGAAATTGAAGTTTTGGTAAAACAGGCCGCTGCCGCATTCGGCACAGAATTCCCTGATTTTCCGCGCTGGACCTATCAACAGGCTTTTGAAAAAGTACTGGGGCTCAATCCACACCTATGCAGCGAATCGGAATTACGAGACACCGCCAAACAACACATCAACGGCGATTTCGCCAGTTTTGACCGCAACACGCTACTGGATTTATTGATGAGTCATCTGGTGGAGCCCGGCCTGCCAGTAGACGGTATTTTTCTAACCGACTTCCCGGCCAGCCAGGCATCGCTGGCCAAAACAGAGCACAATGCAGACGGTCATTGCGTGGCACGGCGGGCAGAGCTTTACATTAGAGGCGTTGAAATCGCTAATGGCTATCAGGAGCTGACTGATGCAGCCGTGCAGGAAGCCCGCTTAAAGGCAGACCTCCAGTTCCGCACAGCACACCAGCTTGATGAATTGCCGATGCCCGTGTCCTTGCTTGGCGCCCTGCAGCACGGGTTCCCGGAATGTGCTGGCGTGGCTTTGGGGGTCGACCGCCTGATGATGGTCATCACAACAGCCAGTAGTATCGATTCGGTATTAAGCTTTGATTGGGAGCAAGCTTAGTTAATGGTCACCACAAGCGGCGCAGAGCGTTCGCTTTTCAGACCGGATTCATCAATGGTCTGGAGCGCAAAATAATGCGTGCCCTGTGTTAAATCTTTGGCCAGGTAGCTTTGGCTGTCTGCATCCATGCTTGCCAAGGGCTCCATGTCAGCTTCCGCACTTTCTGCGTAAAAAATCTCATAACCCGCTATTTCAGCCGCATCCAGCTCCGAACCGTTCTCGCGCTCGGTTGGCTTTTCCCATTGAATCAGGGCGCTGGCACGGGCCGCGACAGCCGCCACGGTGAGCCGGGCATTGGACGATTGCACGCTGGCGCCGGAGCCGGTTACCACCACATAATAGTCACCCCCGGCTTCGGCAGTTACGCTGTTGAGCATCAGCTCCCTGCTGGTCGCGCCGGCAATGGCCTGCCCATTAAAATACCACTGATAATCAATTTGATCGCTGCCCTGCGCACTCACGTTCAACGCCACATTCATACCTTCGCTTACCATTTGATTGTCAGGCTGCTCGGTAATACTGATCTGCTGCGTAGCGGTTACCGACAATTCAAAGGGCATGCAATCCACGGTCATTACACCGTCGGTTACGACACAGCTGTATTCTCCGGCAGATGACACGTCAACTGAAGACAGCCCGTAAGAGCCGGTGTTCGAGGTGGTGATCAAACTATCGTTTTTGTACCACATCACCGTAATCGGATGAGTGTGTTCCACATTCACTGAAAAGGTATGGCTTTGCCCGGCAGCAACCGCGACATCAACAGGCTGACCGGCCAGCACGAGATTGCGGATATCCCCGGTTCCTGCGTCATCCATATCAACGACATTCGCGACAACGTTGTCCGCCGACTGATGTTGTTCTATCGCACCGAGCTGCTCCACTCCGCCCCCGCCACAAGCAGGCAGGATTACCGCAGAACAAAGGACCAACGCAGCCCGGATTACATTTTTGGTGGAAACATTAGAAACTGACATCACAAACAGACCCTATACAGCATTTCACTTGGCGGCCTCCATGGCCAATTGCAGTGAAGGGTAGTTGTAAGCATTACAAACTGCTTGCGGGCTGGTTCACACAATAACGTAAACGCCCGACTGCGGTTATTTTTTGAGTAGACGATCACACCCACTCATTCGACCGGGTCCATTTTTAAACGGTACTGCGTCGCTCTACCAGAAACAGAAAAATCCGGCCACAAAATGCGGTGCAGGGGACACGATAGTTTTTTCACCTATTTTTTGTGACGCAAGTCACACTTAAAAAGTAGGCGATACAGAATTTAAGCTGACAAATAGGTTGCAAGGATTTTTGATCCTGCCAAAATCGTTTCAAAGCAGAAACAACGACAACCAATTCGTCAGCAATATTGACTGGCTATAGGATCGATAACAAAACAAACCGACCGGGTAGCCCGCCATTGGACCCATACTGTTAGCGTTATTAATACGAGTTTGTTCAGTTGTCTGTTTAGATCAATCGGGGAAACAAGGACAAAGTGCGCCGCGTTATGGCCGAATGTCATGGATACGGCAAACCTCTCAAAATTAAAGTCCTGCCCACTATTAAAGTGTGATGACATTCACCAACCTTGCGGGGTTATTGTGAGAAGATCATCGGACAATAAAATTTAGAAACATTTGCAACACTTTCGTATTTGACCAGTAATTTGCACCTGACCAGTAAAGAGTTATGACGTCTATAAATAAAATATATCCGGCATTATTTTTAATGCTCACGCTTCCGGCACTGCCAGCTTGTCAAATCGGCGGCGGCAGCTCGGCTCCCAATCAATCCGCCAACACCAGCGGGACACTCGACCGCGGGTTCAGTAACGATATTCTCGTTAATGGAAATACTGATACGGAGCACAGCCCGCCAGAAAGCGAGCAACCCGAAGTCACCGGCGTGATCGCGGTCACCTCCACACCGACTGATGCCTATTTGAGTCCCGGTGAAAAAGCCACTTTTAAGGTGGAAGCATCCAGCGATGTTACACTCCACTATCAGTGGTACCGCAACGGTACAGCGATCGAAGGGGCCACGGCACCCAGGTTAGTGCAACAGGTCAACTCGGCAAAAGACGCCGGCACCTATAAAGTCGTCATATCCAATCAGCACGAATCACAGTCCGCTTCCGCCCAGCTCACTGTTTCCGAACAAACATTCTCAACCAGTAACGTTAGCCCCGCCACCATTACGTCCGCGCCTAAAAGCCAAGCGATCAACGAAGGTGCGTCGGTTAGCTTTACCGTTTCAGCTAAAGGCAGCAACCTGAGCTACGAGTGGAAAAAAGGCGGTCAGGTTCTTCCCGTTACCTCCTCGACACTGCAGTTTGCTTCGGCCCGCGCTATTGACCAGGCATCCTATAGCTGTCGGGTTTGGAACGAAAACAACAGTGTGAATTGCGGTACGTTTACCCTGACGGTAAACCAGAAGGTCGCGATCACAGAACAACCCAGAAATGTGACTGCATACGAAGGCGACAACATCACTCTTTCAGTAGCCGCCACTGGCACTCCGGCCCCTGTCGTAGACTGGTACTTCAAAGGCAAACGCGTTAAGCAGAATACCAACACCCTGTCGCTCAGCCCTCTCAAAACCGCGCAAGCCGGCAGCTATAAGTGCGTAGTCCGAAACAGTGTGAACAAGCTGGATTGCGCAGCTGCCAACGTGGTGGTGAAGAAAAAAGTCCAGATCACAAAAAACCTGACCAATCAGATTCTGAACGCCGGGGAAAATATCAAGCTGGATATCGCTGCAACTGGCGCAGGCCCGATCCAGTATAAATGCTATCGCGATGGCAAGCTCGCGGTCAGCGCCACCAGCAGCAACGGGCTGGTCATCTCGAACAGTAAAGGGTCTGATTCCGGCAATTACTACTGCGACATCAGTAACAGCGGTTCCAGCGCCACTTCCGCCACCGCGAAGATTACCGTGCTGGAAGACACCACCCGCAAAATCACTTTGCGCTGGGCAGCCCCGACCGAACGCGAAAACGGAGCCAGCCTTAGAAAGGTCGAATTGGATAAATACATTATCTACTTGGCAGACCAGCGGGACGGGCCGTTTGAAGTCGCAAAAACAGTGAATGCTTCAAGCACCTCCGCCGAATTAACCGGGTTACATTCAGGTGATTATTACTTGGCTATGAGCACGGTGGACAAACTGGGCATGGAAAGCGAAAAGTCCGGTGTCGCAAGGATTGATATCGACTAAACGCACCTTCGTCAGGAAGTAATAGACTCAAAAGCAACCTGGTGAAAGTGATCTATTAAAAAAGGCCAGCGTTTTGAAGCGCTGGCCTTTTTTATATTCTTAACAAAAGCAGGAAGAACTGCGATCACACCCGGTTTAAGGCTGGGGCTTTTGCGCTGATGCAGCAATCTTTTTCGTGAACAGCTTGTTGTGCTTGCCGTACATAATGAATAGCGCGCGAAACACACCATGCAGCACAGTGGACGCAGCCAATAACACATAGTTTAAGGGGTTCTTCCAGAACACGTACAGATTCAACGGAAACACCTTAATATTATCGTAGCCACAATGCTCAAGAACCTGAGTCAAGGTGTACTCGGTGAACGTATTGTAATGATCAAAATTTTGCGCCAAAGATTCCGAACCGGTCACAGGGTTTGCCCCGTTCAGCACATGACAAACAATACGGCCACTGGGTTTGAGCTTTTTCAGACACAGAGGCAGAAAAACCATAATCTCATCTTTGGTCAGATGGTTAATTTCCTGCTCACAGAAAATCGCATCCATGCTGTTATCTTCCAGCTCAGATACATATTCAAATGCCCGGATCTGCTTACAATTCAGTTGCTTGTTCGCCGCATACTGGATTTGGCACGACCGGGAATCGATACCCAGCACATTGGTATAGCCCTGTAAATTCATCATGCGGACGAAATAACCCGGACCACAGCTGATGGCCAATATTTTCGCATCCTTATTGGATGGCATATGGCTCAGGTAATTATCCTTATAGAACGCGTTAAATTTGTCATAGCCACCCTCAACATCGGAAGGGCCTTCCCAGAATGAATCGAACGGTTCAATTTTTGCTGCGAGTTGATCGCTGGTTAACATACTATCCGCCTTGCAATATTCGCCAATAAAACATGCCGCACACGCCCGTGAATCGGGAGCACGCAAACTTTGAGTAAATGGATCGAGCAATATTGTGCATCTTTGAAATGTTTTAATCTATTACAATTTTGATAATAAAAGCTGCCAAAAGTCACTGGATTTTAGGCCTGGCATCCACACAATACCCCCCCGTACTGGCCTTTTAAAATCATCGGCTTATACTTATCTTATTCACAAAACAGCTGGCCGTTCGACTTACAATGTGACGCCTGGTTAACACCTTAATGGATTAGCCTACGCATTTGCCTTGCTGGCATATCACGGTAACGCTCAGGGTTTTACATCGCATCCCCAATACAGGATCACACTATGCGGATACTCTTCTGCAATTACGAATACCCCCCTTTGGGCGGGGGCGGAGGCGTCGTCAACGCCATGCTGGCGGAAGAACTGGCACACCGTCATCAGGTCACCGTTCTGACCTCTTGCGGCCCCAATCTCGCGGCCGAAGAAACATTGAACAATGTACGTATCATACGGGTACCGGTCTATACCCGGCGGCAAATGGCAGCGGCTAACTTCCCCTCGATGGCGGCCTACATCATGAACGGGCTGCGCTACGGCACCAAACTGCTGCAAAAAGAACAGTTTGATATTATCAATACCCACTTTGCCCTGCCCTCCGGGCCAGTCGGCCACAGCCTGGCCAAAAATTTCAATGTACCGAATGTGCTCTCTGTACACGGCGGAGATCTGTACGACCCGAGCAAATTTACCTCACCACACCGGCATTTCCTGCTACGCATGTGGGTAAACAGCCTGCTGCATAAAGCGGACGCCGTGGTCGGCCAGTCACGCAACACCAATGAAAACGTCACGACGTTCTATGATGCCGGACTCAAGCCAGCGCTGATTCCGCTGGGTATCAATCGGCCTCACTTTCCGTCCACCACGCGCCAGGAGCTCGGCTTTACCGACCAGGAAAAGATTTTAGTCACTGTTGGCAGGCAAGTATCGCGCAAAGCAAACGATCGTTTGATCACCGTGTTCAGCCGCCTGAAACAGGACAATTGCAAGCTGGTACTGATCGGGAGTGGCCCGCAACAAGAATCCCTGCAAGCCCTGGCCAACCAGCTCAATGTCGCAGACAAGGTGGTCTTCGCAGGTTTTGTCAGCGAAGAAAAGAAATACGCACTGCTGGCCAATGCCGACCTCTATGTATCCACCAGTCAGCATGAAGGTTTTGGCTTGGTCTTTTTGGAAGCCATGGCGGCGAATTTGCCAGTCATGTGTTACAACCACGGCGGCCAAACTGATTTCCTGGAACACGGCAAGACCGGAGCGCTGCTCGAATTAAACGACGAAACCGCGTTCCTGAATGAGTTAAACCGGCTGCTATCCGACCCATCACTGGCGCAACAGATAGGTGAATACAACAAGCAGAAAGTAGAACAATACTTTATCGAGAACTGCGCGAAAGAGTATGAAACCCTGTTCGAAAGCCTGCTGAAGGATTCGAAAGGCGTGGCTGCAGGCAGCAGCAGAAGTTAAGCTGACGGCGCGGCGCTGCATAAGGTAGCGTTGCGCCCCCCCACCCTTATGCTGTCAGCAACTAAACGCCACCAGGCGGAATCTTCGGCTTGCCTTCCAGCAAATACAAAACACTTCCGATCAGCGAAATGGGCAGCGCAGCCAGGCGGATTAACAGTGCCACGACAATCCCAACTGAGTCGTCCAGCCCGTAGCTCTCCATGAAATACATAAAGGCACCGTCAACTACACCATAACCACCTATACTGATCGGTAGCATACTAACGAAGACCGTGATGCTCAAAACGATCGCAATTTCCATGACCTTATACTCGCCAACCAGCGCATGCACCAATACAGCGTAAGCTAAAATCATCAGCCCATGGAATAAGAACGAAAACAGCATCACGTTCACACAACGGCCAAGATGGTATTTGTACGCCCCCATATGTTTAACCAAATAGGCCAGCACTTTGGGGCAGTATTTACTGTTGAGGATTTTTTCCGAAAGGTTAAACGCATACACCAAAACCACCCCAAGAATCGACGCCACACCTACCGGCACCAGGATCATCAGGTAATAGGCGGAAAGCTTGTCATCTCGCGTCAACCAAAGGTAGATTGCAACGCAACCACCAATCATAACCAGGGCAGCGAAACCCGTTAAGCGCTCAATAAAAACCGACAGGAACGCCACTGTTTTCTGGTCGCCGTCTTTGCCGAATGTTTTGTAGATACGGTAGGCATCACCACCGATCGCCGAAGGGAGAAACTGGCTGATAAAGAATGCAATACCATACCAACGGGTTAAATCCGGCAAACCATATCGTTGTTCGTGTATCTTTAAAAGCTGGCCCCACTTTATCGCGCTCACGAACCATCCGCCCAACATAGCAAACACGGCAATAGCGAACACATGAAACGGCAGATCTTCGATGTAATGCAGCGCTTGCTTCCAGTCGACACTTACCACAATCCAGTACACCACTAGACTGGTCACCAAAAGCTTTACGCACAATAGAATTTTTTTCTTCATAAAATCGGGGCTACAGAAGCGATAGTGGCTTAATGCATTATCTCGACAAACCCGCTCCTGCGTTGAAGTAAAAAGAGTATCCGGCCCCGCTCCGTGGGTTGAACCAATCCCGCGGCCAATCAGCCGTGTTGAGCTTTCGCCACTTCATTCTCACCTATAATTTTACCCGGGTTACCCACCACAATGGCAAAATCAGGGACATCTTTTGTGACAATGGAACCGGCACCCACCACGGCATAACGGCCTATGGTAATCCCAGGCAATACGGTGGCATTCGCACCCACCCAGGCCCAGTCACCAATCGTGACGGTTTTAAATTCCGCCTTCATCGCCTTACGGATATCGTGGCTTGTGGTCGTAATTAACGCGCCCGGACCGACCTGCGCGTTATTGCCTATTACCACACCGCCATGACCGAAAATCTTGGCGTAGCTGTTAATAGCACAATCGCGGCCCACATGGATATAACCATCCGAGCCCGCGCGCATATAGACCTGATCCAGTATCAGACAATCCCGGCCAATGCGGATATTGGACGGGTTAATCATGTTAACCTTGCCGCCCACAATGGACCCCGCCCCGACGCAACGCAGAACATACCGGCACCAGAAAGTATTGATAGCGACCTTAAACAAATGAATCCACTCTACCGGATTGGAAAAGATCAACCCTTTGATGCGGCTCATTTTATCAATATGCTTCGCTTCTGCATTGTCGTCCGCAGACATTAGATTAATCCTTCTTTTTTATACCACTCTGCAGTACGCCGGACACCTTCTTGCGCACTGATCTCAGGTTCGATTTTCAAATCCCGCTCCATACGTTCAGTCTTGAAGCTGACGGATTTGGTGAAGAAATCCATACTGCGTCTGAAGATAGGGGGTTTCTTGTTGATTAAATTAAACGCAATTTCAACCGCCGTTGCGAATAACGTCATGGGTACTGCTGGAATAACCACTTTGGGCGGGCTCACCCGGAGTTCGCCGGCTACAATCTGCACCAACTCTTTCAGCGGAGTGACGGTTTTACTGGCGATAATAACCGGCTTCCCGATCAGCGTTTCGTTAGTCAGTGCCGCTTCAAAGGCCCGGCTCAGATCGTCAATATAAATAAGATGCTTCAGGGTTTTACCGGGGCTGACTATCACGCCCTTTTTCACCATTTTATAAAATTTCAATTTGCTCACATCGCCCGGACCATAGACTTGTGCGGGTCGTATTACGATGACCGGATAATTGTGTTCTTCGCAAAACGCTACGGCCATCTTCTCGCCTTCGGTTTTGGAGGTTTCATACTTGTCCCACTCGGGAGGGCAGTACGGGGATTGCTCAGAGAACGGCATACGCCCACCGGCGGCCACACCCACGGTGCTGCAGTGCACGACCCGTTTTACGCCGGCTTCTTTTGCCGCCTCCAGCACGTTACGGACACCCGTCACATTCACAGCGAAATAATCTTCCATGGATTTATCCGGATGATTAAACAGCGCCGCCAGGTTAATACAGACATCCACTCCTTGCAGCGCCTTCAGCAGGCTGTCTTTAGAGGTAACGTCGGCCTGCACCGGGGTAAGGTGAGACAGTTCTCCCGCCATTGGAGCAGCCACCCGTAACAGCGGAATCACGGTATGCCCCTGTTGATCCAAATATCGACATACGTTCTGTCCGACAAATCCGGCAGCGCCGGTTACAGCAATCTTCATGAATGACTCCCTTTACAGTCTGATATTTGGGTACGCATCTTTCAACTCCTTGATATTGCTAAGTTTCTCTTCTTCGGTCCAGTTCAGTACCTGCGCCATTACATCGGCGCATTGCGTAATTGCCTGCTCCGATGGGCAACCTGCGTTGCCAATTTCCGTACGCCGCAGCACCACATCGACCAGCTTAACCGCCAACTCTGTTTCGATCGCGTGAACAATTTCAGCGGCCAGTACATGGGTACCATCGATTGTCTTTTTCAGCTCGGGACGGCGGCCAGCGATTGCCAATACATCCTGCGCACCCGCACCGTAATTGCGATACAACGTGTCCGCTACCACCGCGTTGCCATCCAGTTGTGACAGAATGACGGATTTATCGATTGCCGTTCCGCCCCAGGCTGGTGTGCTATCGAAAACGGCCTTGCTCTTGCTAATATTCAGCGCAGCTTCCACCTCATTAACCGCTTGAACGGCCATTACGCCGGAAGTAGTGGCCCGAACGCCGATCAATGTCACCAACCCCTTTAAGCCCTGCTCCTTGGCATGATTGATTAACACCGATCGTTTTCCATAGCTCAGATCCTTGCTGTCTTCGGTGTTCTCGCCGAATAGGGTGAGCCCCCAGTTGCTGATGGTGACATCCTCAAACTGTATATTTAAGCCTTTATAGCCCGCGTTAACCTCTTCAATAAAGGTTTCGATTTCTTGTCGCGTAATATACACATCTTCGGGTTTCTCTTTTTTCACCACATGCCAGACACCCACCAGCGAATAATCCCGCCAGGGCACGACAAAAAGATGGCGGGCGCCCCGGCTTACCAGCGCATCGGGATCTTTACTTTGCCCCAACACGGCAACGGCATTGCGCTTGGATATTTGACGCTTCACCAAAAAGCAGGCGTCACGGGAAAAATTAACGTTTGGACTGTGGGCGCTGCCCAGGGATTCATTGATCAGGCGGTGCGCCCAGCCACCAGCGGCATTGAGCACACTTTTGCTGCGGATCGTGAAACGCTTGCCACTGAGTTCATCCAATACCTCAGCCCCCTGAACCAGACCGTTTTCTTCTAAAATTTTCGTCGCATTCAAATAGTTACAAATTACAGCGCCGTTTTCATCGGCGTCACGCACATAAGAGACCACGATCCGGCAGGGGTTGTACATTTGCCCGTCATAGAAAAGCACCCCCCCGGTGAGCCCTTGCTGATCGATTTCGGGAAACGCTTCAACCACATCCGCTTTGGATAGCACTTTGCCACCCGGTATGTGCTTTTCGCTTGCCTGCACACCCCAATTGCGGTCCAGTGCCACCGCGTCATAGACAAACACACCGGCAGCCAGCATCCAGCGCGGGGTACCAACATTATAAGTAGGAATTATGATCGGCAGCGGGTCAACCAGGTGCGGTAGTGTTTTAAAAAAGAAACGACGGGCATCAATAGATTCACGGACCCGGACAAGATCGCCGTGCTGCAGATAGCGGATTCCGCCGTGCAGCATTTTAAAGTGTTGGGAAGAGGAACCACTGGCAAAATCGCGCTTTTCTATCAAGGCCACTTTCAGGCCGCGCTTACTTGCCTCGCGGGCGGCACAGGCACCGAAAATCCCGCCCCCTATCACCAGCACATCGAATTCGGTTGTCTCAAGAGCCTGCAAAGATTCACTTCGTTTCATATTCGTTTTATACCCTGGAACGGTTTGCGAGGCGTTCACCGCAACCAAATCATGATCTGGCGCGGACCTCCTGGTACTGTGTAATTACTGACTAGCTGCGCTAAACCTTTGATTTAACATTAAATTCAAACAAGCAAAATAGATAGGTCTTCGCATATTACCTTCCGCGTCACCCACCCCGGCACGTTATAACAAATTTAAGACAAATCGGATGCGAACCCCGAAGCCGGAATATGGATCTATAATAAGGATGTCTTAATAATGATAGCGCCCCGGAGCGAGCATTTTACAAATACAAACAATAATTAAAGCAGGGTATCCGTTGAGCAACCAAACTGTTATCAAGACACCCGAAAACTCAGATAATGGCATTAATCATAACAGCAATTACCCGATCCACATGGCAGAATGCTAACAAGGTGATAAATTATTAATTTGAATTCTGTACTTATTCTCATTCAGTGCCAAAACATGGCCTATTATAAGCATAAGTGTTAAATTATGCTCCACTGTTAAAATCGAAAATCTGTTGTAGGACACTCCGGATGACACGAACCATCGAGCTATCCATTGTTGCGCCTTTATATAACGAAGAAGAAAGTGTCGGTCACCTTTACAAGGCCATTACTGATGCGGTCAGCCCTATGGGGCTGGAGTATGAGATTCTTTTCGTTAATGACGGCAGCAAGGACAAGACTCTGGATAACGCCATTGCTTTGGCAAAGGCTGATCACCACCTTAGAGTGGTTAATTTCCGTAAGAATTATGGCCAAACGCCCGCAATGGCCGCCGGCATCGATAACGCTCGCGGTGATATTATTGTTACCATGGACGGCGATTTGCAGAATGATCCTTCTGATATTCCGATGATGGTGAAGACGCTCCGCGAAGGTTACGATATCGTCGTCGGCTGGCGCCACAATCGGCAGGACAAACTGATTACCCGTAAAATTCCGTCCATGATTGCCAATCGGCTGATCGGCAAAGTCACCGGCGTCCCCATTAAGGACAACGGCTGCTCCCTGAAGGTCTATCGCGCGGAGGTAATGCAGAGTCTGCCGTTTTATAATGAATTGCACCGGTTTATTCCGGCATTGCTGTCTGTCTCCGGCGCACGCGTAGCAGAAGTTAAAGTTAAACACCACGCCCGGCAATTCGGCGAATCCAAATACGGGCTTTCACGTGTTTACAAAGTACTGTTAGATTTGCTCACCATAAAGACGATATTATCCGTTGCCAGCCACCCCATGAGGTGGTTTACCAAGCTATCCGGAATACCGCTTCTGGTTGCTTTAATTTGTACTATATTGTTGGCATTGGACGTAAACGAAAGCAATCTAGTAGTCGAAACGACATTAGCGATTCTATTTTTCTCTACCGCAATTTTTCTGATCAGTCTGGGCTTTCTTTCCGAACTCATATTCGCCAAAGGCAATATCGCAATTGGAAAGCTTGCACTCTTAACAGCGCAATTGAATAGTGAAAAAGTAATTGAGCCCGAATCTAGGATTAACGATGAGCCAAGCAGATAGTTCGACGCCTCTAAGCGTAATTATTCCCGTATGCGAAAGAACCGAAAACACACTAGCAACCTTCAAAGAATATCAGGAATACCTGGGCGCTAAGTTCACGCAACCTGAATATATTTTTGTCGTCAGCAAAGGCAATCATCATATTGGTGATCAGCTGGTTGATCACGCTAAAGACGCTAAAAATATCACCGTGATGTATATGTCCCGTGATTTCGGCGAAGCAACTGCCATACAGGCCGGTATGAGCAAGGCCACTGGCGAACTCATTCTAATATTGCCGACGTACAAGCAAGTTGAAACCAGCAGCCTTGGCAAACTTTTCGAACACATTGAAGAATACGACCTGGTGTTAGCAAAACGCTGGCCCCGGATTGATACCGCTGGCAACCAGATTCAGACCAAAACCTTCAACTACCTTTTAAGAAAGTTCTCAGGTCAGAACTTTACTGATATCGGCTGTGGTGTGCGGTTGCTGAAATCCGTTGCGGCAAAAGAACTGAATTTGTACGGCGATCAGCACCGATTTTTACCCCTGCTTGTTCATCAAATCGGGTACAGCTTTACTGAAATCGAACTGCCTCAGGCAAAAGATGACGCTGGCACTCGCTTATACACACCCCAAGTCTATCTGCGTCGGTTACTGGATTTGCTTACCGTTGTGTTCCTGACCAAGTTCAACAAAAAGCCACTACGCTTTTTCGGATTACTGGGCAGCGGAAGCATCGGCATAGGTGCTCTGGGTTTGCTCTACTTGGCTTTGGAGCGCTTTGCCTGGGGAATCCCCCTTTCCGACCGACCATTACTGGTTATGTTTTGCTTATTCTTTGTATTAGGGTTTCAACTGCTCGCAATCGGTTTGATTGGTGAAATTATCATATTCACGCACGCCGGTGACCAGAAAGAGTATCGCATTAAAAAAATCCATGACCAGGATTCACCGGATTAATTCAATCTCCGGCTCAGTTCCAGGAAAAAATAAAAAGCCCGCTGCAGATAAAATTGCAGCGGGCTTTTTAATATCTGAACAACTTCCTCCGGCTAAAGCCGCTTCAACAGCTCTTCGCTATCCCGATCCCGGACGCCCAGCAAATACAAAATCCCATCTAACCCCAACTCGGAAATAGAGTGCTCCGCATTTTCTTTTACCACCGGTTTGGCGCGAAATGCGATCCCCAACCCGGCAAGGTTCAGCATCGGTAAATCATTAGCGCCATCGCCGACCGCAATGACCTGCTGCAAGTCCAAGCCCTCTTTTTCTGCCAGCTGCTTGAGCAATTCCGCTTTCCGCTTGCCGTCCACCACCTGCCCGACGACTTCGCCGGTAACTTTTCCATCTTCCACGGCAAGATCATTCGCATAAACATAATCAATGCCCAGCTTTCTCTGAAGGTGTTTTCCGAAATAGGTGAATCCGCCGGACAAGATCGCCGTTTTATAGCCCAACGCCTTGAGCGCCTTGATCAGGTTTTCGGCTCCTTCCGTAATGGGCAACGTTTCCGCTATGTCCACCAACACCGACTCACTGAGCCCCTTCAGCAAACTTACCCTGCGCTTAAAGCTTTGCGTGAAATCGAGCTCACCCCGCATGGCCTGCTCCGTGATCTCGGCAACCTGTTCACCCACCCCCGCCGCTTTCGCCAGCTCGTCAATCACCTCCGCTTCAATTAAAGTGGAGTCCATATCGAAACAAACCAGACGGCGATTGCGACGATATGCATTGTCTTTCTGAAAAGCGATATCGACCCCCATCTCACCTGCCACCGCCAGAAACTGCGCCCGCATCTGGGATATATCCCGTGGAGTTCCACGCACCGACAGCTCAACACAGGCTTTTTGATCCCGCGGCTGATCAGACAGCGAAATCCGCTCGGACAGCCGGGTGAGGTTATCAATATTCAAATCGTGCTGAGCCACTACGCGGGTTACGGCTGCAATGTGCAGCGCCGTAATCTTGCGGGCCAGCAGAGTCACAATATAGCGATCGCGACCCTGGCTGCACACCCACTCCTCGTATTCTGTGTCGTCAATGGGAATAAAGCGTACAGCCATATCCATACTATGACAGGCGAACAAAACGTCCTTCAAGACCGGAGAGGCCTCTAACTCCTGGGGCACCTCGATAACCATCCCCAGAGTCAGGGTGTCATGTATCACCGCCTGACCAATATCCAAAACGTTTACATCATAGCGGGATAACAGATCCGTAATGGTCGAGGTGACCCCCGGCTTGTCTGCGCCGGAGATGTTGATCAACAAAATTTCGTGCACTCGTAGCCCTTATTAATCAGGAAGGAAACCTTTGACACATATTCTACACTTAACGCTGCACGGAAGAAAAAGCCGAAGTAGCCAACCTGTAATTGCAAATCACCCGCGAACGTGGCGTAATCGGCCACTAAGAGCCTGCCAAGGAGACGCCATGTTAAGGCACTTACCCCTCATATTAGTGACAGCGCTTGCTGCAATTGTAATCACATTGCATTTTTCACAGCCCTATGACTCAACGCCCGTCGTGATCAGTGAAACCACGACGCCGGCCCCCGAAAAGCCGGATTTCACGGCTTACAAGTCGGTCAGCAAGCGCAAAGCGGCTTTTTTCGGGTTCTTGAAGCCGTATGTTAAAGAGCGCAATCAGGAAATTCTTACGCTGCGCAAACGAATCGAATCCGGCCAGATAAAAGGTGATGAGTTAACTGCACTGGCAAAACGCTACCGGATAAAAAGCAAAGACCCGGCCATCATACAGGAACAACTGCTGATTAAAGTGGATGCCCTTCCTGCATCGCTGGTGCTGGCGCAAGGGGCAATGGAAAGCGCCTGGGGTACATCCCGTTTCGCCCGAGACGGCAATAACTATTTCGGACAATGGTGCTTTACATCCGGTTGCGGCCTGGTGCCGGAAAGCCGCGGTGAAGGAAAAAAACACGAAGTCCGGGTATTTGAATCACCCATGGATTCTGTGATCAGCTACATGCGCAATCTCAACAGCCACCCGGCCTATCGGGACTTGCGTGCTACCCGCTCCACTTTAAGGCAACAAGGTGATTCGTATAACGGCTGCTATCTTGCCGGTGGACTGACCCACTACTCTGAAAAAGGCGATGCCTACGTTGAAAGCCTGAAAACACTAATCCGGGCTAATAAACTGGAACAGGACCCTCACAATTACTGCGCAGCCGTAATGATTGCAGAGGAAAAAAGCCCGCCCGCCCGGTCCACGGAACTGCCGTTGCCCGCGGATGCCAAAGGCCATTCAATAAACCAGCCCGGTGAAGAAAAGCCCGCTCCAAGCAGTAAAAATAAAACAAACGATACCGATATTGCGACAGACGACAGTCAAAGCGCATTACCGCCCACTGATAAAGTAACTCACCCGTCCAGTTAATCAGGAGTCTCAATGCCGTACCAAGCTCTTAGTCCAGCCTTGCGTTTTTTGCTCGGGGTGGCTTGTTTCATTGTGCTCGTTGCCGGCATGAAATCCGCTGTTGAAATCCTGGTGCCATTTTTACTCTCGGTGTTTATTGCGATACTTTGCGCCCCCGCCCTGCTCTGGTTGGAGGCACGCAAAGTGCCCTCACCGCTCGCGGTCACCATCGTGGTTTTAGTGGTGGTCGTCTCCATCAGCGGCGTTTCCATGTTAGTGGCCACCTCCATTAACAATTTTGCAAAACAGGTCCCGGCCTATCAGGCCAGCCTGCAGGATGAGATTCAACTTGTTACTGCCTGGCTGGCTAATCACGGCATTGAACTATCGCAACAGCTAGTCAGGGATCAGGTTAATCCCGGTCGCATTATGGAGTTGGTTAGCAAAACATTGACCGGTTTTGGCAATGCATTGGCGGATTTTTTTCTGATCTTTTTGACCGTGCTGTTTATTCTGTTTGAAGCATCCAGCTTTCCCGCCAAATTTCGTCGTGCCATGGGCGATCAACATCAATCCATCAGCACCTTCGAAAAGTTCAACACGTCGGTTAAACGCTATTTGATTATTAAATCCCTGGTAAGCTTGGCTACGGGTGCGTTTATTGCGTTGTGGCTCGGTATTCAGGGCGTGGATTACCTGGTGCTGTGGGCGTTGCTGGCATTTTTGCTGAATTTCATCCCCAATATCGGCTCGATTATCGCTGCGATTCCTGCGGTGTTGCTGTCGTTCGTGCAGTTTGGATTTACCGGAGCCGGCATCACCGCCCTGGGATTCTTTATCGTCAATATCGTGATGGGCAATATCATTGAGCCCCGCTACATGGGCAAAGGACTCGGCCTGTCGACCCTGGTGGTATTTTTGTCGTTACTGTTTTGGGGATGGGTCTTGGGTCCGGTCGGCATGCTCCTGTCAATTCCATTAACGATGATCGTGAAGTTAGCCCTGGAAGCCAACCAGGAAACCCGCTGGATTGGCGTCCTGCTGGATAATAAATAATCAGGGGTCGATCAGAATTCCTGGGAGTGATACTATTGCGCGCCACTGACGATGGTGCCTTAATTTCCGTAGAGGGGAACAGCATGTCAACGAAAGACAAACAGAAAGTAATCGGCGAAGAACTGGATGAAGGCAAGGTTGCCCGATTTCTGGATATGCAGCCCGAAGGCGATGAGAACGCAGACTTTCACGTATTATTAAAAGCTTATCGCGGCTTACCTGCCGACGCTTTCGACCGCTTTCTGGAGATGTTTGTAGCACAAGGGCGGGACATCAATGCAACCGGTGGCGAAGGCCGCACCCTGCTGCACATCGCACAACAGCACAACAGCCAGCCCGGTTACGTCGACGTACTGAAAAAACACGGTGCTCAATAACTCAGACTAGTAATAGATACATAGCCAATAGGATAATACCGCTCACCAGAACGGCTATGCGGACGCCACTTGCGGCAACATTGGTGAGGCTGTTTTGTTCGCTATGGCCCTTCTCCATCGGACCCGATTCCACTTCCTGAGCTGACGGAGAAGGCTGAGCCCCCTCTGCCATTCGGCCATCGTAAAGTCCCCGCTCATATTCTGTCACCACCTGCCGGGCCTCAACAAAGTCAGCATCCAGAACCTGCACATTGGCGAAATCAGATGCACCGATATCACCGATCGCACCTTGCAAATAAAACCCGTTGACATGATTGTCAATGTCTTGAGAGTGCAAAAGCCCGGAAACAATATGGGCTTCCGCAATGTCACGGGCTTTATAGACTATTCGCACATTCTGTTACCCAAACAGCCATCACCTAAACCACCTCAATCCCATCCACTTTCTGGAAACCTCTGGGTAATTTGTTACCCCTGCGGCCGCGCTCACCCAGATAGTGTTCAAGATCGGAAAACTTCAGGCCGATATGCCGCTTTCCGGCGAAAATCTTAAGTTGGTTATCTTCGCCCAGCACCACAATATCAATCACAAATTCTTCGCGGCTTTCCACCCGTGCCCCGGGGATACCGATGATCTTATTGCCTTTACCTTTGGCCAGCTCCGGCAGCTCCGCCAACGGGAACATCAGCATACGGCCCTCGTTGGTCACCGCCACCACATATTGACTGTCAGTGTCGGCCACAACTTTAGGGGGTAATACTTTCGCCCCTTTCGGCAGATTCAAAAACGCTTTCCCGTTTTTATTACGGGTTTGCGCATCGCCTAATTTACCGATAAAACCGTAACCTGCATCGCTGGCCATCAAATATAATTGAGTGTCCGCACCCATCAAGACACCTTCGAACGTCGCTCCGGAGGGAGGTGAAACGCGGGCGGATAAGGGTTCGCCCTGCCCTCGTGCGGAAGGCAGGGTATGCGCAGGAACCGCATAACTGCGCCCGGTGCTATCAATAAATATCGCGTTCTGATTCGACTTGCCCAAAGCGCACGTCAGGTATTCATCACCCGCTTTATAACTTAAGCCCGCTACATCCACTTCATGGCCTTTGGCAGCACGCACCCAACCTTTCTTCGACAACACCACAGTGACAGGGTCAGCCGACATCAACTCGGTTTCGTCCAACGCCTTGGCTTCTTCCCGCATCACGATAGGGGACTTGCGGTCGTCACCGTGTTTCTCCATGTCTTCACGGATTTCACTTACGATCAGCTTTTTAAGTTTGGCATTGGAATTCAGAATCGCTTCCAGCTTCTTCCGTTCTTTTTCCAATTCATCCTGCTCACCACGAATTTTAAATTCTTCCAGCTTCGCCAGATTGCGTAAGCGGATATTCAGAATCGCTTCTGCCTGCAATTCACTGATCCCAAAGCGTTCCATCATAACCGGTTTGGGTTCGTCCTCGGTGCGGATGATATGGATCACTTCGTCGATATTCAGATAGGCGATCAGCAAACCTTCCAGGATGTGCAACCGGTCCAGCACCTTGTCGAGACGGTATTGCAAACGGCGGCGCACAGTCGTGATGCGGTACTCAAGCCACTCGCTGAGCATGTCATGCAAGCCTTTCACCCCGGGCCGGCCATCGTTACCGATCACATTCATATTAACGCGATAGGTCCGTTCCAGATCGGTGGTGGCGAACAGGTGCCCCATGAGCTGCTCAATATCAATCCGGTTTGAGCGCGGTGAAATCACCAGTCGGGTCGGATTCTCGTGATCCGATTCGTCCCGCAGATCACTCACCATCGGCAATTTTTTCTTATTCATCTGGTCGGCAATCTGCTCCAGAATCTTGCCGCCGGAAACCTGATGCGGTAACGCGGTAATAATGATGTCGCCATCTTCCTGGCTGAAGCGGGCCCGCATGCGCAACGAGCCCCGACCGGTCACGTACATTTTAATAATATCGTTGCGCGGGGTAATGATTTCGGCGTGGGTAGGGAAATCCGGCCCCTGTATATCTTCACAAAGATCATCCAGCGAACAACCGGGATCTTCCAGCAACCGAATGCAGGCGGAGCCCACTTCCCGCAAATTGTGCGGAGGAATATCCGTGGACATGCCGACCGCTATCCCCATTGCGCCGTTCAACAACACATTGGGCAGGCGGGCGGGCAGCATAACCGGCTCATCCAGAGAGCCATCGAAATTGGGTGACCAATCCACGGTGCCCTGACCCAGCTCGCCCAGCAATACGTCAGCATAGGGTGCCAACCGCGATTCCGTATAGCGCATCGCAGCGAAGGATTTAGGATCGTCCTGTGAACCCCAGTTACCCTGCCCGTCTACCAACGGATAGCGGTAAGAAAACGGCTGCGCCATCAACACCATGGCTTCGTAACAGGCGCTATCACCGTGCGGGTGATACTTCCCTAACACGTCACCCACGGTGCGAGCTGATTTTTTATGTTTGGAACTGGCCTTCAGCCCCAACTCGGACATGGCATAAACGATACGCCGCTGAACCGGTTTTAAGCCGTCACCCAGCGAGGGCAGCGCCCGATCCAGGATGACGTACATGGAATAATCAAGATAGGCGCGTTCGGTATACTCTTTAAGGGGAAGGCGTTCAATGCCTTCGAAATCGATAGGTTGTGTCATATTGCTTGGTTATTGGCTCCAACCATTGGCTTTTGATGCATTCATTCTAATTCATGAATCTGAAAAATACAGAAATGATTCAGAGGCTTAGCGTTTTCTGCAGGCACCATACAAAGGGTTGCCCCGTTGCTCCAACGTCGCTTGATCGCCTTGTTCCCAGAATGTCAGGCCGCCGCCTGAATACCGACTGCCGGAGGCGCTGGGCTGCCGTGTGAGTGAGTAGCCGGTGCGGGCCTGCGCGTCCACCAGCATCACCTGATCGGCTTTCAGTGCGACTTTCTGATCGCCCGACCGGTACTCTTTGTAAAACACCGTGAAGATCTTGCTGCCACTACAAACGTAGACCGCCTGAGTCGGTTTGTTATCGAGGCATTGCGGCTTTTTATACTGCAGGCACGCCTTGCGCGTGCAAACTGCGCTGTCTACAGAAGTCGCGCGAGTACAGGTATTACAACCATCCGTGAAATGCCGGCAACTGTCTGCAATGAGCGCCTTCCAACTGCTGGCATCGTACAGAACATCAGAGGCCGGGGCCGTCGGTAGCGCGGTTTGTGCCCCTGGTTCAGGCTGCTTGAGCGCACAGGCAGCCATGATGCAACAGCCGCACAACAGCAAAACCCATTTCATCTGGTTGGTCATGGTGACAAATCCTTGGTGGCGCGTTCCGGATGGAATCAGAGCTGCCAACCATGCCACAAACCGGATGGACATGGGAATAGGCAAGCCCAGCCGATTTCTATGACAACCAATTTCCACAAACGGTACAAATGCACATTCCTTTGGTGAACAGAGACAAGAATTCGGACTATTAGCGCTGTATCATGGCCACCTTACCCAGCTGCTTCAACAAACAGAGCCAACAAAAGACATGGACCTATCATGATCAAGCACCGAACTGCAGCCCACATTCTCGATGCGTTAGTCATCGGTGGCGGCACTTCCGGATTGACCGCCGCCTTCTACCTTAATCAGCAGGGTATCGCCCCCGTTGTTTTGGAAGCCCGTGATCAGGTCGCCACCTCCTGGCGTGAGCGCCATCCTCAACTGGCACTCAACACCCACCGTTTGTTGTCTTCTTTACCGGGCAAATCCTTGTCACTACGCCATGGCGGGTTTATCAAGCGCGACCATTATGCTCGATACCTGGAACGCTACAGTGACTGGCTACAACAAGAGCAGGATATTGATATTCAATTTAACACCCGGGTGCAACGTGTCCGGCGCACCACAGACGCATGGCAGGTGGACACCAACAATGGCACCTGGCTTGCGCAGAACCTGGTGATCGCTACCGGAGCCGATCGAATTCCTTATACACCACATTGGCCCGGGCTTTCCGGCTATCTGAACGAGCATAAACATGCAGCGGATTTCGGTTCGGTGGCACAGTACCGTGATCGAAGAGTGCTTATTGTCGGCGCTGGCAACTCTGCGATGGATATCGCCAACCATCTGGTTCGCTCCGGGCAGTGCAAATCTATTTCTGTATCCACCCGCAGCGGAGGCCATATTCTACCCACCCGGTTTCTCGGTTTTCCACTGCAGCTGATGACACCGCTGTTAGTTCGCTTGCCGCTGAAAATGCAGGATCGTCTGGTTAGCCTGATTTCCACCTTCTGTTTAGGCGACCTGACAAAGTGGAACTTCAATTCCCCGCTTGAGGGAGTCTGTTCGCGACTGGCCCGACAGGGGTTGACCCCGGGGTTCGATGAAGGCTGCGTAGCCGCGATAAAATCCGGTGAGATAAAAATTCTGCCAGGTATTGAACAATTTAATCAGCAGGATGTGCAGTTCACCAACGGTGAAACCCAGGCGTTTGATAACGTTATCTTTGCCACCGGCTACCGCTCGGGGTTGGAAAGCTTGCTCAAACCCTTTGATGCAGTCGATAGCGAGGGCCGGCCGCTGGTGCATGCACCGGAGGCGGACGCCAGCAACCCGGGTTTATGGTTATTCGGCATGCAAAATAAAGTGGAAGGCAATTTTCTGGCCCGCCAGAAAGAGGCACGTAAAATGGCCCGCCAAATCCGTAAAGACCAAAGCAGTCCCCGTCTGGAACCGGCAATACAACATTAGTATTTTTTGCCCTTAATCAGCTTTTCAGTTCAATCGGCAAAAAAGCACGTTCAACTGCTCATTCGGTTATTTATTAAATTGAATTGAGCAAATCATCATGATGAAGTGCCGGAATCTGTCTACGGGAGATTCCCCATGTCTGACTTGCTGCTGTCCACCGCGTTACCCCTGACGTTGATATTCATTATGTTCGGGATGGGCATGACGCTCACAATCGCCGACTTCGTTCGTCTGAAAGAATACCCCAACGCCATCGCCGCCGGGCTCGGTGGGCAGCTGCTGTTATTGCCCCTGATGGGCGGATTCCTGGCCGTATTCTGGGGACTGACACCCGAGTTTGCCATTGGCATGGTTATTCTGGCGGCCTGCCCCGGTGGCACCACCTCCAACGTGGTGTCCTTTCTTGCCAAGGGGGACCGGCCACTTTCCATCACATTAACCGCAGTGAATAGTTTCGTTGTGGTTTTTACCATCCCCTTATACACGGCCTTGGCGATACAGTATTTTGCCGGCGCAACCGACACCACCATTAAAATTCCCACCGCCCAATTGATGTTCAGTGTGTTCGCTTATACCGTGATTCCCGTGAGCCTGGGTATGCTGGTGCGGCGCTTGGCACCCGGGTTCGCCCGCGGCGTCGGCCCCTTTTACGACAAAATAGCTGCGATTGCATTTACCCTGATTGTCCTGTTGATTGTATGGAGCAGCCAGGACAGCCTGATGACCATTTTGCCAATGGTCGGCGGCATAACCATCACCCTGAGCCTGGTGATGACCGGAATCGGGTTTCTGTTAGCCCACTTATTGGCGATGCCAAAGCAACAGGCGATTACGCTGGCCATCGAAATCGGAATCCAGAATACCGTATTGGGAATGGCCGTGGCCGCGATGCTGGATGGTGTCAATGGTTTAAGTGGCGAACTGATGCTGGTGCCTTGCGCAGTCTACGGGTTGATCATGTATGGCCCCGCTATCGTGATGATCCTAATCGGACGGCGCGAGAATTCCGTGCAAACGGCTCGGGCAGTGAGCTCTGATCTCACCCGTTAGTTAGCGGTCCGAAATAATCAGACCGATGCCTCCGAGTATGACCACGCTGCAAATGAGCAAACGCAGACTAATCGCTTCGCCCAGCAACACTACACCCGCCAGCGCCGTAATCACTGGCACACTGAGCTGGACGCTCGCAGCTTGGGCCGATTTCAATCCCGGCAACGCCGCATACCAGATCGCATACCCCAACCCGGAAGTCAGGCCGCCGGATAATATCGCGTAGACTGTCGCGAAACTGTTCCAATTCAGGTCTGAAATGCGCAAAAAGCGAGTGTCTCCGCTAAAATCGGCCGGCGCGACCAACACCACCATTAATATCAATACAGAAAGGGGAAACGCCCGCAGGAAATTGGCGGCGGTTGCTACCAAAGGATCCGCGACACCCCGCCCTAAAATAGAATACACACCCCACGCAGTTCCGGAGATCAGCATGAGAGCGGCCGGCACCACCGGAGGCGCTGCCAACCCCGGCAACAACAAAGCAATCAGCCCGGCTACTGCCAGCAAAAACCCGGCAACGGCGACCGGCCTCAATCGCTCGCCCCGCCGGAGTCCAATCAAAATCATACTGACCTGCACGGCACCGAACAACAATAATGCCCCGGTGGCTGCAGTCAGGTTTCGATAAGCGAAAGAAAAGGTTATCGCGTAGATAAATAACGCCAAAGCAGGCATCCAACCACCCTGCCGGATCCATGCGAATGCACGCCCGCGCCGCCCGGAGGAGCGCAAGCCCACCAGCGCCGTCAACACAACTGCGCCCGCCAACAGCCGCAGAACGGTGAAAGAAGTGGCGTCCAGGGCCCCATCGCGCAATGCTAAACGGCCGATGACGGAATTACCCGCAAACGCCAGCATGGCCAACATCGTCAGCAGTAAAGTACGCGAAAACGAACGTTCGGAATCCAACCGGATACATCACCTTGTTGAGAATAAATGGCTACCGGAAGGCAGAAGAAGTAATCTCTGCCAATCCGCTGCGCGGTGCCACCTGAAAGCGGAACCATTGACCGGGAATGGCAACCTGAGGGTTGTACCAGCGTAACTGATAGCGGGACATGCCGTGCTGCAAATCTTCCAGATAACGAATTTGCATATCATAACCTTCATCACTGACCGGCTGAAACGCACCGCTCATGAGCGGCGTAAAGTGCTCGCCGTCGGCACTGGCTTCGATCTGCATCAACGGCTGGTGCAACTCCATATCCGAGGTTGCCACATCCACATAATCCCACTGCCAGTAGGGTTCAGTATCCACAGTCCCTGCCACAAATCGGGGTACCCGCACCTGCATTCGCTGGCCCTCCGGTTTGCGCTCTTGGGGAAAAAAATGGCGACTGACCAGACTAAAGGCCCAGCTTTCCGGCATTTCTGACAAGCCCGGCTGTAACGACATATCCTTCACTAAGCGCGCCGATTGTCGGGCTAAAAACTCCGTAGTTCGAGGCCCATACAAGGTATGGCCACCCTCGTACCACTGCGCTGAATATTCCTCATCTGTCACGCTATATCCGAAAAAGCCGTTACTATGGCTGCTCACCACCACCTGTTCGACCGACTCCGGTGCCACCTTCGTGACGGCCTTCCCGATTCGGTTTCCGGCCTCCAGGGTGATTTCAAAGGGCAACCCCACCAGCAGTAATTCGTTCAACTGAAACACATGCAAAACCAATTTATGCGGATAACGGGACGGTGCCAATGCCCATTGCTGCAGCCCGGATAACATCCAGCGTTTCTCACGGTGACAATCCCGTTCACCACTGTCCGGCCAGCCGCGCTGAAACCATGGAATATAAGAAACCGGGAACACTTCATCGTCTTTGGCAGCCCCCACAATTGCAGTGCCGGCAATGGCCCGCTCGCACAACAGTTTATCCGGATCGGAAACCGGATCAAGCAAGTCCAGCTCGCGCTGAGCCGTTGTGATCCGCACCTGATCTGTGAGCTGCGAATCCAGACTCGAAAAAATCTGCCAGGCCTGGTCTGACAACGCCAAGCCAATACGGCGGGTTTCACTGTCACCGCGCATTCCCTTCCGGTAATTAGGATTATTATCTGCATGGTTGGCTTCGAACGGACCGTGTACCGGTTGCCAAGGTGGTTGATAATGGCTCGCTATACGCTGTTCCAGATCCCGCTCGAAGAAGGCCCAGACATCACCGTGATAGGGATGGGTAAACGGGGGTATACCGGTACCATGAATGGCGAAAGTGGAAAACGCACCCATAGGTTTGAATTCACCAGAATCAGTCTGGCCGTCTATCCGCACCAAGGTTAGTTGCGGATTCACTGCGCGTAAGGCAGCGGCGTCATTCTGCTGCTTACCAGCCACATTATTATTCTTTACGTACGCCCCCATAGCCCTGTTTTTGGTAACGCCGTAAATAGACTGGGTGCCGATAGCCACTTTCGCTGGCCGCTGCTGCTGAAAAGCGGCGATCACCGCATCGGCTATTTGCGACACCAGAAACTCAAACACATCCGGATCAAAACCCGGATTGTCGGAACCGAAGATGTTGTAAAAATCGCTGGACAAATACTGTCCTGGGCCGCTGTGAGTATGAGTGGCATGCAAGCTGATGTTATGGAAGGCGACATCGGTTTGCCGGGCAACGGCTTCGGATACTTTACGCAGCAGCAATAACGAACTGGCCGGTAAATCCGCCTGGATCACCACCATCGGCTCCCCCGCCACCGGCTTTAAGTAAAACGCACGGGCTTTCAGGCGGGTACGAAAACCATCAGCCTGTCGGGCCCAGGCTGAATACCCCATTTTAGGAATCCCGATGGGGGTGGTGATGTCCCGCACCCCTATGCCCGCCATAAATTGCTCCTGGGCGGGTACTTGCAACGGTGCTAACCGATCAATACTAACGGTAGTCTGGGGATAGGTGAGAAATGGCCACATCACTCCCAGACCCGCAGCCAACGCCAACACCAAACCGGCTGACAGCCCCCAGATGATTATTTTTATCGGTTTCTTCATAAAGCCAACGACTCCCGCCCCATGCCATGCACGAGGGTACTAAAGATAGCGCCCCGAATCCCCACCGGCGGTTGCCGGATTATGCACTCAGCCCGCTATAATAACGCGCCAATAACGCCGCAAAATAAGTACACTAAAACTGGACTAATCACCTAAATCGCTTCATCTTAAAAAAAACTCCCTGCGGACATTGCACCATGGGCAAGGACATAGAACAGGATACCTTCAGTCAGGCTGATTACGAACGTTTCAATCAGAAAATCCGTGACAATCTGAAGGCAGTGAATCAATTGCTAGTCACTCCGGGTTTCGGGATCGGGGAGACCACTTTGGGTGCAGAACTGGAATTTTATCTTGTGGACCCTCAGGGCAACCCCTCCCCCTGCAATCAACGCTTGCTCAAGGCGGCAAATCTCCCGCAACTGACACCGGAACTGAACCGCTTTAACCTGGAATACAATTTATCCCCACAGCCATTCAAAGGGGCTCCGTTTGCCGCGTTTGAACATGAACTCCTCAATGCTATTCAACACGTCAATCAACTGGCTCAGCAATACCAGACAGAATTGGTTCCAATCGGCATTTTACCGACCTTGACCATTGATCACTTCGGCCCGCAGATGATGACAGACCTGCCCCGCTACCGTGCCATGGACAATGCTTTGCGCACCCTCCGCGGCGGCCCGTTCAAAATAAACATCGATGGTAACCCGCCCTTGGACTTAACCTGGAACGACGTTACTCTGGAGGGTGCCAACACTTCTTTCCAGCTCCATTGGCGGGTGACCCCGCAGCAATTTTCAAATGCGTTTAATGCCGTGCAATTAGTAACCCCCGTGGTATTGGGGCTGGCCGCTAACTCACCCTATCTGTTCGGGCACGAGTTATGGGAAGAAACCCGGATTGCGTTATTTAAACAATCAATTGATTGCCGTGATTCAGACCACGCAAAGTACCCCGCCAGAGTCTATTTCGGTAACGGCTGGATACGACAGGGAGCGGAGGAGTTATTTGCCTCCACTGTTGCGCTCTTCCCTCCAATCATGCCGGTGGTCAGTGATGAAGACCCGCTGGCCAAAATAGCCAGACAAGAACTGCCACACCTGCATGAACTGCAACTGCATCAGGGGAGCACCTGGCCCTGGAACCGGGTTATCTACGACCACCATAACGACGGCCATATCCGCATTGAAATGCGAGCATTGCCCGCCGGTCCCAGCCTTGAAGACATGAGTGCCAACAGTGCGTTCCTATTAGGGAGCGCCATGGCATTACAGGATTCCATGCCACAGCGCATTAACCTGTTGCCCTTTAAATACGCCGAACACAATTTCTATCGGGCCGCGCAACTAGGACTGGATACCAGCTTGCTTTGGCCCTCTTCCAGCCAGGTCAAAGTCGTTGAATACGATCTACTGAAATTGGCCCGGCGTCTGCTGCCGCTGGCAAGAGACAGCTTGCTCGAAGCCGGGTTGGAGACCGCAGAATGTCAGCGCATGATCGAAAATATACAGCAGCGCATTGACATGAAAGTCAACGGTGCACGCTGGCAAAAAAACATCACCCGCCAATTTCGGCAACAGGGATGTTCACAACAAGACGCTCTCAGCAGCATGTTTCAACGCTACCGGCAGCATTTTTACTCCGGAAAATCCATCAGCCAATGGGATACCCAGTTATGAGTTTCGGCAACCCGCACATTCGCTATTGGTTCAACCCGGCGCCGGCTGATTTGGGAGAATCCGAGGAGCAGTTTTTGCGTGCACTGGGTGGCCCCGCGGTACTGCATATTCCGGGTAAAGACCGCAGCCGTAACCGTGCCATCTGCACCCTACTGCATGGAAACGAACCGTCCGGCACCCGGGCAATCCTGCGCTGGTTAAAGCAAGCCGTTGCACCCGCCGTTGACGTCTTATGTTTTTTCGGCTCAGTCAAAACCGCGCTCACCGAGCCCCTGTTTCACTACCGCCAGCTGCCCGGCGAACCGGACCTGAATCGCTGTTTCAAGCCGCCGTTCGACACTCATCAGGGTTCTACCGCAAAAGCAATATTGGACACGCTGATCGAGATGCATCCCGAAGCTTTGATTGATATTCATAATACGTCCGGGATGGGGCCCTCCTTTGCGGTATCCATGAACCAGGACCGCACCCACAAAGCATTGGCGGGTTTGTTCACAAAGCGTATGCTGGTGACCGGATTAAAATTGGGTGCCCTTTTTGAATACAGCGAACGCAATGTCGCCACGGTCACCATAGAATGTGGCGGTTCACAGGACCCGAGAGCAGACCAGATCGCCTATCAGGGAATAATGCGCTTTGTGACCGAGGAAGACGTACTTGACCCTAAACCGGCAGATTGGGATCTGGAAGTGCTACTTGAACCGGTGAGGCTGGAACTGACAGGCGATACCCGCATCAGTTATGGCAACCAGGAAGACGCACAGGCGGACATCACACTGCCGCCGGATGTTGAAAATCACAATTTTGGCCGGGTCAGCCGGGAAGTGCAGCTCGGCTGGGTTAACCCGCTAAGCTGGCACAAGCTGAAGATGAATGCGCCTGACGGCAAGGACGTGAAAGATAAATTGCTGCGTCTGGAAGGTCGCAGCTTGTTCCCGGCACAGGCACTAAAGCTGTTTATGATCACCACCAATCCGGCGATCGCCCTGAGCGATTGTGTATTCTATGCCGTAAGGGATAGTGGCAGCGATATCGATTAGTAGAGGCTTGCACATTCAGCCTGGGTTAAGTTTGGTCTTAGGATAATGAACCGGTCTAATCGTCATTAATCGCCCGAGATTTGAGACCTGCCTGTGGAAGAATACCAGACCCTGCTAAGCACCCTTGCCCTAACCATGGGCTTATCCTGGGCCAGCGGCATCAACCTTTACGCTGCCTTGCTGGTGCTGGGCCTCGGCGGTTCCACCGGTAATATAGACCTGCCAGCCGACCTGCAAGTGTTGCAGGATCCCTTAGTGATTATGGCAGCGGGCGCTATGTACGCTGTGGAATTCTTCGCCGACAAAACGCCCGGGGTCGATTCAGGGTGGGATACTTTGCATACCTTTATCCGCATACCCGCAGGCGCCATGCTCGCAGCAGGTGCCGTAGGTGACGTCACCCCCGGACTGGAAATTGCAGCCGGTATAATGGGCGGTGGCATAGCCGCTACCTCCCACGCAACCAAAGCCGGCACCCGGCTGTTGATTAATACATCCCCTGAACCGGTCACCAACTGGATCGCGTCTTTCAGCGAGGATTTTCTGGTCATCGCAGGGCTGTGGACCGCGCTAAATCACCCCGTTGCTTTCTTAGTATTTCTTCTGTGCTTTGTCCTGATGGTGATCTGGCTATTACCCAAAATATATCGTGCATTAAAATTGATGATCACAAAAATCGGCCAGTGGCTGGGTATTCTTGCCCAACCGGAAACCCCGGACAGATCAGGCCAAGAGCACTATCTGGACAAGCTGGCTCGGCTCAAACAACTTTTGGATCAAGGCGCATTGACAGAAGAAGAATTCCGGCGAGAAAAAAAACTGCTGCTTAAGCCCGGTATTAGCTGAAAAAATACCATCGCTTATTTTGCGCTTCTACTTTCGGCAGCGTCGTATATATAGCTAGAGGCGAATACATCCGCAGGCATCGGTTTAGCGAAATAATATCCCTGATATTTTATACACCCCTTACTGATCAAATATTTAAGCTGGTACTCTTCTTCCACCCCTTCGGCGATGACATCCAGCTCCATCAAATTCGCCATTGTAATAATGGTCTCCACGATCGCCCTGTCTGCTTTATCTTCGCCAACATCCCGGATAAACGCCTGATCAATCTTAAGTTTATCCAAGGGCAGGGTGTGCAAATACGACAGCGAAGAATACCCCGTACCAAAATCGTCTAACGCGATATGAAAGCCCATATCGTGCAGCAGGTGCATTTTTTCGATCACTTGGTCCCGTTTATTAAGCAACATACTTTCAGTAATTTCTAACTCAATATCAGCAGGCTGCAAACCGGCTTCTTCCACAAACGCTTTAACCCGAAAGGGAAAATCATCCAGGGAAAACTGCCGCGCGCTGATATTAATAGCCAGACGCTCGAAACTGGTGGGTAATCCCTGCTGACGCCATTTACTTAACTGCGCACAAGCTTTCCGCAAAACCCAATCACCCAACGGCACGATCTGGCCGGATTCCTCCGCTGCCCGGATAAATAAATCCGGGGAGACAAACCCTTGCTGCGGCTCCTCCCACCGCAACAGTACCTCAGCGCCAATCAAATTCCGGTGTTGATCAAATTGAGGCTGAAAATACAACATAAACTGTTCATCTTCCATTGCACCGGGCAATAACATTTGCAGACGCAAGTTGTCCTCGATTTTTTGATGCATATCTTTACTAAATAGACACACCGCATTGCGGCCATCTTCTTTCGCACGATACATAGCGGCATCGGCCTGTTTCACAATATCGTGAATGGAGTCCTGGTCCAGTGGATACAATGCAATGCCGATACTGCAGCCAATATTCAAGCGATGACCATAGACTTCAAGGGTTTCACTTAGGCTGTCCTGAATTTTTAATGCCACATTACGTGCCAGCGTAGCCGCCTGGGCAGCGTCATCATTTAGCTCCGGCAGTAACACGACAAACTCATCCCCTCCCAGCCTTGCCAACGTATCTTCAGAACGCAATACCTGATTTAACCGGCTGGCGATGGTGATGAGTAAACTATCCCCTACCGGATGCCCCAGCGAATCGTTTACGTTTTTAAAATGATCCAAATCTATAAACAGTAACGCGCCCGTATGACCGTGGCGCAATGCGCGGGCCTGCTCCTGGGTGAGCGTCTCATTCAGCATGCGGCGATTCGGTAATTTGGTTAAATCATCGAATAACGCCTGTTGCCGGATGCGTTCCTCTGCCCGCTTGCGCTCACTAATATCCATCACACCGGCTATCATGCCGTTAAAATCACCCTCAAGGTCATAGATCGGCGTCCAATGCATTGTGGTGAATATGCGCAAGCCGGCCTTGGAAACAAACTCGTATTCCTGCCTGCTATCAGCACCCTGACCTTTCCTGCTTAATTTCTCCAGGGCATGCACTCGGCTAGTCTCCGCCATAAAGTCCACTATCGGACAATCCAGCAACTCCTGACTATGGTAGCCAAGGATTGTGGCCATGGATTCATTGACTAATATAGTTTTGCCCTCTCTATCAATTTGCCAGATCCCCTCCTGGGCCATTTCAAAAAGTTTCCGGTAACGTTCCTCACTGCCTCGCAGCGCATCCTCCATACGACGTCGTGGGGTAATGTCCCTATGGGTCGACACCATTCGAAGTGCGTCACCTTGCGCATTCCGTTCCACCACCTTCCCGCGCATAATAATAAAACGCTTACGCCCGCCCGGTAGACGAATGGCATATTCCACCTGACATAAATCCGACAAGCCTTGCAGGTGCCGCTTTATTTTCCGATCTACAAAGTCCCAGTCTTCATCGATTTTTTCTTTCCAGATAGTAAGATCCGGTTTCTGGTCTGCAGCCAGACCCAGCAGAGCACCAAAGCCGGGTGAGAAAAAACACTCACCGTTGGTGATATTCCAATCCAACACGCAGTCCCCCCCACTCTCCAACGCAAATTGCCAGCGTTGCTTATCGCGCTGACTATCAGCCAGACTTTTATTTTGGCGGGAAACCATTTTATTGAGACTGTCTGCCAGGGCTACCAAAGACGCATCACCATTACTTTCGAACTTCACCGGTTCGCGACCGCGGCTGGCCGCAACTACTTTTTTACGTAGTTTGGCCAGGGGCTGGAGTAACTGCTGATGCAGTACGAACCAAATCAGCGTGAGTGTGAGCAACACCATCAACCACATCGCCAGCATATCTGCGATGGCCGAATGTCGCAGTTGGTCGATCCGGGGTTTTATATCCCATTCTACGAACAATACACCGGTTTCCTCCACCGCGGATGGCCCAGCCGACCGATGCATAACAACAGGGAAATAGGCATGCAACACATCATGCTGTGGATTCGTCATGAGTACCGGCTGCCGCGCGGCCTGTGCGCGAATAAAAGTGGCCTGATCCAGCATCGGCAAATGAGCAAATGCCGGCAAATTCCAAACGATATAGCTGGAGCTGTATCGTACCATGCCGTCAGCTCCAATCAGGGCGCTCAGTTCTACCTCGCTAAACTGTTTCAGGTTCAAAATTTCACGCTCAACACCGTGCTCGTTTTGTTTACCAACATCACTCTCAATGCGCGCACTGGCTAAACTCAAAACCTGACGCAAATGCGTGGAGCTGACTTCCAGCTGCCGGTTCACCTGATTCGAATAGTGATAATACGCGTAAAAGCCTGCCAACCCGCACAACACCAGTGCGACCAGGGCAATAACAAGAGACAACGAGGCTTTAGCGCGTATCACTGAGGGGACTTCCTTGAATCACAATTCTGAATCAGTAGCGGGTTAAAAGCTAAATCAGTTGGGGCAATTCTTTATGTTTCAGATAGTTTCACTATAGCAACGAAGTCTGCAAAATGCCGGAAATCAAAGGGATGTACATCCAGGAGGGGGCGATTCAGCGGAAATGGACTTCAAGTAACACGGTGATAGAGAAAGTTTGATGAAAATTTTCCTCCCGGGGGAAAGCCACCTCGGGAATCACACTGAGATATAACCAATCTTTATAAGGCTGACTGCGATAGGCCGCACTCAAATACACGATATCCACTTCGGAGTAATCATAGCCGGTGCCGAATGCCCCCAGTTGATATTCAATAGCCCGGGTGCCGGGTAATTGCTGGTACAAACTGAACACCTGTCCGAATTCCAGTGTGTCCAATTCTTCCCTCCAATCCAGAAGGGTATTCGAACGGAAAAGGAAATTTTCTGCCACCAGGTTGTCCAGAATAATATCAACGTCGCCATGAAAGCCGTCCGAGTTAAACCATTCAGCCTGACCCCGCAATTGAAGATTCCAGTCCGGTGACAGTTTAAATTGGCGCAATCCGGTACTTCTCACGAACGGATCCGGCGGAGCCTTGACTTTGACCCCGGCCGACAGCTTCGTTTCCCATTCCCCGGTGCCGCCATCCAACGTTCTTAACAAACCGGCAAACAAGGAATTTTGATCGGAAGTTGATGCAGCTTCACTCGGCCGGTTACGTTCTTCCAGTGACCGGTCATTATCATCGCCATACTGCAGAACCAACCTATACCGCTCTTTGGTACCCGGCATATCCAACCTGAACTTCACGTTGAAATCCGGATCGAATTCTGCCCCCTCGTACCATTTTCCCCCCAATCGTAAAATGGCATAGGAATCATTGTTATACGTCTGGAATTTCTCACCTGCAAAATAGGCGTCCATTCTGCGCCCCATATTTTCCAGAGCATCCGATAGTTTTTCCCGGGATTCGACCAAATACTCAACACTGCGATCCACATACCCAGGTTCATCATAAGGAACATAAAAATCTTCCAGGCTGGGATAATCTACAAATGGATTCTGGCTTGCGTCAGGTATAGTTCGCTCTTCGAAGGGGGGATCAAATTGCTTCGGATAAACGTTCAACTTGCCCTGATGTGGTTCCAATACTGCAGCGAGATAGGGTAATCCGGCTGCAGGATCGGCGCCTTGCAGCAACGATTGGTCTTCCGCCATTACAACAGAACTCATCACCATAGGTAATGCTATGCATACTCTTTTTTTAATTGTCATTAATGCTGCGAGATCAGTTACTGAATAGGGAAAGTGTGTTAGTTTTCTAGCAACTCGTCTTCTATGGGTCCTGGTTTGGATATTCCGTATCCCTGGGCAAAGTCAACTCCAAGTATTCTCAATTTATCTTCTATTTCGCTATTTTCCACAAATTCCGCTACCGTTTTCAAGCCAGCGGAATGCGCTATGGTATTACAAGCGTCTACTATCGCCAGATCCATAGGATCACTTAGCATACTGCGAACAAAACCCCCGTCTATTTTCAACACATCGACCGGAATCGCTTTCAAATAAGCAAAGGAACTCATACCCACCCCAAAATCGTCCAATGCAAACAAGAAGCCCAGCTCCCGAATATCGGAAATAAAGGCCGAGGTGGCTTCAATGTTTGAAATCGCCGTAGTTTCCGTAATTTCAAAACATATTTGATTGGCGGGGATATCGTAACGACGCTTGCACTCCCTAACGCTTTCGAAAAATGTTTCGTCATTGAGCGAAGAGCCGGACAGATTAATGAAGTACACGCCCTTAAAATTGGCTTTTTTGTCGATACAGCGGCGTACAAAAGAGAACGCACTGTCCACCACCCAGCGATCAATAGAGGTCATCAGGTTAAAACGTTCCGCAGCCGGAATAAATAATCCCGGTGCCACCAACTCCCCTTCATCCAGCATACGCACCAAAAACTCATAGTGCACTGCATCGCTTTTCAGACCGACGATAGGCTGCTTGTATAGTACGAACGCGTTTTCGTCCAGAGCACGTCTGATTTTGGATGCCCAACGCATTTGCTCCTTACGCAAAGTCAGATCCTGATTGTTCAGATCATACACCTGAATGAAACTTTGCCCCTTGTCTTTGGCTGCATAACTGGCCATATCAGCACTGGACAAGACTTCTTCAACGTCCATACTGCTGTTATCGATGAGTACAATTCCGGTACACGCTGATACCATAAACGGTTGCTCACTCCAGACAAAACGATGCTGCTCAATGGACTTGTGCAGCTTCGCCGCCATCGCACAGGCTTCTTGGGGGTTACAGTCTGTCAACAATACGCCGAACTCGTCCCCCCCCATGCGCGACACACAATCCCGCTCACCTATCACCCCTTTGATCAACTCACCGATTTGTTTTAATAGTTCATCCCCCGCCTGATGCCCACAGGCGTCGTTAATAATCTTGAATTGATCCAGGTCTACGTACAGCAATGCATGCTGAGCCTGGGTCTGGTGCGCACTATCCAGTGCGGTCTGAAGGTAGTTCTTGAATTGTTCCCGATTAATTAAGTTTGTAAGGGTGTCGTGATGGGAAAGATAGGCTATTTTCTGTTGCGCCTGCAGATGAGCATCGCGTTGCGCTACTTCCCGAAGTTCCCGTTCCACTACGGGGACCAGGCGCGACAGGTTGTCTTTCATAATGTAATCCTGAGCCCCCGATTTCATGGAGTGTACCGCCACGTCATCGCTAATCGTGCCGGACACCACAATCACGGGCGTTTCAGGCTGAGCCAGCTTCACCAACTGCAGTGCATCAGCTGAACTGAAAGAAGGCATGTTATGATCGGTCACTACCAGGTCCCACTTACTCAAATTCAGGGCCCTGCGCATCGCCTCGGGGTCGTCAACGCGTTCGAACTGGCACAGCAAACCGCCTTTTCTGAGTTCTCTTATCAACAATAACGCATCATCTTCCGAGTCATCTGCAATCAAAACGTTAAGATCACGATCCACACCCACCTCTGTATTGTTTTTTGTCAGTATAGAGCGGGAGTCCGGTTCACACCTAGCCAATATTGACCAAGCAACCTCACCTGATCAACAAATTCGTTAAAATCGACCGGTTTATTTATATAACTATTAGCTCCGCTTTCATAACAATCAACCATATCCTGTATTTCATCCGACGACGTCAGCAGCACCACCGGGATCCGCTTGGTACGTTCATCTCCGCGAATTGAGCGCAATACTTCAATGCCATTCAACTTGGGTAACTGCAGGTCCAGAAACACCACTTTGGGCAGTGCACGAACGTCACGATCCTGGTATTTTCCGGTTCCGAAAACATAATCAAGCGCCTCCTGGCCGTCTTTTACCACGACAACCTGGTTTGGCACACTGGATTTCTTCAGCGCACGCAGCGCAAGCAACTCATCATCAGGGTTATCTTCTACCAATAAAATAGTCATATTATCCATGCTATCTTTATTCCGACAGGCTATATCAGAAAGGTGGTGTGTACGTTGACATTACCGCTAGATCATTTAACAGTCAAACCATCAAGAAATCACGATAAAACAAAAACTTAAATCTGCTTGCTCTGTATATCAAACTGGCAGGGTGAAATAAAACGTGGCGCCATGATCTACCGCACTTTCAGCCCAGATATCGCCTCCGTGACGGTGTATAATTCTGGCGACGGTTGCCAATCCGATTCCGGTTCCTTCAAATTCATCTTTGCCGTGCAGGCGCTGAAAAGCACCGAACAATTTATCGGCATACCGCATATCAAAACCAGCCCCATTATCCCTTACAAAAAACGCGTTCTGCTTTTTACCTATGGCTATTTCCGGAGCTGAATGTTTATGCGAATATTTCCAGGCATTATCGATCAAGTTGGTCAGCACGATCCGCATCAGAGTGGAATCACATTGAGCCAGCATATCGTCCTGAACCTCTACCGTGACCTTGCGCGCCGGATCTCTTTCCCGCAACTCTTCAATAATTTCAAGACACTGTTTTGCTATATCCGTTGGTTGTAACACTAATTCGTGGCGCGAGACTCTGGACAAGCGCAGCATACTGTCAATCAACCCCCCCATTCGCTGACTCGCCATGCGAACCCGCTCAAGATAACTCATGGCCATGGGATCCAATGACTCGGCGTAATCCTCAAGCAAAGCCTGGCTAAATCCATCGATTGCCCGTAACGGGGAACGCAGGTCATGAGACACCGAATAACTGAACGCTTCCAGTTCCTGGTTCGCCGATTTTAATTCTGCAGTACGCTCTTCCACCTTGGTTTCAAGGTGTGCTTTATGGTTACGGAGTTCAAGATCACGCAGTTCAATAGCATTCAGCATGGCATTAAAACCATCCACCATCTGACCTAACTCATCGTCGCTGTGCTTGGCTGCACGCACTGAATAATCACTATTGGCGGTTATGTTCGCAGCCGTATCAGCCAGCTCCGAGATAGGTCTCGTCACGGCTTTTTGCAGAATCATTGCGATCCCGATTGACGCTACGGCAATGACAACCAGCGCCGTTAACATCATATAAAAATATTGCTGAATCAAGCTTTCCATGTAATCCGTATTAGCTCGGATAAAAATCACTCCTACCTGCGACGCATCCGATACGACCTCATCCATAAAATAATACTTATCACCATGAAAGCCGCGCTCGACAGCACCGGGTTGCTCAGGACAGGGCTCCAAGTCCAACTCCGAAGGCCGAGAACGAACGATTAACGCCATACTGGCGCTATACAAGCACACCATGTCGATGGTGTCATCGTAATCCAGGCTGTTTGCGCTTTCACTTAGGGTACTCAGATCATTAAAATCCAGAGCAGCCACAATTTGAGAATAAGCTACCTTGGTGACCACTTTGATTTCATGTTCCATTTGATCACGGGTCTGTATGCGCTCGTAGGCCAGGAAAAACACGCCGATCAACACCACCACGGCACAAATGGTGAGCATCATAACGAGGGTTAGTTTTTGTTTGATGTTAAGCGTGCGCAGCGAAAGCGGCATCGTTACAATACCTTTCTACCAAGCTGTAACAATTTTGAACTGATCTGAAGGCGAGACTGTTTGGCCCGGGTTAGATTGATATCGAACCGTATCCGGTCGCCCTCCCGCACCAAGGCGATGACCCCTCCCCTATCAGCAAATTCCTCGCCGTCCCCTATGGTCAGGATGGCCTTTTTCTCTGCCAGATTGATGACACCTTTTGCCAGTTCCGGCGACATCACATAAACCAGCTGACAACGGTCAATCTCATGGGTCGACTTCAATTCAATGAGCGATAAATTCATCGACCGCACCTGCCGTTGGCTCAGTCTCCCCAAGTCCTCGTCAATACCGTCCGCTCCCAGAAAGCAAATCTTCAGCCCCGCATTCGATTGCTCCACCTCCGGGGGCCAGGTCACGTATTTGGTGAAATTGAATATGAATGCAGCCTTCAATTTTGTATCATCGCTGGCGATCGTGACGGCAGCGTAACTGAGCCCTGTCGCTAGCAATAAAAGCCAGCCAAGACTGTTAACAATTCCTTTTGAGATACTTCGTTTCAATGGTGTTCACCCGCCCCATGTCCCTATGCTCAATTAAACCAGTATAGTGACTTTTCCCTAATCTGCTTCGCCACTTCAAGCGTTAGGTTGTTTACTCTAATAATCCTGATTACGATTCTGCTCAATAGACCGATTTCCCGGATAAGTTTACCCATTCCGGATAGTAAAACTTCGCGGCACAACCCAGCCTAATTGATAACGAAGGAGGCACCTTATGAAATTGCAACAAGTCACCGACTTTGCACTCAAACAACTGGATAATGCAGGTTATTACCTAAGCCGTTACGGTATCAGTCACGATGTCAACCGCCACAACCTGATTGCCATCGCCGTCACTGAAAAGCAACACCTCATGGCGGAACTGTCACGCCTGGAAATGAAAACCAAGATCCGCAAACACCAACTGGAACAACTGCGTGATGATGTGAGCCTACAGGCCGACGAATGGCTGGCGAAAGCACCTAAAGCCATTGCCAGCCCTCTACTAAAAGCAAAATCCCGATTCGCCTTTTAACCAACTTACGGTGAGGCTTCCCATACGCCCTTTGCCCGGTCTTCGTTGTAAAAGCGGGCTCAGAGGAGCCAGCAAGCCTGGATTACAGCTTGTTGATCGCGGATTGGATGCGCTCCACGCGGGCGGCGTTGGAGGGGTGCGAGCTGAGGAAACTGCCGCCGGAACCAAATTTGGCCTGCAGCGTTTCGATGGCACGCTTCATAGCATAGGGGTCTTTGCCCAGATCATGCAGCATGCGCACGGCAAATGTATCGGACTCCAACTCATCACGCTGGGAGAACTGGGCGTTCACCGCAGTATATGCGATCTGCCCTAGCTGGCCCTCAGTCAAATCGCCCACGGTTCCACCCACTGAAACCACCGCCTGAAAAGCGGAATCAGTCAAAATCCGCTTCTGCATCTGCTCGTAACTGTGTTTATTATAAACGTGGCCAATTTCATGACCAATCACCGCCAATACCTGATCGTCCGGCATGGCGTCCATCAAGCCCGAGTAGACCCGCACGGTACCGTCGGCCATGGCAAAAGCATTCACGTCCGGTGCAATATACACTTTGAAATCCAGCTGCAGCCCACGATAGCTCTGTACGCCTGCAACAAGCTTGTTCAATCGCTGGGCATAGGGGCTACTGTCCGCCGCCACCTGAGTCTTACTGTCCATCTCTTTGGCGGCCAGGGACGCTGCCTGTTTGACACTGTTTTCATCCAGTGTGACAGCCTGCGCTACACCCGCCCCCACAGCTACCGCCTTGCCGGCGTCGAAGCTGCCATCGCTGGCACAGGAAAACAGGGTTAACGACAACAGCAAAACCACCAGCTTTGCACTCAGTTTCATACTACGGCCTCTCTACCACTTGGTATCTGATAAACGGGAATCTGAAGGCTGTGATCCGAACCGAGCCCAGGTTCAACACAACCCCCTTAAGTGCTACTAACTATTGAAACAAGAAATATGAACCGGAAGGGTAAAGGATAACGATTCCTAAATAAACACCCTGATCAGAGGCGATGAACAGCGGTACGCTCTGTCAGGCGGGAGATAATGGTCTCCATATTGTGGTCCACTCCGGAGCCCAGGTTTCGCATATCGGTGAGAGAGATGGTACTGAGAATCTGCACAATCAGCTCGTTTAGAGTGGGCATATGGGATTCCACTTCGCAATCCCCTGATAATTCGCAACCGCCGTTATCTACACAACATTCGGTGATTGCAAGCGGCCCTTCCACAGCCGAAACAATTTGCGCGATACTGATCATATCCGGCAGCCGGGCCAGCTGATAACCGCCCTTGGCGCCGCGCTCTGAACGCACTAAGCCCGCTGCGACCAACTGCCTCATCAGTTTGCGTACCGTGGGTAATGCCAGCTGTGTGGCACCGGACAAATCTTCCATACGCTGTAGCCCGGCCGGGTGCTTCGCCATACGATTCATAATCACCAGCGCGTAATCTGTCATTTTTCCTATTCGTAACATACAATGCCGACCGTTTTGCCCAACTTGAGAGGGCTGCAGAGCTGCAGCGATGGGAAAGAATACCAAATTGGTATTGATTTTCATAGCGGATTATTTTAGTCTGTTGCGCAGTAGAGAGAGCCAAGAATCATTCACCATCGCCAGGCCTAAAAGGGCTAGGCGCTCCTGTAGGCGCTAGAAGCGCAAGAGAATTAACGCCATGAGCAACGCTAATGACATCGATGCTTTAATTCGTCGCGAGTACGAAGCGGGATTCGTCACTAATATCGAGTCGGAAACCATTCCCCCGGGCCTCAGCGAAGACGTTGTCCGCATCATTTCAGGCAAAAAGAATGAACCTGAGTGGATGCTGGAATGGCGCCTGCAGTCGTACCGGAAATGGAAGGAAATGAGTGTGCCAACCTGGGCTCATGTGAAGCATCCGCCCGTGGACTTCAATACCATTAGCTATTACTCCTCCCCCAAATCAAAAAAAGACGGCCCCAAGAGCCTGGATGAAGTCGATCCCGAGATTCTGGAAACCTTTGAAAAATTAGGTATTCCCCTGCATGAACGCGCCAAACTGGCCGGGGTCGCTGTGGATGCCGTGTTCGACAGCGTTTCCATCGGCACTACATTCAAAGACGAACTGGCAAAGGCCGGTGTCATTTTCTGTTCCATATCCGAAGCAATTCAGGATCACCCGGATCTGATCCGCAAGTATCTGGGCAGTGTAGTACCGCAGCAAGATAACTTTTACGCCGCGTTGAACTCAGCGGTGTTCAGCGACGGGTCATTTGTATACATACCGAAAAACACACGCTGCCCAATGGAGTTATCCACCTATTTCCGTATCAATGAACTCAACACCGGACAATTCGAGCGCACCTTGATCGTAGCCGACGAAGGCAGTTCCGTGTCCTATCTGGAAGGTTGCACTGCCCCCATGCGCGATGAAAACCAATTGCACGCCGCCGTGGTTGAACTGGTGGCTCTGGGCGATGCAAACATCAAATATTCTACTGTACAGAACTGGTACCCCGGTGACGAAAACGGCAAGGGCGGCATATATAACTTCGTCACCAAACGTGGTGTGTGTGATGGTGCCAACTCCAAGATTTCCTGGACGCAGGTAGAGACCGGCTCCGCAATCACCTGGAAATACCCCAGCGTAATCTTGCGCGGCGACAACAGCGTCGGCGAATTCTATTCGGTTGCCCTGACTAACGGACATCAACAAGCGGACACCGGCACGAAAATGATTCACCTGGGCAAAAACACGAAGAGCACCATCGTGTCCAAGGGAATCTCTGCCGGTAAAAGCCAAAACGCCTATCGGGGTCTGGTCCGGATCTCGCCGCGCGCCAGCGGCGCCCGCAATCACACACAATGCGACTCGCTGCTGATTGGCTCCCATTGTGGTGCGCATACTTTCCCCTATATCGAAACCAAAAATCCGGACAGCATCCTGGAACACGAGGCAACAACCTCCAAGGTCAGTGACGATCAACTGTTCTTGTGCCGTCAGCGCGGCATTGATGAGGAAAAGGCGGTATCCATGATTGTGAATGGATTCTGCCGGGAAGTATTTAAAGAGTTACCCATGGAATTTGCGGTGGAAGCCGGCAAGTTGCTGGAAGTCAGTTTGGAAGGCGCAGTAGGTTAATTATGAGCGAAGCACAACCCATGTTAGAAGTGAAAGATCTGGTCGCTGAAATCGACGGCAAAACCATTTTAAATGGCATTACATTGACCGTACGCCCGGGCGAGGTGCACGCCATCATGGGCCCCAATGGCTCCGGCAAAAGCACACTGGCCAACGTGTTATCGGGTCGTGAAGGTTATGAGGTCCTGAGCGGCAGCGTCACTTTCCAGGGCCAGGACTTGCTGGAACTGGCACCGGAAGAGCGCGCCCGAGCAGGGCTATTTCTGGCGTTCCAATATCCTGTAGAGATACCCGGCGTCAGCAATATGCAGTTCCTTAAAGCGTCAGTAGACGCGATCCGGAAACACCGCGAACAAGAGGAACTGGACGCACCAACCTTTATGAAGCTGGCACGTGAAAAGTGCAAAGAGCTTAAATTGAAAACTGAGTTTTTAAAGCGCGGTGTTAATGAGGGCTTTTCCGGCGGCGAAAAGAAGCGGAATGAAATACTGCAGATGGCGTTACTGGAACCCAAACTGGCACTACTGGACGAAACCGATTCCGGTCTGGATATCGATGCGTTACAAGTTGCCGCAGAAGGGGTTAACGCACTTCGCAACGGTGAACGCAGCTTTATTGTCGTCACCCATTATCAACGCCTTCTGAACTACATTGTGCCCGACTTTGTTCATGTTCTGTCGGAAGGCAAAATTGTAAAATCCGGTGGTCGCGAATTAGCGCTGGAATTGGAAGACAAAGGTTATAGCTGGATTCAATAACGGCAGGCAGTCATGATTACACCTAACGAATTTAAATTACAGGCGCAATCACAACTCCAGCAAAGTACATTGCTGGAATGGTTGACCCTGCCGGAAAAAGCACAGGCCACCTTTGCTGAACTGGATATCCCCACCCGCAAAACCGAAAGCTGGAAATACACGCCACTAACAACGCTCTTTACCCAGGACTATTTCAATCGGGTTGCCTCGACACAGATTGATGAATCAAAAGCGCGCGCCTTATTCGAACCCATCGAAGAGGTAAGCAGGCTGGTGTTCGTGAACGGCGGCTTTCATCACGACCTGTCGAACTTCAGTGACCTGGAGAACCAGGGCATCATTACTTTATTCAGCAATGCCAATGACGCGCAGCGGGAAATCATCAACCGACACCTGGGTAGCACTTTCGAACCCGAGCAACACATATTCGCCACACTGAATTACAGCGATATCAATGAAGGCGTGTTGATTCATGTTCCGAAAGAATACAAAGTAGAACAACCCATTCATGTGGTTTATATCAGCACTGAAGAGAGCGCACCCGGTTTTGGCCAGTCGCGATTACTATTGCTCGCCGATTCAGGCTCAAGCACCCAACTGATAGAACAGCATGAGAGCATGGGTATCAGCAATATATTCCATAATCATATGTCTGAAATGGTGTTGGCAGGTAACGCAAAGCTGGTCCACCAGCGCATGCAGATGCAGCAGGAAGACGCCGCCCACGTTAACGGCTTGCACGTACAACTCGCGGAAGGCAGCCATTACGAGCAGCATGCCATTGCCCTGGGCAGCAAGCTGAAACGCAACGACGTCTGCATCAACTTTAACGGCAGCAATTCCTACAGCCGATTAAACGGTGTGTTTCTGAGTAAGCACCAACAACATATTGATAATCACCTGAATCTGGAGCATGGCAGCCCCCATTGCAACAGCGACACGGTATACAAAGGCTTTATCACCGACAAGAGCCGGGCGGTTTTTAACGGTCGCATCCACATCCATAAAGATGCCCAGAAAACCGAAGCTCATCTGAATACCAATAATTTACTGCTCTCCAATCAAGCCGAATTGAATGCGAAGCCGGAGTTGGAAATTTACGCCGATGATGTGAAATGTTCTCACGGGGCCAGCATCGGTCAATTGGATGAGAAATCGCTATTCTACTTCCAGTCCCGAGGTATCGATCGAACTGTTGCCGAAGCCATGCTGTGTCTGGGTTTCGTGAACGAGATGGTGGATTTATTTCCGAACGAACAAGTGCGTTCGGTGATCACTGAACGTCTGGCAGGCTTTTTTAATGATGTCGATAAACTAAATAGCCTGTGGTCGATGGAGTAATTCAGATGGATGAGCGCAAAGCGGCAATCAACCAACGACGTTTCGATCTGGCCGAGGTGCGGGCGGATTTTCCTATTCTGCATCAACAAGTCAAAAGCAAGCCTCTGGTTTATCTGGACAATGCCGCCACCACTCAGAAACCGCGCTGCGTCATTGAAACGCTCAATCGATACTACAGCACCATCAATTCCAATGTGCATCGCGGAGCCCACACCCTGAGTGATCTGGCTACACGGGAATTTGAAAGTGCGCGTGAGACAGTGCAACGGTTTCTTAATGCGGCCCACAGTCACGAAATCATCTGGACCCGTGGCACCACCGAAAGCATCAATCTGGTCGCACACAGTTTTGGACTGAGCCAACTGGGAAAAGGCGATGAGATTCTGATTACCGCCATGGAGCACCATTCCAATATTGTGCCCTGGCAGTTATTGGCACAGCAAACCGGCGCCACCTTAAAAGTCATTCCGGTCACCAGCGATGCTGAACTGGATATGGATGCCTTCGAAAAACGCCTGAGTGAAAATACTAAATTAGTTTCCGTTGTACACGTTTCCAACGCGTTGGGTACCATCAACCCGGTCAAGACAATCACCCAAAAAGCGCATCAGGCCGGTGCCGTGGTATTACTTGACGGCGCCCAAGCGACACCACACTGGGATGTCGATGTTCAGGATCTGGATTGCGATTTTTATGCCTTCTCCGGGCATAAAGTATTTGGCCCCACCGGCATCGGCGTGCTCTATGGCAAAACAACCTTGCTCGAAAAAATGACACCGTATCAAGGCGGTGGTGAAATGATTGAGCGGGTTACATTTGAAAAAACCACGTTCAATACGCTGCCCTATAAGTTTGAAGCCGGCACACCCAACATTGGCGGCGCCATCGCGCTGGCCTCTGCGATTGATTACCTCAAACAGTTTGACCGTAATCTCCTGGTTGCCCACGAACAAAATTTATTGCAGGCCACCCTTGAACGCGCCGCCGCTGACCCCACCATCCAATTAATCGGTAAAGCCCGCGACAAGGCCGGGGTGTTCTCTTTTTTACTGAAAGGCGCACACCCCCACGATCTCGGTACGCTGCTCGATCAGCAAGGCGTTGCGGTTCGCACCGGCCACCATTGTGCGATGCCCATTATGGATCAGTTCGCGATTCCCGGTACAGTGCGTGCCTCCTTTGCTTTCTATAATACATTGCAGGAAGTGGATCGCTTCTTTGTTGCGTTAGAAAAAGCAAAAACATTTTTATTGTAGGAATACAGTGAGAGCAATATGACTGTTCAAACATTCGTTCCCGACCAAGCCATAAGCCTGACGGCTTCCGCAATCAAACATATGGCATCCGAAATCGCCAAGCGTGAGGATGCTACCGCTGTACGTATCGCGGTCAAGCCCAGCGGATGCTCCGGTTATATGTATGAAATGGAATTGGTTTCTGCCCCCGAAGCAGACGACATTGAATTAAACGCCGGACAAAACCTGACGGTATACCTGGCTAAAGATAGCCTGGAAGTCCTGCAAGGCACGGAACTGGACTACGTTACCCAGGGACTTAATTCGGTGTTGCAATTCCGCAACCCGAACGCCACCTCCGAATGCGGATGCGGCGAAAGCTTCTCGGTCACCAAATAATGGCTATTAGCGCCGAACAACGCATGGTGGCCGTGGTACGTGATTGCCCCGCACGCGCCGTGCCTTCCGGTACGCCCATGACCATACCCAAGAATACGTTTGTTACCATTACCCAGGCCCGCGGCGGAAATTACACCATCAGTCATCGCGGCAATCTGGCTCGCGTTGACGGCACCGACGCCGATGCCCTGGGGCTGGAAACGGAAGAGCTGGAGTTTGGAGACATTGCTGAAGGCGCGCCCCTGGAAGAACATGTCTGGGCAACGCTGCGCACCATTTACGACCCGGAAATTCCGGTCAATATCGTTGATCTGGGTTTGGTCTACGGAGTAGCGATAGAGGAAAAATCCCGCGGTCACGACGTTGTAAAAGTCACCATGACGCTGACCTCCCCTACTTGCGGAATGGGCCAGGTGCTGGCTGGTGACGTGCGTTATCGCCTGCAAAAAGTGCCTAATGTCGATGAAGTCTTTGTGGACATTGTATTTGATCCACCCTGGAACCGCGACAATATCTCGGAAGAAGCGCAATTAGAATTGGGGATTTTCTAATTATGAGCAGCAACCCGTTTGGCAGTGAAATTACCGGGACAGACATTCTGGAAGACCTGGAGTTCTTCGACGATTGGGAAGATCGCTATCGTTATATAATCGATCTGGGTAAAAAGCTCCCCACCATGCCCGACGAACTAAAAACCGACCTCAACTTTGTTCACGGTTGTCAGAGCCAGGTTTGGATCAGTCATCAATTTCAACCGGACAGCAATACTCTGCACTTCCTGGTGGATAGCGACGCTCATATTGTTCGTGGTCTGGCGGCTATGGTGATGGCCGCTTTTAATCAAAAACCACCCCGAGACATTCTTGATTTCGACATTGAGGGGTACTTCGGGAAAACCCAGCTGATTCAGCATCTGAGCCCGACCAGAGGCAATGGTTTGAAATCCATGGTCAACAAAATCCGCGAAGCTGCCAGCGCACACCGATAGACGTCCGTGCCGCAACCCGGGTATTCAGCCGCCTATGTACCGCTGCCGGCCGAAGAAACAATCACAAACTGATTGGTTATTTTGTCACTTTGCGTGCCCGGCGGGATGCGCCATAATCGGCACAATAATCAACCCTTATTAACAAACCGTTCTTTCGTAAAAGGATTCCACCATGCGATCTGCTCGACTTTTTGGCTTTTGCCTACTCTATCTGTTTTCTTCGCTTTCTTTCGCGGGGGAAACATTGTCGGATGCTGACATAAAAAAATGGGCGACAGCCTACCAAGCCGTGGTTGAGTGGTCAGAAAAAACGGAATTCAAGAACCCACCCAAAATCAACAAAGAAAATATGGATATAAGCAAAGTCTATTCCCAGATGCTGGAAACCAGCAAAGGCGAGGACTTCTATAAAGACTTGGCCGCTATTCTTAAAAAGAATGGATATAGCGATGAGCAACTCTGGGGGCAACAGGGCGATCGTATTCTGATGGCCTTTATGGCGAATGAAATGGATACCAGCAAGGTGGACATCCAGAAGCAGCTGCAAGAAGCCAAAAACATGATGAAGGATTTACCCCCGGAACAACGCGCCATGATGGAAGGCATGCTGAAACAAAGTACCCAGGCCATGGAAAGCGCTTCGGGTGTGCCCGACTCAGACAAAGCAGCAGTAAAACGTAACCGTGCTCTGCTTGAAAAAGCGTTCGACATTAAATAGCGCCGTTGCATCTGTCAACAATCCCGTCAATAATTAACGGTGGCCCATAACGGCGGCCGTTAATGTCAACCATTTGACACTGTTTTTGCTTCCCTTTCCCTTCTTGCGACACACTCACACTTCTCTTCCAAGCTCTCACTAAACCGTGATCTATACTTCAGTGTATGCTCATTTTCTGTGCAGGGTTTCAGAGAGCTGTTGCACTTTTATTCGTTGTTTAACAGACGGATCGGTAGATCCGGCTTACTGAGAATTGGAAAATAATTTGGTCATTTTTCAGAGATATAGATCGCTTTATCCGATCATTATCGGTTTATTGCTGCTTACCGGACAACCGGTCCGGGCGGCGTCTACAGTAGTCCTGGACGATCAGGTCAACGAGTTTCATTTGGGGCAGGATCAGCTGCAAGTCCTGCGTGATTCTCCGGATCAGTTAACCATTAACGAAATAACTACAAATAGCCATAGCTCGTTTACAGATGCGGACCAGAATATTCTGAACTTCGGTCACACTGCCGATTCCATCTGGATTCGCTTCCGGCTTGTTGACAAAAGCGTCGATGCTAACGATTCAACCTGGATGCTGGAATCGGCTTTCCCGCTACTTGCACGATTTGATGTATACGTTGTCGCCGACGGCCGGGTGACGGAAAAGTATCAACTGGGTTACGAACACAAGATGAAGCGGCGCATGCTACCACACCGCTTTTTCGTACAACCCTTACGTTTTGAACGGAACATTGAATACGATATCTACATCAACGTAGAACGGGCCAACGGCAATGTACAAGTTCCATTGAAACTGTCCCGCCCATTAACGTTTTTTTATAGCGAACTGGTCAGTGATCATGTGTTTGGCATTTTCTTTGGCATTTTAATCGGCATGATCGCCTACAACCTGTTTCTGTTCTTCTCTGTCGGCAGCCGGGCCTATTTTTATTACATCGCTTATATTGTTTTTTCCTTCGCTGCTTACCAGGCCCTGACCGGCTACGGATTTTTGCTGATCTGGAGTCAGTTGCCAGCGGTTAACGAGTACATCATTCAGATTTCAGCCAGTCTGGGCGTTATTAGCGGCCTACTCTTCATTAAACATTTCATTAAGATGGAACAATACGCCCGCTGGTTCGTCCACTACATCCACACAATGGTGGGTATCGGTGTCGTCTTGATCACGACTAAACTCGTTACCGCGTATTTTCTCAGTATCCACATCACACTCTATTTGGGGTTTGTCACCCTCACCGTGCCACTGATGGTGCTGTACTGCTGGCGTAAAGGTTCGCGCCCTGCGGGATTTTTTATGCTGGCCTGGATCACGTTAACCGTGGGCATCCTGCTCTATGCGTTCAATTTACTAGGCTGGGTTCCGTCCAATGTGATAACCACCAACGCCATTCTGTGGGGTGCGGCTGCCGAAATGATATTGTTGTCTTTGGGTTTAGCGGATCGAATCAATTCAGAAAGAAGGCAAAAATACAGTGCACTGCAAGAACAACATAAGGCAGTTATCCAGCTTAAGGAAGCGGAAGAGCAATTGATGCATCGGGCATTGCACAGCCGCGCCACTGGATTGCCCAACCGGACTCAGCTACGCAATACCATGGACAACCTGCTTGAAAATGATGAAAGCCGACACTTCACTTTATTGTTGCTGAGCCTGAATAATTTTCACGAATTCAATAAAACCCTGGGCCATTCCAACGGCGATGCCATCCTGGGCATTCTAACGAAACGTATTTGCACTCTGTGCAAAGGTATCCACAATCTGTATCCGATAGAAACCCAAGACCGAGAACACAACCTGGTTTCAAGTATCGAGGGCGTTACTTTTGCTCTGCTGATTAAAGAATTGGACACCAGTGTACTTCAAAGCACGATTCTGAAGTTGTTACGCGATGTGGAAAAGCCATTTGAATACCAGGGGCTAACCCTGGACGTCGATGCAACAGCAGGCATCGCATCCTGCCCTTCCCACGGTGAAGACAGTGAGACGCTGATGCGAAACGCCCATATTGCATTGGAAGCTGCCAGCAGCACAAACGAAAAGTTTTCCATCTACAGTCATGAAATAGATCCCTACAACGCACGCCGGATTTCGCTGTTAGGTGAACTCCGCAACGCCATCGAAAAAGACGCACTGCAGTTGTATTTTCAACCGCAGATATGCCTGGATACCATGCAGGTGTCCGGCGCTGAAGTGTTGATCCGCTGGATTCATCCGGAATACGGTTTTATTCCACCTGACGAATTCATACCCTTAGCGGAGCGCACCGGTGTCATTCATCCCCTAACCTATTGGATTTGTCGCAAGGCGTTTGAATTCAAACACAGCCTGGACAGTCAGGGCTATAACATTAACCTGTCTATCAATATCTCGGCACGCAATTTACAGGACCCACATTTCAAAGAGCAGGTGTGTAAAATGGCAGCTGAAAACAAGGTGCAACTCAATAAAATTATAATGGAACTAACTGAAACCGCCGTGATGTACGACCCCGAAGACGCGCTACGCATTATGAATGATTTGAGCGAAGCAGGCATACGTCTGTCCATCGACGATTTCGGAACCGGTTATTCCTCGTTATCCTATTTGAAAAGACTACCGGTTGATGAAATCAAAATCGATCGCAGTTTTGTGATGGAAATGGCGAAAAATAACGACGATCAGGTCATTGTAAACACCACTCTAATGATGGGGCATAATCTGAGCCTGGAAGTGGTGGCAGAAGGTGTTGAAGACGAAGCCACTCTATATAAATTAAAGGACATGGGCTGCGACCTGGCGCAGGGGTACCACATTGCACGCCCAATGCCGTCGCACGATTTTTTTACCTGGATTTCCGGTTACCGGGCACACCAACGCCCTCAAGCGGTGATCAAGGGCGTCTGAATTGGGCTACACCCGGTTATTGTAAAAAATCGGTTTTCGCCGCGAGGATGAAATCGTTTTTGTGCAATCCCTCGATGACATGGGTCCACCAGGATACGGTGACCTTACCCCACTCGATCACCATCTGCGGGTGGTGATTTTCCTGCTCGGCTAACTCCGCCACCCGATTGGTAAAAGCCATCGCCTGCTTATAATCACTGAATTCAAAGGAGCGACTGAGCCTGGGTTGTCCGTCTTCGTGCACAATTGTCCACAGCGGAATCCCTTTCAGCAGACCCGGTTGTTCCGCCGGGGTGACAGCCGGCGCACCTTTATGACATACGCTGCATTGCTGCTCACGTAACAACATAACAATTCCTCACATATCAATGCATTCAATTACAGTAGTTGAAACAAGGCCTAACTGCTTATATTTCAAGTGATTTTGAAAATAGCGGTTTGGCCGCCCTCAATTATGGCCCAATTAAAACGCCTGTTGGCCAAACTGACACTCCCTGCTCACATTCATGCCAATGGCCACCTGCGATGCTTGGTGCACACTTGCTCATCTGTTCCATTTGACCCCTTTACCTTTAGCCATAACAGGATACAGTGCGATGCCCCAGTATAAAGCGCCCTTACGTGATATGAATTTCGTCATGAACGAGGTTCTGGACTATCCGGCTCACTTCAGCAAGCTACCGGGCGCCGACAATGCAACTCCCGATGTCATTGAAGCAATCTTATCTGAATGCGCCAAATTTTGTGAACAGGTATTGTCGCCACTAAACCAATCCGGAGATGCTGAAGGCTGCCGTCTCGAAAACGGTGTCGTCACTACCCCCAAAGGATTTCAGGAAGCCTACCAACAATATTGCATGGGCGGCTGGCAAGGATTATCGCACCCGGAAGAGTTCGGTGGCCAGGGTTTACCGCTATCCCTGAGCATAATGAAATCCGAAATGATCGGGACCGCAAACTGGTCCTGGGGGATGTATCCAGGTTTGAGTCTGGGCGCAATGAACACCATTTTCATTCACGGTACAGAAGAACAAAAGCACCATTTACTGCCCAAAATGTGCGAGGGCAGCTGGACCGGCACCATGTGTCTAACCGAATCTCACTGCGGTACCGATCTGGGCCAGTTGAAAACAAAAGCCGTGCCCAATGACGATGGATCCTACGCCATCACCGGGACTAAAATTTTTATTTCTTCCGGCGATCACGATCTGGCAGACAATATAATCCATATCGTGTTGGCCCGACTCCCGGATGCACCTGCAGGCACTAAGGGCATCTCCTTGTTTATTGTGCCGAAAATCAAGTGTGACCCGGCAGGTAATCTGGGTGAACCAAACAATGTGGAATGCGGCTCCCTGGAACACAAAATGGGAATCAAGGCATCTGCCACCTGCGTTATGAATTTCGATGCCTCTGAAGGCTATCTTATTGGTCCCCCCAATAAAGGCCTCGAATGTATGTTCACCTTCATGAATACCGCCCGCGTAGGCACGTCCCTACAAGGATTGGGAGCATCCGAGCTTGCCTATCAGGGCGCTTTACCTTACGCCAAAGACCGCCTTTCCATGCGGGCCCTGGGTGGTAAACAACACCCGGAAAAAGTTGCCGACCCAATTATTTGTCATGCCGATGTACGACGCATGCTGCTGACCCAGAAGGCATTTGCTGAAGGTGGTCGCGCCATGGTGTATTACGCAGCAAAGTACGGTGACTTCATGTTGTTCGGCGAAACCGAAGAAGTACGCAATGAAGCCGATGATCAACTTGGTTTCCTGACGCCGATTCTGAAAGCCTTCCTCACAGAAACCGGGTGTGAAGCGGCAAACCTGGGCATGCAAGTCTATGGCGGTCACGGTTACATCAAGGAGTGGGGCATGGAGCAAATCGTTCGCGATACACGAATTGCTACTTTATATGAAGGCACCACCGGGATACAGGCACTGGATCTTTTGGGCCGTAAGGTTTTGCTCGGTAAAATGAAAACGCTGAAAACATTCTCATTCGAAATATTGAAGTTCTGTAAAGACAAAGGCCTGATTTCGTCTAACCCGCACAAAAAGGAGATGAATCGTTTTATTTGGCCGTTGTTGAAATACACCACCAACTGGCAGCAATACAGCGTTCGCTTAGCCATGCGCGCCCGCAAAAATTTTGATGCGGTGGGCGCTGCGTCATATGACTATTTAATGTATTCCGGCTATGTCAGCATGGCCTATTTCTGGGCCATGATGGCACAAACTGCATACCAAAAACTGGCAGAGGGTTGCGAAAACCCGGACTTCTATAAAGCCAAAATACAAACCGCCGAATTTTATTTTGAGCGCTTACTGCCTCGCGCCAAAGCTCACGCTGAATGCATGCTGGCGCCGGTAGGATCAGTGATGAAAATGAAAGAGGAGAACTTCTCTTTTCTAGACTAACTAGATTTGTTAACGCCGACCTTCTTTTTTGACCCATCTCGCACTGGGTTACTTGTTGCCCTCCTTTACAATAAGGAGGGCTTTTTTTTGTCTGAGACAATGTTATCTTTGATATACACGTCACCAAACGGTTGCATAAAGGCCGTATAATAAAAAACTAATTGGCCTAGTACACCGCTTTCTTGGATCCACGTAGCTTGACCGACATGCGATAACGAAAGTTTACAGAAAAATTGCCTGTTTTAACGCGCTCTTGTCCAGTGTCGGCCATAATTAACCAGTTATTATCAATAGTCTGGTTAGACTGGCAGGGTGTAGAGACCACTGGCCCGTTTCAATAGACCAAGGATTTACGCAAGCGACGGCCACACCGTCACTTAGCTTAATAATAACAAATAGAAAAATAGTAAAAGGTAGTCCCATGACGTCTAATAGTGCTTTATCTCAATTTGCTGATCTCAGCCCGCAACAGCGGCAGTTACTATTTGAGAAAATTCGTCAAAAGAAACTGAGTAATGCCCGGAGACCGCTTGAAGACGCCTTTGCGCCGATCGCAACAGACGTTATTAGCCTGTCTCCCCATCAACGCAGCTTGCTTGAGCTGGATACGTTTGCACAAGCAACAAACCGCGTCATTGAAATCAACCTTGAAAGCCAACTGGGCCTGCCCCAATTGCAGCAGGCCATAGATCAGCTTAGCCAGGCTAACCCGTTGCTGTGCAGCCGCTTCGACCACCAGCAGAAGCAATTCCTGATAAACGACTTGTCTACCACGGCCACGCTGAGCGAGCTTGTCGGCATGCCTGAAAGCCAGCATGAAGAAGCCATTGCCCATACCCGTGACAAACTGGCGCGCCAACCGAACGACCGCCAATGCCTTCATGTCACATTAATTAAATGCAGCAAACAAAAGCAGCGCTTATTGTTAGCGATGCATCCTTTGCTGTTAGACAGCTATTCCTTGTTACGTCTGGCAAACCAATTACTGAGTTACACTGAAAATCCGATGGCTTTCGAAGCGGCCATTCAGTCCGAACCGGGCTCTCAACATCGTTTTGCAAACTGGTCTGCCCAGATGCTGGAGCAAAAATTTCTGCAGGACGAATGGCATCGTCTGGCCCCAAAAATGATGACCACAGAGTCTTCATCAATAACGGCCATATCCAAAGTCGCAACCAGTTCAACCCAGATTGCATCGGATTTTATTGATAGCCATGCCCCTCGCGATGTCAGCGTCAAGCAATGGCTTTGCAATGCCCTTAACCAATGCCTATATAGTTGGCTATCTCATCATGAAATCACATACTGGTTCTCTGATCCGCTATTAAAAGACAGCGAATTCGAAAATCTGCTGGGTTTTTTTCCTTATTATGTTCCAGTCAAAGGCCAACCAGACGATGTGTTTGATATCACCCGCACACTGGCCAATTTACACACCCGTTATTCCGCCGTATCCGAACATCTGGGCCGAGCCTTATGCTCCAGTGGTTCGCAAATCCCCCTCATTCATTACCATTGGTTTGATGTTGAAAACCACCAAGGCGAGAGCGTCAAGCTTGCCTCGGTTCAGCACCATAATAACGGCTTCATGTTGTCGCCATTCGAGATTCATATTATCGAACACGGCGCAGGGCTAAACCTGGATATCCACTTTGACCCGGATCGCATCAACAGTAAGCAACTCAACCTGCTGACCAACGATTTAAAAGCGTTGCTGAGACAGGACAACACGACTGATTCAGCAAACACAAACAGCTTGCCTGAACAATTACGTGCTATCTGGCGCGATTTATTACAGATCAATTCGATTGAACCGGATCAAAGTTTTTTTGAATTGGGTGGTCACAGCTTGCAGGTAACGGAATTAAAATTCCGTATCAAACAACAATTGAAACTGGATATCCCGATCTCCGTGCTATACGAGCTGACCACCATTGAAAAGCTCAGTAGTTTTATTTTAGCAACTCATGGCAACAGCCTGGGCTGGCTGCCAGATGCGGAAGGTCAGGAAGAAGAAGAGGAAGGCACATTATAAGCACATGACCTCACAGCCTTGGTGATCGAATGAGTTTTGTTGCCTGAATTCGGCAGCTAAAAAAGCCAGCTATCTTAGCTGGCTTTTTGCGATTCCGGCATTGAGTCCGAAGTCGGCTCAACAAGTGAATCAGCCTGCTCAGGGAGGGGCTCGTCCGGTGCAGGGGACATCGACATATACTCCGCGTAGCGAGACCAGAACCCCATATCAAAAGAACCATAATCCGGATCTTCACAGCCCATTCCGTTAGCAACGTAATAGACGTAGGTCAGCATCATTTCGGCATCCCGACTGAACCGGATGTCTCCTAAGGGCGTCTTGTCCATTAAATCGATCGCCGAAATACCGGAAATGCTCGCCATAAAACAATGCATTAACTGGAAGCGTAAATGATGCTGATTTTTGTTCGGTTGCAAACGCGCCATTAAATTCATGGTGCGCTCCATCGGCTCGGTTAAATAACGATTATATAACTCCTTCAGCTCGTCATCTGCTTCCTGCATCAACCGGGCAATCAATTTGACCGCGTAGCGCCCATACACCGGCGTGCAATACAAAACCCAATACGGTAACTGAATCGCCATCACCATGTCTTCCGGGGTTAGATCCCCATCGTCCATTCGTTGGCTGAGGTCGTCGTGAAGCCGATCGAACAAAGGCCTTAGCTGAAAGTTGAGCTTTTCCATTATGGCTTCGATGATGCCCATTTTGTTGCCGAAATGGTAATGCACCGCCGAAGAATTTTTGGTTCCGGCTGCACTATTAATTGTGCGCATGGAAACGCCACTGAATCCCTGTTCGGCAAACATTCTGATGGCGACCAGAATGAGCTTCTCCCTCGTATCAGATTTATTATCAACCATCAAAACACCGCGTCCTCGTTCACTACAATGCGAAAAATCAGGTTATACCGGCCATGCCTAATATAATATTTGGCCATATCATAACCTGATTTAACAGCCGCATCCTAACTCAAGCGATTTAGAGCAGTTCCGCTGCGCCCTGCTAATCGGCGTTGTCAGGTTCAAAGAACAACCAGGTCACTCCCGGGAACTGCTTTTTAAATTCGGCTTCCACGCTATTGATCGCTTCTATCATCCCTATTTCAGTGCCGGTCTCTTTCATTTGGGCTTTAATTGCCACCATGATGTCCGCCCCCATCTGCATAGTTACCAGACGAAAGGTATGCTGAATCTCCGGGCGTTGCTTTAGCCAGGCTTTCATTTCATCCTGCACAACAGGATCAGCGCTCTGCCCAATCAGTAATGCCCGGACCTCGTTACCGATCAGGATGGCAATAATCAGCAATAAAGTGCCGATCACCATCGTACCGGCTGCATCGTATACCGGGTTACCAGTGACAAGCGTCAGCGTGATCGCGCAAAGCGCGAACACCAGTCCCGCCAGAGCCGCGAGATCCTCTCCAAAGACCACCAATAACTCACTCTGACGACTCTCTCTGAACCAGCGCCAATAACTACGACCTCGACGTACTTTGTTCACCTCCCGCAAGCAGCCCCACATGGAAATGCCTTCGGCCACGATGGCGAAAACCAAAACGCCAATGGCAATAAGCGGAGAGCTCAGTGGCTCCGGATGCCCCAACTTGTGCCAGCCTTCATACAAAGAAAACATCCCCCCCAAACTGAATAGGATAATGGCCACAATGAACGACCAGAAGTAAATGGCCTTACCATAACCGAGCGGGTAATCCTCCGAGGGCGGGCTTTTTGCCAACTTCAGCCCCAGTATCAGCAACGATTGGTTTCCGGCGTCGGCAAAGGAGTGAATGGATTCCGCCATCATAGCACCCGAGCCGGTGATGATGGCTGCCACCAGCTTGGCAACCGCAATGGCGGCATTTGCAAAAAGGGCAAATAAGATACTTTTTAATGAATCGGCTCCGTGAGACATGCTCCGTCCTTTCGTGATGAATGAGTGCAATGGTACGCAGGAAGCGTAACGAAGCAACAGTATAACCAGCTGGCGGACCCTGGCCTATAGCCATCCGCCTCGGGTATGATTCCGACGATGAATCTAAACGATGAACAACAAAATGCAGCACACTACGACGGATCGGCCCGGCACCTGTTGGTGCTGGCCGGTGCGGGCACCGGTAAGACCCGTACCATCATTGGCCGCATCCTCTATTTAATACAACACAAGGTGCCCGCAGAACGCATTCTAATGCTGACCTTTACCCGCAGGGCCGCCAAGGAAATGTTGCTGCGCCTGCAAAATCACGCGGGTAAATCTGCGGATCAATTGACGGCAGGCACTTTCCATCATTTTTGCCTTCAGGTTATGCGCCGGGTGCCCAAAGCATTCAAGGTGGAAGATCGCACGGTTATCGACCGTGATGACGCCCAAAGCCTGCTTCAGCTGGTTCGCGGTGAATTAGTAAAGAAAAGCGAAAAGCGCGATTTTCCTAAGGCGGTTACCATTCTTAACTACATCTCCTATGCCAAGAATTGCTGTATTGAGCTGCCGGATTATTTGCAACAGTTTACCGAGCTGGACGACAACACCATGCAACGCATTACCGACATCGCACAACAATACGATGTCCGTAAGCAACAGCGCCGGTATCTTGATTACGATGACATCCTGCATTTATTCGTGCAGGGCATTGAATCCAACCTAAAATTGCGCAGCCGTATCGCAGGCTTATATCAGCATGTATTAGTGGATGAGATGCAGGACACCAATCCATTACAGTGGCGCATACTGCAAGCCCTTTCCAGCGCTAAACTGTTTTGTGTGGGCGATGATGCACAATCTATTTTTGCATTTCGCGGCGCAGATTTCCGCAATGTCCACGAGTTTGAAACTCGACTGCAAAACGCCACGATCTTGAAACTACAACAAAATTACCGCAGCACCCAACCAATCCTGGATATCGCAAACTGGCTGCTGGAACAGTCGGACCTGCAATACGATAAACACCTGGTCGCCCATCGCGGGCGTGGCCTTAAACCCCGGCTATTGGACTTTGAATCCAAATTCGATGAGGCGGACTGGATCGCCACTGACCTGCAGCTACGCCATGAAAATGGCGCAGCCTGGCATCATCACAAAGTGCTGGTACGCTCGGCCTGGTCGGCGAAGACACTGGAAGGCGCGCTAATCGATCGCGGCATCCCGTATCGCTTTGTGGGCGGCACCAGCCTGCTGGAAGCCGCCCACGTGAAGGACCTGCTGGCCATGTGCCGCGCCGCCATCAGCGCTTATGATGAGCTCGCCTGGATTCGTTATCTGAAGTGCTGGCCCAAAATCGGCGATGTCACTGCCGCCAAGCTGGTGCAACAACTGATTGAACTGTCTCCCGCAGACAATCCGCTGGAGGTCATAAAAAGCAATCTACCGAAACGGGAAGACATCCAGCATGGTATTGCACTGATCCAGCAGTACCGTAGCGAGCCGCAAATTGCAATTAAGCTCGGCGCCGAACATCTAAGCAAAGCCCTGTCGCAGCGCTATGACCGCTGGGACAGTCGTCTGGGCGACCTGCGCCTGCTATCGGACCTAGCCAATCGCTATAAGGATCTGCAAGGGTTTGTGGAAGCCTATACATTGGATCCGGTATCCAATTCTGAAGCAGAGCAAGCCGAGCAGGACGATTGCGTGACCCTGATTACGGTTCACAGCGCCAAAGGAACCGAAGCACCCGTGTGTTATTGCCTGGGCGTGCAGCCGGGCATGTATCCCCACCTGCGTAGCCTGGGCGATGCGGACTCAGAGGAAGAAGAACGGAGGATTTTGTATGTGGCGTTAACGCGGGCTCAGGATGAACTGATCATTACCCGCTCCGGCGACGACAATCGCACTCTGTTCCACGGCGGCTCCTTTGTGCACAGTGTTGGCAGCAGCTATTTTTTCGAATATCTGCCGGTGAAGCTGGTTGAGCATGAACACTTCGGCTTTCATTCCGGTCACGGCGGCGGCAGTGTACTGGACGAGCTGCTGGACTTCGAATAAGCCAGCGCCCACCTGTACACAGTGCGGGCAAGCCGCTACCGGTATCCTTGCCCTGGATGGCGCCGCTTTTTGGAATGGTGATGGCGTACGGGGATGTACACTACACGTCGCTCAATAATGCGCGGACCCTGCTGATGATAACGGCCGTAATGATGAGCATTGAAGTTACCCTGAGGACCTTTGTGGTGAAAGCGTTTAGGCGAACCGGAGTTGAAATGCGAGCGCGTCGGCGGGCGGTATCGCGGTGCTGGTCTCGGGGTTACATTCCAGCCATTACGGTCGTGCTCGCGGTGATGCTTGACGGCATAGGCCGTTATCCCACCCACAGCCAACCCCATAAGCACAGCGGCTTCATCGTCATTCAGAGCATAGGCCTGGTTCATATTGGTTAACGCCGCTGCTGACACCAGCGCGGCGATCACAATGGAACGCTTATTCAGTCTCATAGCATTTCTCCTTTTAAAGTCTGATCAGATTAAGCCTGACAAACTGAATCCATACTGAACCCGCAATCACCTACTATTCAGCGGTGATTCAGGCTTTACGGATAGTAAAAGAAGTCTTCTACATTCAGGAGAGGAGCCCTACTGCTTAAAGGGCTGTATGACTCCGGTCTGAAATGGTCGGCACGACCAGGAAAAAATATTGCCTAAAACAATGGGTCATCTTGCTTTCATATCACCATAGCGCTTGCACCACCGATAGAGTATCGGCTCTTACCAACCCTGGAACGAACAATAAAAACATTGATACCAACGCAATTGTCAATGCTGCGGAGCCCAACCAATCAATGAACCGCGTATCGCTCATACTAACCTCCATGCTGCCCTGTGGCCCGTAGTCACTCCGGGTCCAATTCCGAGTTTAGAGTTCAGTTTAATTTCAGATTGCGATCCTGCATACCTGTTTCGGGTTGAAGACTTTTCCACAAATCCTGAGACACAATTTACCTTTGGATCGCAACCAGACTGATCTCATTCAAGTTTTTATACCTGACTCAATACCTGTTATGCTAGTTCCGTTAATATCATGTAACCAATCAGTCTAAATAGACCCGTTATTTTTACCAAACAGCAACGTTAAACGGCCATTTTACGGCACTGATGTAAGATTGATCCGATTAATCTATTTACGTTTATCAGAATTTGATCACCATGAGCATGCGACTTGATAAGTTCTTAAGCCACTATTCCGGCTTGTCCCGTAAAGAAGCCAAGCAGGCCATCAAAGCGGGAGATGTGTTAGTTGCCGATCGTGCTGTTACCGATCCGCAAACCAAAATCCAGCCTGACGAAGCGGTACGCCTGAACGGCATGCGCATTCAACCACAAGGTCCTCGTTATTATATGCTGCACAAACCTGCGGGTTATGTCTGTGCGAATACAGACAGCCTTCACCCCACCGTCATGTCACTGCTCGAAGATGAAGACACCGAATCATTGCACGTAGCAGGTCGCCTGGATCTGGATACGACCGGATTGGTTTTAATCACCGACGATGGACAGTGGAGTCATCGGGTTACATCCCCCAAACACAAACTGGATAAACTTTACCAAGTACAACTGCATGAACCGATCAACGATCAGGATCGAATTCAGATTGAGCAAGGCGTGTTGTTAAAGGATGAGAGCAAACGTACTCGTCCTGCGAAAATAATTTTGCACCAACCACAACAAGTTGAACTGATTATTCGCGAAGGAAAATATCACCAGGTAAAACGAATGTTCGCAGCTGTCGGCAATCACGTTACCACATTGCACCGCGCACGGATCGGAGAAATCGAACTGGATCCATCACTCCTGCCCGGCGAGTATCGCCCCTTAACTCAACTCGAAATTAACAGTGTAGGCGCCGGATGACAGACATTGGGCTGCAGTATTTGTGTGACCTGGTTAACCAACAGCAATCCGACACCCTTTTGGTGGCCGATGAACATCTGGATTCAACCACGCTTCTGAGCCTGAAAGCTCATGAGCAGCTGACGCTTCTCAGCAACCGTTATGATGTATATATCGCGGCCACGGAAAACAATATTACCTGTATTTTCAATGATATGGACCTTTCCGAGCTAAACAGAAAATTCGACCTTATCCTTTATCGGGTATCCAAGGAAAAAGCCATTGTTCACCATATTATTAATCAAGCGCCAGCCGCGCTGAAGGACCATGGGCAATTCATTTTATGTGGCTTCAAAAACGAGGGCATTAAAACTTATATCAGCAAAGCCGAACTTTACTTTGGTGAAAAAGCTGACATCAGTAAAGGTGAACGTCAGCTTAAGATCGCTCGTTTCAATCCGCACGCTTTGGGTGAAGCGCTGGACGATCGCGACTACAAGCAACTCAGCCAGATTGAAGCCCCCGGTAAGATTGAGATTTTCAGTAAGCCGGGGCAATTTGGCTGGAATAAAACCGATCAGGGTAGCCTGCTTTTGGTGGACGCTTTGAAAGAATTTATTCATGAGCAAACCGAGCCTCCGGGCAACGTGCTGGATCTTGGATGTGGTTACGGTTTGCTATCGATTATGGCCTGGAATCTGGGTGCCGCAAAAATAATCGCTACCGACAATAATGCCGCCGCCATTTATAGTTGCCGCAAAAACTTCCAACACCATCATATTATCGGGGAAGTTATCGCGGATGATTGCGCCGCTTCCATCCATCATCAATACGACATGGTGCTATGCAATCCACCCTTTCACAGAGGTTTTGATACCGAAAAAGATTTAACAGAGAAGTTTGTACGCAGTGCCAGTCATCATCTAAAAAATTCCGGAACTGCATTTGTAGTAGTAAATCAATTTATTCCGATTGAACAAATTGCCGCATTACACTTCAAATGCATTGAGGTTGAAAAGCAAAACAAAAGTTTTAAAGTCGTTAGGCTATCTTCTTAACAGCATAGCGCAACCGGCAGCCTTTGCGCTCCGGATTCAACTCTGGCCATTGTCGTAACGAAGCGCGCAGCTGTTTGGTTTCAGTTTGCTTTTTCAACAATGCAATCACGGCATTATGGCAGGTGGGCGTAGCGAACTGATACACCGATTGAAATTCCTGAGCGACAAAGTCTTCGTTGTAGTAGGCGCTGTGTCTCCATTCTTTGTAATTAACAAAGTTCATTACCAGCAACCCATTTTCAGTCAGGTGCTCTGTCAACACATCAAACCAACTGGCGTCAGCCTCAATAGCCCGCTGCGGTTCACCATCCTGCTCGAAATACAAATCGTCAATAATCATATCGAAAGGATCGCCGTCATAGGTCGTCATCCATTCTATGGCATTCGCATGTTGCCACTGCAGATTTTTGTATTTCAGATTAAAAAAACGTTTCGCAATCTGGATATGAGTTGCGTTGATCTCGACCCCGATCACCTGTTGCGGACCGATAAAGCGATTCAGCATATGAATGACCGCTCCTCCCCCAACGCCGAGCAGCAGCACCCTTTTAATCTCACCGGGAGCGTAAAACTGACTCGGCAGGAACAATAGATCCCAGACACTACCGGTTGCGGCGTGGTTCGGATTATATTGGCTGTGGAATACGTCGCCGGTATACAAGCGGCGGCTATTACCGGCGCTACGCACCTGATAACACAGGCCATCGACCGTTTTTTCGTAAAGAATCGCCATTCAGGGCCTCGTGAACTTATCGCAATATCGGATCCGGAAAACAGGTCGCATTGTAGACTAGTTGGCTTTGGTATGCAGTGTGAAATCCGGCTCCTGATTGCCAGCAAAGCCGTACGTGCTATGCTAGCGCCACTCGTTTTTCTAATTATTCAAAAGAGTTGACTATGACACTCCCTGCAAGCTTTGAAGGCAGACTAAAACTACCCGTTGTGGCCGCCCCTATGTTCCTGGTATCCGGCCCTCAAATGCTCATCGAGAACTGTAAAGCCGGAGTCGTCGGCACCTTCCCTGCGCTCAATCAACGCACCAGCGAAGGTTTTGAAGAATGGTTGGTGGAAATTGAAAAGGCGCTCAGTGAATTTGAGGCACAAACGGGGGAGTCTGCCGCACCCTATGGGGTGAATCTGATTGTCCACAAAACAAATCCGCGCTTGCAGGCGGATCTGGAAATCTGCGTAAAGCATAAAGTACCCGTTATTATTACCTCGCTGGGTGCGGTTCAGGAGGTGGTAGATGCTGTGCACAGTTATGGCGGAGTCATATTTCATGATGTCACCACTAAACGTCATGCGCAGAAAGCTGCGGAAGCCGGAGTGGATGGTTTAATCGCAGTCTGCGCTGGAGCCGGCGGCCATGCCGGCACCACCAACCCTTTTGCACTGGTACACGAAATCCGCAGCTTCTTTGACAAAACCCTGTTGTTGGCGGGCTGCATTAATCACGGCAGCGATGTTGCTTCTGCTTTGCAAATGGGAGCCGATCTGGCCTATATGGGAACGCGATTTATCAATACCGTAGAAAGCCAGGCAGATCAGGAATACAAGCAGATGGTGATCGATTGTGATAGTAAAGACATCGTCCACACCCCCGCCGTGTCCGGTGTTCCTGCCAGTTTCATGCGGCCCAGCATGCAGAAAGCGGGCTACGACCTGGATAAAGTAAACCAACCCGGTGAAGTAGATTACGGCACCAAACTGAAGCCGGTATCAGACGAAGCCAAAGCCTGGAAAACAGTTTGGTCCGCCGGGCAGGGTTGTACCGGCATTGAAGATATCGTTAGCGTTGCAAGGTTAATAGACCGGATCAAAGCAGAATTTCATAACGCCATCGAGCAGCAAAGCAAGCTGCTCGATCTCTATAAATAAAATAAGACAACCAACTACCCTGATCGCCTGCAGTGACTAAGCTGCGCTCTGCTGAGCCTGCAGGTGATCTATTGTTTCCATCTCAACGCGGAATCGTTCCAGCAAATCCCGGCGTTCGTCGGTCTCCCAGGGATGGAAACCCGGCCGGAAATATTGTAGCAAGAATGGCATTAAAGCCCGCATGATGCCCTGTTTTCCCCACAGCAGATTGCGCATTTCTTTTTTCGTTTCTGGATTCAGCAAGCCGTCTTTTTCCAGCAGATAGCTCTGCCGATGGTTCAGCCTCACTAATAGATCCGCAGTTACCAACAGCATGGCAGCCACCCGCATAAAATAGCCACCACCGGCTGCGTTGTACAAATCGAAACACACCGCTTTGTGTTCGACCTCTTCCAATGCGTGATAGATCAATAATTCCCGGAAAGGGGAATCCGCATTTTCAATAAGATCCGGCCGATGATAGATAAACAGGTGCGCGAGTGACGCAGTAAAATGCTCTGAGGCGGCCGTCATCGCCAGCCGCGCTAACGGAGAGATCTTTTTTCGTGCCCAGCGGTTATCACGTCTTAACTTTTCGTCAAAGCGCTCCATTTTTTCGTAACCCAGTTCAATCAATGCTTTGCTCCAGCCATCATGCTCGCGGCCGTGCATCGCCTCCTGACGTATAAACTGCTGAATCTGAACGACCAGGTTCACTGGCAGATTTTCTTTTCCCACCTGATCCCGCACATCCCTGGCGGAATCCATAAAGAACCGCTCCCCTTCGGGAAACAAGGCTTGAAGCGCGTTAAAGAAATGGGTCGAAACCGGATTTTGATTGTGCCAGTAGCGATTCGTTTTCATCGCTTTCTGATAATCAAATCGAACATTACGCGCTATTATTTTGAGCGCCGCCGGGGTGCTCGTTCTGCGCTTTCCTTTACCGAACATAATATAGAACTCCACTAATGACTGAGCAGTTACCATATTAAGATTAGTTGACGGGAACCGGCTTTGTTAGGTGAAACCATGACGAACTGTTGTGTTCCCGCGACAGCGTGTGAAAAGTTATAAGACCGGGTCGCTTTAATCTCTCACCATCAAACCATTCGCCCGACCCAAAAAAAGCGGACATTGCTGTCCGCTTTTGATTTTCGCTTCACGGAAAGTTTAACTTCAGATACTTACACGATGCGAGCTTGAATCTGCATTCCGTATCATCTTAACGTACACTAACGCCTGGCCATCGCTCCCTACTTCGTATAAACATCATGATACTGATCACGCAGGTCCCGTTTCAATAACTTACCGGTGGGCGTATGAGGCAGTTCTTCAACAAACAACACTTCATCTGGCATCCACCATTTCACAATTTTGTCCGAAAGAAACGCCAAAATCGATTCCTTGGTCAAATCTGCTCCCTGATCTTTAACCACCAGTAATAAAGGTCGCTCATCCCATTTCGGGTGAGGCACACCGACTACCGCGCACTCACTGATACCCTCATAGCCGATGGCAATGTTTTCTATATCAATTGAACTGATCCATTCACCACCGGATTTGATGACATCTTTGGCGCGGTCAACGATATTCATATATCCCTGCGCATCAATAGTCGCAACGTCGCCAGTATCGAACCAGCCATTATGCCAATCAGACTGATCATCGTTCTTGTAGTAGGCGCTGGCGACCCAGGGCCCACGAACCTGTAAACGACCAAAGGCTTTTCCATCATGGGGCAGTTCATTATCATCTGTGCCCACAATGCGGATTTCGATTCCGAAAATAGGACGCCCCTGTTTGGTTTGCAGTTGGTAACGTTCTTCCTGGGACAAGCCAGCCATGTACGAATTCATACTGTTCATAGTGCCCATCGGAGAAAGCTCGGTCATTCCCCAGGCGTGTATCACAAACGCATCGTGTTTTTCCTGAAACGCCTTGATCATTGACATTGGAGCAGCGGAGCCGCCAATGACAACTTCCTCCACCGTTGATAACGTCAGCTTTTCTTTCTCACAATATTGCAACAAACCAAGCCACACGGTTGGCACACCCAATAGCAGCGCCACATTTTCAGAATCGATTAATTCATACAACGAAGCACCGTCCATGCCTGCACCCGGCAAAACCAGAGTAGCACCACCGGCTGTAGCACCATAAGGTATGCCCCAGGCATTAACATGGAACATCGGCACCACAGGCAACACTACCGTTCGATTACAAACCCCGAGTGCGTCGTTGCTCACCGAGGCCAGCGCATGAATTACAGTAGAACGATGACTATAAAGCACGCCCTTCGGATTACCTGTGGTTCCCGATGTGTAACACAGCGTGGCCGCCATTTGCTCTTCGAGTTGTGGCCACTCGTATTCTTCACTGGCCGCTTCCAGCAGCTCTTCGTAACACAGCAAATCCAGCTTGGATTCCGGCATACTCTCTTTATCAACCATAAGCACAATATGCTTGAGTAGTGGCAGGTGATCTATAACTGCTTCAATCAAGGGCACAAACTGAATATCCAGAAACAGGACCGCATCTTCTGCGTGATTCAGAATATAAATTATTTGCTCCGGGAATAAGCGCGGGTTAACCGTATGCAAGATTGCGCCACTACCAGAAACGGCGAAATACAATTCGTAGTGTCGATGGGTATTCCAGGCTAATGTGGCGACACAGTCCTGCTGCTGGACGCCCAGGCGACTCAACACATTCGCGGTTTTGCGGGCACGCCGGGCGGCATCCGCGTAGGTATACCGGAAGACACCTCCTTCTGGCTTACGACTAATTATTTTACCATCGCTATGCACTTTCTCTGCATGACGTAAAATGGAAGCAATGGATAATGGGGTATCCATCATTAAACCGTTCATTGTGATCTCCTCGCACCGTTAATGTTTAAAAACTTCATTCTAATTTCAGCTATTTATTATGATTAAATTTTTACTGTTAATTTCTCGTTGCTTAGATTCTACCTTGCGGCTCCCTTAAAAAAACACTAATTTAATGGATTGGCCCCATAACGCAAAAACCCGGACAGTGCCCGGGCATCAGAACTAACTCGCTTAACGGCTTGCCAGCTTAAAGGAGGCGGTGACGACTTTCTGATAAATTACCGGCAGGGTACGTTGCATCATATCCAGCACTCTGGCATCAGGCCCGATCAACACCCGGCGTTTATTGGCAGAGACCGCAGACAATATAACCTTAGCCGCTTGTTCCGCGGTGGTCATAAACAATGCCTCAAAGCTGTCACGCATATTTTCAGCGCTGGCCGTGCCGGTCAGATTTTCCATGCTTTTTGTCATCCGCGCATTACGCGCTATGTTGGTTTTAATTCCGCCGGGATGAACACAGGTCGCCGAGACACCGCAGCTTTCAATATCCAGCTCCTGGCGTAGAGATTCTGTAAAACCACGGACGGCAAATTTTGACATGTTGTAACCACTTTGCGTGGGCTGGGCAAACAAACCGAATACACTGGAGATGTTGATCACATGACCCTCTTCGCCTGCTTGTTTAATATAAGGCAGGAAGGCTTTAGTGCCCTGTACGACACCCCACATATTAACACCGAGAATCCACTCGTAATCTTCATAACCCGTATCTTCTACCGTACCACCCAACGCGACCCCGGCATTATTGAATATAAGATTCACCTTACCGTGATCATGCACCACTTCATCGGCCCAGGCATGCATGGCTTTGCGATCCGCAACATCCAGTGTTCGGCTGGTGACCCTGACACCGGCTGCAGAAACCATCTGCACCGTTTCCGCCAGCCCTTTCTCGTCGACATCACTTAAGGCCAGATTGCATTTCCGCTTGGCAAGATCGACCGCCAATGCGCGACCGATTCCTGAAGCAGCACCGGTAATGGCCGCAACTTTGTTTTTATAGGATTTCATGCAGTAGCTCCTGATTGAATGGCCTGCGGCGCACTGTCATCTCGGTTAGCAATATAGGCAGCAGAGTCAAAATGGCGTGTTTGATTGCGGAATTGCCAGGTAAATCCGGGCCAGAGCGTTACATTTTTACCACTCACCGGGTGCAGATACCAGCTTTGGCAACCCCCATCATTCCATACTGAGCCGGATAATTTGCCTTGTATTTCCGCGTTAAAAGATTTTTGCGCAGCCGGTGCGACATCCACCCAGTTTACGTCGTTTTTAGCCATGTATTTCATCGCATCCAATACATAGGCCAATTGTGATTCAATCATATACACGATGGAATTGTGGCCCAAGCCGGTATTGGGTCCAACCAAAAAGAACAGGTTCGGAAATCCCGATACGGTGGTACCTTTATACGCTTCAGGCCCGTCAACCCAGGTATCCACCAGGTCGGTACCGTTGCGTCCGAAAATCATATCTTTCGGCACCGGATCATTGGCTTTAAAACCGGTTCCGAAAATAATCGCATCCACCTTACGTTCAACACCATCAACCGTAATCACGCTGTCTTCCGTAATTTCCTGAATACCGGTGGTGATAACATCCACATTAGTTTGATCGAGTGCCGGATAATATTCGTCCGACATCAGTATGCGTTTGCAACCGATGGTGTAGTCCGGCGTCACTTTTTTACGCAACTCCGGATCACTGATCTGGTTACGAATATGCTTTAGTGCCCAGCGTTTTGCCAACACCATCAAGCGTGGATTAACCGCTAAACCCAATACCCGGCTTTCCAACGACCAGTAAATTGAATCTCTTAACAGCCGTTGCGCAGCAGGAAAGCGCTTAAACAACAAACGTTCTGCCACATTCATGGCGCGGTCCGGTTTAGAAATAATCCAGGGTGGTGTGCGCTGGAACAAGGATACCTTACCGGCGCGACGCTGCAGCTCAGGCACAAACTGAATAGCGGAGGCGCCGGTGCCGATCACCGCAACGCTCTTTCCCTGCAATGAATACTGATGATCCCAATCCTGGGAGTGAAACATTTTACCTTTGAACTTCTCTTTACCGGGGATATTGGGATAGGCCGGTGTGGACAGCCCCCCAGCACCCATCACCAGCATGGTCGCTGTGTATTGCTTGCCGTTCTGATCAGTGATTTGCCATATCCCCCGCTGCTCGTTCCAACGGGCGTTATCCACCGCGCAGTTCAGTCTCACGTGAGGCAATACCTGATATTTATCCGCACAATGCTCCAGGTATTTTTTAATCTCCGGCTGAGGAGCAAACATGCGCGACCAGTTGGGATTGGGCGCAAAGGAAAATGAATACAGATGCGACGGTACGTCACAGGCGCAGCCGGGGTAATGGTTCACACGCCAAGTGCCACCGATACCGGATTCTTTTTCAAAAACAATGAAGTCGTCGTCGCCTTTCTGTTTTAACTTGATCGCCATACCCAATCCGGCAAAACCGGACCCGACTATGGCCACTTTGTGATGCTCAACCGTCTGCATGTTCATTTTGTCATCCTGCTTTTGAATTATTATTAAGCAAAGTGCGAGTTGCGTAGCAAGGTAGACACTTGTCTACCTTTGAACCAAAAGTATACAGTCGTATACTTCGCCGTCAATAGGCACTACAATTCGAAACACAAACAGCCCTATCAGCAGAATTGAAAACATGAGTCTCCCAAAGAACATCCTGGCAAATGGTAAGCGCTTACTTATGGATGCTGCCCTGACCCTGACCGCATCCACCCGCAGCCTGAACGCCCTCAGTTTGCGTGAATTGGCTCGGGAAGCCGGCTTGAACCCAAATACCTTTTACCGGCATTTCAAGGACTTTGATGAGCTTGGCCTGGCCATCATCAATGAGATGAGTTCAGAAATTCGCGAACCGTTACGCCAGTTACGCCGCCAGGCAGCCGAATCCGTGGTACCCGCAGGCACCGAGCAGGAATCCTGGGAACAGAACCCACAACTGAATCTGGCAAAATCCAGACTGGTGAATACGCAAACGGTTCGCCTGTTCTTCGATTACGTCGCCACCAATCCAAATGCATTCATTCTGGGCGTTAGGGAGCTGCATGGCGCGTCGCCGGTGTTACGCAAGGCGCTGCGGCAGGTAATGCAGGATTTTGCGCGGGATATGGCAGAAGACATTGAAGCGCTGGGTTTGATGCCAGCGGTGGAAAACAGCGTGCTGCTTTCCATTGCGGAAACGATTTCACGGGAAATGTTCCAGCTGTCGATGGATTACATCGAGCAACCGGAACGACGGGAGGAGATCTGCCGCAAAGCAGAACAAACCATTATTATGCTGTCCCTGGGTAGCGCCCTGTTACAAGGCTATAGCCCGCTTATGACGAAAGCCCTGTCCGACTAGCCTCTATCGCGTACCCCGCAATATTACCTGACTAACCCGTTCCGGGTTATCCCACATGGGCACGTGCCCACAGAAAGGTAAGCGCACCCAAAACGTGTTTGCGGGCGCTCTCGACTTATCCCGCGTGAATGCGGGAAATACGAAATCCAGGTCACCAAAGGCAATAGTACAAGGCACTGTAACGCGGCTGGCGCCCGCAAAAGGGGGTCTGAAAGCGTCGAAAACGGGATCGAAATGGCGGGACTCCGCAAACATGCGTGCAGAGCGTACCGCATCATCGACCGGCATTTTCCAGCCCTGCGCCGCGACTGCACCGGACATGATAAGGGTGCGCCCTAAGGCATTGTGTAACACCCGCTCCACCAGATCGGGCATTGCGTTGGTCGCTTTTCGCATCAGGTTGAACAGGGGCTCCAAGTGCGCAGGCCCTGTCTTTTTCCACAAACCCGCTGGCGAAATACACACAATACTGCGCGCCAGCCCCATTGAAGCTGCTTCGAGCGCAATGCGCCCTCCTAACGAATTGCCGACCAAATCCACGGGCTCTTTAATGCCCATTTCCTGCAGGCTTTGGCTCAGGCTGGCCGCCATTTCAGCCGCCCCCGGCTTACCTGTTTCAAGGCCGGGCGTGAGACCAAACCCGGGAATATCGAACGCAATTACCCTGCGCTCCACTGCTAAACGATCCATCACGGGTAGCCATGCGTCGCTATTCATGCCGATTCCATGCAGCAATACCAAGGGGCGTCCCTGCCCTTTTTCAATGTGATGCCAAATCATACTGCCCTCTCAGTGCGTTGAGTTGTGTAGTTATCTGCTTGCCTTATTAGCTATTTGTTATTGAGTTACGCGCTTTGTTATTTTTTTAATTCATTTGACTTAATTATGAATCGGCTAAATTTTAACACACTACGACAGGCTGTTCGATAGTGCAGATTAGGCAACGGATTATTGATCTATAAGGATATTAAAAACAGAAGAGTGCGTCCGGCACAGGACGCCGTCCGATATGGCAGGTAACGACATTCAACTGCGAGAACTTAAACTCGCTCTGGCTCCAGCTCGCGCAAGGTGTGCGCAGCCAACTCTGGAGAACCTTCGGAATGGGGGTGATAGTTCCAACGGAAATATCGCAGAAAAGCTTTAAACAAAAGCCCCAGACCAGGCAGATACCCGAGTTTGGCAGCCCGCCGGTAGGCTTTAAAACCGTAGCGCTGCGGCCCTGACTTGTCCTGACTGATAAATACTTGGGTGCCGCGCTTCCAGGTCAGCAGAATCAAGAACATGACCGGAACCGTCATCAGTATCCGCAATACATTACTACCACCGATGGCGACGTAAACATCGTGAGCAACAGTACGGTGCTCAACTTCTTCAGCTCCGTGCCACTTAAGCAGGTCCACCATTTGCTGATTCGCGCCTAACGCTTCCAGCTCAGTATTGTTGATCATCCAAGTGCCCAGAACACAAGTCACGTGCTCCACTGCTGCCACAATACTCAGCCGGAAACGCAACCAGCGTAAAGCTTGCTTGCCGGTTACTTCAAAGCGACCGAACACTTTTTCCCCCAACAGCCGCCCAAAGATACCGTTAAGGCGCGCTTTAGACTCAGAAAAATCCCACCCATTCGCTTCATAAACCGCTAATGCATCACGGTGGCCGCGCGCATGGGCTCCCTCCTGACCGATAAAGCCTTTCACCTGCGTTCGCAGTGCTTCGTCTTTGATATGGGGCAAAGTGAGGTTGAATATTCGGCAAAACCAAAGCTCTCCCGGCGGCAACACCAGGTGAGTCACGTTAAGCGCATAACTGGAGAATTTTTCCCCGGGAATCCAGATCAGCTCCGGACTACTCCAATCGGCATTAAAAGATCGCACGGTAAGCATACTATCCACCTTTGTATTTGTTTTACTGGTGATTAACGGCCATCTGAAAACAGATGATTTCAGATGGCCGTTAATCTAAGGTGATCTATCTTTCCCGCCAATGTACGGTTAGGCTAAATTGTGGGTTATGGCCAATTCAATGCGATTAATGTCCTTTAAATGCTACTGCATGGCCTAATCCAACTATTAATAGCACTAATCGTCGCATCAAAAAGCGGAAATCTATTCCATTACGTTATAAACAACTCGTTAACCGCACCACAACCCGCACTCAATTGTTGATATAATTTTCACAGTCTTCTTTGATGTAACAAGCCAATGCCGGAGTTTAACCAAGACCTTCAAAAGTATAATCGCCAACTCAAGAAAGGTTTTAACGGGTTACGTTTTAATGCCGGCCTGGAAGCGGAGTTCCGTACTTTTTTCTATGCACGCAACGTAGTAAAGCAACGCGGCGCCATTATTGTCGGTATTATCTTACTACTGGGGCTAGTTCCGATCGATCTGCGCCTGATCGACGGCGAAGCAGCTCATTTTTATCTATTGATTAGGGTATGGATCACGGTCCCCCTTTTGCTGGTGGCACTGGCATTTACTTTCCGCACCTCTCAGCAACATTACTTTTCCCTATTCAGTTTTTTCATCATTATCTTCATCGGAATCACGACCAATATACAAGTGGTCTATACCATGGGGTTAGGCCAGTTTGCTGCTTATGAAGGCTTAATGCTGATTATAATGGTGGCGTTTTTTCTGGGCGGTATGCTATTTAGACAGTCACTGGCCTGCATTATCATCATCAGTCTCAGTTACCTGATAATGAGCGAACTCTACCTGAGCACGTCTAGCTACAGCTTTCACCGTTACTATTTTCTGTTTGCCACCTGCCTGATTGGCGGTGTCAGTGCCTATACCCTTGAGTATCAGCTTCGAATCAGCTATCTGCAACGCGGCGCTTTGCGCAGCCTGGCAAAAACCGATCCACTGACCGGTCTGTATAACCGTGGCGCCATTGCTGACAAGTTAAATCACCTTGTTGAATACGGCCACCGTGAACAAAAACCCATTACGTTGTTGATGATTGATGTGGATTACTTTAAGAATTACAACGACTGCTATGGACATATCCAGGGGGATACGTGCCTGGTCAGCGTTGCCCAGGCCCTCATCAAAAACTGTAAGCGGCCGCTGGACTTCGCCGGTCGCTACGGCGGCGAGGAGTTCCTGATCATGTGGTTTGACGCGCAACCGAATGAAGCCAAAACCTTTGCAGAAAAAACCAAAGCCACCCTGGATAGACTGAATATACCTCACGCAAACTCGGAGGTTGCCACTCATGTCACTATATCCGGCGGCATGATAACCGGTGTGCCCGATCGTCCGGATATACAGGCGGCGATTCTGCATCAGGCCGACCAATGCCTTTACCGCGCAAAAGAAAGTGGAAGAAACCGCATTATTATTCAAGAGGTTGGCGAGGATCACAGTATTTCTTCAGTGGTCAAATAGAGCCCTTGCCGTTCGCTTCCCAAGACTAACCTATTGTAACGACTTACGTTCATGCGTTCTCTTTTGTCAACAAATGCATTTATAGAACTATCCCTCTGACAACGGTCTACACTTTAAATAATACCCCGATTTGCCGGTCTCCTAAGCTAGTAGGCACTCGTATTGAACGTACTATTTATTAGTAGTAAGCGCGTATTCAGCGCTTGGATCATTATACTGTTCACGTCTGTGTTCGGACTGAATAGTCCTTTGGCCTGGGCGGAGCCCATACTGCCCCTCACGGCAACAACCGATCACCTCAACCTGATGCCGTACCTATCCGTACTCCCTGATCCCCGGCATGATTATTCTATTGAGGAAATCACACGAACCCAGAATCAGATTCCATGGCAAGCCAGTAAACACGGTAACGACAACATTAATTTTGGATACACTAGTGATGTGTATTGGTTTCGCTTAAAAATTCACAACACAACCACCGAAAAACAGCATACCAATATTGAAATCGGCTATCCGGTGCTGGATTACCTGGATGTGTTTATTGATCACCCCAACCAGGAAATTCAACTACTGGAGCTAGGCGACAAACGCGCATTCAACGATCGCCCGGTCTCCCATCGCAACTTTATCGTGCCATTGGATCAGGGCCCGGAGGAGCTGGTCACTCTCTATTTCAGAGTCGAAACCACCAGCTCGATGCAGGTGCCGATTCAGCTGTGGCGGGATAAAACGTTATTACAAAGTGCGCAATCCGATATGCTCGGACTGGGGCTGTATTTCGGCACCATGGGGGTTATGGTGTTGTACAACCTATTTGTCTTTTTCTCGGTACGCGAATCCAATTACTTATACTACGTTTGCTATGTGGCCAGCATTGCGCTGTTCTTTGCCAGCCTGAGTGGCGTGTCTTTCCAGTATCTGTGGCCGGAAAACACCTGGTGGAACGACCAAAGCATTGTCTTTTTCCTCGCCTGCGTGGTGATGTTCGCTGCCATGTTCACCATTCGATTTTTGCGCATCAGGGAAACCTTCCCCCGCCTGCAGCACCTTGCCAATATGGTTGTTTTTGTCAGCATACTCATCACCGCAGCCACTATTTTAGCCAGCTACTCCACCATGATCGCCGTGGTGATTGCGTGGGCCGTATTCGGTATTTCCCTGGCCATCAGCTTCGGTGTGTACCGCTGGATGGCCGGCGACTCCTCGGCAAAATACTATTGCATATCCTGGTTTACCTTACTCATCGGCGGCGTTATTCTGGCTCTTAATAAATTTGATGTGCTGCCGCGTAACTTTCTGACCGAGCATGCAACCCAGTTTGGATCCGCCTTCGAAGTGATTCTGCTTTCTTTCGCATTGGCAGACCGCCTGAATGTTGAAAAGCGCCGCCGTTTTGAAGCGCAACTCAGTGCGCTGGAAAACGAGCGTGTAGCACGCCTGGCACAAGCGGAGGCCTTGCAACAGGAAAAAAACGCGCGGCGTGCGCAGGAGCAGGCCCTGATTCACGAACGGGATGCCCGGCACGCTCAAGCGGAAGCATTGGAATTCCAACGACAAGCGACCGAGACCCTCGAATACAAAGTACGGGAACGCACCCAGGAGCTGGAGGTGGCCAATCAGCGTTTGGAGGAGCTGACCTATACCGATGGTTTAACCGGTATCCGCAACCGGCGCTATCTAAATCGCGCACTGGAGCGGGAATTCACTCGCTCACGGCGGGAAAAGCTGCCATTAGCGGCGATTATTGTCGATATTGATCACTTCAAACAATTCAACGATACCCACGGCCATTTGGCCGGCGATGACTGCCTGCGCATAATAGCCAAAGCTATTGAGAGTTGTGCATTACGGGAAAACGACGTGGTCGCCCGTTACGGGGGCGAAGAGTTCATGGTTCTGTTACCCAACACCGACGAAGCCGGTGTGATGCTGGTAGCGGAACAGATCCGCATTGACATCAAAAACGTTCAATTTGATATTGATTCAACACCGGTAACGGTGACCGCTAGCCTGGGCGCCACAGCCTGCATTCCGGGGCAGACACACAACATCGAAAGCTTTATCACCGCTGCAGATGAGGCACTGTATATATCGAAAAAGAGCGGTCGCAACCAAATCAAATTCCGTGCTCCCGAGCTCGCCTCCCCCGGATCATTGCGCTCAAACGGTTAACAAGCGCCTTCCCCCATCCCAGATCTTGACCCATTTCGCCCATCGTGGTTAACTGGCCTCAAAGAAATGAATCCGGATTCACTTTATGGCATATCGGGCTACCCGTCGCACCGAAACACGCAAGGCCGAAATTCGTGCACGAATTTTGCGTCAAGCCCGGCAACTGATCATCGAAACCGGATTCAGGGGATTGACGATTGCCGCCGTGGCCGCCCGATCAGAAATTGCCACCGGCACGGTCTATCGATATTTTTCAAACAAGGCCGATTTGTGTGTCGCGGTTTTTGAGCTGGCAACGGAACATGAAATAGACGCGGTTGTGCTGGCCAGCCAACAGGGTGACAGCACACTGGAGCAATTGACAGGGTCACTAACCACTTTCGCCCGGCGGGCGTTGCGCAACCCGACCTTAGCTTATGCGCTGATTGCTGAACCGGTTGGCCCCGAGCTGGAAGAAACCCGTCTGCGATACCGTTCGTTATGGGCTGACACTTTTGCCACGCTTTTGGAAAAAGGAAAAGACCAGCGCATCTTCTATTCCCAGCCCACCTATTTGAGTGCGGCGGCACTGGTTGGCGCCATGGCGGAAACCATCGTAATTTCCAGTACGCAACAGATTAACCGAAATCATCCCAATTCAAATCACGCCAATTCACAACGCAAGCTGTCCCAAACCGAACTGTGCAATCACATTGTCAACTTCTGTTTGCGCGCAGTGGTTAAAACCGAGGTGCTTATATGAACCATCCCATGGCCGATACCATGCAAGCCACAACCCACGTTGTCGAAAATCAGTCAGGCCCACTGGAAAACTACAACCAGTATCTATCGGATGTAGCACTACAAGATGCCATCAAAAGAGAAGGAGCAGCGCATTTTGAACCGGAATTAACCGCTTTTGGTCAGCTCACCGGCTCCGCTGAAGTCATTAAATGGGGGTTTCAGGCCAACAAAGTGAAACCGGAATTTCGCAGCCACGACCGTTTTGGAAATCGTGTGGATGAAATTGATTTTCATCCTGCGTACCACAAGTTAATGGAAACAGCGATCGTCAATGGAATCCATTCCATTCCCTGGACCGATACCCGGCCCGGCAAGAATATTTTCCGTGCGGGCATGTCGTATTTGCAATTTCAGGTTGAGGCAGGACACGGATGTCCGGTCACCATGACCTTTGCCGCCGTCCCGGCCATCCGCAAACAACCCGATCTGGCAGCAATTTGGGAACCCCTCATTACCCGTCGCGTTTATGACCCACGCAATGTCCCGGTTGAGCAAAAGCAGGGGGTCACTATTGGTATGGCCATGACAGAAAAACAAGGCGGTTCCGATGTGCGCACGAACTCGACCCGCGCTTATCCGGTGGAGCATCGAGGCGCTGGCCGGATCTATGAACTGGTCGGACATAAATATTTTGTGTCGGCTCCAATGTGTGATGCCTTTTTAGTGTTGGCTCAAACGGAGGGCGGCATTTCCTGCTTCCTGGTGCCGCGCTGGCGACCCGACGGTTCTAAAAACCCCCTGCAGCTGCAGCAGCTAAAAAACAAAATGGGCAATGTATCCAACGCCTCATCGGAAACAGAATTGCGCGGCGCGATGGGCTGGATGATCGGTGATGAAGGCCGTGGAATTGCAAATATCCTGGAAATGGTGGCGTTAACCCGGTTCGATTGCATGATCGGGTCTGCCGCGGGTATGCGGCAGGCCATGGCACAAATACTTCATCATTGCCGCCATCGCAGCGCGTTCGGTAAAAAATTATTTGACCAGCCATTAATGCAAAACGTACTGGCGGACTTGTCGCTGGAAAGCGAAGCCGCCATGGCGCTGACCTTACGCGTTGCCCGTGCCATGGATACCCCGGACGACGAACAGGAACAATTGCTGGTCCGCATCGGTACCGCCATCGGTAAATACTGGATTTGCAAACGCACCCCCGGACACGCTTACGAAGCCATGGAGTGCATCGGCGGCATGGGGGTTATGGAGGATGGCATAATGCCACGCCTATACCGCGAAGCACCAATCAACGCGATCTGGGAAGGCAGCGGTAATGTGCAATGCCTGGATACGTTGCGCGCGATGAGCCGTACGCCGGGTAGTCTGGAAGCCCTGTTTACGGAAATAGATGAAGCCAAAGGGTTAAATAGCGATTTCGATCGCTTTGTCATGCGGGCAAAAAAGAATATTAGTGATGTTGCCGACATTGAATACCGGGCGCGCGGTCTGGTGGAACAATTGGCGTTAGCCTGGCAAGCCAGCATACTGTTACGCACCGACAATGAGCACATCGGCAATGCCTTCTGCGCGGCGCGACTGCAACAGGATTCACAACAAATGTACGGCACGATTCCGCGAGGCGTCGATTGCGAAGCTATTATTCAGCGGGCACAACCCCAATACTAATCCCTCCGAAACAGAAGGTGTAATTATGGGTTCAGCACTGACGGCTCAACAAGTTCAACACTACCTGGCGGACATTTTTCCTCAATTCGACGCCCGCGTTATTTCTGTTTCAGACAGCGCAGCCGTGGTTGAGCAGGAAACCGATGAGCGGCACCTGAGGCCCGGCGGCACGGTCTCTGGCCCGACCATGATGGCGCTGGCGGATGCGGCTATGTACGTCGCCATTCTGGGAAATCTAGGCAAAATCGCCCTCGCTGTGACTACAAATCTGAACATCAACTTCTATCGCAAGCCGTCACCAGGCAGACTTCGGGCCGAAGCGCGAATCCTTAAAATGGGGGCAAGACTGGCAGTAGGTGATGTTCTTTTGTACAGCGAAGGGTCGAAAGACTCGGTGGCTCATGTCACTCTTACTTACTCTATCCCGCCTCAATAGCATCCAAAGATACCTGTTTACATAATCGCCCGTTTCCCTCACTATCTTTACCGACGTTGTTTCTGATGCGGTTCCGAATGGATATCGAAGCAATCTGTAATCAGTTATCCGGTGCAATATCGTGATTGTTATTGCAAATTACCGGATAGAAAACTAAATTTAATAGCAGGATCAAGAACTGAGTAATTAAACAGTTCCATGGAAAACAATGCGGAGAACAGAAATCATGAAAAAACTTTTAGTCGGTGCATTACTTTTAGGCTCCACGTCCCTGGCCATGGCAGAAGCGCCCGGCGGACCCGATTGCGGCTGGGGCAACATGTTATTTGAAGGACAAAGCGGACTTGGCCCACACTTCCTGGCTTCATGGACCAACGGAACTACCGGCAACGCCACCTTCGGCATGACATCTGGCACCAACGGCTGTTCATCCAATGGCACCCTGACTTACGGCGGCAAAGCATTAGTCGATCTTTCCAAAGTCATGGACGAGTTTGTTGCTGATGCTGCTCAAGGTGAAGGTGAAGCCATGACTGCAGTTGCAGTTTCCATGGGCATAGCACCAGAAGATCGCAACCACTTCGCAGCAGCCATTAACTCAAACTTTGATACCATCTTCGTATCAGCAGATTCCACTGCAGAAGACGTTTATAAAAACATACTGTCTGTTATGAAATCTGACGATCGTTTATCTAAATACGTCGCCTGATCGGTTCTATCAATCCAGATTAGTTAAATTGCGCGGGGGCCGTATGTGCCCCCGCCACCGTAGCTGCCTTCTATTCAGCTGATCTAACCTGTCTAATTTCCCAGAATTTACTTTCCATGAACGTAGTTCCGCATCTTGTTGTTGCTCTTGCGTTATTCGTGCCCTTCACTGCAGTTAACTCCGCGCCGGAAGCGGATAAACTTCAAGCCGTTTCCCGTTCCACGGTATGGCAGCGGCTGATGCACTATAGCATCAGCGAACATGGCCACTCGGCCAAAAGTCAGGTAGATGATGCCGATTTTTTTCTGGCAGAAGACGGCCGCACCAACCCACAGCACGAACTCAGCGCAACACTTGAGGCCTTTTATTTTGCAGTTTCCGATCCGGATCAGCATGCCATTTGCCGCTATCCCTCCAGATGGAAATTCCTTAGTGCTCAATTTGATCTGGCTGAGCCCCCCCTCTCACCAGCCGACTGTCCCGAGTTCTCGCAATGGTTAGCGGCGATGGATCCACACAGTGTGAGCCTGGTGCTGGCTTCGTCTTATCTCAATAGCCCATCTTCGATGTTCGGTCATACATTTTTAAGAGTGGATCCGGCCAATGTAGAACAAGGCTCGAAATGGCTCTCTTATGCGGTGAATTTCGGTGCCGAGCTGAATGCTCAGGACAACTCCATTTTATATGCATATAAAGGTTTATTCGGAGGCTATCCGGGCTTTTTCAGCATTATTCCCTACTATGAAAAAATCCAGGAATACAGCCACATTGAAAACCGCGACCTGTGGGAATATAACTTGAATCTGAATCCGCAGGAAACCCGAGACCTTGTCTCTCACTTGTGGGAGCTGCGTGATATTGAATTCGATTATTACTTTTTTGATGAAAACTGTTCTTATCGTTTGTTGGAATTATTGGAATTCGCCCGACCCACCACTGAGCTGACAAAAGATTTCAGCTATCGAGCTATTCCGATCGATACCATACGCTCAGTCCTGAATGGAGATTTGGTCGATACGGTAGATTATCGACCCTCGTCTTCAACCGAGATTGAATATCGGATCAGCTTGCTCGACCAAGAACAGCAGGCGCTGGCATGGCAAATTGCACACAAAAACGCCTCGCTCGAAAGCCCGCAATTAACCGCATTGCCGGCTCAGGAGCAAGCGGGGGTATTGCAACTGGCCTATAAGCATTTACGGTATCTGCAACTGGAGAACCCCCGAAATCAAGTAGCGGCCCAATATAGCCTGGACCTGTTGCGCGAACTCAGTCGGCTACCGGACAAGAAGGCTTCCCACCCCCCTACCCCGGAAGTTTCCCCTGACCAGGGCCATAAAACGTTTCTTCTCGGTTTGACCGGCGGCGAATCTATGGACACTGGTTTTCTGGATCTTCGGGTTCGTCTCAGTTATCACGACCTGGCAGACAATCGCGCCGGCTATCTGGATGGGGCCGCCATCAATCTGGGTGAATTGCGTTTGCGAAAGTCCAAAGACGATGGTTTGCAAATTGAAGACCTGAGTTTTGTCGATATAAATTCACACTCTCCCCGTAACCGATTTTTTAATCCAATCACCTGGCGCGTCCAGTTAGGCATGCAACGGCAATATTCCCCCAACGATGATTTTCTTACTACGCAGGCCCATGGTGGTGCTGGGTTAACCTACCAAATAGCGCAGCCGGTACTGGTATATGGCCTGGCCATGGGGCGAGTTGAATTTAATGAATTACTCGATACCAAATTGGTAGTCGCGGCAGGTGCGCTGGCAGGCGGCTTGGCCTATCTACCATTCGGCACGCTGCAACTGGAAAGCCAGTACTACCAATTCAGCGATGGCAAAGATCGCCACGCCACCCGCTTGATTCAGAATCTACCTCTGGGACAAAATAGCGCTCTACGCTTTTCAGCCAGCCACAACAAACAAGTGGAAACGGATTTTGATGAATTCAGTCTGGAGTTTCGTTATTACCTGTAACAGGCCCCTCAACACACTGCTACTACTCACTTCTGTTATGTTTTTGAACGGTTGCACTCAGTATTTTTTCTACCCGGATAAAAGAATGGTGAGAACACCTGCGGACATCGGATTGTCTTATCAGGACGTTGAACTGAACGCACGAGATCAAACCAAGTTGCATGGCTGGTTACTGAAAACCGAGTCCCTTTCCCCTAAAGGTATGGTGTTTTTTCTGCATGGCAACGCAGAAAATATCAGCACGCATATTGCCAGTGTCTATTGGTTGCCACAGTACGGCTACGATGTATTTATGCTGGACTACCGGGGCTATGGCCAATCTCAGGGCAAACCGGATCTGCCGCAGGTTTTTATGGACGTAGAGGCTGGCTATCGTTGGGTCAGCGATTATGCGCAAGAGCGTAATCTGGATCTGTTTGTGCTGGGGCAAAGCCTGGGAGCGGCCATCAGTAGCTATTATTTCGCGGAAAAAAACACAACGCCGGAACGCGTAAAAGGCGTGATACTGGATGCGGTATTCAGCGGGCATCGGGACATCGCAAAGGCGATGCTGAGCCGTCACTGGCTGACTTGGCCGGCCCAGTTTGCCGTTGCACCACTGTTACCGACGCAATACAACCCCGCAGACCATGTTGCGCAGATCAGTCCAACCCCGCTGTTGATACTACACAGCCCCGAGGACCAGGTTATTCCTTTTACACAGGGACAGACGGTATATCAACAGGCGCAGCAACCCAAATATTGGGTGAGCACGAAGGGCCCTCACATCACCACCTTTAATTTCCCGGCGTATCAGCAGCTGTTATTACGCTTTCTGGCTGAGCCCGGCGTTGATCCCCAGACTAGCCCCACTGACCACCGACAAACGGATTCGACTTCTTCTCCTCTCCAAACGTCGACATCGGCCCATGCCCCGGAATAAATTTCACCTCATCTCCCAAAGGAAAGAGCTTTTCCTTAATAGAGCGAATCAACGTTGGGTGATCGCCACCGGGAAAATCCGTACGCCCGATTGAGCCGTTAAACAGCACATCCCCAACAATAGCCAATTTGCTGTCGGGATCAAAAAACACCAAATGGCCCGGGGTATGGCCGGGACAATGCAGCACGCTCAACGTTACGTTTCCCACCTGAACGGACTCTCCGTCTGTTAGCCACTGATCCGGCGTGAAAATGCGGGCTTCTTTAAAACCGAACATTTTGCCTTGCTCCGGTAGCCCTTTAATCCAGTAATCATCCCCGGTATGGGGACCGACGATGGGCAAGGTGTGCTCATCTGACAAATCCGCAGTAGCGCCGGCATGATCAATATGGGCGTGAGTCAGCAGAATTTTCTTTAACGTGACGCCGGTTTCCTTCACTACCGCATAAATTCTGTCCAGATCACCACCGGGGTCCACCACCGCAGCCTGCAGCGTTTCAGTACACCAGATCAGGGAACAGTTCTGCGCAAAGGGAGTCACAGGAATAATTCGGTAATTCAGCATGGGTTCACCTTTTACAACGACAACAACTATCGGATATGAATTTGTTTGCTATGATAGCATTTTTTACCCATTCGGTTCCCTGAGGATCAAAATGAAACAACACGTTCTGCGACTTGCTGCCCCCCTCCTGGCTTTAAATCTATTAGCCTGTACCCAAGTTGAAGTGGAAGAACCTGAAGCAGTGAAACCTTTGCGCCAAGCCTCGGTGGTGTCCACCAGTTCTTCGACATTCCATCCGCGGGCCGGAGACACCGTATCATGGGCCGACGGCATTTCGGTGCAAGCTCCCGACGGCATCGATGTGGATGAGAAGTTGATCGAGTTACTGCGTTCGGATATTGACAGCGAAGTAGTTGCACGGGGTTATAAATTTGCTCCGCAGGGAAGTAAACCGACCTATTTGCTGCACGGCGTAATGGTGCTGGGCAATGAACTCAATGAAACACAACTGCGAGACATACTCGGTTTTGAGCCGGGGCTGGTGATCCGCGACCAGAATTATCAGAAAGGTAGTCTACTCTTACTGTTAGTAAATCCTATAACCACCATCACCGAATGGCGCTCCGTAGTCCAGGTGCTAACCTCTGCCGAGCTTACCGAGAAAGAGAACGAAGCACGTCTGGCGTATGTTGTTCACAGTTTATTACGCCCGCTGCCGGTGCCGGAAGGTGCGGTGCAGCAATAAATTTTACTTTCAGTCACCATAAGAACAGGAAGGTTCGGTGCAGCCGGGACAAATCCGGGACAGCACACACATTATGGCCAGCTCCGACACATACGCAGCCCATGCGTTTCATCATTCGTTTGACAAAGAACGCGCCTCCGGTGCAATCACACTGACTGATGTTCACGTTCAGTTTCACAACGACCAGGGGCAGGTCCGCTTCCCGGTTAGCGGCACCCAATTCTCCCTCGGTGGCGCCAGTGACCGGCTTTTATTTATCCGTCATCCATCTGAACCGGACTGGAACATATACACCAGTGATCTGAGCATACTGAAGCATCCTGCACTGCAAAACGATGTCCAAATTCAACGCAGGGTGCAGCAGATCAAGAACAAACGCAGGTTCACCTGGGGTGTATTTGCCTCGGTTGTGATGGTGTTAGTGGCGATACCTCTGCTGGTGGTGTTATTTATGGATAGCCTTACCGGCCCCCTAGCCCGCCATGTACCACCGGAATGGGAGCAAAAACTCGGTGAAACCGCCTTCGCCCAATATCAAATGGGGCAGGATTTTCTTAAACAAGAGGAATCCGATCAGCTGCTCGACCCGCTGCTGCAACCACTATTGCAACAACTGCAGGACGAACGCTATCCATTTCAGTTTTATATCAGCAGTGATGACGCAGTAAATGCGTTTGCCTTACCCGGCGGTATTGTCGTGATCAACAGCGGCTTGATTCTGAAAGCCGATAGCGCCGATGAGTTACTCGGCGTGGTGGCTCATGAGATTTCCCATGTCACGGAACAGCACAGCGTGCGCAACATAATGGGGACCGCTGGCGTTTATCTCACCATTAACGCGATGCTCGGGGATATGAGCGGGCTCCTGGCGATGGTCGCCAATGCCGCACCCTATCTGATCAACCAAAGTTATTCCCGTGGTTTTGAAACCCAGGCGGATGAAAAAGGTCTGGCATTGTTATATCGCGCCCAGATCGAGCCCGAAGGCCTAGTCACTTTTTTTGAAAAGTTGCGTGAGCAGGAGCAGAAGCAATTGGATAAAGTCGCCGGTGAAGACAACCGCGAATCCATTGAAAGTACATTGCAATTTCTCAGCACGCATCCTGCAACCGAAGACCGCATCGACCATCTGCAAGAGCAAATAAACGAATTGCCCCATCAAAATACGCTGGATCTGAGCCTCCCGTTCACTACGCTGCAGGAACGGGTGAAACGCTTTGTCGCCAAAGAAGACGAGGAACCCGAAACATGAAAACAGAAATAAAGGGCGGAGTCGCTTTTTCCTACCTGGACGTTGAACTGGAACCAGGTGAGTCCATCACCACTGAATCCGATGCCATGTCCAGCATGGATGCGGACATCGAACTGCGTTCACGTTTTAACGGCGGCTTTTTTATCGGCCTGTTACGTAAGTTTCTGGGGGGTGAGACCCTGTTTATCAATGATTTCACCAATTCGACCCAAGGCCCGCGCCGCATGACAGTGGTGCAACCCACCCCCGGCCAGGTCAGACAAGTCGATCTGAACAATGAAACCCTGTATATGCAGCCCGGCGCCTTTCTCGCTTGCAGCGGAGACGTCAAGGTCGGTGTGGCCTTCGCCGGGTTTATTTCCTGGATTGCCCGTGAAGGGTTGTTTCGCATCGCCGTCAGCGGCAGTGGCACAGTGTGGTATGGCGCGTTCGGCGCGTTGCTGGAACGAGAGGTAGACGGTGAATTCATCGTCGATACCAGTCACCTGGTGGCATACGAACCGGGGATCAAGCTCAAGCTGCAATTGGCCGGCGGCATTTTTTCCAGCCTGTTTGGCGGCGAAGGTCTGGTCACCCGTGTGGTGGGCAAAGGTAAAATTGTTATTCAATCTCGCAGCATTTCCGGCATCGCCAGCTGGATTAATCCACGACTGCCCTAAGGATCGGAATATGAAGATCGAATTAATCAACCGGCCTGGCAATACTGCGGCCAAAGTCACGTTGCAAAACGGTGAGATCTGCACCGCTGAGTCCGGCGCCATGATCGCAATGAGCGGCAACATGAACATCACCACCACCACCCACAAAAAAGGCAGCGGCGGCCTGATGAAAGCCATCAAGCGGATGGTCGCCGGTGAATCCCTTTTCCTGAATCACTTCGAAACCCAGCAGGGTGATGGCGAAATCTGGTTCGGGACTTCCCTGGCCGGGGATATGGAGGTGATGGAACTGGATCAGGAAAACCTCATCGTCCAGGGCAGCTCCTTTTTAGCTTGCGAACACGGAGTGGATATCGACCTGGGCTGGCAAGGCTTCAAATCCGTCTTTTCCGGCGAACGGGTGTTCTGGCTGAACCTGAAAGGCAGCGGCAAAGTGGTGGTATCTTCCTTCGGCGCGATCTACCCGGTGCAAGTGGATGGCGATTACATTGTTGATACCGGCCACATCGTTGCCTTCAATGAAAGCCTCGATTTTAGCATCACCAAAGCCGGTTCCAGTTGGTTCCACTCGTTTCTGGGTGGCGAAGGCCTGGTTTGCCGCTTTCACGGTAAAGGCACGGTTTGGTGCCAATCACACAACCCCATCAGTTTCGGACAGGCCATGAGCAGCGGTCTGCGCCCACGCCGGGCATAGGAGAACAATATGAGTGACACCTACAACGTGCTGCTGAGCGGAGACATCAGCCCCTACGCCGACCGCGAAGCGGTGATCATTGCCTTTGCTAAAATGGCCCATATCGACGAACAGAAAGCGCAAAGCATTTTTGCCAGCGCCCCGATTGCGATCAAAAAAAACGTCAATCAGCAAACTGCCGTCAAATTTTTACAGGCATTAGAGAAAATCGGCGCTGTTGCGACATTGGATCCTCCGCTGCCCACCACTGCAGACCCGGATTCCGGCTCTTCGACAACGACGCCTGCAGATTCTGATCCGGTTCAGGCAAGCAGTGTCAGCAAATATGCACGACCCGCCGAAGCCGCCACCACAGACACAACAGCACTTGAAGCGGCACCTGAACCGCCACCCGTTTCTGCACCAGAAAACGCGTCTGTGGGCACCAACGATATTATCCAACGCAATGGCCCCGGACTGGATTTTCAAATCGAAGGGCGACCGGATTACGCCTTCCTGACCATCCGCATCCCGGCCTTTGAAACCCTCAAAGTTGAGGCCTCCTCCATGGCCACCATGGATACCCACATTAAGATGAAAACCAAGTTGCGGGGCGGGTTCGGCCGATTCCTCAGCGGCGAATCCATCTTCATCAACGAATTCACTGCCGACGGTGGTCCCGCAGAAATCGGCATCGCGCCAGGTTCTCCCGGTGACATGATGCACCTCTATCTGGCAGACCAGACTGTCTACCTGCAAAACTCCGCCTTTGTTGCCTCCACAATGGGGGTCGCGATTGAATCCAAATGGCAGGGACTGACCAAAGGCTTCTTTTCCGGCGAAAGTCTGTTTCTGATTCGCGCCCAGGGCACCGGAGACCTCTGGTTCAATACCTACGGCGCGCTTATAGAAATCGACGTAGAAGAAGACTACGTTGTGGATACCGGCAATATTGTGGCTTTCACCGAGGGGCTGGAATACAGCATCAGTAAAGTCGGCGGCTACAAATCCCTGTTCTTTTCCGGCGAAGGTTTTGTATGCCGCTTTAAAGGTAAAGGCAAAGTCTGGATACAAACACGAGGCGTCGCGGCGTTTGCGTGGTGGGCGCACTTATACCGACCGGTCCAGAACAGAGGTTGATCGGTTAAATTTTTTAGTCGTGATGAACACTAGTTTTTGATATGTAACCACCCGACTCAACCTATACTTTGTCTATAAATTGAGCTTGAGCGTAGCGTATTATGACCATTCCGACGGCGACCAAAGTAGATTCAGATTCTTTCTATCGGGTCTTTTGCTGCTGCCTGCTGGCACTCTCACTGTGTCTTTATGCCACCAGGGCGGCGCAGGCTGACGAGCTCTCCGGTGAGGATTATGAAGAAATCTACGACGAAGGAGGCACGCAGGACACTTATCTGGATAACAGCGAACTCCAGGATGAGGCCAATGGAGACGAGATCGAGCCGACCCTGGATCCGGATCAGGCCGAAATGGTGCGCGAAGCCAAAGCGTCCTGTACTCAGTGGGCGTCGGAATCCGGGCTCGATGAAGAAGACAAGCAAGCCTTTATTGATGATTGCGTTTACAGTCAGACCGGTTATTGACGCTCCGCTCGGCACTCGGTTCCATCAACAAACTCTTGATATCAGATCAAAAATTTTTTGCTATCCCTAATGCTTCCGCCTGACTTTTAATGCGCATGTCTGATAGTCCGATGCAAAGGCGAGGTAAAGCATGAGCAAATCAGCATCCCATATCGATTGGGACGACGAACCGGAAGATGATAACGACACTCTGACCACCAGCAGCAATGATAATTTGAGCCGCAAACAACGGCTGGAAGTACGCAGAAAGCTGGAAGACCGCATGGAAATGAAACGTCTGCGGGAAGAAATCGGTGATCTGGAAGAACTCTGGCTGGATTGAACGCAGTTCGATTCGTCAAAGAACCAAGGGTTGCAGCAACGACAGAATATCCTGGATAATTTTCAACCTATCGCTGGCTGAACGGTAAACCGCGTACAGCGGGCGAGAAAAAGTCGGCACACCTGCGATGGTATGCAGCAAGCGCGGGTGTTGCTGGTCTAATACACTGTGTGGCAAATAGGCCGCCCCCTCGGAACGCAGTAAATAATCCAGCGCAATAGCCCCCATATTGGTATGCAGTACCGGCTTGGGTAAGTCGCCAAAGCGCTTGGCATGAAACATCTCGAACGACACCCCCCAGTCGACGTAAACATAGCCGGAAACAAATGCTGACCGGGCATTCAGCTTGTTATCAGTGCTTACCAGCACCAATTTAATCTGGCCAACTTTATCAGAATTGAAATCCGGCAGCGTGGGCGGCTCCAGCATAAACGCCAGATCCAGCGTCCGCTCCGTGAGCATTCGGGATAGCACTTCCGCCGGATGCGAAACAGCACGAATCGCCACCCTGGAAGACATCTGAAACAATCGCGAGAACTGGTTCGGTAGCCCGAAATGCCAGAGACTGTGCGTGGTGCCTACGTTGATTTGCTGATCCTGTTCAGTCTTAAAAATGACGTCCTGCTTGGCACGCGACCACGACAACAACATGGTTTGCGCGTGGGGCACCAGGCGCTCACCTTCCAGGGTCAGCTGGATATTATTGCGGGTGCGCACAAACAGCTCGGCCCCCAAAATCTGTTCCAGCTGACGAACCCTTGCGCTTACCGCGGCCGGTGTTAAATACAGATTATCTGCGGCCCGGCCAAAATGCCGGGTTTTGTTCACTTCCAAAAAGGTTTTCAGTAAATCGATGTCCATTAAGGGCCGCCTGCACTGCGATGTTCCGGAGCTTAGGCCAAGGGCGGGTTGCAAATCAAGCAACAAAGCACAGCCGGTTATGCTAACGTTACCCGGCCCGACACCGCCGCTACGCAAACCCAGACTATGAAAACCGATAAGACACTGATTTCTGATTTATTGCTGATCCTGGTAACCCTGCTGGCCGCAGCCGGGTGGATCTTTTCCAAAGAAGCATTACAGGGCATCGCCCCCCTATCGTTCCTGGGCATCCGATTTCTGTTGGCAGGCCTCCTGCTGAGCCTGTTCTGCCTCCCCTTGCTACGATCCCTGACCGCAGCGCAGTGGCGTCAGGCTATCGCCATTGGGGGACTATTCGCGGTCGCCCTGATGATCTGGGTACTGGGCTTGTTCCACTGCACCCACATTGGTGAAGGCGCGTTTATAACCAGCCTGGGCGTTGTGATGGTGCCGGTGTTTGCAGCGCTCTTTTTCAAGGAAAGCCCAGGCTTCAGCACCTGGATTGCCTTACCGGTCGCGATCATCGGGCTGGCTTGCCTGTCCCTTAACAAATCCCTTTCCGGTGACGGCTTTCATTTTGAGATGGGGCAATGGTTATTTGTCGTTGCGGCACTGATCTTTGCGGTGCAATTCAACCTGATCAGCAAAGTGGTGGCCAATATACCCGCCTTCGCACTCACCGCCATACAACTCACCAGTGTTGGTCTAGTTTCGTTGCTGGTATCCTTCTTCTTTGAAGACTGGCCGCCCAGCATCAGCAACCTAACCTGGGGCTGGATTCTGGCCAGTGTGGTCATCGCCAGTGCGGCTCGTTTTCTAGTGCAGACTTTTGCCCAGTCCATGGCCAGCGCCAGCCACGCCGCCGTAATATTAATTCTTGAGCCGATCTGGACGACCGTCGCTGCTGCTTTCTGGTTTTCAGAAACCATGAACGGGCTACAATTGCTGGGCTGCTCGCTTATTTTTCTTGCACTGCTGATTAATCGCTGGCGTGCCGTGCAGCAGTTTATTAAATCGATGCTGAAATGAATTTGATTGATACTTTTATTGAAGAAGCTTTATGACTGACGAAAAAATCATAGATATACAAACCCGGCTTGCATTTCAGGATGATACTATCCAGGAACTGAATGACGTCATTTACCGGCAGCAGCAGCAAATCGATAAGCTGGAAAAAACCGTGCACCTGCTGCTGGGAAAAGTTCAGGACCTGATGTCCAGCTCATCAGAAGAAATAATTGATGAAAAGCCTCCCCATTACTAGTTCGTTTTTCCGTAGCGAAATGAAAGGAAGTTGAAGATGAATAAAAAACTGTGGCTCAACACCATACTGGCCGCCAACATGCTTGGCCTCAGCGCCTGCGCAACCCTGACCGAACAAGCAGAAGAAGTTGAGACCGTACAACCGTTAACACTTTTTGTGTTCGAGTGCGGAAACATCGTCACTAACGATGTTTCTATTTTTTCTCCGGGGATTGGTGTGGGCGAAGAAAAAAAGCTTACCGACAGTTGCTATCTAATCCGCCATGCCAAAGGCGATCTGATATGGGATACCGGGTTACCGGATCAGATTGGCGAGAAAGGCATTGATGTATTTGACGGCAAATTTCACATGAGTGTCTCGCACCCCTTCAGCGAACAACTCGCCGAAATCGGAGTGGATCCGGCCACCATAAAACACTTGGCTATTTCTCACTTTCATTCTGATCACACCGGCAACGCAAACCTGTTTAAAAACGCCGAATTGCTAATTCAAAAAGAAGAGTTTGATGCCGCATTCGGGGCGGACCCCAAAAGTTTCGGGTTTAACCCCGACAGCTACAGTGAGCTCAATCGCGACAACATCAAAGTGCTGCAAGACGATTACGATGTGTTCGGCGATGGCACAGTGGTAATAAAAAGAGCACCGGGCCACACCCCCGGACATCAGATGCTGTATCTGAATCTGGATCAGACCGGTCCGGTGCTATTGTCCGGCGATCTGTACCACTTCACCAGCAACCGCGAGCACCAGCGCGTCCCCTCCTTTAATTTTAGCAAGGAGCAAACGCTGGAAAGCATGCAGATCATGGAAGCGTTTGCTACCGAACACCAGGCGCAGGTCTGGATTCAGCATGACAAAGAACAAAACGAAACAATGCGACATTCCCCAGAGTTTTATCAATAAGCATCGCAGGGGTACTAAAAATGCCCGGAGCCAGCAGGCCCGGGCATTTTTTATGCTCTATTCAGAAAACAGCTACACCCTCTGGTAATGGCCGTTGATCACCTGCGCAATCTCAGCAACCGATCCAGCGTGCAGCGGAGACGGTAAGCGTAACGGTAACAGCGAATTAATGTTTTTAAGGCTGAATATGCCGCAGACAGTTTCACCGTCATCGTCTGTAACTAATAACGACGTTACGGACAACCGCTTCAAAGTCGATATGATGTCTCCGACACTGGCTTTGCGCGCCCTTGCCAATGATATACCGGGCAAACTGCCCAGCGGTATCATCAACTCTCTGGCGGTTTGTTCACGCAGGCTATTCTGACATTCATACGCCTTAATCATTGAGCGCGGTCCGACTACATCTTCCAGAAACAATATGCCGGTCAACTTGCCGGTTTTGTCTTCCACTAAAGAAAAGTGGCGATGGGTTCCCAAAAACAATTCCCTGAGATGAACATAGTCGATGTCTTCGGGCACCAACAACGGGCTGATCAGGGAAAAATCCTCGAACGCTTCGATGGCGGGTGAATTAACAGAAAGATCGGCGGGTGCCAGGGTTTGACACAGGGTGGCTTTTCTTTTCAATACAGTGGTTTCTAAAACCTGATAATGGCTACTCATTGTTATCTCCTAAAACTATAAATCAGATCACCGCCCGCACAGCGTGCGGCGAACATTCGATTAAGCGGGTAAGTTCAGAATGAATTAACTATGAGCGACCGGAGGGCCTTGGGTAGTGCGGGGTTGTAATTGATAACGATTGAAAAATGTAACAGCAGGCGCTTCGACTTTGTAAGCCAGCGGCTGATACTGGGCGCCCTGTTGGGCAGCGGAGTTGACGGCGGGATGGGCGTCTTCGCCGGTTTGGTCTTTAACATCCAGCTCGACGAATAACGCCGGGGGTAATGTTGCAACCAGGGAGTGGTGCTGATTGCTCAGCGCTGTCAAATCCTGGTGATTTTCCGGCGACAGCAAACGTGCGTCTGCCAAAACCAGCAGCAGCAAAAACGAAATGCTTAGAGACTTTCTAATCGCGGAAATCAAACTCAGTTCCTGACATCAAAAACAGTGAGACTGTCAGTATTGCTCATAATTCCCTGTTTTAGCAAGCGACATAAACGAAATCCACTGTACGCCCGGTAAATCCCTGTTTTCTCTCACTTATAGAGCTAGGTTGTTTAACTCGATACCGGATCACGATATAAAGAACCCCAAAAAAGCACCAAAAAATAGCCTGACAACTCAAACAATCAAAAGAGGAATAACGACAATGAGACGGAGCTCACATTTACAGACAGCAAACGCCTTACAACGCATAGGGATGATTTCAATTTTCTGTGCCCTGGTGAGCGGTTGCCCCGAACAGGAGCCAACTGCCACTCTGCAGGCGTTTGATAACGACCGGATACTGGAAGCGAATATCCGGCGAACCGATTTCGGTGTTCCCCATATCCGGGCAGACAATCTGGAAAGCCTCTCGTTCGGAGTGGGTTATGCATTCGCGGAGGATAACGCCTGTATGCTGGCGGATATTATCACCCTGTATAACAGCCGCCGCTCACAATATTATGGGCCCGATGACATCGCCGGTTCCGGTGACAGCAAGAACCTGATTACCGATTTCAGTTATCTGGCATTGGGAATCCGTGAACAAGCGGAGCGGGATTACCACACGCTATCCGATAACACGAAAGCGATGATCTCAGGCTACTCCCAAGGCTTCAATCACTATCTGGACAACACCGGGCATGCCAATCTGGACCCTCATTGCGCAAACCAGCCCTGGGTGCAGCCCATATCCGACCTGGACATGCTAACGGCGCTACTGGGCACCGCGCTCATGCCCGGCTCCGGCCAGTTCACCGCCCCTCTGTTCCTGGCAGCGCCCCCGGGGCAGGATTTCGCGCCGACCCCTGCTTCACCAGCGCTATCGGCCACCGCCAAGGCTTCCGTTCCTTTCAGAAACGGCCTGACCATGCCCGCACAATTGGCTGCCGTGCCCCGCCACCTTGGCAGCGGGCTGGGCTCCAATGCCTGGGCCCTGGGCAGCAACAAAACCGAAAGCGGGAAAGGCTTACTACTGGGAAACCCGCATTTCCCCTTCACCGGCATACTGCGTTTCTGGCAATTCCATTCCACTATACCGGGCGTCATGGACGTGATGGGCAGTTCATTGCATGGCACACCCGGCATCGTCAATATTGGTTTTAATAAAGACCTGGCCTGGTCCCACACGTTCTCCACCGCAGAGCATTTCATCGTGTACCAGCTTGACTTGGCCCCAGATGATGCCAGCGGCATGACCTATATCGTCGATGGTAAACGTCGCCAAATTGAAGAAAAAACGTTGACACTGGAGGTAGCCGTGGCCCCCGGCGTCACACAGCCATTCACCAAAAAAGTGTATTACAGCCGCTTTGGACCGATGATCTCCGTGGCACAGGCATTACCCTGGGGCGATGACGGCAATGGCGGCTTTGTCGCTTACAGTATCAAGGATGTCAATCAAGGCAACCTGGATATCGTCGACCACTGGCTGGCCATGAATCTGGCCTCCGATATGAAATCGTTCAAACAGGCATTCAAGCAATACGACGGGGTCCTGTTTAACAACACTTTGGCCGTCGATAAAGCTGGCCACAGCTTTTATATTGACGATTCCACTGTTCCAAACCTGAATCTGATCGCAGAATTGGTTTTGCGTTACACCCCGGCGCTACGCACTGCCCGTGAACTCCTGGGCTTTAGTATCTTGCCCGGAAACTCAATCCTGTTTGATTTTCAGGGTGCCGTTCCCTACAGACAGGCACCCAAACTCAGCAGTCAGAGCGTTGTACAAAATTCCAATGACAGCTATTGGCTAACCCAGCCCGATAGGCCCATGAAAAGCCACTCCATCCTGTATGGTGAAACCCGGGCAGAGCAATCCCTGCGGTCACGCCTGTCACAGCAGATGTTACGTGACAGCGCCGGTGATGACGGTCTGTTTAATGCCGAGGAAGTGGAAGCCGCGCTTTGGAGTGCGCGCTCGTATTTGGCGGAAGAAATTCTGCAGGATTTAGTGAGTCTATGCAGCGCACAAGGCGATACCCCGGTGGCAGTTGAAATAGTGGAAGATGAGAATACCACGCAGACAGAGGTAGATATTGCTCACGCCTGCCAAACCCTTGCCGCTTGGGACGGCTACTACTTCAAATCCAGCCAGGGCGCACACCTGTTCCGGGAGTTTGCACAACAGTTCATCGCAGACCCGCAGTGGCAGGTGCCTTTTGATGCTACCGACCCAACCCGAACCCCGCACACGCTTTTAGCCAACGATGCCGTCTTACAGCAATTAGCTAAAGCGGTACTGGTTTTACAGCAAGCCGGAGTTGCAGTGGACGCCACCCTGGGCGATATACAGTTTGTTGAATTCACCAACACGGATGGCACACCGTCCGGCGTTCGGTTTCCCTGGGAAGGTGGCAGCAATATTGATGGCGGGTTTAATGTATTTCATTTCAACGGAAAAAATAGCAGTGCACGAATACCAAGCCACCACTATGAGCCACTGCCCGGGTCCCAAATTAGTGCAGAAGCGAAGGGATATCATGTTAGCCAAGGATCAAGCTGGATCATGATAGTCGATTTCAGTAATAATGAGCCTCAAGCGAAAGGATTGCTGACTTACTCACAATCCATTGATCCAAGCTCTGAACACAGCGACGATCAAACCAAGCTGTATTCGCGAGGACCCGGTCTACGCCCTCTGTTTTTCACCGAGGGCGAAATCAGTGCCCATACGTTATCGGAAACAACGTTAACGCTGGACCTAAATTGACGAACAGGAATCCGCAATATGATCAGAATCAAACAGAGTATCGCCCTGGCTTTTTCTTTAGTGCTGCTGCTAAATACCGTTCATGTTTCTGCCGACCCGCTTACCAAAGACAACATCAACAAAGCGTTAAAAACCGCTTTTGATAAATACAAGGGCTTGCAGGAAGGGAAAAATGCCGACTATATACCGGCACTGGCGAAAGTCGATTCTTCCATTTACGGCATCGCGCTGATTACCACCGACGGAAAAGTCTACACGGTCGGCGATATCAAATCCGAAGTATCAATACAGTCCATTTCAAAAGTTTTTACCCTGGCCATGGTAATGGATCAATCCGGAACCCGGGCCATTTTTGATAATATGGGGGTAGACGCAACCGGGCAGGTGTTCAATTCCATTGTCGCCATTGAACAATATCAGGGTGCAGAAATGAATCCGTTGGTCAATGCTGGTGCTATCACCACAACCAGCCTGGTCGATGGGAAAACCTACGATGAGATCTGGGGCAAGATTGAAAAAAAATACAATGAATTTGCCGGCCGTGATTTAAAGGTTCTGGATGACGTCTATCAATCCGAAGCCGAAACCAATCAACGCAACCGCGCCATTGCCTGGCTAATGTCTGCCTATGGTCATATCAAAACCGATCCGCTGCGGGCAACGGATATTTATACCCGCCAGTGTTCGGTGGGTGTGAATGCGAAAGACCTGGCGATGATGGCGGCGACATTGGCCAACGCAGGCAAGAACCCGGTCACTGGAAAACAAGTCACTAAAGCGGAGAATGTGCCGGAAGTATTAGCCGTGATGGCCACAGCCGGACTCTATGACGACGCCGGAAAATGGCTGTATAAAACCGGTTTACCTGCAAAAAGTGGGGTCGGTGGTGGCCTCATCGCGGTGTCACCGGGCAAATTCGGTATTGCTGTTATCTCTCCGCCACTGGATGTGGCAGGCAACAGTGTCCGAGCACAAAACGCCATCGCGGATATTTCCAACGCTCTGGGTGGCAATCCCTACGACGTCAGCAAATAAGGCGTATTTGATAAATCAGGAAACCAGATCGACACTCACGATCTGGTTTCTGCCCTGATGTTTGGCCAGGTACAATGCCTTGTCGACCCGCCTGAGTAATTCATCGACCTGCATGTGAACATTCCCTTCGTTACAGATCAAACCAAAACTACCGGTCAATTTTATTTGTCCTCCGTTGGATAACACCACATTGGTTTTTTCCAATTGCTGTCGGCACCGCTCCGCAATGTACTTTGCTCCTTCAAGATTCGTGCCGGGCAGGATAATCAGAAATTCCTCTCCCCCGTAACGGCCCACCCGGTCATTCTGTCGCAGACACTTCTGCAATGCATCCGCTGCTGCAATTAACGCATAGTCGCCTGCCTCATGCCCTTTTTCGTCATTGATCAGCTTGAAATGATCCAAATCCACCATCAGCAACGACATCACCGGACCCTTGTTACGGCTACGAAACTGCTCTTGTTCCAGATGCAATAAAATACTGCGCCGGTTAAACAAACCGGTTAACGGGTCAGTTACGCTAAGGTGTCGTACTTTTTCTTCCCGGTCACGCCAACGTCGCAGCACCAGGTAGGATATCGATATTAGTACGATCATGTACGGCAGAGTAAAGAAGTACATCTGGAACACCTTGAAAGGAGTCGGTGCATTGCCCCATTCCGTGTTCGCATCAAACATCGGAGCATAGCCCCAGAAGTTGCATGCAGATCCCAATGACAATATCACCTGTATTGCCAGGGAAAGCAGCAGTGCCAACACCACTGCTTTACGGTTAAAAAAGATAAATCCCACTACCGGAGCACCCACTAACACCGCCCCCACCGGCAACGATAAGGTACCGATCTGAAAACTGAAATAGCTAAGTGAGAGGCCAAAATACAAGGTTGCCCCATACTCATATAAATAGGAATCACCGAACATTTTATTCAATATGGGCGGCAGTATCGTGAGAAAAAAAGAACACAGGGAAAGGGCGTAGAAATAGGGTAGCTGGGCTATGACGTGCTCCGTATCCAGCCAATAGACCGATTCGTTAAAACGCAATAACAATTCACCCCACAGCGCGTACTGCAAATACATCAGGCAGGTAAGTGCGCCTAATAACATCGCTTTCGCACTGGATGTCCATTCGAGCGGATTACCGATCAAACGATTTAATCGTTTTAACACCCGCGATATGGATACCAACATAACTTAGCCCCGATACACTCGCCCCAATACACTAAGTCAAAGTCACCCGTCTCTCAGTCCGGGTGACTTAACATAACCCTTTCAATTTTCTGCTCCCGCGGCAACCACCAACCTGTTGCGGCCGGTATGCTTCGCCTGGTACAACGCATTATCTGCCTGTTTTATCAATTCACTCGTCGTGGTTTTTGATTTGTGAGAATAGCCACTCATACCAATACTGGCAGACAGCGCAACTTCCACCTGATTGTCGCACTGAATCCGGACTGCCCCAATTGCCATCCGGATCCGTTCTGCAAGCGGATGGGCTTGCGTTTCATTTAAGCCCGGTAACAGCACCAAAAATTCCTCGCCGCCATAACGTCCGGCAAAATCATTGATCCTGATGGATTCTTTCAATGCTTTGGCAGCGGCAATCAATGCTTGGTCGCCCACGTCATGCCCCCAACGATCATTAATTTGTTTGAAATAATCCAGATCCACCATCAGAACCGACAATGGTAACTTATTTTTTTCGCTATGGCGCTTTACCCGTTCCAGATAATCCAGAATACAACGCCGATTCATTAGGTCAGTTAACGCATCGGTCCGACTAAGCCGATTGACTTCCTCTTCCCGTACCCGCCAACGTTGCAGCACGTATCCCGCCAAGCCAAACATAAAAAATAAATGCGGTGCTGCCAGACTGCAATAGGCCGCCAGCCAGAACATGCTAAGCTGGCCATTTGACTGGTATAAATTGGCAGCGATCGGCGCATACCCGAACACCTCCTGGGTGGACAGGTAACTCACCACAAGAATAATCACGATACTATTGATAAAGGCCAAAGCCACCGCCGAGCGGTGAAAGAAAATAAAACCAACAACCGGTGCACCCGCCATAACGACCCCCACCGGCAACGACATCAGACCGATGGTATAGCCATAAAAAATATGGGTCAGGGAAAAATACTGGGCAGCAAAATGCTCGTAAAGATAACCATCCGGCCAACGCAGCTGTACTAATTTCAAGGCAGCAAGTACCACCAGCGAAAACCCCAGCAACCCGCCCACATAAGGAAAATAATGAGCGACCTGTTGTGGGTCAAAATACATTTGAAATTCAGCTACGGCAGGCACACCCCAGAGCCACAGAAAATAGATCCCCTGCTGCAGGAAATAAATCCACAACAGTACATTGGCTTTCCTCGCCGAGTTCCATTCAAGTGGATTTCCAAATCGTTTATAAAGCTGGTTACCTAGATTCATTAGTTTTATTCTTGTACTGCTTGTCGATGCCCGTCGTCGTCAAAAAGAGCATCTGGTGTTTACTTTTTACTCTGATTGTTCGCTCGCAGCTATTAGAGATTGGTGAGCTTGTATTACGTTTGGTTAAAATCACGCCAATGATACGACGGCTAATCCAGTTTGTGATGCCAGAGCCGCCGTCTCCGGCGCTGGTCAGGGTTGGCACAAACCCTGCCTTCACTTCGTGGCCCCCCGCATCAACGAAAGAAGCCATTCTTTCACGGGCTTATGTGCCATTTTGGTGCAACCGTATCAGAGGTAGGCGCGGTTCGCGAGCGCCTGCCCTCACATCCTTTCTCATTCGACCGGAGACCCCCTATGAATAACCTCAGCAACACCATCATTGTCGCTAAAGAAAGTAAGCAAATGACCTGGCAAGCCATTGCCGATGCCCTTGAAATGTCCACCGTGTGGACCACTTCGGCCTGTTTAGGCATGAACAGTATGCCGAAGGACAAAGCCGAAGCACTCTGCTCCTTGTTGGAACTGGGGCCCGAGGTATGTGCAGCATTGCAAAAATACCCCACTAAAGTTTGGCAGCAAACGGTGCCTACGGACCCTTTGATCTATCGCTTCTATGAAATTATGGGCGTGTACGGCGACACGCTGAAAGAGGTTATCCAGGAAAAATTTGGTGACGGCATCATGAGCGCCATTGATTTTAATATGGAAGTAGAGAAAGAAGAAAATCCCAACGGAGACCGCGTGGTAGTGACCATGAATGGTAAATTTCTAAAATACAAATCCTGGTAAGCATTTTCCTAATTAACCGCCTGCCCCGGAGCGCACGCGCCCCGCAACGTGAACACTCCGGACTAGGCATCGCGAGCTACGTCGTGCCCATGGAGATCATCGGTACTGACCGCCGACGGGTTTGAACCAACACCGAAGGCATGACCCGCATCGGGGCGGACAATTTCTTCGGCTACCCGCCAACCAAAGGCACCGATGGTTATGAGGGTCATGAGTTTACTGCGGTCATGACCGATGAAGAACGAATCGCGGTGATTGAGTATCTAAAGACGCTTAAACAGACAACGACAAGCAGCGTCACTGGGCGCTGCTTTTTTACCTGCCCTTCGCGCTTTGGTCTGTGGTCATTGCGGCCGAGCAAGTACTTGCCGATAAAAATCCAACGCCGACTGAGCCATTCCGTGCAACGTCAAGCTAGCCTCGGCCCGCCGGAAAATCGGCTCAAATTCCTGATGCATTTGTTGCGGATTGTTAAGCGCCTGCTCAACCAAGCCATGCAACCCTGACGCATCGTTGGTTTCACATAAATACGCCGATGGCAGCCAATCACTGCACATACCCACTCGCGTGGACAGCACCGGAACGCCAATCAATAACGCCTCGACCAGAGTGTAGGGCCCGCCTTCATTACGGGACGAGATCACTAAAAAATCGCTTCCATGCAGGTAGCGCAATGCCAGCTCGCGGTGCCCCGCCAGGATCACCCGCGCTTGCATCCGCTGTTGCTCCAGCTTCGTTTGCAACGCGGCTTGCCGCTCCCCGTCACCCAGAATCACCAGGCTGGCATCAATACCCTGCCAGGCATCGAGTAAGACATCAAAACCTTTGGCGTCCACCAGCCGCCCCATCGCCAAAAATATTGGCAGCTCCGGATCAAGTCCGAACTCTTCGACCAAGGCTGGCCGCAGCACCGGTGTATAAGAGGGCAAATCCATACCGTTGGGAATGATTTTTAGGGTGGCCGGATTCAGGGATTGCGCGATTTCATGGTTAATCGCGATGACGCCGTCCATCTGCCCATAACCGCCCAGGCGACGGCGACGGTTATGTAAAGTGGCCACGGTCCTGGCCGCCACCCAATGGCGTATTTTTGCAAGTAAATCGGTGGCCTTAACCGCGTGGGCATGCACAAGATCGGGCTTGATCCGACGCAGCGTCCTGACCAGCTCAAACAACAAAAAAGGGTTGCGACGGCTGCGGGTCAAATCAATCGCATGGAATTGTACTGCAGGCACCACCCGGTCCCGATACTTGGCATGCGCCACCAAATGCAAATCCACTTTTTCGGATAGCGCATTGGCCAGCTCCATAACGTGCTTTTCCAAGCCCCCTTCTTCGTCTCCCGCCAGCAACATACAGACTTTCATTTATTCATCCTTGCCAACCCATTTGTGAAAGCGTGCGACTATAGCATACCCGATCCGGGCGGGGTCGGATTTGGCGTGGTATCCGGTACGGATCGAGCCTCAATCGCTCACTGAAAACGGCGTAAAATCAGTATCCGTATCGTAGAAGTCCTCTCCCTCTTTTTTCTTTAACCAATTCACCACCAGATAGGTGACCGGAGTCATAATCACTTCAATTGCAATTTTACATACACCATTAAACAGAATGACATACAACAACGTTGTGTTCTCCCAAATGCCATAAAAAGCGATAGGATAAAAAATCAAACTATCAATACTCTGTCCACACAGGGTTGAACCGATGGTGCGCATCCACAGATGCTTGCCGTTGGTCAGCAATTTCATCCTGGCCATGACATACGCGTTAACAAAATCACCCACCCAGAAGGCAACAATAGAGCCAACAACAATCCGCCAGGTATTGCCGAACACCGTTTCCAGTGACGACTGCAATGCGATATTAAAGGGCTCGGAACCGGACACGGGTAAGCCGATAATAACCGCGCTCATGAGGGCGGCAAAGATGATGGCAAAAAATCCCGCCCAGATCACTTTGCGGGCCCGGGCATAGCCATAGACCTCGGTTAACACGTCCCCGAAAATATAACTGATCGGAAAAAATATATTACCCGCCCCAAAGACAAAGACGCCACCGACCACCGGCAACCAGCTGAAATCGATTTCACTGACTTTCGCCGGCCCAATCAGATTGGAACACAGCAGAACGGTGACAAAGCCCGCCATCAGGTAATCGTAATACCGGTAATGGCGGTGACGGTTATGTGGCTCGGCTTGAGTCTGGATTGCTTGCGACGGCTCCACTGCAGCTCCTTTTTGCCGGAAAAGAAAGCAAATACTTCGTTAATGGCGGCCCGAGATAAACACGCGATTCCAGACCTGCGTTAAACACTTTGTGGAAAAGCATACGTAATTAGCACAGCGAAACCCAGTTTTTTAATCGGCGTAAAGGATTTTTCAACTTCCGGGGTTTCGTGGTAAAACCAAGGCCGAATTTTTTGCTTTAAGGTCTGCCCCAGATGCCCATTCAACCTATTGAATATCCAAGCAATACGGGAAGTGCCCCGTTTCGGAAACTGCTAATTGCCAATCGCGGGGAGATCGCCGTTCGGATTGCCCGCACGGCGGGTGATATGGGGATCGAAACCGTAGCGATCTACAGTGAAGATGATGTAACCAGTGGTCACCTGGATGCCGCGAGTGAAACGCAGTCGCTGCAAGGCACGGGCATCGCTGCCTATCTGGACGGGGAACAGATCATCGCCGCAGCGAAATCGTTAAACTGCGACGCCATTCATCCGGGCTACGGATTCTTGAGCGAGGATCGTGAATTTGCTCAGCGCTGCATAGAGGAAGGACTTGTGTTTATCGGGCCGGACCCGGCCCTTATCGCCCTGTTCGGCGACAAAACCCGCGCCAGGGAGTTGGCCCTTAGCTGTGGCGTTAAAGTCAGTGCCGGCACATCAGGTGGAACCACACTGGAGCAGGCCGAATCGTTCTTTTTATCACTCGGCTCCGGGTCCGCCATGATGATCAAAGCGGTGGCCGGCGGAGGCGGCAAAGGGATGCGGGTGGTGCGCAATATAAACGAACTGCAAAGCGCTTTTCATCGCTGCCAATCGGAAGCGCTGCGCGCATTCGGGAATGCCGAGCTGTATGTCGAACAACTGATTCAGCGCGCCCGGCATATAGAGGTGCAAATCATCGGGGACGGGACACAGGTCAGTCATCTTTGGGAGCGGGAATGTACTCTTCAGCGGCAACACCAGAAGCTGGTGGAATTCGCGCCCAGCACCAGCCTAAACCACCAGCAGCGGCAGTGCGTATTGGATGCGGCTACCCATATGGCCAAAAACTGCCATTACCGTAATCTGGGCACCTTCGAATTTCTGTTGGATCTGGACAAAAGCGGCCAGGAAGATGACCTCGTTTTTCTGGAAGCCAATCCCCGTCTTCAGGTCGAGCACACCGTGACTGAAGAAGTGCTCGGACTTGATCTGGTGCAGATACAGATTGAACTGGCTGCAGGACGCACCCTAACGAGTTTATCGCTGACCCAGGCAGATATCCCGTTACCCAGGGGCCATGCCGCACAACTTCGCATCAATATGGAGACGCTGGACAAAACCGGCAAGCCGGTTCCGGCTGCGGGATTGATCACCTCGTTTACTGCACCCCATGGCCCGGGCGTCCGCGTCGACACTTTTGCCTATCCGGGCTATCAAACCACCACACGATACGATTCATTGCTGGCAAAGCTCATTGTCAGCTCACCTTCACCCCACTTCAAATCACTGCTGATCCGCGCTCGTCGTGCAGCCCAGGAATTCGATATTCAAGGCGTTGCAACCAATCTGGCTTTTTTGCGTAAGCTGCTGGATCATCGCTCTGTAATAGAAAACGATGTCACCACTTTGTTTGTCGAAGAGCGCATACAGGAGCTACAGGTCACAACGGAATCGATCGACCCGATTGCAAATCTACCCAATATTGACCGTGATTCAACCCTGATCACCTCGCCCCTGCACGGCGTGATCAGCGCACTGACGATTGCGGCCGGAGATGCTGTCCAGCGTGGATTCGAAGTGGCCCTGATTGAAGCCATGAAACTGGAGCACGCGGTGACGGCGTCACACCCTGGAACGGTATCCGAAGTGCTGGTGAGTCCCGGTGAGTCTGTGGCTCAGGGTCAGGCTATCGCCCTTATCAAGAAATCCAGTGCCCAGGATACTCAAAGTGAAGACACCAATAACATTGACCTGCATGCCGTTCGCGAAGACCTGCAGCAACTTCGCCAGCGGATTGAAATCACCTTGGATCAGCAACGTCCCCAAGCAGTCGAACGCCGCCGCCAGCGCGGTCAGCGCACGGCCCGTGAAAACCTGACGGATTTGTGCGACCACGACAGTTTCACTGAATACGGCCAGCTGGCCGTTGCCTATTTGCACGCCCGAAAAAGTGATGAAGAGTTACGAACACAAACCCCTGCCGACGGTTTTGTGATGGGCATAGCCACCGTCAACGCAGACCAGTTCGGTGCAGAAACGGCCCGCGTCGCGGTGGGCAGTTATGACGCCACGGTGATGGCGGGCACTCAGGGACATAAAAATCACCAGAAAACCGACCGCCTGTTTGATCTGGCGAAGGACCACAAAATACCGCTGATTCTTTTCGCTGAAGGGGGCGGTGGTCGCCCGCGGGAAGACCCCGTCACCATTGCCGCGCTGGAAAATCAAAATTTTTATAAGCTGGCGGATCTGAGTGGCAAAGTGCCTGTTATCGGCATCGTATCAGGACGGTGTTTTGCCGGCAACGCGGCGTTGCTGGGTATGACCGATGTCATTATCGCCACCGAAAACAGCAATATCGGAATGGCCGGCCCCGCATTGATAGAAGCAGGTGGACTCGGCTCTTTTTCGCCGGAAGAGGTCGGCCCCATCGACGTACAACACGAAAACGGCGTGGTGGATATCCGGGTCAGCAATGAGCAGGAAGCGGTCTCCAAAGCCAGGCAATACCTGTCCTATTTTCAAGGCAACGTAGCCGACTGGACGGCCGCCGATCCGTTGCACCTGCGCCATGTGATCCCGGAAAACCGGCTGCGCGCCTATGACGTGCGTAACGTCGTTCAACTGCTGGCGGACGTCGATTCCGTCCTCGAATTACGCAGTGCCTATGGCCAGGCTTACGTCATTGCCTTGGTCCGCGTCGAGGGGAAACCTATGGGCCTGATTGCCAACAACCCGACGTTTAATTCCGGTGCCATCGATTCCGATAGCGCCGACAAAGCCGCTCGCTTTATGCGTTTGTGTGACGCCCATGGCTTACCGATACTCACACTGATTGACACCCCCGGTATCATGGTCGGTCCGGCAGCCGAAAAAACGGCGTTGGTTCGTCATTCCGCGCGCTTATTTCTGACCGCTGCGTCGCTACACGTTCCCTTGTTTGCCATCGTGCTACGCAAGGCCTACGGCTTGGGCGCCATGGCTGCAGCCGGCGGTCACTTCAAAGCGCCCTTTTTTACCGTTGCCTGGCCCACCGGTGAACTCGGCGGCATGGGGCTGGAAGGCGGGGTGCGCCTGGCATACAAAAAAGAAATGGACGCCATTGAGGATCCGGATCAACGACAAGCGTTTTTTGAGCAGCGCGTTGCCTCCCGCTACCGCAAAGGGAAAGCCACCCACATCGCCAGTTATTTTGAGTTGGATGCCGTGATTGACCCTGCCGATACCCGCCAATGGATTGTGCGTGGTCTGAATGCGACAACCGAGCGCTGCTACCGGGGAAGCGGACGGTTTATCGACAGCTGGTGAGGGGACATACTCGCTCTAAACAAACTCGATTAGGTAACCGTTGGTATCGAATTGGCTATGACCTGTTAGTTCGCTCTCGGACAACAAATTAACAGCTAAACTTACACCTACAGCTAGAACTAACAGCTAAAAACAAAACCGCCACACCGACCTTCGTGGTGTGTAAATGTCGCCACTTTAAGTAGCAGGTTTATTTGGTGCGTCTCTGTAGGTCTCTGACAAGGCAATTTTTCGCCCGCGTGGGCGCCATCTTACTGGTGCTGACCTGCTGTGCTGCGGCCAATGCTGTGCAACTGGACAACCAATTCACCCAACAGGCTATCGGCACTGAAATACGTTACTTAATGGACGCGGACGACAGCCTGACCATTCACTCCCTGCTCTCCCAGGCGCAACCCTGGGAACAGAACGACTCGCATATTTTCAATAAAGGTTATAACAACCAAAGCTGGTGGCTGAATTTCGGCATATCAAACCAATCTGACTTGGAGCAATGGATCCTGGAACTGGGTTACCCGGTGCTGGACAACATCGATTTGTATTTGGTACAGAACGGCTCGATACTGCACGAATACCATCTGGGTGATAAATTACCTTTTGTGGAGCGGCCTATACAGCATCGTTATTTTATTGTGCCCATCACGGTAACCGCTGGATCAGAATCGGAGGTCTACATTCGGTTGCGTTCAACCAGCTCGGTACAATTACCACTGACGATCTGGGATGAAAAATCGTTTAATCAATATGACATCCAGCGAAACGTCACCCAGGGTGCCTACTACGGTGCATTAGCCATTATCGGCATCTACAACTTCCTGCTTTTCTTGGTACTGCGGGATCGCAGCTATATTTATTACGTCGGCTATGTAATCGGAATGTGGCTATTTTCTGCCAGCCTTGAAGGCTGGGCATTTCAATATATTTGGCCTGACGCCACACAGTGGAATGATCGCGCTATTACGGTGTTCTTAGCAGGCACTGTCGTGCTTGGTCTACTTTTCACATCCCGTTTTCTGGGTATTTACCAAATGCCGAAGCCGATGCCGCTGATTCAGAATGGCTGCACGGTAGCCACACTGCTGGCTTTTCTGGTCGCCATTTTCGCGCCTTACAATATTTCCATTCGTGTAGTCATCTCAGTGTCCGTATTAATTAGTTTATGGGGGCTGACTCAAGGCATAAATGCCTGGTGCCGGGGTAACACCTCCGCACGTTACTACACCCTGGCCTGGATTTTATTGATCTTCGGTGGTGTTGTTTTAGCATTGAGTAAATTCGAAATATTGCCCCGCAATATCATCACGTCTTACGCATTACAACTGGGCACGGTATTGGAAACTGTGCTGCTTTCCTTCGCCCTGGCCGAGCGTATCAACCACGAAAAAGGCATGCGGGCAGCAGCACAGCAGGCGGCACTCAACACCCAAATCAAAGCCAAATTAGAACTGGAAAACAAAGTTGCGGAGCGCACCCGGGAGCTGGAGGCAGCCAACCGAAGACTCACTGAAATCAGTGACACCGACCAGCTAACCGGTCTGCAGAACCGGCGCGCGTTGGATAAATATCTGGCGGCTGAACTGGGCCGCTCCACACGACGCGAACACTGTATTTGCGTGATACTAGTGGATGTCGATCATTTTAAATCAGTCAATGACACCTATGGACATCTAGCGGGTGATGATTGCCTGAAGGAAATTGCCGCTCGCATCGATAAAAACATCCATCGGCCCACTGATTTCGCTGCACGCTACGGCGGTGAAGAATTTTGTATTGTCCTCACAGAAACCGACGAGGAAGGAGCGGAAATCGTGGCCCAACGCATTCGCAGCAGCGTACAATCCACCGCCATTAACACCCGGGAGGGCGTAATAAACTTAACATTGAGCGCCGGTGCGTTTGTGGCCTTGCCCACAGCGGATACCGAAGCAGAACACTTTTTATCAATGGCAGACAAAGCACTTTACCAATCGAAAGCAAGCGGACGCAACCGCGTTACTTTGCTAACCCAACAGTCCAAAGGGCTCTATCTGGCTGGGTAATAGCGCCTTTATTGTGGCAGGTTATTTGATTGCTCCTCTTTTATTAGTCCCACCGGCACTGCTTTTTGCCAAAGCAAAACCGATTTTCTTCTGATCCATATCAACCTGAGCCACTTCAACCTGAATTCTATCCCCCAACGCATACCCTTTCTGACTACGCTCGCCCTTTAGCTCTTGTCTGCTTTCGTCAAAGTGGTAGAAATCGTTATTGAGATCACTGATGTGCAGCAACCCTTCTATTTTTGTATCGCTCAATTCTATGAATAGCCCGAAATGAGTAACAGACGTAATAATGCCCGCAAAGGGTTCACCAATAGCATCTTGCATATAACTGCATTTCAACCACGCCTCTACCTCCCAGCTGGCCTTATCGGCACGACGAGACAGTTGCGAGCAATGCTCGCCCAGCTCCGCCATTTGTTTTTTATCGTAGGGATAACTTATTCTCGCCGGTATCGGCTTGGCACCGTCAAAACGCATTACCGGCTGTTTGCTTTTCTTTCCGAAGGTCTTCAACAACTGACGCACAGCACTGCTTTTGGTTCTGCGTATCACCGAGCGAATGGCTCTGTGAATGATCAAATCTGGATAGCGACGAATGGGAGAGGTAAAATGCGCATAGCCCGAATAAGCCAGACCGAAATGGCCTGCATTTTCGTGACTGTAAACCGCCTGACTGAGTGAGCGCAGCAGCATCGACTGTATCGCATCCGCATCGCTTCGACCTGTGACTAAGGAAAGCAACTGATCGTAATCCTTAGGCGAAGGCGTATCCCCACCGCCCAGCTTTAAACCCTTTTCTGCCAGATAACGTCGTAACGTAATCAGCTTTTTGGCTTGTGGGCCGTTATGATTGCGGTAAAGTGAAGGCAGCCGGGTCACTTGCAAAAATGCTGCGGTCGCCACATTGGCGCATAACATACATTCTTCAATAAGCTTATGGGCATCATTGCGTTCGACTGGAACGATAGCGTCAACTTTGCGATTGTGGTTGAACTGAAAAGCACATTCCTGTGTTTCAAAATCAATAGCACCGCGCTCCGATCGGGCTTGTTGCAAATTTTTAAAAAGGCCATAGAGCGCCTGCAAGTGTGGTACAAGTGGCGAGTGCTGCTGCGACATGGCTCGCCCAAGTTTGCTTTCAGGTTGTGTAAGCACTGCATTGACTTGCTGATAGGTCAAACGTGCATGTGAATGGATAACGGCCTCTGAAAAACAGTAGTCGATCATTTTGCCCTGCGGATTGAAGCGTATTTCACACGCGAGCACCAGTCGATCCACCTTCGGATTCAGCGAGCATAACCCGTTGGACAAGCGCTCTGGCAACATGGGCACGACACGCCCCGGAAAGTATACCGAAGTACCTCGGTGATGGGCTTCCTTATCCAACGCGCTGCCGGGTTTCACATAGTGCGCCACATCGGCAATGGCAACCCACAAACACCAACCGCCTTGTTTTTGCGGTTCGCAATAGACAGCGTCATCAAAGTCTTTCGCGTCCTCACCATCAATGGTCACAAAAGGCAAATGCCGAAGGTCTGCTCGGGCTTGCTTGTCTGCTTCACACACGGTCTCGCTCAACGCATTCGCTTCGTTCAACGCCGCTGGCGGCCAGATATGCGGAATACCCACTTCACGCATAACGACCTCAATTTCCATGCCCGATTGATCCGCATCACCAAGCACCTCAATCACATTGCCATAGGCGTTATATTGGCTGTCGGGATAGTCTGTGATTGCCACTACCACGTATTGGCCTGCTCTGGCACCGGCCAGTTGCGCGGGGTCAATATCGATCTCATGGGCGATGCGTTTATTCTGCGCGGTCACAAAATATTGGCCGGCATCACAATGCAACTGCCCAACCAGGTTCACCGTATTGCGTTCTATAATGTTTACCAGGCTGGCCTGAGCCCGGCCCCGGCTGTCCTGACCACTGATCCGCACCTGGGCTCGATCGCCATCAAAGAGTTTCAACATTTGATGCTCGCTAAGCCTTAAATCATCACCACCTTGGTCTTGTACAAAAAAGCCAAAACCGTCGGGATGTCCAATCACCCGGCCGGTGATTAATTGGCTTTCCTGGACAATACGGAACCCTTTCTGGCGATCAAAATCAATCTGTCCATCACGTTCCATAGCTCGAAGCCGACGCCGCAGTGCCTCGATTTCGTTGGGATCGGACAACGACATTTTTTGGGCAAGCTGTTCGCGGAATTGGGGTTGCTTTGAAGCTTTCAGCAGGCCGAGAATAAAGTTCCGGTCAGGAATGGGATGGCTGTATTTTTGTTTATCAGTGGCGTTAATGGCCGATGTTGCAGGTGCAATCATTCATTTTCTCTGTAATAGAATCAAGAGCGTTGCAGAATGTCGCATTACATCGGTGTTCAGATAAATACGATGGGCATTAATAAACAGTATTAATCGTTGCAAAGCCGTTGACGGTTTTTTTCAATCCCGATAGGGATCACTGTATGTAGTAAATCCTGATCGCCGAAAAACCAGGCAGCCTGGGTCGTGAGGGCAGATCGAATTACCGGTGTCGCCTTCGCGAGGCGCAAGCGCTGGGAAAAGACTAAAGATTAAAAACTACAGGTCGAGGAATTAGGACATTGCAACGAAATGGAGAGTGTAAAGCAGAGGTGGTTTCCAAACTGCTGACACACTACCTTTGATAGGTTTGAAAGTCAAACGATAACTTTTTACGCGCCTGTCTGGAGGCTGGGGGGTCCCCTCCGACGCCCACAAAGAGCACAGCAATACGATCCGCCTAGCAGATTTAGTTTTATTGAAGACCACCGCAAATAATTTTTTCGAAACAACCATTGAAAAGAACTCGATAGACCTTAAATACCGTCTTATGAGAGGACGTCCATGTGGAGCCCTGCTCATCCATGATTGTTTTTATTTTATATTGCTTCTATCGGAGGATATACCATGAACGCAATTGACCTAACCCCACTCTATCGTAGCAGTATTGGTTTCGACCGTTTAGGGTCTTTGATCAACCATGCTCTAGCCACCGAATCCACGCCCAACGGGTACCCCCCGTACAGTATCGAGGTGCTGGACGAAAACCGCTATGCCATTACAGTGGCCGTGGCCGGCTTTTCTCAACAGGAGCTGGATATCCAGGTTGAAAAAGGCGTCCTGACAGTGCGCGGTAATAAAAACGAAAAGGACGAACGCAAGTACCTCTATCAAGGTATTGCCAACCGTTCCTTCGAACGTAAGTTCAACCTTGCCGATTACGTGGAAGTGTCTGGTGCAGATCTTTCCAATGGTTTGCTAACCATCCGTCTTGTGAAGGAAATTCCAGAGGCGATGAAGCCGAAAACCATCGCCATCAATCAAGAGGGTGAGGTGTTAGAGCATGATGCTGGAGAGCGAAACACCCGGACTAACAAAGTGGCTTGAGCAAAGTGGCTTGAGCAATCTGGTCTGATCAAGCAAAGCTAGGCGATTACCTTGTCAAACTGATTGTTTCAAGTAATCAAGAGGCGGCCTGGAAACAGGCCGCCATTTTTACTTCGATGCCCCATACACTGCGCTCCTGTTCGATGACTAAACCGACTTCAAGATGCTGATGATCACGCTTAACAATGCGCACGTATTCCTGCCATTCATCATCCAGGCGATCCCAGGCTTCCACTACATCTTGGTAGCTGGCCGGCAAAAACTCCATTCGATTGAGCACGAACGCCGCCGCGATCACTTCGCCGGTGGAACCGCCGCTACGACCCGTTGATGCCAGACAGTTGGCGTTTTCAATAATTTTTTTGATTTCCCATTGCATGTAATTTTCTCCTGAGTGGCAAACAACAGCCACGCTCTTCACGCTGGCACGGACTGAAGCCCCGCCCTAGAGGGCGGGGTTTGGGGCGGTTCGGCGCCCCGATAAAAAAGCCATGTGACATGCGGGAAGATGGTAAAAACCTAACGCTGCTGACTTTCCATATAAGCACGCAGAAGCTTGTTAATACGAGTTTGATAGCCCTGACCCTGCGATTTAAACCACACCAACACATCACTATCAATGCGCAGTGTCACTGGCTGCTTGGACGGCACCTTCAATTCGGCATTTTGGAAGAAGGCATCATCTAATTCCGGGATATCACTGGTATCGATATCCTTATCATCCATTTCTGATAATCGTTTCCAATCAGTTTTTGATACTTTGCTCATAACGGCGCACCTCGTGTTTGGTCGCTTTTCGGGCCGAGATAATACGGATGGTATCTTCATAGCGCTCTACATAAACCACTACACCCACAAGCTGCTGTATCCAACCAACACCAATCCAGCGCTCCCATAATCTTCCCGGTCATCCACCAACGTCAGCATAGGGTGATTAAACATGTCCATAACATCAGCGAAGTCGATTCCGTGCTTACGGATATTGGTGGCGTTCTTCGCTTCATCCCATTCAAACTGCATCACCACCCCTGTATTGACATATGTACATACATCCTACTCCCGGATTGCTTCTTCGTCACCCACAGCTTCCAACATCGCCAACAGCTCGTCTTCTGTGGCCTCCGGTTCGCTCTGCGCTCTGTGCCTACCCCGCAAGGTCGGGTGCGTTAACTCGTGGATTTTCTTCAGTTTTACAATAGACACATGGGTGTAAATCTCAGTCGTACCAATGCTCACATGCCCCTGCATTTGCTGGATAAAGCGGAGATCCGCCCCATCATCCAGCATCAGGGTCGCCACCGTATGGCGGAACAGGTGGCAACTGCCGGTTTTGCCGATGTAGGCCTGTTTAATGTATTTGGCCACCAGGCGGCTCAGGCGATCCGGGGTTAAGGGTAACCCGGTCGGCTCCAGGAACAGATTGTTGGGGTCTGGCTCGATGGCAAAGCCGGTTCTCACGACTTCCAGGTAGCGCTTGCTGATAGTTTTCAGTGCCACCGAGATGCCACAGCGTATTTGCGTCTTGCTGCCCAGCTTATCGAAGGGAGGTAATTCGAGCGCTTTTAGGCCTACCTTTGGTTTCAGGATTTTTGATACGGGCTGTTAATTTGCTGCGAACAACATCACTAAACCGCCGCCAAATTGCCCTTCGACTCCAGCCAATCCTTCCGGTCCCCGGCCCGTTTCTTCGCCAGCAACAAATCCATCGCCTCATCCGTGTTATCGCCATACTCAACGGTTAACTGCACCAATCGGCGCGACTCCGTAGCCATTGTGGTTTCACGCAACTGCAACGGATTCATCTCACCCAGACCTTTGAACCGGGTCACCTGAATATTCCCGCGCTTTTTCTCGGCCTTAATGCGATCCATGATGCCTTGCTTTTCGTCTTCGTCCAGCGCGTAGTAAACGTCTTTCGCCACGTCGATCCTATACAACGGAGGCATCGCAACATACACATGCCCCGCCATAACCAAAGGGCGGAAATGGCGCACAAACAGGGCACATAACAACGTCGCAATGTGCAAGCCGTCCGAATCCGCGTCTGCCAGAATACATACTTTGTTGTAACGCAGTTTGCTTAAATCATCCGACGCCGGATCGAGTCCGATGGCAATAGAAATATCATGCACTTCCTGCGATGAAAGTATTTCGGCGGAATCCACTTCCCAGGTATTTAGAATTTTTCCGCGCAGAGGCATGACCGCTTGAAACTCCCGGTCGCGCGCTTGCTTGGCCGATCCGCCTGCGGAATCCCCTTCCACTAAAAACAACTCCGAGCGCTCCGTGTCCTGACTGGAACAGTCGGCTAATTTACCAGGTAACGCCGGGCCTGCGGTGACTTTTTTGCGCACCACTTTTTTACTCGCGCGCATGCGTTTCTGGGCGTTGTTTATGGCAAGATCCGCTAACGCATCTCCTTCAGCAGTGTGCTGATGCAGCCACAAACTGAAAGCGTCCTTCACCACACCGGAAACGAAGGCAGCAGTTTGTCGTGATGATAATTTTTCTTTGGTTTGCCCGGCAAATTGGGGGTCCTGCATTTTTACAGACAATACGTAGCTGCACTTATCCCAAACATCCTCGGCCGTCAGCTTCACCCCCCTCGGCAACAGGTTCCGGTTTTCACAATATTCACGCATGGCATCCAGCAGGCCGGAGCGCAAACCGTTAACGTGGGTTCCGCCCTGGGCTGTGGGGATCAGGTTTACATAGCCTTCCGTCACCAGCTCGCCACCTTCCGGCAGCCACTGCACGGCCCAATCCACCGCTTCTGTATCAGCGCTCATGCTGCCCATGAACGGCTCTTCCGGCAATAGGGTCCAGCCTTGATTCGCCGACAACAAATAATCTTTTAATCCGTCCTGGTAATGCCATTCCAGGGTTTCACCGCTGTTCTCGTCGGTAAATTTCACATGCAAGCCGGGGCACAACACCGCTTTGGCACGCAGCAGATGGGTCAGACGCGATACTGAATATTTGGTTGAATCAAAATATTTCGGGTCCGGCAAAAAACGCAAAGACGTGCCAGTGTTACGTTTGCCACAGGTATCGACTATTTCGAGTTCCGTCGCTTTGTCACCGTTCTTGAAACCCATTCGGTACACATTGCCGTCGCGACGAATAGTAACTTCCAGCATCGTGGATAACGCATTTACGACGGATACACCCACACCGTGTAAGCCACCCGAAAACTGGTAGCTTTTGTTGGAAAACTTTCCACCTGCGTGCAGCGTACAGAGAATCACTTCAATACCGGGAATGCCTTTTTCCGGATGCACGTCCACCGGCATACCGCGACCATCGTCCACCACTTGCAACGAGCCATCTTTAAATAAAGTCACTTCAATAGTAGAGGCATGCCCTGCCAGTGCTTCGTCCACACTGTTATCGATCACTTCCTGCGCCAAATGGTTCGGGCGCGTGGTATCGGTATACATACCCGGCCGCTTGCGTACCGGATCAAGACCGCTTAATACTTCAATGGATTCGGACGTGTAATTGTCTGCCATAGGTAAATTCAGTTCCGTTTTTTATTCATGATTCTATGCAACACCCAAAAATTCAAATATCCGTGTCAGGTGTTGATCAAAGTTTTGAAAACTGTGGTCGCCGCCCTGCTCCACAATCTGCTTGCAGGCGGCGTATTTTTCCACGCCCTGCCGATAGTCCAGGGTCTCATCGCCGGTCTGTGTTAACAACAGATAACGTTCCGGCCGCGTAATCTGTGTGACCTCAAAACCTTTAATTATCTGCATATGATCCTGGGTGAAGACGTATTTCTCACCCGTGTGATCATTGGTCATCTCCCCCAGATAATCCTGCAGCAACTCATAGGGGCGTACAGCGGGGTTGATCATTGCTAAGGGTAGCTTATATTTCTCGGCGACATAAGTTCCCAGATAGCCCCCCATAGAGCTACCGATCAAACCGATTTTCTGGGGCAGGCATTGCTGGATTTCCTGCTCCAGAATCGCCATCGCCCGAATCGGATCAAAAGGCAATTGTGGTACGTGAAACTGAACATGGGGGAATCGTACCAAGGCGTGCCTTGTTTGTTGCGCCTTGGCGGATTGAGGCGAGCTGTTAAAGCCGTGTATATAAAAAAGATGATAGGGATCTGGCATGATAATGAGACCGGTCGGAACGACGCCTTATGCTGTGTGTTCGGTTGGGGTGCTGTTTTGGATGGGGGCGGTTAATAGCCCCTGACGCTGTAATCCACCACGAAGTCTACACCAGTCACCCGGGAAACGCCGGTTTCAATGCGACCATCCGCATGCAGATCGAGCCAGCGATAGCCTGGGTTCTCCCGGTCGACAGCAAAATCGAAGCTTTTGGGTCGAAACTGAACGCAAGTAGAGGGTACGGACATCAGTTTCACGCCCTTGCGCTCCCCTTCGTACGCCTGGTGAACATGACCCCAGATAATATTACGCACGTTGTGGAACTGGTCAACAATACGAAAAAATTCAGCCGCGTTACCGACGATCTGTTGATCCAGCCATTCACTGCCCACAGGAACCGGTTGATGATGCAATGCGATAAGGACGTTGTTGCCCGCAGACTGTTGCAGGGCCTGTTGCAGGAACACCAGCTCAGAGTCAGCAAAGTTGCCGGGCACCTTACCACGGATGGTGGAATCCAGCATGATGATATGCCAGCCATTCAGGGGAATGACGCACGGGCTCATGCGCTTTGCCACCTGGTGGTTGGCCATCATATCGGTGAGATCATGGTTGCCGGGCAACCAATAGACAGGGCACGCAAACGCCTCCATGTGCTGATGAAAGCGATTATAGGATTCGCTGCTGCCATCCTGGGACAGATCACCTGTAGCGAGCACCAGATCGATGTGGCGCTGCTCGGCCGCAATCAGGTCCATCACCATGGAGAGGCTATGTTCGGTATTCAACCCTAATAACTTACCTTCCGGACTTTTGAAAAGGTGGCTATCAGAGAGCTGAACAACACGAATTGAGTTGGATGTTGATTTAAAGACCAAGGGTCAGCCCATTTTCATTGTCATTTAATACTTATAAACCACAAATCGGTACACTGCCAGAGAAGCAAGTCTTAACCAGTATAACGGGTTTTCTGCGAACATGGGGCTGAATTGAGGACAAATACCTTGCGCTATGCCTGTGAATTTTCACGTTTTAACACCCAACCAGAAAGAGTGTGCGCTGTATCACAACTTAGACGTGGATGAGCGCCCGACCGGAGCGCAGGCAGAATTCCAACCATTCGCCCAAAAATGTGTTCAATTGGGCTTTTTCGTCCGGCTGATACATTTTTTCGTTGGGGTAGGGATAGGTTTGACGAATGGACCGGTTGCGCTGATAGGAAAGCACCTCAGCCATATGCGCATCGTGATACAAGCGCACGGTCAACGTCGGCTTGGGCACCCACTCATCGATCAGGGATTCCTGCGCAACAGCGACTGTGGTGGTGTACTTACTGCGTTCAGACACCCTGATACTGACCTGACGCAATTTTTGACCTTCAGCCGCATCCACCCCGAAAAGCCATTCCTCCTGATCGTCAATTTCAGGCAACAGGCGCATCATGCGATGGTAATTAATTTCACAATCGCTGATCAATTTGCTGAGATTAGGGGTATAACTTCTACTTACTGCCATTTTTCCTGCAACCGTTGGTAATTCATCTGCAGCCACTGCAGAGCGATTATGGTAGCGGCGTTATTAATATAGTTTTCCTGCAAAATATGCCAGGCTTCTTCCCGAGGGAAAACCTGCACCCAAATATCTTCACCCTCTTCTTCCAGGCCGTGGACTCCACCGACACCACTGGAATCAATGCCGCCGCAATAAAGAAACAGCTTTTCATTGCAGCCACCCGGGCTGGGGTAATATTCGTAGATATATTCCAGCGCCAGCACATCACTGCCGGCTTCTTCGATTGACTCGCGATGCACAACGTCTTCCGGGGATTCGCCGTCTTCCAGGATGCCAGCCACCAATTCCAGTTGCCAGGGTCCTTCGTGGGCTTCCAACGCCCCAATGCGAAACTGCTCTACCAGCACCACAGCGTCCTTGTACGGGTCGTAAAGCAAAACGCCCACTGCAGGACCACGATCAAAGCATTCCCGGGATAACACCGGGCTCCAGCCCCCTTTTATTAACCGGTGCTTAATCTGATAGCGCTGCATTTTGAAAAATCCGGAATACACCGTCGATTTTTCCAATACCTCTACATCATTATGCGAGAAGCAGGGGCCTTCCTTCCTGTCCATGAATCTACCTTTCGTCAACAACGACTTCTAATGTTGATCTGTTACTTAAGGCTAGCCAGAAACACGCCCGGGAACAATCAAACTCCGTTGACTATTTTTGCCCCGGACGGATTGACATTACACTTTCTTATAAATTTCAGCACCCTGCGATTTAAATTCACGGGACTTTTCTAACATACCCTGTTCTGCTTGCTGTGCTTCCGCCGCGGCGGAAGCCTCAAGGCCGGCAGAATACTCGCGCACATCCTGGGTGATTTTCATTGAACAGAACTTGGGGCCACACATCGAACAAAAGTGAGCCACCTTGTGGGCTTCCTTGGGCATGGTTTCATCATGATAGGCTTTGGCGGTGTCTGGATCTAACGCCAAGCTAAACTGATCTTCCCAACGGAATTCAAAACGGGCTTTGGACATGGCGTTGTCGCGAATCTGAGCACCGGGGTGGCCCTTCGCCAGATCCGCCGCGTGGGCCGCTATTTTATAAGTGATCAGACCTTCTTTTACATCGGCTTTATTCGGCAAACCCAAGTGTTCTTTTGGGGTGACGTAACACAACATCGCTGTACCATACCAACCAATCATGGCCGCACCGATGCCCGATGTAATATGATCGTAGCCCGGTGCAATATCCGTGGTCAGCGGGCCTAACGTATAGAAAGGCGCTTCGTGGCAATGCTTCAGCTGTTCTTCCATATTCACTTTGATCATGTGCATCGGTACGTGGCCGGGGCCCTCGATCATAACCTGAGCGCTGTGCTCCCAGGCTTTCTTCGTTAATTCGCCTAACGTTCTCAACTCACTGAATTGGGCTTCGTCGTTGGCATCCGCAACCGAGCCCGGACGCAAGCCATCCCCTAACGAGAATGTCACGTCGTATGCGGTCATAATTTCGCAGATTTCATCAAAGTGACTGTAAATGAAATTTTCTTTGTGATGTGCAAGACACCACTTCGCCAGAATGGAACCTCCGCGGGACACGATTCCGGTGAGTCGTTTCGCTGTCAGCGGCACGTAACGCAGCAATACACCGGCATGAATGGTGAAATAATCCACCCCCTGCTCTGCTTGTTCAACCAATGTATCCCGGAACAGTTCCCAGGTTAAATCCTCAGGCACACCGCCTACTTTTTCGAGCGCTTGATAAATGGGGACCGTGCCGATGGGAACCGGCGAATTGCGCACGATCCATTCGCGGGTTTCATGAATATTCTTACCGGTGGAAAGATCCATCACCGTGTCGGCCCCCCAACGGGTAGACCAGGTCATCTTCGCAACTTCTTCTTCAATGGAAGAAGTCACCGCGGAGTTGCCGATATTGGCATTCACCTTCACCAAAAAGTTGCGCCCCAAAATAGCAGGCTCTAATTCCAGGTGATTGATGTTGGCAGGAATAACTGCCCGCCCCATAGCCACTTCCTGACGGACAAACTCAGGCGTAATTTCGTCGGGAATGCGGGCTCCAAACGACTCCCCCGGATGTTGCTGCTGCATCAAACCGTTTTCACGGGCTTCCTGCAATTTCATGGTTTCGCGAATCGCAACGAACTCCATTTCCGCAGTAACAATACCTTTGCGGGCATAATACATTTGACTTACGTTGGCACCGGAACGGGCTTTAATCGGGCTACGCGTATGATTGAAACGTAAATTGGCCAACATCGGATCGTCTTTACGACGGCGACCGAATGCCGAGCTCAAATCATTTAGCTGTTCGCAGTCTCCGCGTCGCTGAATCCAGCCTTCACGAATCGCCTGTAATCCGGAGCGCACATCAATCCGTGCCTCAGGGTCAGAATAGGGGCCTGAAGTATCGTATACATAAACCGGCAGGTTTTTTTCTCCGCCGAAATCCGTAGGAGTGTCGCTCAAGCTGATTTCCCGCATCGGCACCCGGATATCCGGCTCACTACCCGTTACATAAACTTTTCGTGAATTGGGGAATGGTTGAACTGAGGCAGTATCAACTTGGGCGCTTTGGCTCAGGTAATCTTCAGAATAGGCACTCATGGTCATCTCTTATTTTTTCGAATGGAAATAAAACCTCGTCAAGCACGAGGCTAATCAATTGTGTTGTGTATTAGAGCACTATATACAGTGCTAAGGGAGGCAGCAACCAGGAGGGCATTATCAAACGTAAAGAAGGTTCCGGATCTACAGATACTTGCTAATCAGATTAAACAAGCGCTCCATGGCACCCCGATTATCCTGCACCACTTGTCTGCCGCGATCTGCCAGGGTTTTGTGAGCCTCGCTATCGTTAAGCAAGGTGACAACTGCCTGCCCCAATCCCAGCGGCGAAGAAACGGTGCGCAGCACATCCAGTTCGGAAAGCAAATCCGCCACCACCTGGAAGTTAAAAACGTGAGGACCCGTGAAGGCCGGTGTTCCCATCGCCAGGGACTCCAACATATTGTGACCGCCTACCGGTACCAGGCTACCGCCGATAAAGGCAACGTCTGCCGCACCCAGCATGCGTAGTAAATCGCCCATCGTATCACCCAGCACCACCTCAGTCGATTCACCCACCGGCTCATCTCGGCTGAGGCGGCTGAACTGGAAGCCACGCGCTTTAATTATGTCCGCCACCGCTTCAAAACGTTCCGGATGACGCGGCACAATCACCATTAACGCGTTTTCAATGTTACTGCGTATATACAGAAACGCTTCCAGTAATTGCTCATCTTCCCCTTCATGGGTGCTGGCTGCAATGAATATATTACGTTCGTTCCCCCACAGCCCCCTCAACTCTTTGGCCGATGCTTCCATACCGGGCTCAATATCCAGATCGAATTTCACTGTGCCGGTCACCTGCAGATTCGCAGGTGGCAATCCAAGCTCGACAAAACGCTCCCCATCAATGTCCGATTGCGCTGCAATCAATGAGACTTCCCGCATCATTGGCCTGAACAGGGGCAGGACTTTGCGGTAACCGTTTGCGGACTTTTCGGAAAGCCGGGCGTTAGCGACCACCACCGGGATATTCCGCTTATCGGTGAAATGGATAATATTCGGCCACAACTCGGTTTCCATAATTACCAGCAAACGCGGGTTAAACCAGTTCAGGAAACGCTTGACTGCGCCAGGCAAATCATAGGGCGCGTACACATGCAGTACACGACCTTCCGCTATTTGCTGTTGATAGGCAGCGCACACCCGATCTGAGCCCGTAGGCGTCATGGTGGTTATAACCAATGTATGTTGCGGATAGGCCTTCAACACCCGGTCCGCCAGTGATTTTGCGGCAACGAATTCGCCAACCGAAACGGTGTGGAACCAGATACTTTGCTCCGGCTTGCGCCCGCTATAGAAGCCGAATCGCTCGCGTATACGATGGCGATAGGCCGGGTTCTTTTTCACCCGCTTCCGTAAGCGTATTAATATAATCGGAATCGCCAGATAAAAAGCAAGCGAATAAAGCCAGCGTGTCAGCATAGAATTCTCAAATATCCCTGTCAGCGGGAATTATAGGTCGTGGCGTCTGCACACCCAAGCGCAGATCCAAAAAAAAATCCGAAAGCAAAAAATTAAAACCTGAATTGGCTATCTCTGTTGCTGGTTGGCGCCGCAGTGGCGCACTGCCCGCACACAAACGTACAATACTGCGTTTAAGCTCAGAGAAACCAAACAATCCGAGCCCCCAAGGAACAGAGATCAGAATATGGTAACGGACAGAGAAAGCCCACCCCGCATACTGGTGATGGGCAAGCGTGGCGGGATTCTGCAATGGCCCGAGCATGTCTTTAATGCCTGCCGGAAGATGAACCTTGATTGCCGTTTTCTAGCCCTGAATCACCAGAGTTCTACAGATCGATTTGTGAAGCGTGCCAAAGGACTGGTCAGTAAGCAATGGCAGGATTCGCACCTGGCGCAACAATTGGGCACTTTGCTGCAAACGTTCAAACCCGAGCTGCTTATCTTGCCGGACCTGATAGCGCTGCCGGAGGCGGTGCAGGCCGTATTGAAGCAATTCAAACCCCAATTCAAGTCGGCCTACTGGATCGGGGATTTTTTTCCCGAGTCAATCCGTCATTACAACGATTTTATTGACCGCTTTTATTTTACCGACAGCCATCTTCAGCAACAGGGGTGCGATCTGGGGCTCAACCGTGCCACCTACCTGCCTCTGGCCGTCGACGTCAGCCTCTTTCAACCCCTCGCCAAGCCCTGGCAGCAGCGCGATCACAAGGTCCTGTTTGTTGGCGCTTATTCGGAAAACCGATATCAAATGTTACGCGCCATCGAACGACCGGTACAGATCTATGGCAAGGGGTGGGATAAGCCGATGCCGTCCAGCCATCAGGTTCATTCCCGCAACATTCCGCTTGCTGACGTCGCCAGGCTGTATGGTTCGCACCGGTACGTACTCAATATCATTAATAGTAATAATATAAAGCATGGTCTGAACATGCGCTGCTTTGAAACGGTGAGCGCCGGTGCCGTGCTGATCACCGATCGCGTTGCAGATCTTCCCCGGTGTTTCAACGCAAACGATCCGGTTATTACCTACGGGGATATAGCAGAGCTGAATTCAATTCTTTTCAAATTAGACCAGCACTCGATCCGGGGGCATTCAGGGCCGAACACAGATGCCCTGATGAAATACGACTATACAGACCGCGTGCTGAGTATGATGCGGGATAACCTGGGAACACGACACTGACCAGCAAATACACCAAGCTATACACAGGCACAAGGAAGGGACCAGCCGGCCAGAAGCAATAAACCAACCAATGGGTTGCAGCAGCCCCTCGTTCATCTAGCTAAAGCTGACTGAGTGCCGGTGAAGGGAATCACGTTTCCAAACAAAGCCTTCAATATAATAATGGAGAAAGCCAATAGTCAATGAGATCTGCATCCACAACCCCATACGGTAATTTAACGCCGCGGTGGATTCGAGTGGCGTAAAAGGATTCAACACGCATTTATCGGGCACATTACGGGACACCCCCAACAAAGAATCCAACAATACCGATCCACATTCAATGGAGTTAGCCAGCACCAGCGCCAGAATCGGACACAAAATCAAGGGCGAAAGCGGAATGAACGAGAGCATGCGATAAATCCGGTTTTTCTTTTCTTCGAGATTACGATTCTGATCATGTACGCTATAGATCATGAACGCCGTCAAATCGTGCAAAAACCGGGGTACCGCGATAACGAAAATATCGTATCCCATCTGCAGAAGACAAAAGGTAGCGGGCAAGATAGCCAGATTACCCAAACAATAGAAACTGCCTAGACGCCGCTGCGACCGACTGACTAACGCAGCGCCGGTCAGCGTGGACAACACAATGAATACCAGCGCGATGCCTTTCATCCACTGCTCGGCGCCTATATTGAAGAAGCTGAGATCGCGTAAGAAATATTTTCCGAACACCATGAAATACAGAGTCGTAGCCGCAATGGTTGAAAGCCATCGCCAGGTTTGATATTGCTGATCGGGCCGGGCCCGCATCAACATCATTCCGATACCGAACTGTTGGGATAATACATGCCAAACCGTGTAGGCCGAGAAAAATAAAAAGTAGGCCAGAAAAATATTTTCAGCCACCATAGCTGGCAACGTTAGCGGCACCACATAATTGATAATCACTAACCCGGACACGATGATCATAATCGCGCGCAGTACACGTTTACGATAAAACTGCCAATACTCGTGATCTACCATGGTCACCATCGACGACACGATATGGGGAAAATTAAAAATTACGGACCAGAATAGTATCTCGGCCGGGTTAGTGGGCAATAACTGATCGCGCCATTGATTCCCCCACAGCAACTTATCCAGCAGTACAAAAACGAAGCACAAGGGAATCGCACCGTAAAGAAACAATAACCATTGGCTATTAACAGTCGCTGTTCGCTGCTGAAAAGGGATACTGATTGCGTTCATGGGGTGTGGTTCTTGCTATGTTATTTCACTGAAATTATCACAGGGCTACGCCATAAGTACCGCAAACACACCCACAGTGCGACGCGGCGCACGGGTGTTTAGCCAATCTGAATGGACTATTGGCCAGAATAGCATTGAGTGCTGTGCCCAGAGAATGATAAAGGAGAAGTAACCTACCGCCTGGCACAGGCGATTCGATTAAATTAGTACCAACGGGTCGCTCGTTTTCCGGAACGCAGCCACTTCCTTGAACGGTTAATTTCGGCCTCACTTTTTTGCGTGATAGCTGAATTATTCCTCAGAATGTCACCTTCGCCCGACTTACATGCTTGTTGATCCATGCTAACCGGCGGCTGCGTTCTATAGATTAGACAAATTACGTTTGTTTACTTTTTTTCTTAGAAAGACTGCTATGCAGGTTCAGTAACGATTTTCGGTTTAGCAGGATATTTCTGATTCGAGAGGACGAAACATAAAAGCGGGAACACATCGACTGAATAACTACGGACTCTTTTCGCCGAGCATAATTTTCTATTATCTGTTGTTTGACCTGGTGGTAAGCATCGGTCACGACGCCTACACTCTTGTGGGTTAAATGGAAATCGATAACATAACACTTGTAACCCCGCTGCATGGCATTAAAACAAAGGTCGGTTCCGTACAAATGAAACCCAGCTATATTGCGGGTACAACCGACATTGGCAGCTGTATTAATGATAATGAAATTTTCATCCAGGCTGACGACTTCGGCTGGCAGATCGCCCACCGTAACATTCTCCCCATGTGGATCACTAATTCTGAGCGCCAGAGAGGAATTCACTTGCTTTCCAGCGTTTCCCGCAATCGCCCAGTTCGCATCCAGGGCACTCAGCTCATTTATTTTTTCGATTAGCTGCTCACACCGATCCTGATCAAACAATACATCCTGATGGCAGATGATAAGATACTGGCCTGCGGCCCTTGCAATAAAATGGTTTGTACCGGAGAAGCCATCAAATTGATTGCCTGAACTATTGTCTATGTATATAAATTCCACATCGTCCCGATCGAACCCGGACTGCAATGCGCTGTCCACCATTTCCAGATACTCGTCCATTCTGGTTACCAGCGTGGCGATAGTGAATAGTAAATTCTTTTTCTTTGAATGGGTCACATCCACCGGAGTAGAAGGCATAATTTGGGAATCTCTGTTATCTATTCGTCGTTCTCGTTGTTGCCGGCAAACTGTATATTGTATAGATGGGAGTATGGGCCTCCGGCTTTCAGCAATTCGTCATGTTTGCCATTCTCTACTACGTGACCCGCATCCAACACATAAATGCAATCCGACTCCAGAATAGTTGATAGCCTATGGGCAATGACTATGGTTGTCCTGTTTCTTGTCGCTTTATCCAATGCATCCTGGATCATGCGTTCCGATTCCGTATCCAATGCCGACGTTGCTTCATCGAGGATTAAAATCGGTGCATCTTTTAATATGGCCCTGGCTATACTGATTCGTTGACGTTGCCCGCCAGACAAACGGGTTCCATTTTCACCCACCATAGTATCCAGGCCTTCATCCAGTTTTCGAACAAACTCTTCTGCATTGGCTTGCTTGAGCGCATGCCATATTTGTTCATCACTCAGCTCCTGATCAAATCCATAACTGAGATTACCCCGGATACTGTCATTAGTTAGCTCTATATTCTGCGACACCAGCGCGATATGCCGCCTGAGTTCTTTAAGCTTGTAGTCTTTTAGTTCAACGCCATCCAGCAGAATATGCCCGGATTGATAATCATAGAAACGCAGCAATAAACTCGTGATGGTGGTCTTGCCACTACCCGACTGGCCTACCAACGCAATCATTTGCCCTGGCGCCACGTCGAGATTTATATTATCGATTTGTTTACCATCCGCCCCATCATAGGTGAAACAAAGATTGCGAATACTTATGCGACCTTGCAAATGCCTTGCGCTGTGCGTACCGGTGTCTTGCTCTATCTCTTCGTCCAGCGTTTCAAAGATGGATTCTGATGCCGCCAGGCCACGTTGAATCATGCCCCAGATATCACCCATTTGTCGTATAGGCTTCGGGATCAATCCAGCCGCGGTCAGGTACGCAACTATATCACCCACGCTGTGATCTCCGAAAAACTCCATGATCGTATACATCAGAATCGCCAACGCGATGGAAATTATAAATTGCATCACCGGGGAAACAGCCGTCATGGTGCGCACCATTTTAAGGCTTAAACTGACATTGACGTTGCTGGCCTTATCGAAGCGCTCAGCCTCCCGCCCTTCACCACCATAGGCTTTAACCAACTGAAACAACGACAGTGATTCTTTGGCAGTGTGTGTAATATCCCCCATCGATACCTGCATCTTTTTGCTGATATCTTTTAAGCGTTTTCCCACATAATAAATAATGGTGCCGATCACAGGAGCGATGATCAAAAACAAAAGCGTCATCTGCCAGTTCATATAGAACAAATAGCCCATCAGGAAAATGACCGTAAAGCCTTCTCTCACCACCACCTTAACTGCATCCGTTGCAGCACTACTTACCTGGCCGACGTTATACAGGATCACTGACATCAGCTCACCGACACTGCTTTTATCGAAAAAGTGCTTCGGTGCGTACATGTAGTGCTCGAACAATTCACAACGAATTTTATGAATTATGCCCAGGGATACCTTTGAAATATAATAGTTACCGACAAAGAAACCGACCCCTCTTACGAAAGCAAGCAATATCAGCGCTATCGGGACATAGAGCATGTACTGTTCGTTCTTATACTGAATGCCATCAATGAAGTATTTGAACAGATGGGCTGCGCCCGCCTGTGTCAAAGCGAACACTATAAAGCCCAATATGCTGACAACAAAATAAAACCTCAGTCCCTTCAAATAACTAAGCAAGCGCATATAAAGCTGAAAATCTGTCGGGCCTTTTTCTTTTTTCTGCATTTTGGACTCTGTGGTTAAATTCACTACCCGGCAATAGTACCCTGTTCCGGACTCTATTTGGACTCTACCAGAAAAACACGAAATTACTTTTTGTATCCCCGCTTGCCCGTTTTCATGCGCAACATAAAAGCAAGATGATTGTCTTTGCCGCTGATTTTAACGCGCTTCAATTGGTGAGGGTCCGCGTGCAGGTCCTCGTCAATTCCGGCAATGGTCGTTACGCTGGAGGTGTATCCCGACTGGGCGGCGATGGCAACGTCCTGCTGATCGTAAATCCCGAACGGATAAGCAAAACTGTCCACCGCTACTCCAAACATCGTTTCCAGCTGAGTTTTGCTGTCCGCAATTTCCCGGGTTTTCAACTCCCTGTCCGCCTTGTGTAAATTGACGTGCGTAAGGGTGTGCGCCCCCAACTCAAAGACACCGCTTTCAACCATTTCGACAATTTGCTCATCCGTCAGCTTTGCTTCCCGGGCCAACTCGCCGCTATTGTGGTGCGCTTTCTTATTCACGGACCAGTCCCGGTCATGACGATCAACGACCAGATACAATGTGGCTTTCGCCTGGTGCCTCTTCAAGATCGGAAAAGCATTTAGATAGTTGTCCTCATAACCGTCATCAAAGGTGATCGCAACGGTCTTCTCAATGTGTGAGGTGGACGCCATCAATTCGCTCATGGTCACAAAGTTCCAGCCATTGCGTTTTAAATAGCAGACCTGCTGCTCAAACCGGTCCGGCGTCACTCGTAATCCTTTGAATTTTTGCCCCGGCTTTTGCTCGCTGACCATGTGATACATCAAGATGCGCGGTCGCCGGTAACTGATCGCCGGCATCCACCACGCGTAGCGGTAACTAAAAGCCAGAAACAACAGCCCCCCTGGCAACAAAAGCGCAGCAACCCAGCTCATGGCACTAACTCTCGATAGACCGACAGTGTTTGCTGCTGCATGTTCGAAAGTAAGAAGAGGTTATTTTGTTTGAGGTCTCCCGCTTTGCCCTGCTTCAGTTGCGTGATAGCCTCCGCCACCCCCGCCTCATCACCCAGTGCTACGGCGCCATCCGGATACAAGGCCGCCAGGATTTCCCCGACACCACCGTGGGCGAATCCGACCACAGGCACTCCCAGGCTCAACGCCTCCAACACCGTACGGCCAAATGATTCCGGCTTGGTTGATAACGACAATACGACATTCGATACGCTGTAAATATCCCTCATATCGCTACGCTGGCCGGTGAAAACCACAGCCTCTTGCAGGCCTGCCTGCTGAATAGCCTCGTCGATCTCTTTGCGATACCCCATACGGTTAGGATCATCTCCCCCCACAATAACGGCTTTGACGGGGGTGCCACTATCCAGAAGCCGCCGGACCACCTTAAGCAGAACCAAATGGCCTTTTAAACGGGTAATCCGCCCTGGCAACGTGACAACGAACTGATCACGCAACTGCGGGTATTGCTGAAACCACTTCTGCTTCCAGTCTTCGGTAGCCTGATACCCCCAGGGGTAACGTGCGGGATCGATGCCTCGATACACCAAACGCAGTTTGCTTGGGTCCACATCCGGATAGTTAGAAGTCACATACTCCCGGGCGGTTTTGGAAACCACTATAACCCGCTCACCGCAGCACATAATCGCACTGTATCGGCTGACTGAATGCAGCCCGTGTACACTGCTCATCAAACGCGGCCGCTTCGACACCGGCATCTTTTTCCAGGCTAGATACACTACCCAGGCCGGCATTCGGGATCGCACATGCACCAGATCAAATTTTTCCTGTGCAAGCCAGCGCCTGAGCTTCCGTATCTGAAGCACATTCAACAGGCTCTTTTTACCCAAATTCCACTCCACATGACGGGAGCCTTCTTCCTGCAATCGCGCCACCATGCCGCCGCCGGCGGAAAGCACCCAGGAGTCATGCCCCGCGGCCACCAACGCGCGCGCGATTTCTAAAGTACCGACTTCAACTCCCCCGCCTTGTAACGACGGTAATACCTGCAACACTTTCATAGACTCACTCCGAACCGTTGCAACAGCCAACGGGCAGCGCGATCGGATTCCCAAAGCGTTTGTTTATTGTCAGGCAGGGGAAGCCGAGTATTCCAATGCTCGAAATCCATCGCCCACCCCTGCTTTATCACGTCCTTCATACTGTTCACCACCCGCGAGGATTTCGCCGCTGGCAGCGCCAGCAACCCCGTTGGCGCAGCCGCCGTTATACTTTCAAAAACCATGGAGACACTGTCCCTTGTCACCCACACCTGCACTGCACTTTCAAGCTGCTCCCGCACCCAACCCGGCGGCGTCTGGTCGGCAGCCATCAAGGTCAGATTAAGAAGGTTGCGTTGCTGCAGCAGGGGGAAGAAATCGTCCGGGGTGCGCCTGGAGGTGGACAGCGTCCAGCGCAGGGACGGCTGTGCCATACAAATATCGGTCACCTGCTGCACTACCCGCTCAGAATGCCACGTAAAATGCGCACTTTCACCGCCGATAAGTATCACACCCTGATCGGCTTTGCGGCCATGGGGGCGAGGCGTCATGGTGTTAAGGACACCGTGGGTCGCCAGCACCGATTCTCTCTGGGGGGGGTTATCGTGGTGGGGAATAATACAGGCATCAAACCAGCCCAAAGGAAGGGTAGGCTTCATTAATACAATCGATTTAGCATTAAAAAGACGACGCGAGAATAACACGCTGCGGTGAGTGCGGTGACCCGCACCGATAACCCAGTCAGGGCAAGTTTGTCCTCCGGTATCGGGCGCCCTTTTCAATAGCCAATCGCTGATGGATATGGGCATCTGTTGCAAGGAGCGCAGTTCGACCTGCGCCCCGGCTACTGCCTGCAATCGCTCACCCAACCCCAGCAATTGATTGCGGTGGCCGGGTTTTTCGTCCGTGAGCAGCCAGACTGTCAGGGACTGTTTAGATGTAACTGATCCACTCAGAATGCTTGTCTACCCTTCCCATAACATGATCAAAATAGAGCGATTGCAATTGCTGGGTGATCGGGCCGCGCTTACCGGTACCAATGATACGACCGTCCAGCTGTTGAATCGGTAATACTTCAGCGGCGGTACCCGTGAAGAACGCCTCGTCCGCTACATAGACTTCATCGCGGGTAATGCGTTTTTCTATCACTTCGTAACCCAGCTCCTGGGCCAGCGTAATCACAGTGTCACGGGTGATGCCGTCGAGACAGGAGGTTAATTCCGGCGTATATAACTTACCTTTATACACCACGAACACATTCTCACCGCTGCCTTCTGCAACATAGCCTTCTGGATCCAGTAGAAGCGCTTCTTCGGCACCGCAGGAAAGGGCTTCGTTAAGTGCCAACATGGAGTTGATGTAGTTGCCGTTGGCTTTTGCCTTACACATCGTGATGTTGACATGATGACGGGTATAGGAAGAAGTACGCACCTTGATGCCGACCTCTTTGGCCTCCGGTGACATATAAGAGGGCCACTCCCAGGCAGCAACAATCATATGTACGTTCAGGTTAGTGGCCCGTAAACCCATCCCTTCTGATCCGTAAAACACCATTGGACGAAGATAGGCATGGGGCAGGTTGTTTTCGCGCACGGCCGCCAGCTGGGCTTCGTTGACCTGTTCCTTGGTGAACGGGATCTTCATATTCATGATATGCGCAGAGCGGAATAAGCGGTCTGTGTGATCCTGCAGCCGGAAAATACCAGGGCCGTTGACGGTTTCGTATGCACGGACACCTTCAAAAACGCCCATGCCATAGTGCAGAGTGTGAGTCAGCACGTGGACCTTGGCATCACGCCAGGGGATCATTTCACCATCAAACCAAATCAGACCGTCACGGTCGGCCATGGACATCACTCAATTCTCCTTCGCAGGTTTGTCAACTGGAGCCCTGTTGGGGGCCCCGAAAACGGGGAACTATACCATATTAGCTCAGGGTTTCACGCCAGATTTGCCGTACTTGGCGACGTTCTTCGACAAATCGCTCGGCGCTCACTTTGGCGCGGCTATTTTGCAGCGCCAAAACGTGGGTTTGGCTACGATATTGTAGATAGGCGTTCTGCAGTTGTGCCACCTGCTGCTGACTCAACTTGCCCTGCTCCAGTGCACTGTCCAGAATACGCATGTTGTCCGTCCAGCGCCCCATCTGCGGGTGCTCACGGGTCCAGCGTAAAGCCAGATACTGGGCCAGAAACTCAATATCGACAATGCCGCCCGGATCCTGTTTTAAGTCGAACTGATTATCCTTGCCGAATCGCGCCTCGTTGAGCTCAAGATCCTTATAAGTGCTGAGATGACCAAGCATTTTCTCACGCATTTCAACGACTTCCTGCTGCAGTTTAACGGCATCCCGGCGATGGGCGAGAACCCCCAGGCGCAGCGCATTGTATTTCTCCTGCAGGCGCGGGCACCCTGCCACGACCCTGGAACGAACCAACGCCTGGTGCTCCCAGTTCCAGGCCTGCTTTTTCTGGTATTCCTCAAATGCTTTCAGCGAGCTGACCAACAAGCCCGCATTGCCAGAGGGGCGCAAGCGCATATCCGTCTCGTAAAGCGACCCCGACGCCATTTTAGACGTCAGAATGTGGATAATCCGCTGCCCGAGCCGGGTAAAGAACACACTGTTGTCGATGCTCTTTTCGCCATCAGTAGCCCCTTCACTGGATCCGTCATGAACGAAAACCAGGTCCAGATCCGATTGATAGCTGAGTTCGATGCCGCCCACTTTACCGTAGCCGACAATAATGAAATCCGGATTGCAGGGCTCCCCGTTATCCCGCGTCGGGCAACCGTGTTTTTCCACCATTTGCCGCCAAGCCAGCTCCATAACGGCCTGGAGCAGGATCTCGGCCAGCCAGGTTAAGTAATCACTTACTTTCATGATGGGCAGCGTTTCTGCTAATTCCGAAGCCGCCACCCGCAGCACATGGGCCAATTTAAACTGGCGCAGAGCATCCATTTGCCGCTCCAGGTCGTCCTCGGGGATGCGCAACAGTGTTTGCCTCAGCTCATGCTGCAGGGTGTCCTTATCCGGGGGAGACAATAACGTGGACTCGTTGAGCAACGTGTCCAGCAACAAAGGATAACGGGCAATGGTGTCGGCCACCCAAGGGCTGGCGCCAAATAGCATCGCCAGACGATCCAGTGAAGCCGGGTTTTCTGCCAATAACGCGATATAAGCAGAACGCCGGGTAATAGACTCCAGCAATCGCAACACCCGCTCCAGCGTCAAGCCGGGACAGGCCTGTTGGGCGCAGGCGTTAATTAACATGGGCATCAAGCGGTCCAGACGCTCACGAGCCACCGCTTGCATATGGGAGACCGAACGACTGTTTTTAAACTCCGTCAATAAATGCAATGCCGCCAACGGCTCATCAAAGCCCAGATCGGTTAGGTCCTCTGATGCTTCCTGCTCTGTCTGTTCGGTAACCCAGACGGCGACGGCCTGGTCCAACACTTCCACTTCATCCTGATCCTGGGGCACGGCAATCACGCTGTCGAAATGGGTGCGGACCCGGGTGCGCACCTTTTTCAGATCGGCATAGAAACTATCCCAATCCGGATACCCCAGCCCCAACGCGATGCGCAACCGATCTTCTATACTATCCGGCAAGACCTGGGTCTGACGATCATGCAGGGCCTGAATTCGGTGTTCCACATTACGTAAAAACACATAATCTTCACTTAAGGATTGCACTACATTGGCGGGCAATAATTCAAGATCCCGGATTATCCCCATCACCTGCAACAAATTTCGCTGCTGTAAATCCACATCCTGCCCACCGCGGATCAGTTGAAAAATCTGCGCTATAAATTCAATTTCACGGATGCCGCCCGCGCCGGTTTTTACATTTTCTTCATTGCCCCGCCGTAACACTTCCTGATTAATCAGCTTTTTTAATTCACGCAAAGATTCTATGACACCAAAATCCACATAACGACGATACACAAACGGTTTGAGCAATTTCAACAGCCGGTCACCGTCCCCGTTATCCTGCCCTATAGCGCGAGCCTTGATCATAGCGTAGCGTTCCCATTCGCGGCCCTGCTCTTCGTAATAACGCTCCATCGCACGAAAACTCAATGCCAGTGCTCCGCTACTGCCGTATGGCCGCAGGCGCATATCGACCCGGAATACAAACCCATGTGCGGTATTTTCATCTAACGCTTTTATTAGCTTTTGCCCGACACGCATAAAAAAGTCACGGTGCTCCAGGGACTTCCGGCCACCGCGGGTTTCACCGTCACGCGCATAGGCAAAAATCAGATCAATGTCCGATGATAAATTCAGCTCCCCGGCACCCAGCTTACCCATACCGATAACCACCAGTGGTAGTACCCGCTCCGTTGTTTTGAAATAGGCGGCGCCCCATTGCGGCTGAACAAACTGATAGATTTTGCATAAGGCTTGTTCGATACAGGCATCCGCCAGATGACTCAGGTCGGAAGCCGTTTCTGCAAACTCGGCCAGACCGGTGACATCGCGCCAAATAATGCGCACCATTTCGCGACGACGGTATTCTCGCAGGACGACTGACAAAGCCGGCTCGTCCATAACCGCGCTTAACTTTCCCTGCAATCGGTGGTTATACGCAGAGGCACTGATACGGGAGTTCAAATCACCACTGTCCGACAAATCAAAAAGCAAATCCGGAAAACGCTGCAACTGATCCGCTACATAATCACTGGCGAGAAAAACCGTAACGAGCTGCTGCTTTAATTTCTCGTCAAGCCCATCAAAACGGGCTTGCAAACCCGCTTCGTTGAGCGCCTCCTGGAAACGATCAAGAGCGATTTGCAGAGATTGCTGAATTGATTCTGGAAATTGATTGTCGGAAAGCATGGCAGTCCTCAGCATCGGTTATGAAGACGCATACGATAACATACCGCTGGCTACCTGCTATGGCATTGCGCATTGCTCTGAATTCATTTTCAATTCGATCGCTGCGCCCTTTGCGGGTAAACGGCACGGTGCAACCGACCCACCGTGCCAATGTGCAAACCGGTAAAGATCGCTGTTTAAGGGCTTGGCAAACTGGAACCGGGCCTGGGTCGGCACACCCTCATCCACCGCCATCACGGTGACAATCATGCCGTCAAGCTGCACCGAGTCACCAACGGAAAACGGCGCTTGCGGACCACGCAAAACCCCTTCTTGCTGGGCGTCGTACAACCCCTCCGCCGACTCGATATCCAGCGTATGCTGGTTCAACACAGATACCTTCAGGGAACGGGTACCAGAGGCCAGCAACCAGGTTTTAGCCGTCACAGGTAGTTCTTCGTATAAGCGGATACCGTTAATATAACCACCCGCACTGGAAAGCGGCGGATTTATCAGTATCGGTGTCGCACCTTGGGGCAGATCCTGCAGGTTCCAGGACACCGCTCCGTTATTCAAAAAATTGTCCCCCATCAGACGCATAGAAACGATTTCCAATGGTAATAACAGCGACGACAGCCCCAGGTTCAACACCATCAGCAATACCGCCACAATCCCGGTGGCCGCTCCGGCCAATCCGCTACGGCGCAACTTCCCGTTACGCCAAGCGACAAACAATAAACCGAGAAAGCCGGCAGCACCAACGCTGGCAGCAATTAACAGACGCGAATGTGGCACCGTGCTGGCGACCGGGATCAAACACAACAACGAACCACACAACCAGAACCGGGCCCGCCGGTCAGACTTCAATAACGGCCACGCGACCCAGATTACTAACAAGAACAATGCCAGATAGACCCAAATCCGATAGGCGGGTAAAGCAGACCCCAGCTCAGGCGGCACCACCAAAAACAAACCGCCCACCAACACCAGAACCCGTTGGGTCAGCATCTCCAAAAACAGAATCGGCGTACTCAATGGGTCAAGATAATGGCCTGAACCGCTGGCACCATACCCCAGAATCGCGCGGATACTTAGCCAGGCCAACCCGACCACCGCATAAGGAACCAGTGAATAAAAGCGCGAGCGCCAATCACCTTTGTCGTAGAACAGCGCATAAGAAAGCAAATAGGCCCCGGCGGTAACCGCCATCTCGCCACACAGCAAACCCAACACCAACAACAAACAGGAACGTAAACTTATTGCAGACTGATCGTACTCCCGCCATCGATGATGGGATGCGATCGCCAGTATCACGAATATCACCGCCAAAACCGAATTCCGGTTTGCTAACCAGCCCGCCGGCACACCGTGGGAATAGGATAATGCAAATAGGAACGAAGCCCATAACCAGGCTGAGGTCTCGCCCTGTATTTTTTTGAATAATTGAAAACACAGCCACAACATGATGCCGAAATAGATCAGGCTTTGCAGATGCATCAACATCGGCGTCTGTGGCCACAATGAGTAATCCAGACCGTGGGTTAATTCAGTCAGGGGGCGCCAAAACGCGTATTCCACCTGCGGATACGTCCACCAGGGCACCAAGCCAAGATTCATCATGTCCACGACCCGCGCCGGATCGCCGTCGAGAAAACTGAACAGCCCATACGGGCTGGCCGGACTGAGCGTTTGCAACACCTGGCTGCGCTGGGTTACCAACCCCCAATGGAAATAATCGTCCAGCTGCAGCCCCACCCACAAGCAGGGCAACGCCAATAACATGCCTAATACCAGAGCCCACCATATGGTCTTACTTTGCGGTTCTTGGCCGGTGTTGTTTGCGCCCATAATATTCACTATTTACGTAAGTTCATGAGGGGTTTTTCAACCAACAGATAAATAACCAGGGCGCCCATGATCGTAATCACGGTGCTGTACAGACAGATCAAACTCATGGCCTGCCAATGGGTGTAATCGTAGCGTTCAGGGTATTTATCCATGGCCTGCATACCCAACTGGACCAATATAACAATCGGAAAAACATGCAACAGATACATTGAATAAGAGAGTTGTGCAATGGGATACCAAAGACGGTTGGAAAAGATTAAATTCAGAAACCGGCTCAGATAACCGTGCTCGATACAGACCAACGCCAAGTAGGCGATGGAGGCACTGAAAACGTTGCGGCTAAACGTTTGGTAGAAAATCATCAGCGTCTGCTGATCGTCGAATTGCCTGCCCAGCACCGGCAGCCACATAAGTAAAATGACGCAAGCAAAGCTGGTGAATTCAAACACTTTTCCCCATCCCGAATTCAGAAAGCGCCGCAGCGCCTGCTCGTGATGATAATAATAAAATGCCGCGATGCAACCGCATAAAAGAGCACCAAACCGGGTATACAAATTATCGTAGAGCACACTGAAATGATACGCATGATAGGCCTCATCCATCACAATACGACTACCGGGTAAAGTTCGCAGCTGCTCATCTGAAATGATGATGGCAAAGCGGATCAAGCAGGACGCCGCCAGTAAAACCCATAACCAGAACAGAGGCCGGGTGGTATACCGAACCAAAATCAGCAACAAGACCGGATAAATCAGATAAAACTGTTCTTCAATGGCCAGCGACCAGGTCCAGTTCATGGCCTGATCGTCGTAGGGAAGAAAATTATTCACATAGAGCAGGTTGGCCCAGATGTTTTGCACATTGGGCAAACCGTAAGCCACGTACAACGCGATCAAAACCCAATAAGCGGGACTTAACCGCATGAAGCGTCGCAGATAAAAATTACCGAAACGTATACCGCCGGTTTTATCCAGTTGCCTTAACAAAATTCCGGTAATCAAAAAGCCACTGATGACAAAAAAAATGTCTACGCCTTTATCGCTGTTCCATGCCCAGGCCGACCAAGTGCTCTCCTCAATCAGATCAATCATTTCCACATGCGGGCTCTGGAAAGCGTAAATAGCAAAAGTATGAAACACGAGAATCATTAGCATGGATAGGGCACGAAACCCGTCCAGTACTGCAAAGTGCTCATTGGGCCTTACAAACAATTGCTTTAAATTACCAATCGGTGAAAACGCCGACAAAAAACTGCTCATTTCAATCACTTCTTATTTTTATTGCAGACTACGGCACGCTTTAGATCCGGCCAACGATTCAGAACATGGCTTGGAGGCAGATCCAACCGCTAGATTCTCGTCCTGATTTGGCGTCTGTCACATTGGGAGGTCCCATTCTAGCAAGCGTTTACTGCTTAAGGGAATCTAAGTAAGGCAATTTTGGGATGCGGCACAAAAGCCAATAACGGTGAATCAGGATAAATTGGTTAGGGCAGGCGCGACCCTAAGAACTTCTTCAGGGGTAGTGTGGCCTGCTGCAACCTTTTGGGCACCACTCAGTCGCAAAGTCCGCATGCCCTCTTTCATTGCCTGCTTGCGGATTTCAGACAGGTCCGCAGAGTGGCTGATCATGTCCTTCAGCTCCTGCGACAAAGGCATCACTTCGTAAATACCCATACGCCCCATATAACCGGTTTTACGGCATTCAAGACAGCCAACAGGCGCTTTGATTGTCTCCGGCTGCTTGCCTTTCCACGGGTTGATCAGGCTTTCCCATACATCTGGGTCTACCTGTGTATCCCGCTTGCAATGGGGGCACAGCGTTCGCACTAAGCGCTGCGCCATAACGCCCAGCATGGTGGCCGCAATCATATAGGGCGGCACCCCCAGATCCGTTAACCGCACCACCGCCGAAGGCGCATCATTGGTGTGCAAGGTAGAGATCACCAAATGCCCGGTTAACGCCGCCTGGATTGCCATATTCGCCGTTTCCAGGTCACGAATCTCCCCCACCATGATGATGTCGGGATCTTGACGTAATAATGCCTTCACCCCGTCAGCAAAGCTCAGGTCAACATTATCCATCACCTGCATCTGATTAAATGACGGCTCCACCATTTCAATCGGGTCTTCAATGGTGCACACGTTCACTTCCCGGGTGGCCAGCTGCTTCAGGGAGGAGTACAAGGTCGTGGTTTTACCCGACCCGGTAGGGCCCGTCACCAGAACAATGCCGTTGGGCTGACTTATCATATTATGCCATCGGGCGTAATCGTCATCGGTCAACCCCATCTGTTCTGCAGAACGCACCAGCACTTCCGGATCAAAAATCCGCATCACCATTTTTTCGCCAAAAGCCGTGGGTAAGGTGGATAAGCGCAGCTCCACTTCTTCACCTTCCATACTTTTGGTTTTTAATCGTCCGTCCTGTGGTCGCCGCTTTTCCGCAACATCCATCCGCCCCAGTATTTTAATGCGACTGGTCACGGCTGCCATAACGGCCGCAGGCAGCTCATATACGTCGTGCAGAACGCCATCAATGCGAAATCGAATATTACCGGTAGTTCGGCGCGGCTCCAGATGAATATCACTGGCGCGCTGATCAAATGCGTATTGCAACAGCCAATCCACGATTTTCACGATGTGCTGATCGTTGGCATCGGGTGAAGACAGCTCCCCCAAATGCAGTAGCTGTTCAAAATTGGTGACGTTGGAGGGCCCTTTGCCGCCGCTGGCCCCTTTTACCGACCGCGCCAGATTATAAAATTCCAGGGTAAAGCGCTTCAGGTCAGCCGGATTCGCTACCACCCGCTTAATGCGCTTGCCTTTTAATGTTTGTTCCAGCCCCTGTTCCCAATCATTACAATAAGGTTGTCCGCTGGCAATCGTGACCGTTTCGTCGTCTACCGCTACCGCCAGAATTTCATGTCGCTCAGCAAAGTTGTAGGACATAACCGAGGTGGTCGTGGTGACATCGACTTTCAACGGATCTATGTAATAGACAGGTTGGTTGCAACGTTTGCTCAGCCATTCGGTTAACCTATCCAAATCGAGCTTCTTGTTCTCGTTTTGCTGGTCATCCAGGTTGAATTTGGCGACGAACTGCAAAGGGTTCCAGTTCAGCTCACTCTTGTCGCGGCGCTGCCCAGATACAAAGTTCATATCCCGCTCACTGATGCGGCCGTCTTCCGTAAGCCCGTCCAGCACCCAGCGTGCGTCGATACGGATGTTGGGCTGCAGAAAACTGGCTTTGCCTTTACCTATGCTGGTCACTGTACTGGATTCTTCCCGCTGCGGATAAATGGAGTGAAAAACTGAAAGTTATGGCGTCTTTGAACAATTGTAGACTCAACAGCTTACCTGAACCAATTACGGATTCCATATCCGTGACCAAACCATAAAAATCGGGTATCGTTGCGCCCATCAAACTGTTGTAGCGGAAGTAGTTCACCATGGAATCACTGATCGAAAAAGCGCTGTACGCCAGCCGTTGGATATTGGCACCGGTTTACCTGGGTTTGAGCTTGCTATTGCTGGTGCTGGCCTTCAAATTTTTCCAGGAATTCATCCATATCGTCCCCAAATTGCTGGAAATGCCCGAACAAACCCTGATTCTGAAAATCCTCACCATGGTGGACCTGACGCTGGTCGGCAGCCTGGTAGTCATGGTGATGTTCTCCGGCTACGAAAATTTTGTCTCTAAGATCGACATTGACGAAGGCACGGAGAAATTAACCTGGCTCGGAAAAATGGACGCAGGTTCGCTCAAGCTGAAGCTATCTGCTTCGATCGTCGCAATATCGGCCATTCACCTCCTGAAAGCCTATATGGAGTTCAACCCGGCCGGAAACGCCTCTGATGAGACCAAAGTGATGTGGCTTCTGATCCTGCATATGGGATTTGTGGTATCGGCGCTGTGCATGGCGTTGATGGATAAGCTGGAGCGCAAGACCAAGGCGGAACACGGCTGAAACCAGGCGGGCCATGGCGGCAGCGGCCACCTTGGGACGGCCCATCTTTTAATTGTCGGAAATGACAAAAATTCCCGTTTATATGATCCTTCTCGCGCTACCCGGCGCAATACAAAGTGTATAGTATTAGCTGAATCTCAGAACCCCCGGGTTCCAGTTGCGAGATCCGCTTTTCACCTGCAGTAAGGAACGCGATGTGTTAGCCAAGCGATGGGCCGAACTGGTCATGAATTTCCCCAAAGCCAATATTTTTCTGGTGGTTCTGGTGGCCGTCATTCTGGGGGCCGGCGCTAAAGATGCGGAATTCTCCGCCAATCAGCGCGACTTTTTTAAATCCACCGATCAGCATCTCAACGACCTGATCAAGCTGGAAAACGAATACGCCAGCGACAAGAACATCATGGTGATCGTCGAGCCCTCTGCCAAGGATGTCTTCACCCGTAACACCCTGCGGGCAATTCAGGCGTTAACCGAATTCGGCTGGCAAATACCCTATTCACAACGGGTGGAATCCCTGAGCAACCACTTGTATACCCGGGTCGACGGGGATGAGCTGATGGTGGAATACCTGGTCAGCGACGAAAGTACGTTGTCCGACCAGGATCTGGCTGAACGCCGGCAATACGCGACCGGTAAAGTCGGCGTCAAGGACTACCTGATCACCCCGGCGGGCGACATTGCTCTGGTGGTGGTGGCTCTCAACTTGCCACAGGACAAAGAAGGCCAAGCCGCGGTCGAAGTCGTGGACTACGTCAAAGAACACATTAAAGCAATCCGAGCCCAATACCCTGACGTTCATTTCCGCATAGCTGGCCAGGTGGCGGTGGAAGTGACTCTGCCGGAAATTGTCGAGACCGATGGCCGTACTATTTTTCCGATTGCGCTGGTGCTGGTGTTCCTGTTTCTGACCTTTGTGTTGCGTGACCTGATGGGCAATCTGGCCTGCATCGCAACCGCCCTGGTATCGATTCTGGCGGGGATGGGCGCAGTACTTTGGAGTGGTGTCAAGGTATCCCCTATCCTGGCTAATACACCGGCCATCATTGTGATACTGGCGATGGCGGATTGCATTCATGTGATGGTGAACTATGCCCAGGGACTGGCTCAGGGGCTTGATAAAAAGCAGGCGCTGATCAAAAGCATCGAGGTCAATTTTTCCCCCATCATATTCACCAGTCTCACCACTGCGATCAGTTTTTTCGCCCTCAACTTCAGTGAATCGCCACCCTTTGCTCATATGGGGACGGCTGCCGGTATCGGCATTCTTTATGCCATGCTGGCGTCCATCAGCTTTTTGCCGGCGCTGGTCTATTATCTTCCCAGTAAAGCGTCCGGGGTCACCGTGTTCCCGCCGATGGGTGGACTGATCCGCTTCTATCAACCCCACGCCAACAAAATCATCGCCGGCTTCGTTGCCGTTATGGTGCTGCTGGGTTCCCTGGTGCCTCTCAATCGACTGGATGATAATTTCGTGGAGTTCTTTGATGACAATCTGGAAATCCGACGTAATATGGATTTTCTGATTGAGCGTATCAGCGGCTCGGTCGTCGTGAACCTTAGCCTGCCTGCCACCAGCAAAGGCGGTATCTACGATCCGGAATATCTGGCCCTGCTGGAGGATCTGCAAAATAAGCTGCAGCAATCCCCTAACTTCCGTTCAGCCACCTCTCTGCTTGAGGTCATGAAAACCCTAAACCGGAACATGCACCAGGACGACCCCGACTGGTACACCATTCCCGACTCGCGGGAACTGGCGTCGCAATACCTATTGATGTATGAGATGTCATTGCCTTTCGGCCAGGATCTGAATAACCTGGTGAATTTCGACCGCTCTGAAAGTCGCGTCATTGTGATCTACGATCAGCTTTCAGATAAAGAGTTAATCAATCTGGAAGCGCAACTGAAACTATGGTTGCAGCTTCACGAATTCGATACCGACAGTGCCGTGATCGGCAGTGGTAATCTCGCTTTCGCACATATGCAATTCACCAATGTGAATAATCTTTCCAAAGGGTTTGTGGTAGCACTGGTGTTTATTTCGTTTCTGCTGATCTTTATGTTCCGCTCCTGGTCGCTGGGCCTAACCAGTATGATTCCGAATCTGTTCCCGGCTGCAATGGCATTCGGGCTATGGGGCGTGATCAGTGGCAAAATCGGTTTCGGCATGTCGGTGGGCATCACCATAACCCTGGGTATTGTGGTGGACGATACCATTCATTTCCTGGCGAAATACAAATACGGTCGTGAACAGTTAAAGCTGAATAATTACCGCAGCGTGGAATACGCTATGGATACCGTAGGGGTTGCCATGATTCTTACCACTGCCATGATGGCGATTACGTTTACCTCGCTATTATTCTCTGATTTCGTCCCCAACCAGGATCTGGGTTTAATCACGATCATCACTATTATTTGCGCAGTACTGGTTGACCTTATTTTACTGCCGGTCATTTTGCTGAAAATATTCGGTGATCAGGATACGGAACCGGCTGGCAGCGGGCAGCGAGCGGCTTCCTGATTCGACCACAGCAAGCCGCGCAATGCGGCCCACAAAGAAATCTCACATCCCGGCGCAACCTGTGCCAAAATGAATTAAGTGAATTCAACAGGAGTGAATTGTGGCGCGCTGTAAAGCCCCCTCATCCATGGGGTTGGAGTTTCCGCTCCCGGATAACATACTCACCGGATATTTGCGCAGCGAAGAAGACGCCGTGCAAGAGTTGCTGGCGGGCTATCATCAGGAATACGCTGAGCGGGAAAAAATACGTGCCTATGCCACCGACTTTCTAAGCGCTATCCGAAGCACCAAACCAGGAATCCGGGTTGAAACCCTGCTCAAAGAATACGGCCTCGACAACAAAGAAGGCATCACTCTGATGTGCCTGGCCGAAGCCCTGTTACGGATACCGGACCAGGAAACCGCTGAACGTTTTTTGCAGGACCGTTTACGTCAGGGCAACTGGGCCGAACACCTGGGCCACAGCGACGCCCGCTGGGTCAATGCCTCCACCTGGGGCTTATTGGTAACCGGGAAAATTCTCGGCAAGGAACAACTGGGTGGCAATTGGCTCACCGACTCGTTTAAAAGCGTATTCCGCCGCCTCGGTGAACCACTGGCACTCAGTGCCGTACGTCAGGCAATGATGGTGATCGGCCAGCAGTTTGTAGCTGGCGAATCCATCGAAGACGCATTGCATCGCGGTCAGGCTGAATCGGAAAAAGGCTATTACCACGCCTACGATATGCTGGGCGAAGCCGCCATGACGCAGGCGGACGTACAGCGATTTAAAGCAGCCTATGAGCATGCCATCGTCTACCTCAGTAAAAACCTGCCTGGGCGCAAGGAGCACGGCAGCGTTTCCATCAAATTATCCGCGCTGCATCCGCGCCTGGAATTGAAAAAAGAGAAAGCGCTGGATCAGGCTTACAGCAATCTGATGGAGCTATTGCTCCTGGCGCAGGAAAAAGACATTGCGATCACCATCGACGCGGAAGAGTCCTGGCGCCTGGAACCCAGCCTGATGCTGTTTGCCCGCGCAGTGAGCCACAATAAAATTCGCCAATGGGGTAAATTAGGACTCGCAGTACAGGCCTATCAAAAACGCGCTCCCGCCGTCATTCAGTGGTTGATGGATATCAGCAAATCCTTGCACTGCCAAATACCCTTGCGCCTGGTAAAAGGCGCCTACTGGGATACAGAAATCAAACAGGCGCAACAACTGGGCCTGGCGGAATATCCGGTGTTCACACAAAAAGACCACACCGATCTGAGCTATTTACATTGCGCACAAACATTATTGCAGAGTCGGCATTTTTTATTTCCCCAATTCGCCACCCACAATGCGCATAGCGTCGCCAGCATTCTGACCATGGCGGAAGCAAAAAGCGTTCGCAATTTTGAGTTTCAGCGCTTGCATGGTATGGGCGAGTCTCTCTATGACCACCTGATCGAAAATTACGATGATATTAACTGCCGCATCTACGCCCCGGTTGGCCGCTTTCAGGAGCTGTTGCCCTATCTGGTAAGGCGCTTATTAGAAAACGGCGCAAACACCTCGTTCGTGCGACAAATTCAGCTGGCGCAAAGCGACGGCACCTGGATGATTGAAGAGCCCGGATCCAACATTCAAGCAGTCGAGCGCTTCCGCAATCCGAAAATCCCCCTCCCCCGACGTATCTTTGGCACGCAACGCAAAAACTCGCTTGGCCTCAACCTGGAAAGCATAAACACACTGCAGATTCTCAGCAAAAAAATGAAAGTCATGCTAAGCGCGACTGTAGTCAACCCGGAGCCGGATGACGAACGCTCGCAGGCGATTTACAATCCGGCTGACCCGGATGATATTGTCGGGTATTACTGGCTGGCCAAGCGCCACGATTGTCACCACGCATTCGACGCCAGCCGAGAAGCGTGGAAAACCTGGCGTTTTTCTGATGTAGAAGATCGCGCGACATTGCTGGAAACCACCGCCAAGCTGTATGAGGAAAGTTACGAAGAGCTCATTCTGATCGCCATGCGCGAAGCGGGTAAAACCCTGAACAACGCCTTGTCGGAAGTACGCGAAGCCGTGGATTTTCTACGCTATTATGCCAATCAGGCACGGCAATTATTTGAGCCCACCAGCTTACCTGGGGTCACCGGTGAAGAAAACAGCCTGCACCTGGAAGGCAAAGGTCCGGTACTTTGCATCAGCCCGTGGAACTTTCCACTGGCCATTTTCACCGGGCAGGTCTCCGCTGCGTTGGCGGCAGGCAATACCGTGATTGCCAAACCGTCTACGTTCACGCCCTTGATCGCCAGCAAAGCCATTGAACTGTTCCATAAAGCCGGCTTTCCGCAACAAGTGGTGCAAGTACTAACGGCCAAAGCCAAAACCGTAGAAAGCACCATTCTGAATGAGTCCGCATTACGCGCCGTGATGTTTACCGGCTCCTCCTTGGCCGCGCGACAAATCAACCGCAAAATAGCCGAACGGGACGGCCCCATTATTCCCGTCATTGCGGAAACCGGCGGACAGAATGCGATGATCGTAGACAGCTCCGCTCTGACCGAACAAGTCACCCGCGACATCGTGCAATCGGCGTTTGATAGCGCCGGTCAGCGATGCTCGGCGTTGCGGATTCTCTTTATTCAGGAAGACGTTAAAGAGAAAACACTGGAAACGCTCACCGGCTATCTGGATACCTATCAATTGGGCGACCCCCTGGATTGGGAAACCGATATAGGACCGGTGATCGATGCTAAATCCTGCTCTGACCTGCTGATGCACATTGAACGTTTCAAACAACAGGGGCGGGTTCTGTACCAAGGCACGATACCCGAGAGCAAAGGACACTTCGTACCACCCACCATCATCGAGCTGGAGGATATTAACGAACTCTACGAAGAAGTTTTTGGCCCGGTGTTGCACGTAATCAGCTTCAAGGCAGAGGAAATCGACCAGATCATCGACCAGATCAACCAGACCGGATTCGGCCTTACATTAGGCGTGCACAGCCGCATCAATCAATTTTGTGAAACCGTTGCCCGCCGCGCTCAGGTCGGCAACATATACATTAATCGCAACATGATCGGAGCCACGGTGGGGTCACAACCTTTCGGTGGCCAGGATCTTTCAGGCACCGGACCGAAAGCCGGCGGCCCCCATTATCTGCTACGCTTAGCCAACGAAAAAACCATTTCCGTCAACACCGCCGCTGTGGGCGGAAATACAAAACTGCTGACAGACGACTGATTCACCAGGGATAATAGCGGGGTAACCATTTCGGGGAATAGTAGATGACTTCTGACACACAGGCGTATGTAAACTGGTTTCGCCACAGCACACCTTATATCAATGCCCATCGTGGTAAGACCTTTGTAATCGCCTTTCCCGGCGAAGCCGTCGCGCACACGAACTTTCTGCATTTTATTCAGGATATTGTGCTGTTGCACAGCCTCGGAATCCGTATCGTGCTGGTACATGGGGCCCGCCCCCAAATAGATCAACGCCTGGAAGAAAGCGGCCTGCCAATCCGTATTGAATACCACCGCCGGGTCACCGACCTGGCGGCCATGCCTGCCGCTTTGGAAGCCATCGGCCGCACCAGTATTCAGATCCAATGTCATCTGGCCCAGGGTATGGCTGCTGCCCATATCCACCCTGGCAAGCAACTGGTCGCGACAGGCAACTATGTTGCAGCCAAACCTTATGGGGTACGCAACGGCGTGGATTATCAGCTCAGCGGTGAAGTACGAAAAATTAACCACACCGCCATTCATCAGCAACTGGACGACGGTGATCTGGTGTTACTTTCTCCGATCGGGTTTTCGCCTACCGGAGAGGTTTTCAATCTGCTGTGGGAAGAAGTGGCCGCTGCAACCGCCATCGCACTAAAAGCCGACAAGATTCTCTATTTGAGCGAACAGGAGGGCATTCTAAGCACCGATGGTGAACTCATACGTGAACTTACTGTTCCCCAGGCCAGTGAACTGATTAACGACTTTGAACAACCGCACTACAGTCTGATCAGCGCCCGAGATACAGTAACCGCCGGCATTAACCGAGCCCATATTATCAGCTATGAAGAGGACGGTGCGCTACTGCAAGAACTGTTTACCGTGGATGGCAAGGGCACGATGCTGGCGCGGGAGAATTATGAAAAGGTTCGTGCCGCAACCATCGACGATGTCGCCAGCGTACTGGAACTGATTGAACCAATAGAGCAACAAGGCATTCTGGTACGCCGGTCCCGAGAACTTCTGGAGACCGAGATAGAACACTTCACTCTAATCGAGCGGGACGGCAAGGTCATCGCCTGCGCCGCCCTGTATCCCTTTCCGGATGAACAGGCCGGCGAACTGGCCTGTGTGGTTGTCCACCCCGAATACCGACACGGTGATCGCGGCGACACGCTACTAAAAACCATTGAACAAAGGGCCTTGACTCGCGGTCTTAACTCACTGTTTGTGCTCACAACCCGCACGGCCCACTGGTTTGTAGAGCGTGGGTTTGCAGCAGCAACGGTAGCCGAGCTGCCACAGCACAGGCAATCGCTGTACAATTTCCAACGTAATTCAAAGGTATTTTTGAAACATCTGGCTGCAAAGAAAACACCTGTCCGCTAACAGGCATCTATAATAAAGAACGTAATCATGCTCAAACTTAAAATCGCAGCCGGATGCAATTGGGGGAATTCCAAACAGGACTATGACGCTGACAAGACTGTTGAAGCCATTACTTACACAAATGGCCACCAGCCCCAAAATGAGGAACCTACGTCGAGGCTGGTTCGAACTTAAGCGCCGGATCATCCCCACCCTCAACACCGTGGTATTTTATCACCGGGTGGATGACCCCTATTCGTTTCTGTTGCTACAGGCGCTGCCCCGCTTCCTAGAGGACTTTAAGGTCAAGCTGAGCATCCGCATTATCCTGGATCTGCCGGAAGACGCTAATCCACACCCGGAACTGCACGCGATCTACGCCCTGAAAGACGCCGAGCGCTTGGCCAGATTCCACGAGCTGATGTTCCCTGAAGCATCGGAACAGCCGGACTATGAAGACGCACTGATCGCCTCGGCCATATTACTAAAGCATCAGAAGCGGCCCAAACTGCTGCACTTGGTTACCGAAGTGACCGGCGCACTTTGGGGTGCCAGCACCACAACATTCCAAAGTGCAACCAAGCGTTACGGGGCGATGAAAGAATCCGAAGCCCGCTCCCTACTTGAACAAAATACAGCCGAGCTGGTCGCCAGAGGCCACTATCAATCCGGCACACTCTATTACGGGGGCGAGTGGTACCCAGGACTAGACCGGCTGGGGCACCTGGCAGCCCGCCTGGACAAGCCTGGAATTCGACGTCAAACGGGCGATATCGCCGATTATCAAAGACAATACCGTCATGTCCTGCAAAGTTATAACACCTTGCGCCCGCGCCCGAAACAAGTAAAAACCCTGGATTTTTACTTCTCATTCCGCAGCCCTTATTCTTATCTGGCGGCAGACAGAGTGTTCAAACTGGCGGAGCTATACAAGATACCCGTGCTATCCAAGCCGATTATGCCCATGGTCACCCGCGGTATTCCCCTGCCTAAAGCCAAACGCAACTACATGGTTGCCGACGCCAAACGCGAAGCAGAGAAAAACCACATGCCTTTCGGCAAAATCTGTGACCCCCTCGGAGACGGTATTGATAACGCCATGGCATTGTTTCACTTCGCGCAGCAGCATAGCCTGGAACAGGAGTTCATCGTGTCGGTGCTGAGCGGTATCTGGTCCGAGGGGTTGGACATCAATAACATGACCCATCTTAGAAAAATGGTAGAGCGGGTCGAGTTGGATTGGGAGCAAGCCTCTGCTGTGCTGGAAAGCACTGACTGGCACAAACCCGCTGAAAGACACCAGGAAGAAATAACCCGCATTGGCCTGTGGGGTGTACCGGCATTCAAATACGGCAACCTGGTGTTATGGGGGCAGGACCGGCTTTGGGCATTGGAGCAGGAAGTCTTAGCCGGCACCAAAAACGGAAACTAAGGGGAAGCAGCATTGAAAATCAGCACATCAACCAGACTCTCAACGTCATCCTGGCGCTGGTGGAGCCTGGGCATTCTGGTAATCGGGATCATTCAGCCTCTTTTTGTCATGTCCCTTTCGGCCGCGCCCTCCGAACAAATCAAAGTGAATCCGGATTCGTTGAAACAGGCTGAAAAACTCATCACCGCCTCCGGCATCGAAGTGCAAATCAACCAGATCCCCGCCGCATTGATACAGGCAGGCCGCCAACAGGCAGGCCCCGCCGCGAGTTTTATTCAACCATTAATGCAGTCCATGCAGAACGTCTTTGTACCCGACGAGATGATCGACACGCTGTCAAATGAACTGGTGACCCGACTGGATGTGCCCACCATGCTGGACGCACTCAAGTGGTATCAAAGTGAAAATGGTCAGACCATCGTTAATGCACACAAAGCCATGTTAAAACCCGACATGATGGAAAAGGTCGCCAAAGCGATGACCAACCCGACTCCGGATATCAGCGATCAGCGCCAATCATTGCTTGAGGCCATCGCCAGCTCGACCCAGTCGACGGACATCGCCCTCGAAACCATGGTCAATATCCAGGCCGCGTTTATGACCGCACTATCTAATATGATATCTCCGGACAATGCTCAGAGTTTCGATCAGCTGCGCGACGCGTTCGGAAACAGCAAGCAAAAAATGCGTGGCCAGTTTGCCGAGCAGCTTTTACTACAGCAGGCGGTGCTGCTTGAGCCCTTACCAGACTCAACCTTGCAGGAGTTTCTCCAATTCGCGGACAGCGGGTCAGGCAAGAAATTTTTTAGTGCGCTTAATGGGGCATTAGATGAGACGTTACAGATCTATGCGCGACGGTTGCCGCTCGCCGTAAAAGGCGGCGTGAGCAAGTAAGGGGACCACTCTAAAGCTACCCGCTCGGTGTCGTAACGCCGACTACCCCATCGGTTTTATGTTCTCAGTCTAGTAGGAAAAATTTGTGATTGACCAAATTGAAAAATGGATTTTTCAGGTGAATTCGAACCATAGACAAGAACGACAAAGTTGTTCTGTCTTGCACGATTGTTTCAACGGTTTTTACTCACCCCAACTTCTTGATAGTGCATATTTTGTCGTTACTGATGACATCCCGAAACCCGACTTCCCGCAGCTTAGGGACCTTGGTCTGGGTGACTTTATCGATATGAAAGTCCGCGGTGTAACCTATCATGACACCTACTATGTGGCGAAACATGCGGCGGAAGATGTGGACCTGCACTTTCACGAATTGGTGCACGTGCTTCAATGGAAAGAACTGGGTATTCAGGGGTTCATTACACGCTACACCCAAGAAATACTAAGTTTTGGTTACGATAACGCACCATTGGAAAACATGGCCTACTCACTGCAAGAAAGATTCGGTAAAAACAAACAACACTTCAATGTAGAACAGTTCGTCCGCGACAATATATAGCTATCGCTTTTTTTCACTTATTAGTCGGAAAGGATTGCTGCCGTGTATTTACAATCATCAAAAGCAGCTTCACGTACTGATTCATTTTTAAAGTCCTGGCCGTGAAATACAGAGGCACTTGATAATGTACATCGGCGAAATATCAAAAAAAACCGGCTTGTCTATTAAGGCTATCCGGTTTTATGAAGAGAGAGGGCTGATCCGTCGACCGGAAAGGCTGGGGCGCTACCGGGTCTATCAAGAGACCGATATAGAGGCCTTAAAACTCATCAAAGAAGCCAAAGAAATTGGTATCACCCTGTCTCAACTGAAAGCGCTCATCGCTCACCATGACGGTCAACTGGACTGGGCAAACATTAAATTGTTTCTAGCGCAGATTAGAGTTCAGCTCGTAAATCAAATTACCGATATTGAGAAAAAAATAGACCATCTCGATAGGTGTTACGCTCAGATAGACTGCCAGCCAAATGCTTGACTCTCCCTTATCGGGGAGACTTTATACTGCATCTCCTACTTGCAAACGGGAGAATGTGATGAGCAAACGTATTTTGGTGTTAGCAGCCAATCCAAAAAAAGACAGCTATACAAACTACTTAGCCGCGAAGTATACAAGCGCTGCCCAACAACAAAACCAAGCTCGATTGATACAAATATCAGACCTGGAGTTTGACCTGAATCTCGCAGGCGGATTTACGGAATCTCACGCTCTGGAAGACGCGCTACAATCTTTTCAGGCGGACATTGAGTGGTGTGAACACTTGGCAATTTTCACCCCCGTCTGGTGGGGTTCGTTGCCCGCAAAATTAAAAGGTCTGATAGATCGGGCATTCCTGCCCGGTTTTGCATTTCAATATGAAAAAGGCAACCCCATACCCAGAAAATTATTGAAAGGGAAAACCGCTAGAATTGTGATGATGATGGATACGCCACCTTGGTATTACTTTCTGATTCAAGGTGCTCCAGCCACCAGACAGTTGAAAACAACCACGCTCAAATTCGTTGGTTTCCGTTCAGTAAAAAGTAAAATGATAGGCCCCATCATAAACTCTACCGCCCGGTCGAGGTCAAAATGGGCTGACGAAGTGTCAAAGCTAGGCTACGCCGGTAATTGAGACCGGAAGCCCTGTTCCCGTTCGAAATGCCGTCACACGGCTCTCGCCACCGACGAACAAAATAGCTCAGCGATATTCCGAAAGATGCGCGTAAATTGATGAATTTATGAAACATTCTTAAAATAAGCACTATAATTAGTACACTTAAAAGCAAGACAGCGACCTAATGAACATTCTTATTGTTGAGGACAGCGCAACCCTCCGAGCCCACATGAGTAAGCTGGTGACCGAACTAAACCACAGACCGCTTTTTGCTAAGTCTGGTGTAGAAGCGCTCCAGCTAATCGGCAGCTGTGACTTCGACCTGGTCATCATGGATGTTGAAATGCCCGGGCTCGATGGTTTCGAAACCACCAGCCTTATGCGTGAAGCATTGGGCGATCGCTGGGTTCCTATTATTTATTCCACAAGCCATAACAGTGACGACAAAGTGCTGGCTGGCATTGAGGCCGGTGGCGATGACTACCTGGTTAAGCCCGTCAGTCACAACCTCCTCAAAGCGAAGTTAACGTCGATGCAGCGCATTGCCGAGATGCATCAGCAGCTAAGACGACTCAACGATGAACTTTCAGAACGCAGCCAGCTCGATGGACTAACCCATTTGCTAAATCGCAGAACGTTCACCGAAAAAGCGGAACAGTGCCTACACGACACCCGACGTTTCGGAAAAGGTTGCGCAATGCTGCTGATAGATGTTGATTTTTTCAAACAATATAACGATCACTACGGCCACCAACAAGGTGACGAATGCCTGAGAACCCTCGCCCTTGCGCTAAGCAACAATGTTAATAGGGATTGCGATCTGGTGGGCCGGTACGGTGGTGAGGAATTTATTATATTGCTGCCGGACACTGACCTGAAAGGTGCTACCGACATCGCCGAAGGAATTTTGAAAGCCGTTGACAACCTCAATATTCCCCACAAGTTGTCTTCTGTGGCGGACCACATCACGCTCAGCATCGGCGTTGATGAAGCCTCGAAAGACGACCGCTATTCTTTAGACGCGCTTATTTCGGTTGCCGATAAAAACCTATACCTGGCTAAGAATAATGGCCGACACCAGGTCAATAGCAGCAACCAGGCACACAAGACATTACTGATTGTAGATCCAAGCGAAGTTAAACTGGCAGCACTGACCCAACACCTCAAACTGCTGGGCAACATCATCACCGCCGACTCTGCAAACGAGTGCCTTGAAATGGCCAAGGATATAAAACCTGACCTTATCATCGCCGGCAGTCAAAAAGCCTCTGCTGACCTTTTCGCAGACCTGGATCATCAGATAGCGAACCATGTACGCACCGCGTGCATTCCAATCTTCTATATTGACGAAATGTCAGAAGACACCATTCAAAAAATACGCAAGCTACTGCAATAGCATTCGAACGGTATCCTGAACCGACTAGGTGTTTATTGATCGGTGCACTGGAGCACAGAAGTGAATTAGCCTCGGTAGGGCTACATTATCAGGTCACCCGCGTTATTGATCACTTTTCCAACCAATGCTAAAAAGCCTTTTCGCCGACCTTGCGCTAAGCGACCTCAATACGGTTTGCTACGTTAATCTAATATAGAATCGAGACGCAAGTTGCTGGATTTGGAACCACCTGTGCGTTTCTCGGGCATGCCAGGATAAAAAACAGTCAAAGCTTTCAAGTTTAACAACTTAATAAAAAGATGACATAAGAGTTGTTATACAACAGGCGATTTTATTCATTACCGGGAGGAGAATATGAACGCATTGGGGATGTGGACCCAAACTCGACCTATGATGCCGCTGGAGGGATGGCGGGTATGGTGTAATTACGTTGTCAAACTGGCTTTTATCGCAGGCCTACGATTGCGCTCGGGTTATTCGGGGGGGGTTCCAAAGCCATCTGAAATCACTCTCGTCGATATTAAAAACCTGCGAGACAATGGAGATCCGGGCATTGCAGTAAAAAGATTCAAACAACTGCCTGGTAATAAAAAAATGGATACCGGCTATGGCGCGCGCAAAGGTCAACTCCCTTTAAGCAGCACGCCCTTTCAATGTCAATAAGACTTGCTTTCAAAACAATGCCTTACTCAACTTAAACCCGAACTGACCCGTTCCTTAAACAAGTTACCAATCTGGGCCTATACTTGAGCCGCTTCCAGCCTTAAATTAGCCAAGGTTGAAGGTCTGGCATCCTGCAAAAGGCGATCCCGCCGGGTATTGGCAAATTCTGAGAGATTTCAATGAGTGATATGTTGGCAATTGGCATACTGATCTGCGCGAGTGCGCTGTTCGCGATGTCGGAGATCGGCATTGCTGCCGCTCGTAAAATAAAGCTGCGTGTGATGGTGGGTGAGGGCAATACCAAGGCGCAGGACGTGCTGGATCTCCAGCAGGACCCGGGCGCGTTTTTTGCCATGATCCAAATCGCCTTGAACGCAATTTCCATTCTTGGTGGCATCATCGGAGAACAGGCGCTGACCCCATCCATAAAGAACATGTTGCGTTTGGTGTATCAAGGCCCGTTGCTGGACCAGATGAGCTTCGCCATCTCCTTTTTCAGCATCACGGCACTGTTTATACTCTTCGCCGACCTGCTGCCAAAGCGACTGGCTATTATCATACCCGAAGCCACCGCCATCAGATTGGTAACACCCATGCGCTGGATCACCATGCTGGTGTTACCACTGGTGTTCCTGTTTAACGGGCTCACCAACAGTATACTTCGCATGCTCAAACTTCCCATCAAGCGAGAGGAGGCGGTCACCACCGATGACATCATCGCCATGATGGAAGCGGGTGCCGAGGATGGCAGCTTGCAACAGCAGGAATACGATTTGATCGGCAGCGTCTTTGATCTCGATAGTGCCACCATCGGCAGTGTCATGACGCCAAGGGATCAGATCGTGTATTTCAATGCCGACGAAAACGCGGCTGTGATCAGCCAAAAGGTCATTGATCACCCTCACAATGATTTTCTGGTTTGCGACGGCAGCCTGGACAAAATTAAGGGCTCCATAGAATCCAAGACCATTCTTCGCCTGGTCTTAAAAGGTGAACTTCAGGGAATGCATTCGGCACAATTTGATCACGACATCCTTTACCTGCCGGAAACACTAACGCTGTCCGATGGACTGAATGCCTTCAGAGCTGCGAAGCAGCCCTTTGCCGTTGTCATAAATGAATACGGCACTGTAGTTGGACTGGTGACCGTCAAGGATTTACTTAGCAGCTTTATGGGGCAACTGATTACTCATGAAGACGATCAACCCATTTTGCAACGCGATGAAAACTCCTGGCTGATTGAAGGCATCACACCCATCAGCGAAGTGATGCGCGCGCTGAATATTTCGGATTTCCCGGATCGTAGCCAATATGAAACCATCGCGGGCTTTATGATTAACCGACTCAAGCGTCTCCCTCATAAAACAGAACACTGCATTCACCAGGGATACAAATTTGAAGTGCTGGATCTGGAAGGGGTCCGGGTTGAGCAACTATTGGTAACACGCTTAAAATAAACTTGATATTAAACACCCAGATCAAAACCCGGCTAAGCCTTCAACTTCATGGATACCACAACGTGCTGAGCAACTATTGGGATTATTATAAATGGATCAAACCTTATCGCGCCGTTTCAGTTTTGTTTTTGCTTTTTCAAACCCCACTGGCAATACCCTGCGAGCAAAACTTATCGACCCTTGAGTTAGATGCCATTGCGCAGCGCATCTACCTAAATGAATGCAACGGACAAAGCGCCTGTCTGGTGGACTGGAATCCGGGGGAAACCTTCCCGTCCTTGGGTATCGGTCACTTTATCTGGTACCCAGCCCGGATAGACCCGGGTTACGTAGAAAGTTTTCCCCTGCTGGTTGATTACATCAGACGACGGTCTATTGCCCTACCCCGGTGGCTTGCTCAGCTAGATCCACTGGATGCACCCTGGTCTGACCGGGCATCATTTATGAAACAACGTCACCATACCAACGTTGAACAACTCAGATCGTTTTTATTGCAAAACCAAACCGTACAAATTGAATTTATGCAGCAACGCATGCAGCAATCACTGGATAAAATCATTGCCCGGACTGAAGCAGCTAAGCGTAACCAGGTGCGGAAAAATATCGAACTGCTGTGCGCCTCGGTCCAAGGACAATACGCATTAACCGATTACGTCAATTTTAAAGGAGAAGGCTTAGCAAAGCAGGAGCGCACTAACGGGGTTGGCTGGGGCCTAATGCAAGTACTCAGCGGGATGCCCCTCTCTCAATCTGCCACAGATGCAGTTACGCATTTTTCGGAATCAGCGGTCGTCGTATTAACTCACCGAGCCACCAATGCAACCAATCCGCTTGAGCTAACGCAATGGCTGCCCGGGTGGCGCAAGCGGATCCAAACCTACTCCACATTCTCTGCCCCCTAACTCGCGCGCCAGCGCTATCAGTATTCCGGTTATTAATTTATAAACGCAGCCCCCTGATGATGGACTCCGTTACTACTGGCCATGGGACTGAATTGCACCATAGCAACGCACTTAGGACGTAACATGCTGCATTGTGATACAGGCAGCGTGTCTATTAAACCCAATTCAATCACTTAGTTGTCTTTATTACCCGTGGCATGGCACTTGCTACATGACACTTGCTACAAGTAAAGAGTCAACAATTTATCGACGAGGATTTATTGGTTGCTTGCCATTTCCAAATCTCAGTTGTACCCTAACGGGCAATTAATGCAGGTACCAAACAATTTGATTAATAGACAGCTAGGGTTCCGGTCAATATCTATTGATGTCTGGTCCGAGAGCGGTCGACCTTCTCAGGAATCCCCTTCCTGAATGAAGGTTACACGGCGGGATAAAAGCCCGGGAGGCCAACCATGGTGAACAGCCATGAGTCCTCTTTGCTTTTTTTAAAACGTGTGACCTTTGGGAGGTTCATAATGACAGCACGACCAACGTCAATCATCCGCACCACAAAACGCTTCGCCACCGGCTTGCTTCTACTCAGCGTACTAACGGGAATAAGTTCAGCCGCGCAAGCGAAAGATGAATTCAAAATTTGCTGGTCTATCTACGTCGGCTGGATGCCCTGGGACTATGGCGCTCAGCAAGGTATCGTGAAGAAGTGGGCAGACAAATACGACATCAGTATCGATGTAGTACAGATCAATGATTATGTGGAATCCATCAATCAATACACTGCGGGCCAATACGACGGGTGCACAATGACTAATATGGACGCCCTGACTATTCCCGCTGCAGGGGGCATTGATTCAACCGCTCTGATCGTGGGTGATTTTTCTAATGGCAACGATGGCGTGGTTTTGAAAGGCAAAAAATCACTAAAAGACATTAAAGGCCAAAGTGTCAATCTGGTGGAATTGAGCGTATCGCACTATCTGCTGGCGCGGGGTCTGGAATCCGTGGGCATGGCGGAAAAAGATGTCCGGGTAGTGAATACCTCTGACGCAGACATCGTAGCCGCCTATAGCACCGACGACGTCACTTCAGTGGTCACCTGGAACCCGCTTCTGGGTGAAATCGTCGGCATGCCAAACAGCACCAAAGTTTTCGACTCCTCTGAAATTCCCGGAGAAATCATTGACTTGTTAGTGGTGAACAGCAAAACCTTAAAAGCCAATCCGAATTTTGGTAAAGCCTTAACCGGTGCTTGGTATGAAATCATGAGCAGCATGAGTGCGGACGATAAACCTGGCACTGCCGCAAGGACGTTCATGGGCAAAGCCTCGGGTACTGATCTAGCTGGTTATGAAGCTCAACTGGATTCCACCAAAATGTTTTATAGCGCTCAAGAAGCGGTGGATTTCACCCTCAGCAAAACCCTACTGACCACCATGCAGTACATTGCAGAGTTTTCCTTTGACCATGGATTGTTGGGTGATGGTGCTCCGGACGCCGGTTTTATCGGCATTGAAACCCCTTCCGGTGTGTTCGGAGACAGTAACAATATCAAGCTGCGCTTCGACCCAAGCTACATGAAAATGGCCGCAGACGGCGCGTTGTAATCGTCCTTCATCCGGAGCCCTGGGGCTCCGGATGCACATCTGATTCACATTCTGCAGGAGGCCGCTCATGACTAAGCTTGTCAACTTACAGCCATCAAAACCCTGGCGCTGGGCACTGGGAATCATCCCGTTTGTCATACTGGTTTTTTTGTACATGGGTGCCTCCAATGCCCGTCTTGCGGAAAACCCCAACGATAAATTATTGCCCGCCTTCACCAGTTTTACTGCCGCCATTGACCGCCTCGCGTTCACACCAAGTAAACGCACCGGCGAGTATGTATTCTGGCAAGACACCCTAAGCAGCCTGCAAAGAATTATAATCGGTGTCAGCGTTAGTGCATTGCTCGCATTAGTCGTGGGTGTACTGAACGGCTCTATCCCTTATGTGCGCGCAAATCTTTCGCCACTCGTCACCGCTATTTCGCTGATCCCCCCGATGGCAATATTACCGATTCTTTTTATTGTATTCGGGCTCGGTGAACTGTCCAAAGTGATGCTGATCGCCATCGGCATAACGCCTTTTTTAATGCGGGATATGCAACAGCGGGTGCTTGAGATTCCCCGGGAACAGTTAATCAAAGCACAAACCCTGGGTGCCAATAGCTGGCAGATCATCGTGCGGGTTGTACTACCGCAAGTGATGCCGAGGCTCATTGCCAGCGTCCGCTTATCACTGGGATCTGCCTGGCTTTTCTTGATCGCGGCAGAGGCAATCGTAGCCGAAGATGGCTTGGGTTACCGCATTTTTCTAGTGCGGCGCTACCTATCCATGGACGTGATTCTTCCGTATGTTTTCTGGATCGCGGTTCTGGCGTTCGCGCTCGACTTTCTGCTGAGAAATCTTTCCCATTGGCTGTATCCCTGGTTCCACGCACAAACACCTGAGGGAGCCTGAGCCATGAGTTATATTCAAATTAATAACGTATGGAAGGAATACGGCGATCAAGTGGTTCTGGAACGTATCAATAACCAGGTAGAGTTGGGCGAGTTCGTCACCATCGTCGGCGCATCCGGTTGCGGCAAAACCACCTTTTTAAATATGCTGCTGGGCACAGAAAGCCCCACGCGCGGCGTCATCAGCATCGAAGGCGAACCGCTGGCAGCGGAGCCCAACGAAACACGCGGCATTGTTTTCCAACGTTATTCCGTATTTCCCCATCTCACCGTGCTACAGAATGTCATGCTGTCGCGGGAATTCGAACAAAGTAAGTTGCTGTCGCGGCTGTACGGTAAAAAACGCAAGCAAGCAAAATCCGATGCTATGGAAATGATTGACGCAGTGGGCTTGAGCCATGCAATCAGTAAATACCCTCACGAGCTTTCGGGCGGGATGCAGCAACGACTGGCCATTGCACAGGCCCTCATAAAGCGCCCCCGGATACTATTGCTGGACGAACCCTTCGGTGCACTCGACCCCGGCATACGTGCCGACATGCATCAGTTGGTTCTAAGCCTCTGGCGTCGTTACAAGCTGACTATTTTTATGATTACACACGATCTGAAAGAGGGTTTTTATCTGGGCACCCGCCTGTGGGTATTTGATAAAGATCGCTATGATGCGCAAGCGCCCGGTGCTTATGGTGCCCGCATAACCTACGACTTCCCGGTAGGCAAAGTGGATGATGAATCGTGCCGGGAAATAGATGAATCCCTGCAGCGTGCCAGTCGCGCCGCAGAAAAACAGGAGATGGCGGAGGACATACCATGACTGAAATCCTATACCAATACCAAGTCCCCGGTGCTGCCCATTGGTCGTTGCGGGTGCGGCGCGGAACCCGTTTGCGCATTACGGATATTGAAGGTGGTGCCAATGTTGGTATGTTATTTTTCAATCCCGAAGACACACTGGAAAAATTCAACGCGCCCGACACTTTAAAATGCCAGCACACATTTAAGCTCACCCGCGGCAATTGTTTGTATTCCGATATGGGACGAATTTTTTGCTCCATCGTGGAAGACACCTTTGGGTGGCACGACAGCGTTTGCGGTAACGCCAACAAAGCCCTGGTTGAAAAAAAGTGGGGCCGCAAAAATTATCAAAGTGCGCACAACAACTGGCATCAAAACGGTAATGACAGCTTTTTGGTTGAATTGGCCAAGTATGGGCTGGGCCCGCGGGATATGGCATCAAACCTGAATTTGTTCAGCAAAGTCGTGGTAGACGACGCCGGTAATCTGCAACTGGATGAAGAGGCTTGCCGGGCAGGATCCGCGATTACCTTACGTTTCGAAATGGACACACTGGTGGTGCTGCACACCTGTCCGCATCCGCTGAACAGCGCTGCCGACTATCCTCGCAAGCCGGTACTCTGCGAATTAATGACATCAGCACCGCTAACAGACGATGACTATTGCCTGAACTTCCGGCCTGAAAACCGGCGTGGTTTCGAAAACAACCGCTTGTATCATATTCTTAAGTAATATTTGGAGTTCATCATGATTACCGAAAGCAACCTGCAGGCTGAATCGGCTATAGCGCGGGATGTGGTGCCTGCCGGGGATTATTATTTGAAAACGGTTAAAGCCGGTCAGACATTCCGTATTCTGGATCTGGAGGGCAACCAGGCGGCCGACACGCTGTTTTATAACGCCAATGACATCGCCGAACGCTACAGCGCGATGGATACCATTCGTGAGCAGGGCAATGTGTATCTCACCGCCGGCACCCAACTGATCTCCAATTTCGGCCATACCATGCTGACCATCGTCGCCGACACTTGCGGCCGTCACGACACGCTGGGAGGGGCCTGCGCCAGCGAAAGCAATACCGTTCGCTATGATCTGGAAAAACGTTGCATGCACGCCTGCCGTGACAGCTGGATGCTGGCCATTGCCGAAAACGAAACCCTCGGCCTCAACAAACGGGACATTACTCATAACATTAATTTCTTTATGAATGTGCCGGTCACAGCCGAAGGGGGATTAACTTTCGAAGACGGTATTTCAGCTGCCGGAAAATACGTTGAGCTGCTAGCGGCCATGGATGTGATTGTATTGATCTCCAATTGTCCACAACTGAACAACCCTTGTAATGGATACAATCCAACGCCGGTGGAAGTGCTGGTATGGGACGCTTAACCCTAACCCATTGCTGAATTCTCTTTCTTGCTGACCGGGACGGCCCGGTTCAGTTAAACAGCACGGGACGACCCGAAGTGAATGACAATGTTTAATAAAGTTTTGATCGCGAATCGTGGTGCCATTGCCGTCCGGGTTATCCGCACACTCAAGCAGATGGGCATTCAGGCAGTGGCCGTCTACGCGGAAGCCGATGCTGACTCCTTACATGTTCTGCATGCCGATGAAGCGTATAGCCTGGGCGAAGGTGCCGCCGCCGACACTTATCTGAACCAGGATAAGCTGTTCTCTATAATGCAACAACATCAGGTCGACGCGGTCCACCCCGGGTACGGTTTTTTGAGTGAGAATCCGGCTTTTGTTGAACGCTGCGAATCGTCCGGTATTGCCTTTATCGGCCCGACCCCAAAACAGATGCGAGTCTTCGGCCTCAAACACACCGCGCGGGATCTGGCGCAACAGAGTAACGTGCCACTGCTGCCGGGCACGGAGCTGTTGCTTTCAATCCGCGAAGCCGTTGGCGCCGCTGATGAAATCGGTTATCCGGTTATGCTGAAAAGTACCGCCGGTGGTGGTGGTATCGGTATGCAGATCTGCCTGGATCAGCAGCAATTAGAACAGGCCTTCGACAGCGTTAAGCGACTCAGTGCCAACAATTTCAGCAACGACGGCGTGTTCATTGAAAAATACATTGAGCGTGCACGCCATATTGAAGTGCAGGTATTCGGTGACGGAAAGGGCCAGGCCATCGCCTTGGGTGAACGGGATTGCTCGGCTCAACGACGCCACCAGAAAGTGGTTGAGGAAACCCCCGCCCCCAACCTCAGTGATGAGGTAAGACAAACCCTGCACGATGTGGCTGTGCGCTTAACCAGCGCAGTACAGTACCGGAATGCAGGTACGGTTGAGTTTATTTACGATCAAAGCACGGAACAGTTTTATTTTCTGGAAGTTAACACCCGGCTGCAGGTGGAACACGGCGTCACTGAACAGGTGTACGGCGTGGATTTGGTTCAGTGGATGGTGCAATTGGCGGCCGGCAAACTCGCCGCTCTGGAAACACTGACCAACCACATCCGCCCCCAAGGTCATTCCATTCAAGCCCGTATCTATGCGGAAAACCCGCACCAGAATTTTCAACCCAGTGCCGGCTTGCTCGCTGTGGTAGAACTTCCTGAATGCGACGGTAAATCTTTGCGCATAGACCATTGGTTAAGCGCGGGCCTGGAAGTATCGCCCTTCTTTGACCCAATGCTGGCAAAAGTCATTGCCTGGGCGGAAGACCGCGAGCAGGCCATCGCCCTACTCAACCATTCTTTGGCGTCGATCGACCTTCAAGGAATCGAAACCAACTGCGATTACGTGCGCACCATTCTGGCTACCCGGCAATTTCGTGCCGGAGAAATCCACACCCGATTTTTGAATTCGCTTGCGTTTCAGCCTTCAACAATTGATGTGCTGGTGCCTGGTACCATGACCACATTACAGGATTACCCCGGCCGCGTGGGCTATTGGGATGTCGGCGTCCCGCCATCGGGCCCGTTTGATCGTTACTCTTTTCAACTGGGCAATCAGATATTGGGCAATCCACCTCAGGCGGCGGGTTTGGAAATCACCGTCAACGGTCCCACTCTGCGCTTCAATTATCCCACCACCATCGTGTTAAGCGGCGCAGACATGGAGGCCACCCTGGATAACCATCCGCTAGACATGTGGCAACCCTGCCGGATAGAAACAGGTCAAACGTTAAAACTCGGTAAGGTCACCGATACCGGAGCGCGTACCTATCTTTGCGTTGCCGGGGGCTTACTGGCAAATCCCTATCTTGGTTCGGGTGCGACCTTTACCCTGGGTCAATTTGGCGGTTTCAGCGGCCGCGCGTTACGCACCGGTGACGTATTACATCTTCAGCAAGCCAAGTTCGACTGTGTACCCGCTCAAGTGGACCCCGAACTTATTCCGGTAATCGGCCACGATTGGGAACTGCGGGTTATATACGGCCCTCACGGGGCGCCGGATTTTTTCACTGCGGAAGATATAGACGCGTTTTTTGCCGCCACCTGGGAGGTTCATTACAATTCCAGTCGCACCGGTGTGCGCCTGATCGGCCCCAAGCCAACCTGGGCTCGCACTAGTGGCGGCGAAGCCGGCATGCATCCTTCCAATATCCACGATAATGCCTATGCAATCGGAAGTGTGGATTTTACCGGTGATATGCCGGTCATCCTGGGTCCGGATGGCCCCTCCCTTGGTGGATTTGTTTGCCCGGCTACCGTCATTTCTGCCGACCTTTGGAAGCTGGGACAGTTGCGGGCGGGCGACACTCTTCGCTTTGTTGCCGTCACCCAATCCACAGCACAACAGCTAGAACGTGCGCAAAAAAATGAAATTAGCTCCCTGCAGGCACATAGTCCTCCCATTCGAGTTCCAACCTTGGACCCGGCCCGGCTGAATCCGGTCCACTCCCGCCTGAATGCAGAAGAAAATGGAGTGGAAGTGGTGTATCGTCCGGCCGGAGACAAATACCTGCTGGTGGAATACGGACCGCAGGAATTGGATATCCGTCTGCGCTTTCATGCACATGCATTGATGTTGTGGCTGCAGGAACATAAACAACAAGACTCCGCACTGGACGCCATACAGGAACTGACTCCGGGCATACGGTCATTGCAAATCCATTACGATAATTTGCAATTACCCCTAGACGATCTGATTACCCGTTTAAAGCTGGCCGAACGCGAGTTGCAACACAACGACAATCTGGAGGTGCCCTCCCGTATCGTACATATCCCGTTAAGCTGGGACGACCAGGCCTGCCGTCTTGCGATTGAAAAATACATGCAATCGGTGCGCAAAGATGCTCCCTGGTGCCCGAGTAATATTGAATTTATACGACGCATTAACGGCCTCGATTCCATCGATCAAGTTAAGCAAATAGTGTTCGATGCAAGCTATGTAGTCATGGGACTGGGCGATGTGTATTTAGGTGCACCCGTCGCAACCCCTCTTGACCCTCGCCACAGGCTGGTCACAACCAAATACAATCCCGCCCGTACCTGGACTGCGGAAAACTCCGTGGGTATCGGGGGTTCTTATATGTGTGTATACGGAATGGAAGGCCCCGGCGGCTACCAATTCATCGGGCGCACGCTGCAAATGTGGAACCGATACCGGATAACCAACGAGTTTACCCAGCCCTGGTTGCTACGATTTTTCGATCAGATTCGATTTTACGAAGTCAGCGCAGAGGAATTGGTCGATATCCGCACGCGATTTCCCCGTGGGCAGTACCCGTTAAAGATTGAAGAAACCACCTTTAGCCTGAACCAATATCAGGAATTTCTACAACTAAATGAACGTGACATTAGGCAATTTGTTGATCAACGAAATGAGGCCTTCGACGAAGAACTGCAACGCTGGGTAGACAGCGGACAAATTCATTTCGAAGCAGAGACCGGCGCACAAAACAGCGCCGCGGATGAAGATGTACTGGGCGTAGATAGCATCGCGATTGAAAGCCACGTTGCTGGCAATATCTGGCAATGGAAAGTAAAGCCGGGGCAGCGCATAAATAGAGGTGACGTCGTGTGTATCCTGGAATCCATGAAAATGGAAATTGAAGTGATTGCACAGGAAGAAGGCGTAGTCCAAACACTATGCCGGGAGCAAGGCCAACAAGTAAATGCCGGACAACGCCTGTTGGTCGTCAGTACCGACTGAACTTGCAGACAAAACTATTTGAACAGGAGCCAACGATGTTACGTCTTTCCGATATTGACATGAGCCTTGACGGGCTAAACCGGCATTACAGCAGCGGTGACTTCAGCCCCGCCGAGCTGATACGTCTGCTGCTAGAGGAAAACACCCGATTAAACGGCGATAACCCGGCCTGGATACGTCTGTTATCGGAACAGGAAGTGGCGCCCTATCTGGCTGCATTATCCAATATGGACCCTACGACCACCCCGCTCTATGGGATCCCCTTTGCCATCAAAGACAACATAGACTTAGCGGGTGTGCCAACCACCGCGGCCTGTACAGAGTACCGATACACGCCGACTGAGTCTGCTTTTGTGGTGCAACAGCTGGTTAATGCAGGTGCCATCCCCCTAGGAAAAACCAACCTCGATCAATTTGCTACCGGCTTGGTGGGTGTGCGCTCCCCTGCCCCTTGGGGTCCGGTCAAAAACGCCCTGAACAACGACATTATTTCCGGTGGGTCCAGCTCCGGTTCCGCCGTTGTCGTCGCCAAAGGGCTCGCCAGCTTTTCATTAGGCACTGATACGGCCGGTTCCGGTCGTGTGCCCGCTTCACTGAACAATTTGGTCGGCCTTAAGCCCAGCAAAGGTTTACTGAGCACTCGCGGCGTCGTTCCAGCCTGCCGCAGTCTGGACTGTGTCAGCATCTTTGCAGTTCGTTGCTCCGATGCCAACCGCATTCTGGATGTTGCTGCGCAGTTTGATGCTGAAGATGCCTACGCCCGGCGCAATGTATACGAAAACGGCCGCCGCTATTTCAGCGCCGGGGAATCCGCAGCCAAACTGACTATCGGTGTACCCGGGTCCTCACAGCTGAACTTCTTCGGCAACGAAGAAGCACAAAACCTGTTTCAATCGAGCCTGGAACATCTACGCCAACTGGGCGCTACCCTAGTGGAAATAGATTTCCAGCCTTTTGCGCAGGCCGCCAACTTATTGTATGAAGGGCCCTGGGTAGCAGAGCGCTATCTGGCCATCCAGGAAATAATTGAAAATCGCTCTCAATGCCTGCTGCCGGTAATCGAGACTATTATCAGCCAGGGTAAAAAGGCCAGCGCACTGGATGCGTTTTCTGCCCAATACAAATTACAAACCTATTACCAGCAAGCGTTAACGGAACTGCTGAAAGTCGATGCCATTGTCACCCCCACTGCAGGCTCTTTTTATCGCATTGAAGAAGTACAGGACGAGCCGATCCGCCTCAACAGCAATCTGGGCTACTACACCAACTTTATGAACCTTCTGGATTGCGCAGCCGTTGCATTACCTAGCGGCTTCTATAAAAACAAGGTGGGCTTTGGCGTAACCCTGTTCAGCACTGCGCATACTGACAAACACTTGTTATCCATTGGAGCCGCGCTGGAAAAAATCACACGACTGCCCATCGGAGCGACCGGAAAGCCGCTTCAATCAGCCCCGATCCTGCCGAGCAAACCCTATCGTGATTACATTAACCTGGTGGTATGTGGTGCGCACCTGGAAGGCTTGCCTCTGAACTGGCAACTGCAGGAACGCGGGGCGCAGCTTGTGGAAAAAACCCTGTCCTCTGCAGATTATAAATTATATGCGTTAGCGGGGGGGCCACCGTTTCGGCCCGCGATGTTGCGGGTATCGAAAGGCGGAGCCGCTATCGAGGTTGAGGTCTGGAAAGTGCCGACACAACAACTCGGATCCTTTGTTGCTGAAATCCCGGCTCCGCTTGGCATCGGTAAAATACAATTAACCGATGGCCGTTGGGAATCCGGTTTTATTTGTGACAGCAGCGGGTTGGACGGGGCAGAAGAGATTACACATCTGGGCGGGTGGCGAGCTTATATTGCGCGCTGATCAATTCGGCGCACCGCGATAATAATGCCATAGAAAAATAGCACCCACGCTACGCCAGGGCGACCAGATTTCCGTGAGCACTCTTGTCTGCTTAGGGGTGGGTCGTTGTGGCAGGGACTTAAGCTTCATCAACGCCACCTGCAAAGCCAGATCATCCGCGGGAAAAATATCCCGACGCCCTAGAGAAAACATCAGATAAATTTCAGCACTCCAGCGGCCGAAGCCTTTTAACTGCACAATCTGTTGAATGGCTTCGTGATCATCAAGCTCTGCCAGCCTGTCGACGTCCAGGCTACCGTCGGTAATAGCCAGAGCCAAACCTTTTGCATATTCGATCTTGCGATACGACATACCGGCCGTTCTCAGTTGCTCCACGTCGGTTTGCAGCACACGCTCTGGGGTAAGTTCCGGCATCAACAACATCACCCGACCAAGAATAGCGGCACTGGCACTGGTGGAAATCTGTTGCGACAAGATTGTGTGGAACAAAGTAGAAAACCCCGCAGGCCGAACACGGGGCTCAGGTATACCAACCAACCCGACGCCTTTCCCTACATCCGGGTCGGCCTTTGCCAACTCAGCCATGGCTTTTTTGATTATGCGTTTATTCAAAATCGGTCATTGCTGAACACTCAGCCAGCCGTTTCACTTAACACTGATAGAACCGCTCCGTTAAATCCTTTTCGTCCAGGTATTGAATTTTGGCGGTGTTGTAATTTAAATCCACGAACACGTGACAATAATAATCACCGTGTCGCCACGCCATAGCAACACTGGAATCGTTGGAATAATTCAATTCAAAACGCCCCTGGAATGCCGGGTAGTTGCTACGGAATTTCATCAATTTTAACAGGCGCTGCACCACCGGTTGCTCTATCGCCTCGTCCACCTCGTCCATGGAATAATAGTGGCGGTTAATGTCACGCAGCTCTCCCGTGGCATTCATCAGATCCTCATCGTTACAGCCTGCTAACAAGCCAACGTAATACACCTGCGGAATACCGGGTGCAAAAAACTGAATGGCTCTGGCAGCAATATAAGCGTCGTCGTTTTGCATCAACGCATCATAAAACGTACAGGTTAATTGATAAATTGCTCCCACACTGTGTATGTTCGCCGCCGACCGCCGCAAAATAGGATCGGCACTACGCGCGTCTATATTATCAATCAGGATACGGATCTTCTCATCGGGCAACACCCCTTCCACATCCGGAATACAGATGCCGTCATGGGTATCCAGAACCGTCACCATATTGCGTGGACACATCCGCAACCATTGTTTCAGATAGGTGCTATTGGCATCCAGCAACGAATACAAGAGTAACGGCGGCAACGCAAAACCATAGGGATGCATATTGCGACGGCTGATGGCGTATTGATAGCTGGTATGGTCATGAACTTCCGGTAAACATTCCGCTCCGTACATCTGCGCTACTTCGTTAATCCAGTCCAGAATCCGGTACACATCCGGTTCCACCAAAAAGCAACTGGTACCAATACGCTTTGTGGTATAGCCAAATGCATCCAACCGCAAAAGTTTGACTCCTTTTGAAGTTAGAAAACGAATATAGTCTTCCATCAATTGATAGGTCAGTTCAGATTCGTAATTAAGGTCAATCTGGTTCTCGGTAAACGTGCACCATACCCTGTCCTTGGTACCGTCACCAAAGGTGACATCACGAAACGGTTCTTTCTCTTTTCGGATGTGAATTTTGGCAAGATCATCCGGTGTGATCTCACCGAAACGATTCACGTGCACAAACAACTCAGCAAATTCAGATTTAAATCCTTTCGCCATAAAATCTTTGAATTCTTCAGATTCATCTGAAATATGATTGACCGTTAGGTCCACACACAAATCGTATTTTTCTGCGATCAGTTGCACGTCGTCCCAATCGCCGTAAGCGGGATCCACTTCTTTATGAGTCAGCGGTGAAAAACCACCGTCTGCATTGGACGGAAAAAACGGAAGAATGTGCACACCGCCAATGGCATCTGATAGATGACGCTCGATCATGGTATGTAGGTCTTTCAGGTTGTTACCAATACGATTGGGGTAGCAAATCAGTTGGACAGCGTTGCGCAGAATCATCGTAAAACTCCTAAAACAGACATGCCTATTACCTTATAGACATTCAACAAAGGCTGCAAATTCGCGCCTCTCATGTAAGACCGCTGTCAGGTCGTTGGTTCAGCCGAATACGCAATCAGGTTACGTTTTTCCCGGGTTGTAATATCCAATTCTGTATCTGCTTGATTACCCATTCGGCATCATCTAATGGCAGGTCATGCCCTGCTTGGGGATGAACCCGCACAGGCCAGCCCCATTGTTCTGCCATTCGCTCTGTGCACACCGGATTCACCAAACGATCTTGAATGCTCTTTAATAGCAACACCCTGTTATGAGGTATCTGCTCCGGTGCACGGTATCGGGTCGCAGCCAACAATTGTCGCACCGCATTTTTCGTTGACGTCGGTTGCTCGCTTGCGTATTGCGCCCAGGTTTGGGCAAGCTGTGCTTTATCAGGGTACAGGTTACTGGAAATCCCTAAAATCAATCGCTCTTTGGCCTCAATACTACGCTGAAGAAAAAAGGTCTTTAGTATAGCGGGGTAGTTTTCCGGACGCAGACGATCGAACAGGGTGCCCATCCCGCGCAAAGATGAATTTATTATGACGGCAGCATTAATTTCATCGGGATAGCGTTTCATCCACTCTATACTCACCATCCCACCCAATGAAATAGCCAGCAGATTAACCGGCTCCCGCACGCCGTCCGCCTGCAACCGGGTCCGAGTGACGTCAACCATACCCCGGATATGCACCGGACTCGCGCAATGACAAAGATCGCCGTTACCCGGCAGATCCAAAAGATGTAATTCGGCCTCAGGAAAAGCCTGTTGAAATAACTGCGGAAACTGTTCCCAATGACGGTGCTGACGCACCAGTCCACGTAATAACACCCAGTGACGGGCCTTCACTTCGCCCCCAACTGCAAATTGACTACATTGCCGGTGAGCTGCTTGACACTGGTCTTATCCACAGATAAGCGCGTATGATCAAATTTCAAATCATCCACCAGATACTGTTTGATGGCGATAGCGCGCCGATCCGCCAGACTCAACAGGTCGCTGGTATCCACCGGCTGATTAGCCGCGACCTCGGAGTAAATCTGCTGATACAAGAGCGCTTCCAATTCGTCGCCACTCAGCTCCGGCTGCTGAGCTTTAATTTGTTTCTCCCGCTCAGACTCAGACGGCAGGTTCAGTTCTTCCGCGATCCGATTCAAAATTTTACGATTGCTTTTCACCTTCCACCAATCCTCATCGCCCGCGTCTTCCTGCAATTCCTCCAGTGATATTTTGCGTTGATCGGCCACCCGGTTCTGCACCATGATTTTTTGCAGGGGTTCTTTATCCTGAGCCGCTGATGCATTCCCTACAATAGTCAGCGTCAGCGAAGGTTTCTTTGTTAACGCTTCGGTTAACTGACGCAATCGCTCCTGGCTGGTTGCATCCAGCGTGTCCAGGCCGGGTTCGAATTCTATTTGCCCCATATCTTCACTGCCACCCGCAATGGAGCCCAACAAGCTAAAAGGGGATGCTGCCGCTTTTACAATGATATTCACAAAGGCTTTTAACACGACACCCGCAGCACTAAAGCCCGGATCATCAAGGTCCCCTGCGACACCCACGTCCAGATCGATGACGCCATCCAAATCCCGTAACAAAGCCAGCCCCAATGCGACCGGCGCTTTGATCGCCTGCTCGCTCTTCACCTTGTCCCCCAGATAAAGATCTTTAGCAACCACATTGTTTTTGCCTTTCAATTTCCGGTCCTGCAGACTGTAATCCAAATCCAGAGATAAATTCCCGCTGCGTAGATTGCTCCCTATATACTTTCCGCTATAGGGCGATAGTCCGGTCATTTCCAAACCCCGTAACTCACTGCTAAAACTAAACCCCGGCTGCTTATCAAGCGGGGCAAGATCCCCTTTTACCGAGAATGGTGCGTATTTATCTATTTTGCTTGTGAAAGTAAAGGGTGTAGGCGTGGTCTGCTGACTACCAATGCTATCAACATTCAGGTCCATATCATAAAGGCCAATTTTAAAAGCCGGTTTCTGGCTATGATCCGTAAAATGCGTAATACCTGACTTGATAGCCACCGCTTCGACCGAGTAATTCCAGGTGGCTTCCGCGCTGCCCTTATCTTCTTCGCTGGTTGTTACTGTTTGACTATCCGAGTCTGCTTTCTGCGGCGTGTCAGTGGATGGTTTCGTCAAGCCGGCAAGATTGAGTTCTGATTTATCGGACAACTCAACCCGTATATCCGGCTTATCCAGTTCAACCTTTGCTATTTTAATCGATTGATCCGAGCTGTTAACAATCGCTTTCTGAATGCCGAAATTCTGGAATGACACCACCGGTTTTCCGGTGCGAACGTCTTCCGCCTGAAACCCTTCGATCCCGGCATCCGCATTAACAGAAAAAGGTAAATCGTCCTTATTGCTAAACTGTGCATTGCCCTTGACTGATAGCGCGCCCTTTTCAATCCGCAGGTAAGTGGCTGTTTCAACGTATTCAGAAAAAGAGGGTAGATCCAGCTTGTCCAACTGATAATTCAGATCCATGTCGAAAGGTAATAACGTCATAACAACATCGGAACCTATCTTGCCGCTATCATCCAGTACCGCAGACAGGCTGGACTTCACCTTCTGATCCGGATCGAAGGTGAAGTTCTCCATATTCAGGGTAATATCGCTCAACGTGTGCGACTGGGTAATTTTTTCGTTCTGATCCGAAAAGTGAATGACGCTTTTCTGCAAGGAGGCGTTTTGAATCAGGATGTCCCAGGGAATCTCTTCCTTGTTGTCGTGATTTTCGCCTTTTTTATCTTTGTCGTGATACTCCACATTTTCGTCTGCGATTTTTTTAGCGAGTATCGGTTCATAACGGGGCTTACCGTCTTTATCCAGCCACAAGTTGCTGCTAACGCCTTCTATTTTCAGATCGTTAACAGTAAAGGATTGCTTTAACAGATCCAGACTGATGCCATTCACATCCAGCGACGACACACGAAATAAAGGGGGATCAACTACCTGATCGTCCAGTGCCAGCGCTGTCAATCCAATATGCCCCTGGTTTACTGATATTTCCAATTCCTGCTTTTGCTCAATCAGTATTTCAGAATCAAGGCTTAGCAATCCATTGCTGAGCCTCAATGGAATGATGTTATAAAGAAAATCACTGAAGGTAGCCAACTGGATCTGCTTTGCAGCGACCTTGCTCTCTACATGCAATGGATCCAACCGGTATTGACCACTCAGCTGAATATCGCCACCACCGGGAAATACGGCTTTTATATTGTATGGGTTTAAGTGTTCATCCCCGGTTGCGAGATATAAATTCTGTACCTCGATGGTGATGTCGTCCAGCGTGGAATGCGCCGGTGTTGCTCCGCTTAAGTCAGAAAACCGGAATACCCCCTGGTTAATGGCGGTACGAACCACTTCCAGTGCCAACCCGGCACCGTCCTCCTCGACTTGTTCCGTCTCCGGTTCTGCCGCTGCCTGCGCCTCGAGTTTTTCCAGAATATCGGTGAAATTGAGTCGTTCACCCTGCTTGACGATGTTGATCTGGGGTTGGTTCAGTTCAATATCCTGAAATCCGACTTCGAACGAGAGCAAGGATTTCCAGAAGCCAAAATCCACAACCAATTGTTTCCAGCCTACCAGTGGACGTTCAGGCTGGTCGGCTATCGCAAAATCGGTAACCCGCAAGGATAGCAAGAAGGGATTGAACTCAATGTTTTCCACACGGATATCGCGGCCGATCATGTCCGCCACGTCCGTCTCAACAACCTGTTTTAATTTATCAGGCAGGTACAGATACGATAAAGCGATATAGATGAGATAAACCAGGAGTATGGCAATTGATAGCCATTGGTACCAACGCAATTGTTTGAGCTTGCTTTGAAAAGTGTTCACAGGCACAGCATCCTTTGCTAGATAGATTATGCAGCATCGAATTACAAACTGTGCCCATTATACTGATTTAGCTAAAGCTTGTAGGATTTTCTAATGTGCGGGGGACGCTCACGCGCAATCCTGCACGGCAACCGGTTTAACCAAGCTGGACATACGCCCGAATACCCTCAATCGAATTGCAACTGCCACCTGCGGAAATTCGTGAGCACCGCGGAACTCATGTTTTCTTTCTCACTGCTCTTGATTGAGGCGATCAATCAGGAGAAACTTGGCCTTTCCAATCCCGAAAAGAATAAGTAGAGGGAATGAATGAATAAAACGTTTTTAACCTGTTGCGCAATAATCCCTATCCTAGTTTTGCAAGGCTGCACCAACACCGTAAAATACGACGACAAGCCCGCAGCAAAAACCGTGCATCAGGATTTGGGCACAGACACCCTTCAATCCAGCTCGTTATCGATGATGGAAACCCTGCTGGACGACAGCAAGGTGAAGAAAATCACCCAGAGCGGGCGCCCGCAATTGGCCGTATTCGGCATGATCAATTTCACCAACGACAAGATCGACCTGGCAACCATTAACGGCCAGCTGATGAGTGAGCTGAACAAATCAAATCGTTTCCGCTATACCGATATCGACACCATGGCGGAAGCTGGTATGGCTTGGCAAAACCGGCTATACACTCTCTTTGAGGAACCGGCATCAGCGAAGCAATTAGCCGATGCAGTCAATGCCGATTATTTATTGATTGGCGAGATAAGCAATGTCATCCGTACCGGCCCCAATAATAAGAGGGTGCTATATCGGCTGACACTAAAACTGCTGGACAAAGAGAAAGGCGCCTTCATCTGGCAGGACCAGCGCGAATTGTTGAAAAGTGAAAAAGACGTCGTATATGGTGTTTAATTCGCGACCAAGGCGCCAAATTGTTCGCGATTTACTGCGGCTTTGTCCTGCTTATACACCGCGATTACACTGATTTTACCCACGATATTGTCGTTCAAACAAGGCAAGCTCTGAGCCTCAATACGGTATTCCTGATGCTCAGGGCCTCCCATGCGGAAGATCGGTAAATCCTGCACAAACGATTGCCGCACCTCAAACATTGTAACGTACCCCACTCCGGAATTGCGCAGCTGCCAATGCCGCGCGATAAAGTGAGCGAAGGCTTCGTGTAATAACGGATAAAAAAACTTTTGGTTCGTTTTTCTATCTGGGAACCGACGACTTCCGGAATCCAGAATAGCCTGTAATTGCCCCGGCCCAATAGGTCTATAAAGCGAAATAGTCTGATTAAGGCAAGCTGTGTCCATACTGTCGACCTCAAATCTAAAACGCGATTGTAGAGGATTGAGCACGCGCTACCGTGACATAGCTCTCAGAATAGTTCTGACCCGGCGCTTGCATCGCACGAAATACGAATACCAGCATCGACAGTAATAACACAGTGGTATATAGGCGGTTATTCCAGTTAACAGGACGCATCTTTTTCTCTCCGGTTGACGGGTTTCTATAGGGAATTAAACGTCAACAACCTGTGCAAATTGCCGATACCCTCTGTCCGCAGAGAGGCCAATTGTGATGAATTGTGGCGATGGCTTTCCGATCCCGCGGACTGTTGTACACTTCAGGTAGTTAAGTTAAAGGATATTTGCATGCCTAAGCACATCGCGCTGATCGAAGATGAAGCCGCCATCCGCGAAAACTACAAAGCTTTTCTGGAAAGCCAGGGCTATCTAATCAGTTGCTATGCCTCGCGACCGGAAGCGCTCGCCGGCCTGGAACAGCAGATGCCGGATATGGCGGTGATTGATATTGGGTTACAGGATGAAATCGAAGGCGGCTTCGATCTGTGTCGCGAATTACGCCAGAAGTCTCCGCAATTGCCTATCCTGTTCTTGACCGCGCGGGACAGTGAAACCGATGCCGTTTCCGGCTTGCGACTGGGTGCCGACGACTATATTACCAAGGACATCGGCTTGCCCCATCTTTCTGCCCGAATTACCGCTTTGTTCCGCCGGCTGGATGCCATGCGCAATCCCGGCCAGGCTCCGGACTGCCTGCGACGCAATGAACTGGAGCTGGACATGGACCGCTTTCATGCCAGCTGGCAACGACAACCGCTGGATCTCACCCTGACCGAATTCTGGATCGTACACGCTCTTGCACAACGCCCCGGCCACGTTAAATCCCGCGATCAATTAATGGATGCAGCCAAAGTCTATCTGGACCAGAATACCGTCACCTCCCACATCAAACGCATACGCAAGAAATTCACCAAATTGGACCCGACATTCGACGCCATTCAAACCATGTACGGCGCAGGTTATCGCTGGCACACCCCGAACGGCAATTGATCGGTGGGACTCCGGACACAGTTATTGCTGGTTGCCCTTTCCACCGCACTATTACCCTGGGCGGGCTGCCACTATGTGCGGGAAATGGAAGACGCCTTGCGCCAGAATCAGGCCGCAGCGTTACTGGCAGAGTCGCGATTGTTATCCCGGATTGTGGCGCAACATGAATTTCCGCCGCAGCTCGCGTCGAGTGATGCACAACAACCGGTATTTTATACACCCCGCCGATATCAGCCGGTACAACTGGACGGCTACGACGACGATTGGCGAGGTCATGCCAAAGAACGTCTTCCGTTCGTAGCAGCCGGGTCGGCGGCTTCAGTCCTGTTGCACAAGGCGTTGCATCAAAACGCTTTGTATGTGTTGTTGCAGGTAAAACACAGCCCCATCCATTATCACAATCCGGGGTTCGCCTTCACTTACAGCGATCATGTGCGACTTCGGAGCCAAGGCGGCGGCGACCGCCTGGAATGGGTGTTTTTTACCAGCGGCCCCGGCCAGTTACAGGGTTATCAATGGCTAGAGGAAAGCAAACAGCTGCGCCCTGCACCCGGATTCAACGCCTGGTGGCAGGAAACCGGGGATGGTTTTACACTGGAGCTGGTAGCACCCCAGAACAGTTTGCTCGACAGTGTCGACATCTCCCTGTATCAGGTGCCCGATGCCCCATCACCAACGCCCGCTTCCTCTAGCACTCTTTACGATCCGATGGAGGACGAGTTTTATGGGGAACCCCGCCCGCAGCGAGCGCGACCGGTAGCAGGCACCCGACAACCGGGCCAGCCGCCATCACGCTGGCTGCAACCCTTGCCCATGTTGACCTCCGATCTTTCTGAGCTGCGCACCGATCAGCGGGACGCCGTTTTTATCAGCCCCCGTGGTTGGCCGCTATCGGAACAGCGGGATTTGCTGGATGAAACACTGGAAGTCAGCGAACCGAGCGATACCAACAGCCTGCTGCAAGCCGCCATCGCGCGCTTCTATCGTATGCTGATTGATGTACTCACCCCCCAAGGTAGCCAAAACCCCTGGCCCCTGAGCACCACTCAGCTGAGCAGCGCACAGTCTCGCATTGATCCGAATACCCTATTCGCTTCCGCGCAATCCATTGATCGCGCCAATGCCGGCTGGTATCAATTGCAGAGTAACCGGCAGTCCGCCTTGCTGACCAGTCAGCCGGTATGGCAGAACGGAAAGTTGCAGGGGTATCTATTACTGTCACAGACCAGTGACGCGCTCATCAGCCTGACCAATCACGCCCTGCGCAAGGTGACCCATCTGACACTCGCTGTGCTCGTACTCGTAATCGGCATACTGGTGTTGTTTGCCAGCTCATTGTCCTGGCGAATCCGCCGCCTGAAGCGAAATGCAGAAAGCGCCATCAGCCAGGAAGGCAAAATTCATACCTTCCGCGCCTCTTCCAGGCGGGATGAAATAGGGGATCTATCACGCAGCTACCAGGCATTACTACACCGGGTACACGGCTATACGGAATATCTGGAAACGCTGAACGGTAAGCTGGCCCACGAGCTGCGCACTCCTTTGGCCATCGTCAAATCTTCGCTGGAAATGCTGCATCACAACAACGGCGATGAACAATATCTGAAGCGGGCTGAGGAAGGGGCAGAACGCCTGCGACTTATTCTTTCGGCAATGAGCGAAGCCAGCCGGGTGGAACAAACCATTCAGCAAAGCGAGCAACAGCAGTTCGACCTTTCCGCACTGCTCAGTGAGCTGACGGAAGCCTACCGGCACACCTTTCCCGGGCATCAATATCGTTACCTGGCAGCGGCCGGTACCACGCCTGCCAGTGGCCGTCCTGAGCTGATTGCTCAAATGGTGGATAAACTAATAGAGAACGCCCGCAGCTTTGCTGATCCCGGCAGTGATATCGAAATTCAACTGTTAACGGAGCCGTTGCAACATCAGATCAGAATCATTAACCGCGGGCCGCTACTGCCCGCCAAGCTGCAGGGGCAACTGTTCGATTCGCTGGTTTCGGAGCGGTCGGTAAAACCCACAGGCGGGGCTCCACACCTGGGCCTGGGCCTCTACATCGTGCGCTTGATCGCGCAAGCGCACCAGGGCTTTGTACAGGCCGATAATTTGCCCGCGGGCGACGGGGTGGTGTTTTCCATCACACTGCCCCATTCCAGCTGAGAGCTGGCTCGAATGACGGGTCCGGTCTAGGCTTAGGAAATACTTCCAAACCTATGGCCCCCTGGTAATAAGAGCCCGAACCGATGACAAAAGAAGAAGACGACGACCGCCGCAGTACCCCCCGCGCCCCCATCGAAGATACCTTGTTCATCGAATCCGTCTCATCGAGCCAGATTAGTATTATTGAGCCTGTTACCGCCAGTACCGTCAACGCCTCTTACAGCGGACTGCAGGTCGAGCTCGATTTTGCGGTCCTTGAGCGCGCCGAAATCGCCCTTTGGATTAACGGCTCGGACAATCAGAACCGTACATTAATCAGCGGCTTAGTGCGCTGGGTCAGACCCACAGAGCGGGACACATATCTGGTGGGAATCGAGCTGGACCAGGAATCTGCACCGGCTATCAAGCAGTGGCTCGACAACATTTACTGACCCGGACACAGGGCGATAAATCGGAGCCGGACGGTCTGTTACCAACTTTGACCAAGCAATACTTGCATCGGTCCTCATGATCTAGTCACAATAACGACTGCCTTACAGGCGCTTATAAAAACAATATCCGTTATACGCTTTTGAGACTAAGAGAGAACCCCATGAAGACTCCGATTGCACTTGCCTGGATTGCGATTGCCGGCATCGGCATGCTAACCGGGTGCAGTAACCCTGTAACCAAACAGCAGGACGACCCCATAGTCACCACACTGATGGGACAACCTTCCAGCTTCGCCGAACAAAAGCTGGGTTTACCCAACCGACGCAACGAAACCAAGTCCGGGGCCGAGATCTGGGAATACCTGGATAAACAAAAGGGCATGGCAGCCAAAGACTGCAGTGTCACACTCTCCATACGCAACGACGTCATTGAAAATGTCATCGTCAACAGCAATGGACAATCCCTGCTTTCACTCGCATCGTCGTCATGCAAACGCATCCGCAGCTCACTGGCAAGCGAATACTGAAAAGTAAAAGCCGGTTACACTAACAGTCTAACCGGCTTTTCCGTGTTTTCCTCGGTGGGCAGCGCACGTTGCGGCTACCTTCTGGTGCGCTTGAACCGTGGTGAGCACGTAGGTCTATCAGCTTTGCAGGGACGACAGGCCCCGAACAAAACGCTGACTCAGACCGGTTCGTTCGCGGCTTGCTCCCACGGCACACCATTCCACCTGCAAGCGCTCAATCAGCTCACTACCCCCGGCCGCTACCCCACGTTGCACCAGACCGTCGGATAAGCGATCCACCTGCAACTGCATTCGACGTGCCCGATCCGGCTCTGGCGATTCCAGACCCGCAGCGATTTCCAGCCGGATGCATAAATCCCTTAGCAATTGGGTGTTTTCTTCCACCACCTCCGGAGCCGGAATACTATGGGATTGCAACGCTGCGACCACAGCGTCATAGCGGGCCTGCAGATTGGCTCCGGCTTCTTCCGGAACCGCCCACTCGCTTTGCCATTCTGATTCCGGAGCAGCGCCAAGGCTGTCGCCCTGCGCCGCAGATAACAGCGCCTCTTCCAGCTCATCGCAGATTGCGGCTTTGCGCCACAATTCTTTGAACCCCTGCTCGCGCTGCGCACTCTCTGCTTCTGCCAGGGCACGCTGGAATAACTCACTTACGCTTTTCAACCGGTTTTTTATCGCGTCCTGCTGTTCCCGGGGCACCGGACCCAAGCCTTCAAAGCGCTGCCGCAGTTGCCTGTATTCCTGTTGAGCAGAGGCTATGTCACGAAAATGGCTCTCGGCCAACTGCTCTATTTGTTCACACAAATGCTCGGCGTGAACCTGATTTTGCTCGCGCTCCTGCTGAACCACCTGGCGTTGCTGATCGCGCCGTGCAAATACCTGATCACAGGCCGCACGAAAACGTTTCCAAAGCCTGGCGTCATCCCGCCGCGCCACCATGCCAATGTCTTTCCATTGTTTTTGCAGCGTCTTCGCCTGTTCGATGGCATCATTCAGGTTATCCATTTCAATCAACGCTTCAACCGCTTCAATCAGGCTTTCGCGCTTTTTCTTGTTACGCTCAAACTCACCCTGCAATTTACTGCGCAATTGATCCAGCAAAGCGTTAAAACGATCCTGAACTTTCTTACCTTCTTTGCGTTCCACCGGCGTATAAAGCCGCCATTCGTTCTTCGCGGTCTCATACAATTCATTCACCGCTTTCCAATCGGCATGCTCCCAATCGTTCTGTTCTAAATAGGCCTGCAACTGATTACAAACATTCACCCGTTTATTGAGGTTGTCCTGACGGGTTTCCGACAATTGTTCGAAATACGCCTTACAGGGTTCATAAGCGACATCCGCGGCTTTACTGAACCGCTCCCATAACTCCTTACTTCGCCCTCTATCTGCCTCCCCCAATTCACGCCACTCATCCTGCAATCGGCGAATGCGTGTGGACAGGGCCTGGGGATCTGATTCTGATCGTGGCAATGCTTCCATATCGCGAATCAGCTCTTCTTTCTTCGGGGTTGCTACAAAGCCCTGCCAGTCACGTAGCTCATTCACTTTGAGCGTCAGTTCACGCAATTGCTTCTGATGATCAGCCGCCACTTTAATTGGCAAATGCTTTATTAGCTGATTGGCTTCTTTCAGCAGCCGGTTGGCCGATTTCAAATGACCCTGCTCTATTTCAGAGCTCAATTCCACAAAGCGAGATTTAATATTTTCAATCGCTTCTTGTTCAAGCTGCTTGGCTTTACCATGCAGACGTTCATGATGGTCCAGTGCCTGTTGGTGAAGTTTAAGGCATTCAGGCCAGGCCAACTCCTCCGGCCACACCAGATCCCCCAATGACGACTGCAATGCTTTTTGTTTTTTCTGTAAGGCCGCCATGGTTGCATCTTTGAGCTGCAAAACGCTTTCAGCGGTGCTGCGGATTTTAGCCTCACGCTCGCTGAGCTTGCGTACGGCATCCAGCGCCCGCTGCAACAGGCCGTGAATACGCAGAAAACGGTTACGCTCATCGGCGGCCGGTTCAATCACGTTCGCGGCTTCATCCCACCGGGTTTTCTGGGTATTCAGCAAAGCCTGCAGTGCCGGGATATCTGAAGGATCCAGCACCGCGATCGAGCCCAATTGTTTAACCGCTTCTTCCAACTGTTCACAGGCCGCCATTCGTTCCTGCAAGGCTTCCCGCTGATGGCGGGTTTCTTCTTCCAGTCGATCCTGTTCGTTGTGAACGTCGTCTAAGGTGATTTTGCACAATGTATACGCGCGATTAAAACGCTGTGTGGCTTCGTTATCTGCATGGTGCTGCAGTCGTCGCCACAGTTTCTGGTAATGCTCCAATTTCGGGCCGTACAAGTTATCGTAGGGCAGTCGTGCCAAGGTTTCCAGATTATGGCAAAGTTCACTAATCTGTTGCTCCAGGCTCGCTTCCTGTTGCTGCTCTGCACGCAACTCATTTAATTTTTCTTTGCAAATGCGCCAGACACTTTTATCCTTGCCTTTGCTCGCTTTTATAACCCGTTCCAGCCCGTCTTCACTCTCGACAAGCTGTGCCGCCCGCTGGCGCAACACGGTGACCGGCAATTTCACCGCAAAGCTTTCCAGCACCGATTCCGATTTAATATTATCGATCGCCAGACTGCTCAATAGCAGATTATCTGTATGCTCAATCAAGGCAGACAGTGAGTTGTCGTCCAGCCCACCCACCAGTTCCTGCAGCATGGGATCGATACCGCTGTTACCGTCAGGTAAAACCGCAACCAGATGCTCGATCGCCGAAAAACGCACACTGCTGTCCTTCTCCAGACCGATCAGGCTGATCAGCTTTTCGCTCTGGGGAATACGCTTGATCGCCGCCAGCCGCACATCTTTCTCCAAATCGCCTTTCGCCATCAACTCGATGACATGGAAATCATTGGAGTCGCTGATATCCATATTTTGCAGGGCCTGGATACGAACCTGGGGTTTCGCACTTTGCCATTTTGGTTTGAACAGTTTTTTGAACATAATCGTATCGTCGTTAGTTACGTTGATAGGTCACAATGCTATACGCAATTGCAGAATCGTCATGAACAGCAAAATCTTCGCGCTGAATTTCCTGCCAGACGGTTTGGTCAATTTCCGGAAAAAAAGTATCCCCCTGCGGGGCCAGATGTACTTCCGTTACATACATCCGGTCGACTAGTTCCAATGCTTGTTGATAGATTTCTGCGCCGCCGATAACCACGACTTCGTCGCCCTCTGTCAACGACTGGGCCAGCTCAATCGCTTGCGGTAACGAGGCGGAAGGATAGCAACGCTCAGGGAGTTTTTGCTCACTACGACTGATTACGACATGGGGACGACCGGGCAATACCCGACCCAGGGACTGAAAGGTTTTGCGCCCCATAATAATCGGTTTGCCCATGGTACGGGCTTTGAAGTGTTGCAGCTCGGCCGGAATATGCCAGGGCATTTTGTTATCCAGCCCGATAACGTTATTATCCGCCTTAGCCACTATAAGCGAAATCATATTAGCCCCCCTCTTCTCAACTACCCGCACTACCCGCCAGCACCAATCAGATGGCAACCGGTGCCTTGATATGCGGATAGGGATCGTATTCCGTCAGTTCAAAATCGTCGATGGTAAAATCAAACAGCGACTTCACATCCGGGTTCAGCGTCATCACAGGTAACGGGCGTGGTTCCCGGGTTAACTGTAATTCCGCTTGTTCGATGTGATTGGAATACAAATGCACATCGCCGAAAGTATGCACAAAATCTCCGGGCTGCAAGCCGCTCACCTGGGCTACCATCAGCGTTAGCAAAGAGTAAGAGGCAATGTTAAACGGCACCCCTAAAAATACATCCCCGCTACGCTGATACAGCTGACAAGACAACTTACCGTCTGCCACATAAAACTGGAACAAGCAATGACAGGGCGGCAATGCCTGCTTACCTTCCGAGGCATTCTGCTTAGGTGATTTCGACACATCGGGAATCACCACCGGATTCCAGGCACTGAGTACCAAGCGTCGGGAATCCGGCTTGTCTTTGATTTCCTGCAACAACAAACTGAGTTGATCCACCACCTCGCCTTTCGGCCCGTCCCAGCTTCGCCACTGTTTGCCGTACACCGGCCCCAGCTCGCCATTTTCGTCGGCCCATTCGTCCCAGATCGAAACACCGTTTTGTTTCAGATACGCGATATTGGTGTCACCGCGGATAAACCACAGCAATTCAATCAGAATCGATCTGAGGTGGGTTTTTTTCGTGGTCACCAGCGGAAATCCCTGACTCAGATCAAAGCGCATCTGATGGCCAAAGATACTGCGGGTTCCGGTGCCGGTCCGATCCGTTTTGGTGACACCGTTGTCTTTAATGTGACGGAGTAAATCCAGGTATTGTTTCATAAGCTCAGTCTGATTGTGTGGGTTTACGCTGATAGGCGTAGACGATCATGCCCGCCCCAATAATGATCATCGGCAGCGAAAGTAGCTGCCCCATTGTCATCCAATCCATCGCCACAAAGCCCAATTGCGCATCAGGCTGCCTGACAAATTCAACGCTAAAGCGGAAAATTCCATAGAACATACCGAACATGCCCGACACGGCAAAGCGCGGTCGCGGTTTCATGGAAAACGTCCATAGGATTATAAATAAAACCAGGCCTTCCAGTGTAGCCTGATATAGCTGAGACGGGTGGCGCGGCAAATTGTCTATATGCGGAAATACCATACCCCAGGGCACATCAGTCGCACGGCCCACCAATTCTCCACCGATAAAGTTACCGATACGGCCCGCTCCCAGGCCGATGGGTACAATCGGGGCGGCAAAATCGAGAATATCCCACATATTCTTGCTGGTCTTACGGGCAAACAAAAACATCGCCAGCAGTACACCCAAAAATCCACCATGGAACGACATACCGCCTTTCCAGACTTCAAACAAAGACAGGGGATTGTCGAGAAAGGGACCAAAGTTATAAAACAAAACGTAGCCAATTCGGGCGCCGAGAATCACCCCCAGCGCACCATAGAAAATCAGATCGCTGACCTGCTCGGTGGTCCAACCGGAGTTCGGCTTTTTAGCCCGATAGGACAATAATAAATATCCGGACACAAAGCCGAACAAATACATAAGCCCGTACCAACGCACACTTAACGGCCCAAGGTGGAAGGCGACGGGGTCGATTTCCGGGAACATCAACATCTGGGGGTTCCTTATTTCACGGATCAAATTCACGGATCAAACGCTGCAAGCGATCACTGCCAAGGTGAAGTAAATACGTTACCATGGGCGCTTATTTACCCCCGGCCTGCCCATTCCGGCCTTTCAGGGGGCCACTAGTGTACAACCATTCAACGGCTTTCTAAACATGTGTCTGATCCTTATCGCCAACCGGGTTCATCCGGATTTCCCCCTCATCATCGCCGCTAACCGGGATGAGTATTTTAGCCGACCGACGCAGCCTGCGCGTTTCTGGGCATCTGCAAGCGACGTACTGGCAGGCCAGGATCTGGTGGGCGGCGGCACCTGGATGGGCATAACGCTGGAAGGTCGTTTCGCTGCCGTAACCAACGTACGCAACCCAAACAAACTGCCACCAGCCAACGCGCTCAGCCGAGGCCAGCTGATCAGTACCTATCTGGTATCAAAGTTGACACCCCAGGACTTCCTCCGGCTGCAGGCCCACCGTGCCGCACAATTCGACGGCTACAACCTGGTCTGCGGCGACCGACATGGGCTGTATTACGATTCCAACCGTAATCCCGGCACCCAGAGACTGCAACCCGGCATTCACGGCCTTAGCAATGCCGGTCTAAACAGCCCCTGGCCGAAAGTGGATCAGGGCAAGCTTGCACTGGAGCAGTGCATAGAGCAGGAAAACTTCTGCAGTGATCGCTTGCTCGATGTCCTTAATGATCGCCACCGGGCACCGGATCACCTGCTTCCCGATACCGGGGTCGGGACGGAAATGGAGCGTATGTTGTCGTCGCGCTTTATTGAAGGGCAGACATTGGGGTATGGCACCCGCACCAGTACAGCCCTGACAGTATCCAGGAGTGGGCAAGTGGCGTTTATCGAGTGGACCTGGGATCAGGAGGGCGTATTGCAGGACAAGGTCGAATATCAGTTCAATGCGCAGGCACAGCAGCACTAAATCCGCTCAGGAGCTGCTGCTACCCTGGAACAGGGTCGGGCGAATAAAGCTGCCCAGGCCAGCTCGGTCCAACATCAAATCCACATGGCTGCGAATGACCGCGGCGTTGTCCATTTTCCAGACCTGCTCCAGCAGTTCCTTTGCCGCATCCATGCCGATTTTCCTGAGCACCCACTTCACCCGTAGCAAACTGGATGCGCTCATGCTCAAAGTTTCGTAGCCCATCGCCATCAACAGCAATGCGGAACGGGGATCGCCTGCCATTTCTCCGCAAATGGATACCGGTGTTCCCTCTTCTGTCGCCACGTCCACTATTTGCTTCAGCGCCCGTAATACCGCCGGGTGCATGGCTTGATACAGGCTGGCAACGCGACGGTTATTGCGATCCACGGCCAGTAAATACTGGGTTAAATCATTGCTGCCCACGGAAACAAAGTCGCACTGCTGGGCAAAATCACGAATTTGGTAGACCGCGGCTGGTACTTCGATCATCAGCCCCACTTCCGGCATCTGCACATGGGCGCCTTCTTCCAACACCTCCAGATAAGCCCGATGAATCAAATGCATGGCTTCATCGATCTCCATCATCGAACTCACCATGGGCAGCATAATGCGGAGGTTATCTAAACTTTCGCTGGCCCAAAGCATGGCCCGGATCTGCACCAGAAAGATTTCCGGGTGATCCAGGGTTACCCGGATACCGCGCCAGCCCAAAAAAGGATTGGCTTCCTGAATCGGAAAATAAGGCAACGCTTTGTCGCCACCAATATCCAATGTGCGCATGGTCACGGGTGCCGGATGGAACGCCTCCAATTGCTGCCGGTATATCTCCATCTGCTCCAGCTCACTGGGAAATCGATCACGCACCATAAAAGGTATTTCGGTACGATACAGGCCGACGCCCTCGGCACCCCGCTGCAGGGAGATGTTCACATCGGCCATCAAACCGGTGTTAACAAATAATTTGATACGGTGGCCATCGGTCGTTTCACAGGGCAGATCCGCAACCACTTCCAGTTCTTTCGACAGCACCGCCTGCTCATCGATAATGGCCTGATACTGTCGCACCACTTCCACACTGGGAGCAATAATCACCTCGCCCCGGTGACCGTCGACAATCAGCTGCAAGCCTTCCAGGCGCGATAACGGAAACTCACCCACGCCGACTACCGTGGGAATGCCTAAAGAACGGGCGACGATGGACATGTGGCTGTTACTGGAGCCGTGTAATGACACAATGCCAGCGATCCGCTCACGAGGGATATCGACAAAAATAGTAGGCGTAATGTCTTCGCCCACGATAATGGCCTGCTCAGGAATCGGTGCTGTCAGGGTTTTCGCCTGCTGCAGATAAGCCAATATACGCAAGCCCAGATCCCGCACATCGGACGCCCGCGCCCTCAAATAGGCGTCCTCCATCGCCTCAAACGCCGCCACGTGTTTCTGCACTACTTCACGCAACGCACCCTGCACCCAATTACCGGCTTCCACATGCCGGCGGATTTCGCCTGCCAGCGCGTTGTCATCCAGCATCCGCTCATACACCTGAAACAGCGCATGCTCTTCCGGCGGCAGGGTGAGCGACGCTTTCTCGCTAAGCGCACGAATATCACTACGCACAGCCTTTACTGCATCGTTCAGAGTGCGCAGCTCTTTCTTAACATTCTTTACTGCACGATCCGGTACAGACTTGAAATCAGTGGGGGGATAGGCGACGAACGCCTTGCCAATAGCAACCCCGATACAGCCTACTACACCGTCGAATTTTGCAGTCAGGCTACCAGTGCCACCAAAAATGCCATCGATAGCCCCGGTGGCCTCGGCGTGGGCGACCACCGCTGCCAATTGTGCTGAGATGGTCACCAGGAATGCTTCTTCTTCCTGATCAAATCGACGGCTATCCCGTTGCTGAACCACCAGCACACCCAACAGCTTCCGGTGGTGGATAATGGGGACGCCCAGAAAGGAATGAAACGGTTCTTCGCCGGTTTCCTGCAGAAAACGAAATTTGGGGTGGCTGGGTGCATCGTCCAGATTGATGGGTTCTTCGCGCATACCTACCTGCCCCACCAAGCCTTCGGAGAATTGCAGGGTGGCGGTTCCGACCGCTTTTTTGTTGAGGCCTTCGGTTGCCATCAGATAATAGCAATTCGCGGTGTGATCCAGCAGATAAATGGAACACACTTCGGTGCCCATGGAAAGCCGCACGCGCGTCACCATCACGTTCAACGCCGAAGACAAATCCGGCGCAGCGTTCACTTCCTGCACGATGCGTCTTAAAATTTCCAGCATAGAAAAGCTCTCGCAGCCACCTTCCTTTTTATTTGCTCTGGGTTCACGGCATTCCGCGGTATCCGCACCAGAGCTCTAGCATTCCCGCAAATCGATCAGTTGACAGTGCAATGTACTATTCAATTTTTTATTACTATTTAGACAGGCTTTTTCCGGCTTTTATGTCCACCGAATCATTTGCAATTGCATGCAGTGATGGTGCCAGTTCTTTTAGTGCCTTACGATAAACTTCCCGCTTAAATGACACCACCTGGTTCAACGGATACCAGTAACTTACCCACTGCCAACCATCGAATTCCGGTGGATTACCAAACTCAAAGCTCACCTGACTCTCACATCCGGTAAGCATCAATAAAAACCACTTTTGCTTTTGCCCAATACACAACGGCTTGCTGCGATAACGCAGAAAGCGCTTGGGTAACCGGTAACGAAGCCAGCCCTGCGTGCAACTGACTATCCTTACGTGTTCCTGTTTAAGCCCGATTTCCTCATGCAACTCGCGAAAAAGCGCCTCTTCCGGCGTTTCGTTTTCAGCGATGCCGCCCTGAGGAAACTGCCAGGCATCCTGGCCCACGCGCCGGGCCCACAATACCTGACCTTGCGCATTCGCCAGGATGATTCCGACATTCGGCCTGAATCCGTCCTCATCAATCACGTTTTGGTTTCCAAATCATCACTAGGATTATAAATACCCTAGTCTGCCCGAACGTACAACAGCGTTTTAGCGGCAAGCGCCACCGACCCGGCAATTACAATTAACATCTACTATAGACATATTTAGTTGATTTTTCTAAGTTTTTAATTGTTCAAATTGAAAATGCAGATTTTACCGTGGCAGCCAAGCTGATAAACTTGCCTGCAATTTAATTGATTTGATTCAGAGGCAAATATGAGCCTGGCTATTTTCGATCTCGACAATACCCTGCTGAACGGAGACAGCGATCATGCCTGGGGTGAATACCTGGTGCAGAAAGGCATTGTTGAAGAAGCCTGGTATCGTCGGCAAAACGATCATTTCTATGAACTTTATAAGCAAGGTAAGCTGGATATCATGGAATATCTGGAATTTGCCCTGCAGCCTCTCACCCGATTTGACATGGTGCAGCTAAAACAAATGCACGATGAGTTCATGGATCAGGTCATTCGCCCCATGCGTCTGCCAAAAGCCGAGGCTTTGCTGAACAAACACCGGGACCAGGGCGATTACCTGTTAATTATCACTGCAACCAACCGTTTTATTACCGGCCCTATTGCCCACGCTTTGGGCGTTGATGACATTATTGCTACCGATGCAGAGATCATCAACAACCGTTACAGTGGCAAAACCAGTGGCATACCTTGTTTTCAAGACGGCAAAGTGACCCGCTTGCAACGCTGGCTTGAGTCAAATCAACATAATCTGGCAGGCAGTTATTTTTATAGCGACTCTATTAATGACCTGCCGCTGTTAAAAGCGGTGACACACCCGGTTGCTGTGGACGCAGATGAACGCCTGTTAGCGGAGGCTAAAATGCGGGGGTGGCCATGCATTTCCCTGCGCGACTAACCCTTGGTGCTGCCGGCCTGAGTGCCTGCCTGTTACTGCAGGGTTGTGACAAACCGGCACCTCCGGCGACATCACCGCAGCAAACCGTCGCAACCGAACCCCGGACTACTGCACTGTCCGCGGTGGACAGGGAGCAACTGGCAACATTCCAAGAAACCGCTACCGCCATCCCACAATCATTAGTGGCATGCACCGCAGAGCTGCAGACATCTCTAATGCAATTTCTGAAACAGGTTGACGCCGACCACCTGCAGACACTGCGCGCACAATGGGCTCAATGCCACGATATTTATCTCGCCGCCAGTACGTTGCAGGGCTACACCCCGGCACAGCAGGCGGCCCTCAAACAAGCCCATGCCCAACTGGGTAACCCGCTAGCCATGCCCGGTTTTATTGACAGTGTAGAAGGCTACCCTTTTAGCGGCATAGTAAACGATGCCAGCCTGCAATTGGGTGAAGAGGAACTTCGGCAGCAACACGGCCTGACCGATGAGGCCGATGTCAGCATCGGATTCAATGTAGTGGGTTTTTTATTGTGGGGTGAGCACATCGACAACTCAGAACGGGTTGCCCGACCCTTCACCGATTTCGCAACAGTTGAGCATTGGGAAGACAGTAGCGAAGATCTGCCTATCAAAGACCACCCCCACAACCGGCGCCGGGACATGTTGCAATTAACCATTGAGCTGCTGTCTGCGGACTCGCAGAACTTGTTGAACGCCTGGGTAGAGGGTGCATTGCCTGCAACCCAAGAACAAGCAAAAAGTTGGGAGATGAGCCAATTACACGCCTTTAATGACGCACTGCAACAATGGCCTGATAACAAAGCCTTACCCGGTTATCTGCAACGCTGGCTGGAAAAAGACGCGCTTCCGGCGATACCAGCCAACCTGACCACCACAACAGCCGATCCTGCCAGCCCTGCCACACCATTGCGGGCACAGCTCAAAAACAAACTTAACACCGTGCCTACAATGCCGGACTAATGCGATAGAACAACGCTTTGAGATACTGGGTTTCCGGAATGGCCGGATGTATCGGATGATCCGGCCCCTGATTGCCCCGGTACACCAACTGTGCATGTCGGTCCACATGACGCGCGGTTGCTCTTACCGTGTCCTGCAATGTGGCTTCCGGCAAATGCATCGAACAAGACGCTGAGACCAGCAATCCGTTCTGCTCTAGCAAACGTAGCGCCAGCGTGTTCAGCTTGTTATAGGCACCCAGCCCCTTTTTAAAATCTTTTTTGCGTTTAATAAACGCCGGCGGGTCCACTATGACCACATCAAAACGCAGATTCTGGTCCAATAACGCCTGCAACACATCGAACGCATTACCTTCGTAACAGGTCACTTTATCCAGCACGTCCTGCTGCTCCGCGTTAGCTTGTAATTGATCCAGCGCGGCGGATGATGCATCCACCGAAGTCAAGGATTCGGCTCCGGCAGCCAGCGCCTGTAACCCCCACCCGCCAACATAGGAGAAAACATCCAGCACCCGTTTGCCCCTGACCCAACGTGCTAATTCGCGGCGGCTTTCCCGATGGTCATAGAACCAGCCCGTCTTTTGGCCGTCCTTGCTGTTAATAGTAAAAGACACCTCATTTTCCAGAACCTGTAATGTCTGCGGCCATTCGCCCACCGCCTCTTCCACTTCCAGGCTCAAACCTTCCTGCTCCCGCAACGGACTATCATTGCGGAACAAAATAGCGCGCGGTTCAAAAACCGTCTGCATGGCTTCCAGCAGAAGGGGCTTTAAACGCTCCATACCGGCGGTATTCAATTGCGCGACCAGATAATTACCAAAGCGATCAATCACCAACCCGGACAAGCCATCACTATCACCGTATACCGCGCGATAAAAGGGCTGCGAATACGCCGCCTCCCGTAACGCCAATGCGCACTGGAGCCGGCTTTGTAAAAATGAACGGTCCAAACCCTTACGCCAGTCCCGGCTCAGGATTCGGCAGCAGATCAAAGACTGCGGATTCACATAACCACGCCCGATCGGTCTGCCTGACGAGTCATCAATAATCACTTCAGAGCCCGCTATAAAGCCATGCAACGGTGTCTTTTCCACATCGACTTCGTTACTATAAATCCACAGATGACCGCTCTTGATACGTCGATCTTCTTTGTTTTTCAAACGGATATGGGGAACATTGTCCTTTGACATGGAGCCTCTCAGGTTATCTGCTACAAATAAAAAGGTGCAGGCATCGGTGCAATTGATGGGCACAAATATCGCGCGGCGATTATACCCAAATGCCGACGCTACCCATACCATGGACGGCAACATAGCAAAAATAGTTATAAATTCAGTGGGTTCACTCAGGATACACCGTGTCAAGTGTATAACAATTAGACTCTGGCATCCTGTAACCAGCTTAGGTAGACTCACTCTCCGACCAGCCCGACCTCACCGGATGGTCAGTCTAAGTGATCCCAAAATTGCCGGAGTATGCCATGTTTTGTTTTTCGAAAAGAGCCGTGACCCTGACCACGGCATTGGCTGCACTGCTTTGTTGTGTCAACAGCTTTGCCGACCTGATTGGCGCCAGCAGCTCCCCGAAACGGGCTGAAGTCACCGTTGAAGAAGGCCAGACCATAGAGATCCGCTGGGTCATCTCCACCAATCCGGTACATGAAAGTGGCGCTTTTTCACCCCAGGGAACGCTGCGCGACACGACCACGGACACCGTCCTGAAAACACTGAATAATCCGTTCAACCTGAACAAGGGCGCTGGCCCCATCTATTTTGAAGAATCCCTTACGCTGACCGCAGAAGAAGCAAAAAAATGGTACGACATGGGACATCGTAAGCTGGAATACAAACGGGTTTTTACTACTGGCTCCGAATTGCCCAGCACCACCGAAGCGGCTGTCGATATTAACCTGAAGAGCAAAGAAGACGTCGCCACCCAGAAGTTGGAACAGGAAAGCCTGACGGCGCACAGCCTGCAACTGACCTTCAAGCCTCAGCGCTTCCGCCAACAAGTGGCTCAGGGGTTACCCTTACAGGCCCAGCTATTCGTGCGCTTTTCCGGTCGCGGCACCCTGGCCGGACGCTGGCAACTGGCTCTGGTAGAACCGCAAGGGGCGCTTACCTACAAAACGCTGGCCACCGTAAATAAACCGGTGAGTGAATCGACCGAATTTCTGCTAAGCCCGAAACTACCCACACAAACCTTAGGACGGCATTTGTTACGTTTCTGTATAGATTCGCCCTCAGCCGCCGGCATGGCGATGACCGGAGCCGAAACCGCCTGCCCCAATCCGCAGCTGAGCAGTGCCCTGCAATACGACGTGGTTGAAAATTTTGTCAAACAAAGTGAGGCACCGGCGAGCGCCGGTCCGGCCAACCTGACCGCCACCTCCAAACTCAGGTGGCCAGTCATTCCGGACACCCGCGTGTACGAACTCCAGATCCATCAACTAACCGGCACGGACATGTTATCGTCCTCGGATTTTGTGGGGCGCTTGTTGCTGCCCTCCACCTCCACCAGCACACAACTGTCCGCAGACTTGATTAATCACCTGAATCCCGGCACTACCTACACTTGGCAGGTCAATGCACTGGATCAACATGGTGATTTGATTTTACAGACGGCACCCCAGCAATTTGTGTTTATGCCTTAATATTTTCGGCTCGGGCCGCGCCCCCCTATAGCGACAACAGGGTGCGGCCATCGTCGGACTATTTCAGGGCTTCCTGCTTTTTGTTTTCGATGTTTTTCTGGATTGCCTCTTCCACTTTCACCAGCGAAATGATTTTACAACCCGGCTCTACATCTTCCGGCGTGGGCGCTTCACTGAGCACCATCAAACGCTTTTTGACATTAATAATGAACATGGGTATGGCGTTACCGCCGTATTTCTCAAAATAATGCTGTAGCGTGAATTCTTCGCTCAAACTGGTTGTACGCATTTCCGCGCCCTGAGCAATCAGGCTCGCCAACCGACTATAAGTCGCGTCTTTGGAAAACAGGGGCATGCCCCGCATTTCCTCCGACACCACATTGCGGTCGCTTTTCTTCTGACTAGCCTGACTCGGTAACGAAAACACCCGATTTTTGCCAAACTCTCGCTGATAGCGCTGTACCGCCAATATATTCAAATCATCATTCTGGGACACACCGATCAAGCGGCCGAACCCCACCAAATCAATCTCTTTTTCCGCCAGACTCGATACCGGGTTACCGTGGAATACTTTCAACCCAGCCATCCGCGCTTGCCGCACATTATTTCGGAAGCTGTCTGCCAACATCACTTGAAAACCATTGTCCTGCACCGCTTTGCCAATAGTACGGGACACAGCATTAGCACCGATAAAGAGCAACCCCTGAGGCGATTGTTCTACTACCTTCAACATTTTAGCCAAAGGCTTTGCCGTCAGACTCTGAAACACGACGGTACCGATAATTATGACGAACGTCAGCGTGACCAACAAATCCGCGTTTTCAAAACCAAGCTGCGTCAGTCGCAAAGCAAACAGAGCAGACACGGCAGCAGCAATAATACCGCGCGGCCCGATCCAGGAAATCATGGTTTTTTCCTGCCAGGTCAATGAACTTCCCAGTGTTGCTGTCGCAATTTTTAACGGGCGCGCAATAAAATGAACAAAAGCCAACATCGCCACCGCCTGCCAGCTCAAATCAATTAACCCCTCCAGATCCACACGGGCGGCGAGCAGGATAAACAAGCCGGAGATTAACAGAATACTCAGGCTTTCTTTAAAATCGAGGATGTTTTCTGTATCGACGCCCCGCATATTGGCAATCCAGATGCCCATAATGGTCACTGCTAGCAAACCGGACTCATGTTCCAGTGTGTCGGAAAACGCAAACACCGCGAACACGGAAATCAATATAAATACATTATGCAAATAACCGGGAATTACATTCGCACGCAACAACCATCCACATAGGTAACCCGCACCACAACCCAGCAAGGTACCAATCAGAATGATCTTGCTGAAGACCAACACCACCGCCAGCCATTCGTTACCACCGCTGGATTCTGCAACGATAAACGTAAACACCAATACCGCCAGCAATGCCCCCAGCGGATCAATTAAAATACTCTCCCAGCGCAAGATATTGGTGATACGCGCGTTTGGCCTCACTGTACGCAACATGGGTACAATAACCGTAGGTCCTGTAACCACCACAAGCGCCCCGAACAACAACGCGATATGCCAATCGATCTGCAGCAGCCACCAACAGAAGTAAGACATACTGAGCCAGCTCACCAACACCCCTACTGTGATGATGCGCCAAACTACATTTTCCATGCCCCGAATTTCTTTGAATTTAAGGGTCAGGCTGCCTTCAAACAAAATCACTGCGACCGCCATTGATACCATCGGAAACAACATATCCCCTAACAGTTCATCCGGTTTCAGCCAACCAATAACCGGCCCTGAAATAATGCCCGCAAGCAGTAAAAACAATATGGCAGGCAAACGCAGACGCCAGGCCACCCATTGACAACTGATGCCTATCACACCGATTAACGCAAAAGTCAGAACCACATTGGTATCCACAGATATCTCGCTTAAGGACTGATAAGATTAAAGACAAACAGTATAGGGAACTGCGCTACCGCTTGATAGACTCGCAAGTTAACCAATGTTTATTTATATTGACCGGACAAATCAACCTACCCCAGCCAGGAAAAAATGTGTGCGCTGAAAATGAGTAGTTGCTGGTACCTTTATATTCTCCGCTGTGCGGATGGCAGCTTATATACCGGCATTACAACGGATCTGGAGCGGCGGACCCGGGAGCACAATCAGGGAAAGGCCGGAGCCAAGTACACGAAAGCACGCCGCCCGGTCGAATTGGTGTATTCTGAAGTCTCCGAGAACCGTTCTTCTGCTTCCATCCGCGAAGCGGCCGTCAAAAAGATGAGCCGCCGAGAGAAACTGGCTTTAATGAAATAAACCCGACCGGAAAGCAGACTGATTGGTTTGCATCGAGAATCCAGTAATATGACTGCTCCAAAGGCAGATCCCGATATTCTCTTCAATCAACACCAACTTTTCATAGTTCGATATCGCTCGTTTTCGCATTCAAACACCCAGGCGAATCACAACGACTCCGACAATTCATACAACAGGGCGGCCACAGACATAGCAATCTTTGTGTCTAATTAGCTCTAAAATTTGCTCCCGCTACGTTAGGGAAATCGACACCCCTCACGTGCACCGATCACATCACTCCTTTTAGAGAAACTGGAAAATAACATGATTGCGACACCTTAAAGAGAAAGCCTTGACCTGGAAGATCATCAGATTTAGCCTAACCAGAACCCGACATAATATGTCAGACAGGAGACAGCCATGACCCGTACCCAGGAACTCACGTTTCAGCTGGGCCAGATCAATTACGAAGGACATACCTTTAACTGTCTGCCTATCAAAGGCGAGCAGGAAGTACTGCAGGTAATGGTATCCGAACTCGATGCCATGCCGATATTTATAACCATCACCGATACCCAGATCCTTTGCATCACCTACCTGTGCAAACAGAACGAAATCCAGAACGGCAAACTCGCCGATCTGAATCAAACCATGCTGGAACTGAATGTGGCCATGCCTCTAAGTTCTTTTGCCATTATCGAAAGCTACTACGTTGTATTTGGTGCCATGGCCACCAGCAGCAGCTTCGATGATATCTGCAAAGAATTGGTGACACTATCTGCCAACGCCTACGATGCTCTTGAAGCCATCGAAGAATACTTGGTTTAACCAACCCATCCAAACTACACAATCAGGAGCAAGGTTATGAGCAGTGTATTAAATGTAATCTGGACAGCCCTTCGTGGCGGTGCACGTGAAATGGGTGGCGCTATTGTTGACTCAAACGGGATCCGCATATTGGAACAGGAAATTAAACTCGCTAAAGAGAAAATCGAACAAGCAAAGAAGAATCTGGCCGAGGTTATGGCAAGCAGGATGCAGTCGGAACGTAAGCTCAGCCAGCTAACAGACGACATCCACCAGCACGAATCCTATGCCGGTAAAGCACTGGAACAGGAAGTTGAAGCCCTGGCCCTGGTAGTGGCCGGGAAAATTGCGGTGATGGAAAATGAAAAGTCAGAACAGATGACAACTGTTTCCCGTCTAGATAGCCAGATCAGGCAATTGAAATCGCATGTTAAAAGTGCAGAGAAGCTAATAGCCGATCATGAACGCGAACTCTCCATCATACGCACCACAGAGTCAGTCCAGAAAGCAACGGAGCAGGTAGTTGAGAATGTCGCTGCCAATAATTCCAGTCTAAACTCGGCACGGGATTCCCTTGAACGCATTAAGCAACGCCAGGAGATGAAACAGGATCAGATGGAAGCGGGTGAACTTTTGAAAAGCGAAGCCGATGGCAACCAACTTGAGACCAAACTGCAGGAAGCTGGTATTGTTGGAGGCCAGGCCGACGCATCCGCTATTCTGGAGCGCATTAAGTCCTCCAGAAAATAGCCAGACAAGATATTATGAGCTGTACTCTAAAATGCAAAAGGCGGCTTCCGATCGGGGCCGCTGTCGTTGCTTCCGGGCGGAACGTTATATATGAATGAACGATGGCAGAAAGAAAAGCAGGCAATTAAAGCCGTTCAGGTAGCCTTTGATATCTCAGCAGAAGCACAAAAAACCATTAAGCAATCCGCATTAAACCAAAATCTGAACCCGCCGGATCTGATCAGGAAGATTCTCGGGCTGCCGTACAACAAAAAACCGGTACGTCCACGTTTAACGGTCTCCCTCCGGGATGAGGATTTTGAAATTTTGGCAAAAAAATACCAACTTGAACCCGATAATCAAGCGGCGATAAGGGAACAAGTGGCGCTGGAACTCATTGCCTATGCAGAACAGCCCGAAGATGCCGAATAGATCCCGGCTAAAGCCAGCCACGCCTTCTGAAAAACAACAACAACGTGATTGCTACAGTCACCATGACGCTCAACAAAATGTAATACCCGTAGGTTGAATGCAGCTCCGGCATATGATCGAAATTCATGCCATAAATACCGGACAATAAACCCAACGGCACAAAAATCGCTGTAATAACCGTGAGCGCCTGCATGGTTTTATTCAGTTGGTGAGACGTCAGGGACAGGTATCCATCGATAAGATCACCACATTGCTCATAAAAAAGCTGTCCAAGGCTGCTTAGTCGCTCACACTTATCGAAAACATCCTGTGTAGAGTGATATAGCCCGGAATCTTCCATATTCATCACTTCGGTTGACTCCCGCAACAACTCCCCGAACACTTTTTCGTGGTAGCGAAATATACGGTTGAGCTTACGCAAGCGGGAGCGATACAAAACCAGTTGCTGCATTAAGGTATCAGTTGGCCGGTCCAGCATCTGATCTTCCATCAGGGTGATCACATCTTCCAAATCCAGCACCCGGTCGATATAGCCGCTCAAGGAAGTATTGATGATGCGGGTGCATAACAAAGCAGGTTCTGCCATATAGCGCATCAGGTCCGCTTCGGCGTTCCACATGGCTTCCACCCCGAACGACTGACCGCTGCGGCGCGTGATAACAAAATTCTTACCGACGAAATACGCCACCTGAACATGCTCCACCACTATTTCCTGGTCAAACTTTTCGAAGCCGCGATAGATAATAAATGTGTTGGATTCAAAGTCCTCGAACTTGGGAGGATGCCTGGGCCGCTGCGTATCCTGAATGGCGAGCTGATGACACCCCAAGGATAATAGCAGTTGCGCTTCCTTCCTCAGATCCTCTCCGGCCATATCCAGCCACAGAAACCCCTCACCCTGATCCTGCCACTGCTGCACCAGGCCCGAATCACCTGTTGTTATTACGCCATTTTTCAAGCATTTCGCTCTAATCATGAAGACCCCATCCCAATGTACGGGCGATTTTGCATAGTTGCCTACCTTATAAACTGAAACCAGTACTACCACAATAAGTTAGGTAGCCGATTAATTCCAGAAGACCCATGAGAGAGCGGCCAATGAAGAATAAAAATAATCATTCGGAAAACACTGACAGCCCGGGCAAAATCAGCCGCAAAGCATTTTTACGCTTAAGCATTGGTAGTGCAGCTGCCATTAGCTTGGGCTCACTGGCTGGCTGCGGTGGTGGTGCGCGCAAGCTTCGTTTTAATGATTTCAACCAGGTGATGGTGGAGCTGGCGCTCATCGAAAATAACCTGGATACCCTCGAAATGCAGCAGGAATGGTCACTCTATAAGGTTTTAACCCACCTTGCACATACCGTGGAGGGCAGTTGGAAGGGGTTCGCCAGCTACGATTCCAATGCACAGCAAGCGGTTCAATATGTTGCCTTCGCCGCGTTTGTGGCGCAAGGTTATATGTCTCACAACCTGACTGCACCGGTTCCATCTCTGGAAGGTGAAATTGCCGATGATGGACCATTAGTGGAAGCGTTTGATAAGTTGCGCAATGCCATCACCTATTTCCAAAATAACCTGACAGCGGAATCAGAGCTCTACGAGCACTTCGCTTATGGCAAGTTGAGCTATCAGGAATGGGAATGGGCAAATACGTTCCACGCTGCTGATCACTTCTCCAGCCTGACCTATTAAAAGCTCCTCCCAAGAATGCATGTGATTCTGTTGGCGGGGTAAAAACGGGGAACAAAGGGAGAGAAACAAATGGAAACCATTCAGAACGGCAAACTGGTGGCCCTGCATTTCACTTTGAAAGACGACACCGGTGAGACAATAGAAACCACCAAAGACTATCTGCCTGCCCTTTATGTCCATGGCCAACGGCAGTTTCCGAAGGGGATCGAAAGGGCGCTGGAAGGTAGACGCACAGGCGATGTGATCGATTCGGCAATTGAACCGCAGCAGGGATTCGGGTTACACAACGAGGCACTGTTACAAACCCTGCCCTTAGACCTTTTCGAAAGCAGCGGACATAAGCTGGAAGTAGGCATGCAAATAAACGCAACAACCGAGTCAGGCGAGATTCCGGTTCGCGTGGTCGTCGTTGATGAAGACACCGTCACCGTTGATGGCAATCACGCTTATGCGGGAAAGCGGCTGCATTTGCATGCGGAAATCCGCAATGTGCGTGACGCAACCATAGAAGAATTGCGGCGATTATAATCCAGGCCCCATTAGGTTTCATTGTTCGCTGAAACTATTTGCCCCGCTTTGTGATACCAGATTGATTGCACCAGCATTCAAACGCTCGAACAGCGCCTGGGTTGCGTTCATCAGCTCATCGGGCAGTGCACTAGTATCGATATTGTGGGTTTTGGGCTCTGTCACGCGCCCTGATAGTGCTACAAACGATTCAATGTCCGGCAACTGCAGATACGTTGCCAGGGCACGCAAACTTGAATCGGGCTTACGACTGAAGCTATCAAAACAAAATAGCGCCACATTAGCCTGCTTATGATCCAGTATATAACGGTATGCCTCAAACCAATAACGCAACCAAAATTCCAGAGTATCCGGGGATAGTGTGGAATAGTTGTCTACCCAGCCATTAAAATTAATCGGCTTTAAATTCTGCCCGAAATCATAATGCCCAATTTCACGCATATAACGTTTCGCAAAGGCATCGTCGTGGTGCAGTTTCAAGAACCCCAGGTGCTGCTTTAGTAATGAAGCGGCATGCTGCAACGGTCCACGAAACGGCACAACGATTTGAGCCTCGGGAAATGCTTTACAGATATATTCAATGCGCCCGATGTTCATATTATTTTTCGACAAATACCGCATCGGCGTCACGCCATTGGTTTGCCGAAGCAATAATATTTTTTTTATGTGGTTATTAAAAAACCGCTCGAATTCTGCGTGCTTGAATTTCGGATGCCAGGGTTTAACCGAACGGGCTTGATACTGTTCTTTCCAGAACTCAACCCAGATCGTTTCTTCGAAGGCTTCCGGGCTTTCCACGCTCACCATCATTCCATCGCCATGAGCGCGTTCACGGGGGGTATCTTCGCGGCGAAATGAGGCTGACACCTTTGACCAGAATATCGGCGTCAACAGCAACGGCATATCTCGATAGAGGTGCACCCCGAATTGCCCGCTGCGCTCTAACATTTCAAGCAGCAGTGTTGTTCCCGCTCTGGGCAGCGCTGTGACAAAAACCGGTTTATGGGGGTTTATGGCGTCCAGCTGCCGCGCATACACTTTGTCTTCCAATGCCGAAAGCCCGATTTGTGCCCCCCTGCTTGAAAACGCGATGTTGTGGACCAGTCGATCAAGAGCGGAATAATTGTTGGCAAAGTCCAATACGTATCAACCCCGTAACCTGGGGATGGTCAAAAGCGCAAGCCCAAGCAAACAGCTTATCGTTATGAATTCCCAGGTGAGTGTTGTTGCGATGATATCATCCAGCGAAAGCAGCCCGAGCTGTTGCAACCCCCACAACACTAAAACGGGGATAGCAATCGCCAGCGCGCTGCCAATCAATATGCTGATAAAATATTTAAAAAAGCGAATGGAAAAAGACTGCATGGCTTTTTCCTTTTCCAGATCACTCATACTGTTGTCAGTCATCGTGCTCATCACGGTGGACGACAATGTAATCACATCTTTGCTCACCTCAATCACACGAAATGCCTTGAGCAGTCCGAAAAAGGCAAACACAATAAAAGCGCCACCGACCCAGTTCACCACTATTCAGATTTTTCCTTAACGGCGACTGCGTCCTGCTCAACTTCGATGGTGTCCTCTTCGATTGTGGCACCGCCTTTCTTACCCCCGATTAATCGTTTTATCGGGTACCAGAAAAAGCCGACAAAGGCGACAACAATGGCCAGCAACAAGGCCAACAATGAACCGATTGCGGACAAACCCGCCCCCGGCCCCACATAAGCGCTCGCCACGCCAGGTAACGATACGAACAACATGGCTGCTAATAAATACAGTTTTTGTTTCATGATATCTGCTTCCTCGATTTTGTAATCCAAGATTAATTCACAGCCTGCTGATGCGGTTCACAGCGTTGCCGTGCCTGCGCGAAAAATTCAGCGTCATAACTGGCGGGAAGGCGCTCAACTTCCTCGATAATACCAAGCCAACCTGGCTCAACAATGTTATACAGCTCCCAAACTTTGGTACCCGCAGAAGTAACTTCCAACGCCCTTCCGAATCTACTCTCAGAAATCAATAGGTTACCGTTTTCAAGCCACTGGTGTTTACCCATAATATTCGTAAAGAAAGGTTGCTTTTGAGTACCTGAATAGGCGACATTGAGGGCTCCGTCCGGCACGGTTTTTAACAATATCCTGCTTGCCGGAACCGGTTCGTGCCCGGGTGTTGACATGTTATGGTTATCGAAAATGGAAATCGTATTGCCGTCAATGAAATCCGGATCGTGTTGGCGTACAAACTCATTTGCCACCGAGTATTTGAGTTTCCAATGTCGATCGAATACTGCGATCGTGTTGGCATTACGCAATGAAATCATAATATCACCGGCCTTGAAAAAGCCCTCCTGCAGTGAGGCTGGAAATACTTCGACATCATTCAAGTGCAAAGTATCCCCGCCTGAAATAGGAAACTGGTTATCCGATGCCTGAACGTAAAGAGCGCCTTCCAGATTGTTCTCTATCAACAAGTCAAATACCGATTTTTCCATCAAGATTTCGCCTTGAGGAGAAACCTTAAGAATCATGGGCTCTATGAATCGTGGGCGATAGAGCGGTAGCTTTTCAATGGCATTTTTGTGATTGATTTGTGCCGACACCCAGATATTGCTTTGTTCATCAATAAAGACCGAATGGTGTGTGCGGTAACGTAATTTCCATACAACATTCCCGCAGACATCCATTCGTACCAAACCCAGATGCTCAAAATTAAAAATCAAGTCACCATTATCAGCAATTTCAGCACCGTGAATGTGCGTTCCCGGTCGCGCCTTCGGCACTTCCGCCCAATCAAGATAATCCGGCGCTGCAGGCCATACGTTATTCCACTCAATGCGCCATCGCTGGGCAGGATCTCCCTGCGCGTTAATTACTTTTACTGACAGACTGTGATCCCCTTCCACAGCCACCACCTTGGTCAGGCCCGGCGCCATCATCTCTTCATCTTGAACCGTGACGGCTTGATCCTGCTCTGTCTTAATAAAATACCAAAGCAAGGACTTGTTTTCCGGCATCAATCGCGTGATTGCGGCCCCGGCCTCAATGAGTGTGTAATAAGGAAAAAGGCGATTATTGGCCGCCACCATGCCGTAAAGCACACTGAAAAATATCAGCGCAAAGGCGAACATCAATTTGGGCACTACGTTTCCGTTAATTTTCTTTCGATTTGGTACCATGGGTATGATGGATTTTCCTTTTTTATTATTGTTTAAGCAGTGTAAGGTCGTCGAATTAAATTTTAGGAGTGCAGGTTCGCATTCGTGCTAACGCACCTGCCTTAGACGCAGTGATTTCACGACTGAAATCGTATTAGTGAGAATGCTGTTATTTGTCTTAAGTAGACACTGTTATAATAGTACAGGAATGCAAATAGGGAAGATATCCCACCAAACACCTTCAGTGGGAATGATAGCTAACTCGCTATTAAACTTACTTTTATATATTCGCTACGGAGGGGGGGTTACCTAAATCATTTTCCAATCAAAAAGTGCCAACTGCTTTCACGGGCGTCCAAAATATCCTTATCGGATAACACCAGCAACTTATCACCCTGGGCTTTGAACAAATTCACAAAAGCACCCCAGAACAGCGTCATCAACACTTCTGCCCGCATATCGGAGCGGTAGATTTTACTATCCTGCATACTCTGGTAATAAGCCAACAACGGAGTCAGCATGCCCTTCTCTACAAGAAAGCTTTTTCTTGTTAAATAAGGACGATGATCCTGCAGCTCCAAAAAGCGGAACGTTTCCGGCTTATTGGTTGCATAATCCACCATGCGTTTCCATACCTCGCAGAACGAAACATAAGGATCGTCGGTATCCGGTAAGTTGTAAAACAAACCGGTTGCCATATTCAATTTCTGCTCTTGATATAGCTCATTTACAAGTGCTTCCTTGCTATCAAAATAGCGATAGATAAGCCCGGTACTGATACCCGCCTCCTGTGCTAATTTTGGCATTGGCACACCATTCACTCCACCGGAAGCGAAGACCTTCAGCGCAGCGCTAAGAATCACTTCGCGCTTGATGTTGCGGGATTTTTTTTCTACCACTTTATTTATCGGCATTTAGACTAACCATGGACGAACGCGAATGTATGACCACTATGTTACTGTATTTTTAAGAGTGAAAGGTTTGGTGAGGCTGAAAAATACAAATATTTGTTCCACCCATACTATTACTATCCGTTAATTCGCAAAAATACGTATAGGCAGTATCGGGTTTTAACGCGGCACCCAATACCAGAGTGGTTCGGTTTTTACCGGCTTCCGGGTTCGTCAGCCGCTGTAAAAAAATATTATCCCACCAATACAGGTTCTGTGTATCGAATTCTAGCGCACTGGCAGCTTCGCATAAACGAAAAACATAATACGCATCCACTCCTGATAGCTCACTGAGCGAATCGCATGTCACTTTAATATTGTGCAACGGCGCGCCGTCGGGCAATTTCTCATTCTGACCGGGGTGATAACTGTTTTTCAGTTTTTCCCGGTTCTGCAAATACGCGGTCGTCATCCTATCAGTGGATGTATTGTCCTGTGTCCGGGATATTTCCGTCGTTGCCCCATCTTTGCACTGCACAACGATCCGATATTCTCCTGGATCCATAAAGCCCGTCGTCAGATTCACCATATACCAATGCGAGTTGGTAGTTCGGTCATAAATCCATCCATTCAGGTTAGATCGCGTAAATTCTTGGTTAGCGATATCCACTTCATAGCCATTCGGACCTATAGCCGTGATGGTTTCGACCAGCTCATGCACCGGACGTCCGCCTGTCGGGTGGAATGCGAGAAGGAATTTATGCTGCTCCTTTGGTAGCGGTGTATCAAAATCCATATAAACATTACAGGCCATTAAGTCATAGATATTGACCGTTTCACTGCTCATATTTTTGTGCTCCTGTTTCATTATTGATAATTTCCCTTAAGAAAGCAGTCCATTAAATGATCATTCATTTAATGGATAAAATGCTACTCCAAGTTTCCACCGCATGCAAAACACTTTATCAATTTCACGGATTAACCGTAGCCGGTGAAAGCCGGCTTACTTTCAAACGTTTATTCACCAAAAAGGAATTAAATATGTCTGGGCTTGAAGGAAAAGTTATCGTTATCACCGGTGCCAGCAGTGGTATAGGCGAGGCCACCGCCAAGTTACTTGCGGAACAGGGCGCTAAATTGATGCTCGGCGCGCGCAGGGAAGAACGTCTGGCGGCTCTGGTCGATGATATTGGCTCTGCCGGAGGGAGCGCAGCTTACCGCGTAACGGATGTCACTCAAAGAGACCAGGTCAAGGCTCTGGCCGATGCCGCTACGGAGGTCTTTGGCCCGGTGGATGTATTGATTAACAATGCCGGTCTCATGCCGGTTTCACGTATGGCAGAAATGAAAGTTGACGAGTGGGATCGCATGGTCGACGTGAATATCAAAGGCGTTTTAAACGGAATTGCAGCGGTATTAACCGGTATGATGGAACGCGGTAACGGACATATTATTAATATTGCATCCGTTGCCAGCCAGAAAGTGATGGCTGCAGGTGCGGTGTATTGCGGTACCAAATTTGCGGTGCGAGCCATTACTGAAGGCTTGCGACTGGAAGTAGGAAAAAATGTCCGAACTACCCTAATCTCACCCGGCGCGGTCGCCACTGAGCTTCCCCAAACCATCAGCAATCCGGCAGCACAGCAATACGTTGCCGGATTATATGCAAAAGAGGCTATCGACCCGGTTGTGATTGCGCAGGCCATCCAATTTGCTATCGGACAGCCGGATCATGTGGACGTCAACGATATCGTAGTTCGTCCCACAGTGCAGGAATTCTAAGGTCTGACCAAGCCTGTTGGTTAGCACGAAGATAACGTCAGAAAAACAAAACGCCGACACAGATTCCGGTCGGCGTTTTGTTTTTATTCCCAGCAAATCGAATTCAGGCTGAGGTTGCACCAGCCTGCGGCCCGGTCTATTCCTGCGGTATACGCAAACTCTGACCGACATAAATTTTATCGGGATCGGATAGCATGGGTTTATTGGCTTCAAATATTTTCATATAGTAATTCGCCTGACCCAGCGTTTCTTTTGCAATCTGACTTAATGTATCCCCGGCCTTTACCGTATAAAATTGCGCTGATTCAGTGCTGACGGGTGAATCTGTTGCCGCTGCCTCAGCCACCTGCAACTGACAATCAACCTGGGAAATTCCATTTTGATTTCCGGCCACCAGTGTTACTTTTTCACTGACCTCCTGGCTCGGTACAGAGCCGGTCAATACCACCTTTTCACCATCTACATCCGCACTGAACGGATCGGCTCCCAAATTCAGTTCTGCCACGCTGCGCTCAATATTAGCCTTACGCAACTCATTCATTCGTTCCGGCGTTATGGTAACGGGTTTATTGAGATCCTCATCGCCATGCGTCAGATCATAGACCTTACTACCTAGTGCGCCACCTGCTTCCCGTACAAAGCTGAATAAACCCATAGTACATCGTCCTGGTTGAAAAAAATGAGAGACTTTGAATCTAAACGCGAGCCCGAAGCCTGTCAACGCCTCAGTTACACCGATTGCTTCTGTTCTGGTTGCCACACCAAATCCAATTCACGGGCGGCCTTCACATCATCCAGACGTCGCACCGGCTGGGTGTAGGGCGCCCCTTTCACCAGGTCCGGCGTTTCTTCCGCCTCTTTGCGTATCTTGATCATGGCCTCAATAAAACCATCCAACTCAGCGGGCGCTTCCGTTTCCGTTGGCTCAATCAGCCAACATTCCGGCACCAGCAAGGGGAAATAAGTAGTGGGCGCGTGGTAGCCATAATCCAGCATGCGTTTGGCAAAATCCATTGCAGTAACCCCCAGATCTTTGGCCTCTTTACTCAGGGTTATGATGAACTCATGGGTTGCCCGACGATCCGGATAAGCCAGCTGAAAACCGGCGGCAGCGGCCTTTTTCATCATGTAGTTAGCATTCAGCGTAGAAAACTCGCCCACACGATGCATGCCTTCCCTGCCCAGAACACTGGCGTAAAAGAAAGCCCGTAATAACACACCGGCATTCCCCATGTAGGTGGACAGGCGGCCGATGGTGCCGGGAATATCTTTTTCCGTTAACCAGCGATATTGTGCCTTCCCATCGATTTCCTCTTTGCCCACTATCGGGGTCGGAAGATACGGCAACAATCTTTCACCTACCCCCACAGGTCCTGCTCCGGGGCCACCGCCACCATGGGGTGTGGCAAAGGTTTTATGCAGGTTCATATGCAACACATCGAAACCCATGTCGCCGGGGCGCACTTTACCCAGGATCGCATTGAGGTTGGCGCCATCGTAATATAATAATCCGCCTGCCTCATGTACCGCTTTGGCAATGTCTTTAATTTCACGTTCAAACACACCGCACGTCGATGGGTTCGTCATCATAAGTCCCGCCGTGTGCGGACCCACAGCAGCTTTTAAAGCCGCCAGATCCACATCACCGTGTTTATCGACAGGGATCTCCCGCACTTTGTATCCGCACATTACCGCTGTAGCAGGGTTGGTGCCATGGGCCGCTTCCGGAATCAGTATTTCCGTTCGCTCATGATCATTGCGTGCTTCATGATACGCCCGGATCATTGCCACCCCGGCGAACTCACCCTGGGCTCCGGCCATCGGGGTTAATGACACGCCTTTCATTCCAGTGACGTCTTTGAGCACTTCCTGCAAATCATAAAGGCAGGCCAGATAGCCCTGACTATGCTGTTCCGGTGCCAGCGGATGACGCGCTAAGAAACCCGGTAACATGGCGCCGCGGTGGGCGCCTCGGGGATTGTATTTCATGGTGCAACTACCCAGAGGATAAAACTGGGTGTCGATACTGAAATTTTTCCGGGAAAGGTTGGTGTAATGCCGCACCACCTGCATTTCTCCCACTTCGGGCATAAGGGGTTTTTGTTTGCGACGCAATTCATCGGGAATATTGTCTCCAATGGTTTGCGCTGATGGTGCTTGTGACGTTGCGCGGCGTCCACTTTGGCTTTTTTCAAAAATCAGCATGGTTTCAGTTCCACAAAATAACGTTTATATCCAGCGACGGGATTACTTCAATGCAGCATGTAAAGCATCGGCATAAAGTTGCAGATCGCTTTCCGTTTTTGTTTCTGTGACGCAAAGTAAAATGCAGTATTCCATTCCCGGATAATACACACCCAGATCTATTCCGCCCTGTATTCCTTTATCTGCTAATGTCTGTAATACCACCGATGCAGGTTTGGGGACCCGTATCACTGCTTCGTGAAACACCGGAGCCGAAAATACTTTTTCCACGCCTTCAATTGCGGTTAGCTTATCGAGCAGTGACAAGGTGCCGTTAAGACTGGCCAACGCCACTTGCTCAAGTCCATCGGCTCCCAGCAAACTCATATAAATGGTGGCCGCCGTCATCGCCAAGCCCTGGTTAGTACATATATTGGAAGTGGCTTTGGAGCGCCGGATATGCTGCTCCCGTGCCTGTAATGTGAGGGCAAAACCCGGTCGGCCCTCCATATCCACGGTGCGGCCGATAATACGGCCCGGCATTTGCCGCACCAGCGATTGCTTACAGGTGATAAAACCAAAGTAGGGACCGCCGGAGGATAGTGGCACACCCAGAGGCTGTCCCTCTCCACAGGCGATATCTGCACCCGATTGGCCCCATTCACCCGGAGGGGTAAGAATGGCCAGAGAGGTCGGGTTAACCACCCCGATCACCAGCATGGCGTTGGCATGCGCCCAGTCCGTGAGCGCATTTACATCTTCCAGTGAACCAAAAAAATTCGGTTGTTGAATAATTAATGCGGCATAGTCCTGACCTTCGTAAGACTTCAGATCAGAAACCGAAGTACGACCGGTACCGCTTCCAAATGCGACGTCTTCCAGCACCAGTCCCTGGTTTTCCACAATATTGAGTGTGGCTTCACGGTACAGCGGATTCACCGAGGTCAACACCAATACTTTTTTCGACTTCGATTTGCGGTTTGCCCGTACCGCCATGAGCACGGCTTCGGCCAGACCGGAGCCACCGTCATACAACGAGGCGTTAGAAACGTCCATGGCGTTCAGATGCGCGACCATGGATTGATATTCGTAGATGAGTTGCAGAGTGCCCTGACTGGCTTCCGCCTGATAGGGTGTATACGCAGTTAAAAACTCACCCCTCCCCGCCAGCTCCCACACTGCTGCCGGAATGTGATGCTCGTATGCTCCGGCACCGATGAAACATAACTTGTTGCTGTCCTGCGCAGCTCGATCGCTCATGATGCGCAAGGTGTCCATTTCGCTTTTACCATCGGGTACGTGTTGTAGCCGCTGGGCAATGATGTCCTTGGGAATTTCATCGAACAAATCGTCGATACTTTTGGCACCAATGGTATCGAGCATGTGCTTAATATCATCATTGGTATGGGGTATATAGGGCATGTCAGGTTTCCCCAGTCTGGAAGTTAGATCGGCTATCGGGAATTAGGAAGTTAAACGTGCAAATCCCGCACCAGCGCTGGTTGCATGCTGATGCGGGTTTAGCGGGATCTCGGTGTTCGGCTTGAGCGGCTTATTCGTCGTCCAGCTGCTCCTGATATTCGTCAGCGGTCAGGGTGTTTTCCACTTCCTGTTCGTCCGCCATCTGGATTTTGAACATCCAACCCTCGCCGTAGGAATCAGAGTTGACCAGTTCAGGTTCCGCTTCCAGACGCTCATTGACTTCGATGACTTCACCAGACACCGGAGTATAAATATCGGAAGCGGCCTTAACGGATTCCACCACGCCGGCTTCGTCACCTGCCGCCAGAGTCGTGCCTATATCCGGCACTTCCACAAACACCAGATCGCCCATGGCTTTCTGGGCATGATCAGTGATGCCGATGGTGGCAACGCCATCTTCAACCCGTACCCACTCGTGCGAAGACAGGTAGCGTAATTCGATTGGTATATCGCTCATGGTTTCGATTCCTCGGATCTAAACAGATTTATTCAAATACTTTCTTGCCGTTGCGGACAAACGGCGGTTTCACGACTCTGACATCATGTAACCTGCCGCGGATTTCTACCTGTGCAGTCGCTGCCGTGCCTGCCGGCACCCGGGCCAAAGCAATAGAATAGCCCAAGGTAGGTGAAAATGTACCACTGGTAATTTCCCCTTCGCCAACGTTTTCTATAAGCACTTTCTGGTGCCCCCTCAGGACGCCCCGGGTTTCCATCACCAAGCCTACCTGTTTCATGGCAACTCCCTCATTTTTCAGCTGTTGCAGGGACGCCCTGCCGATGAAGTTCCGCTCCTCAGGCTGCCAGGCTATAGTCCAGCCCATACCGGCCGCTAACGGCGATACACCTTCATCCATATCGGAGCCGTACAGATTCATACCCGCTTCCAGCCGCAACGTGTCCCTGGCACCCAGGCCGCAGGGAACTACTCCACCAGCGATCAGCTGCTGCCAGAAATCAGCGGCTTGGCCTTCAGGCAACATAATTTCGAGCCCGTCTTCACCGGTATAGCCGGTACGGGCGATAAACCAATCTTCGCTCGGCTGGCCCTCAAATACGCTCAGCGTGTTGATCACATCCGCTTTTGGTGAGCCTAATACGGCCGCGGCTTTAGGGATCGCATTGGGACCCTGCACTGCAATCATGGCGAAATCGGGACGCTCTTGTAGAGCCACATCAAAATCTGTGGCCTGTTGCTGCATCCAGGAAAGGTCTTTTTCACGAGTCGCGCAGTTGACGACCAGCCGATACCAACCGTTCATGTTATAAACAATAAGATCGTCGATAACGCCGCCATCCGGATCCAGCATTGCGCTATAAAGGGCTTTGCCGGTCGCTTTCAGTTTGGCTACGTTATTCGCCAGCAAATTCTGCAAGTAGGCCTGACTTTGCGCCCCGGTCACATCGACCACCGTCATGTGAGAGACATCGAACATGCCCGCATCGGTCCGCACGCTGTTGTGCTCTTCAATTTGCGAACCATAGTGGATGGGCATATCCCAGCCGCCAAAATCGACGATTTTCGCTCCGGCTTGAAGATGGCTTTCATATAGGGCTGTGCGCTGGGCCATGCTGAATGCTCCGGTCTTGAGGGTTGCGCTTAAGCGTGGGGCTATCGAATGAGGCGCATTGTACTCAGCTGAAGGGACGGTGACCAGAGCCACCTCAAATAAACGCGGGCCGCCAACGAACCCGTTAGCGGGAGGAGCCGCGCACCAGCACTATCACCGGTATCAACCCCACCAGCACCAGTGTGAGCCCGGGTAATGCCGCTTGCGGCCACATGCCTTCAGAAGTCATTTCATAAATACGCACAGCCAGTGTATCCCAGCCAAAAGGGCGCATCAGCAACGTCGCCGGCATTTCTTTCATGACATCCACAAAAACAAGCAAAGCAGCGGTAAATAAGCCCGGTGCCAGCATCGGCAGATAAATTCGGCGTACAATATCCATGGGCTGTGCCCCCAGAATCGACGCAGCTTCTGGAATCGAAGGCCTGATTCGCTCCAGGCTGGTTTCGACCGGCCCATAAGCCGCCGCCAGAAACCGGGTAGCGTAAGCTAGTAACAGCGCCAACACCCCGCCCACAAACCAGGGTTGCACGGCGAATCCCAAACCACTCTGGACAGCGGCAACGATGCTATCCAACCAATTAAAACTGAGCATGATACCCACAGCCAACACCGAGCCGGGCAGTGCGTAGCCAACGGTTGCCAGCCGTACCACCGCAGCAGACAATTTTCCCTTGTAGGTTCGTTTGTATAACGCCAGCAGGAACGCGGCAGCGACGGTGATGATCGCCGCCAATGCAGCCAGTGATAGGGTGTGCCCCACCAGCCCCATATATCGACTATCCAGATCGCGCCAGGAATATTTGGCCACCCAGAAGACCAGTTGTGCTACCGGAACCAGAAAGGCCAGCGTCAGCACCAAACCACAGTAAAGCGTTGCCGCCACGGCTCTGCCGCCCCGTAACGGGATACGGGAGTGGGCCACCGCTCGCTTGCCACTTTGAAAATATTCGGCTCCTCCACGTATTTTGCGTTCGGCAAACAGGCCGCTGAGCACAATAAGCAACAGAATGGACGCCAACTGCGCCGCTGTACGAATATCAAAGAAGCCATACCAGGCTTTATAGATCGCAGTGGTAAAGGTATCGTAATTGAAGATCTGTACCGCACCGAAATCCGCCAGGGTTTCCATCAGTGCCAGCGCCAATCCCGCCACAATAGCCGGCCTCGCCATCGGCAATGCCACTTTGAAAAAGCCCAACACCGGGTTATAACCCAACACACGTGCTGCTTCCAGAGGCTCGCGCCCCTGCGCCAAAAAGGCATTGCGGGAAAGCATATACACGTAAGGATAGAGCACCAGTGACATCACCATTACTACGGCTCCGGTGCCACGAAAGCTGAAGGAAATGCCGCTACCGAACCAGGCGCGCAGCTGCTGTTGCACCGGGCCGGAATAATCCAGCAGCCCGACCATTACAAACGCCATCACATAAGCGGGTACAGCCAGTGGCAGCATTAAACCCACATCGAAAAGCTTGCGCCCGGGAAACTGGCAGGATGCCGTCAACCATGCCAAAGACACCCCCAATATCAGCACCGAAATGGACACCCCGAGCACCAATATAAACGTATTCCCGAGCAACCGCCCCAACTGGGTTTGTATCAGGTGTAACCACAGGTCGGCTTCGATACCGTTCCAGCTCAAAACCACCACCAGCAGAGGTGCCGCCACCATCGTGGCCAGCACCAACGCTGCGGCACGCAAAAGCCCGATCCGCCTGAGCAGACCGGGCTTTTGCGCTTCGTTGTAGCGGTGTGTCAGTTCAGACAATTATCGGTAGCCTGTGCGATCCATCAATTTAATCGCTTCGCCCTGACGCTGCCCGGCAACTTCGACCGGCAATTGATCGGCTTTGAAATCGCCCCAGGACTTCACCAGGTCATTCACTGGAACCGCTGGGTTAACTGGAAACTCCATATTAACGCCGCCAAAAATACGCTGGGCCTCGCCCCGCGACAACCACTCGATCAGCTTCTGTGCTTCGCCCGGGTGTTTGGCATACTTGGTGACACCGGCTCCGGAGATATTGACGTGCACGCCCGAGATCTCCTGATTGGCCCAGAATAATTTGAGTGGAATCTCAGGGTCTTCCGCTTGCATACGCCCAAAGTAATAGCTGTTTACAATCCCCACATCACACTGACCGGCAACAATCGCCTGCATCAGCAACGTATCATCAGCAAAAACGTCCGTGGCCAGATTATCTACCCACCCCTTGACCACTTCTTCGGTGCGTTCGATTCCATGACGTTCGATCAACGTAGCTACCAGTGATTGGTTATACACTTTCTTTGAGGTACGCAAACACAGACGCCCATTCCAGTCTTCAGTGGAAAGGTTTTCGTAGGTGCTTAGTTCTTCCGGTTTAACCCGCTCAGTGGAGTAAACTATCGTTCGCGCCCGCACCGACAAACCAAACCAACGATGCTCCGAATCCTGAAACTTATCGGGCACGTCTTCTTCCAGGGTTTTGGATTGAATGGGGCGTAACAGCCCCAAATGCGCTGCCTGCCAAAGATTACCCACGTCAACGGTAATCAGCATATCTGCGGGAGTCCGCTCACCCTCGGCTTCCAGGCGGGCAATAAGGGGCCCTGCTGCATCCGTAATATAGGTGATTTTAACACCGGTCTCTTCACTGTATAAATCGAAAAGCGGCTTCACCAATTGCTCTTTACGCGATGAATAAACCACGACTTCTGGTGTATCGGCACTCGCCTTTGCTGGTTCGTTATCGCCGTCGCTCTTATCGCTATTCTCGCTACAACCGGCGACAGAAAGTAACATGACCAATGATAGGGCCCCGACACTCAGGTATTTACCCATTACTTATTGCTCCCGTGGAATACATATGAACACTCTCTGACGGACTATTTGTACAACAGTTCAACAGATTGGGGGATCAGATGATAATACCTTGCATTTGCAAATGAAACTGCTTCCCTGCATATTCCGCTCGATTCAATTAAACGGTCGGCAGAAAGAGGTTGAAACAGGTCAGACCTGTCGGGTCCTGGTGTAAAGTCAATTTACCACCATGCAACAGTACCAGCTCCCACGCCAGAGGCAACGCCAGACCGGAGCTGCCTGCCTCTCTGGCACATTTACTGTGTAAATGATCGTAGCGGTCAAACAAGCGCAACTGCTCGGGCGGGGAAAGCAATTCGGCGTAGTAGCAAACCTGAATCAACCCGCCCTGCTGCAAATTTCCAAGCTCAACATTAATCGTTTTTTTGACGGAATATTTGATGCTGTGAGCCAGAATACTAATCAGCACTTGCACAATACGCTGTCCGTCAGCAATCACCTGCACACTGTTGCCAAACACCAGTTTCACATTACTGCCAGCCCGCAGCGCCTCAGGCTCGACCTCGCGCCAGGCTCGATCCAGCGCTTGCTGCAGCTCCAGCGGACTTTTGCTCAAGGTCATACTGCCGGCTTCTATCCGCGACAGATCCAACAAATCATCCAACAGTCGCATCATGCGCTGGCCATTAATTAAAATGTGATTCAGAGCATCAATCTCCCGCTTCTGCAGGCGTCCGGATACATGCTTGTTCAAACGCTGCGAAAAGCCGAGCACCGAATTAAGCGGTGTACGCAATTCGTGACTCATATTAGCCAGAAAGCGGGTTTTGGCCAGCACTGCCCGTTGGGCGTCTTCTTCCGCCTGCTCTGCCCGTTGAATATGTAGTTTGAGATCATGGTTTTGACGGGCCAGAGTTTTCTCGGACTGTTCTAGCTGGGAAAGATAGCTGCTCATCAGAATCAGAATGGCCGCAGTTACACCAAAGCACTGCACCAACACCTGGGAGGGTCGCGAGTCCGGCGGCGTTAAATCCAGAAAAGGCATGCCTTGCTGCTGCAGAAAGTGCACCAGCGCCAGGGACAGCAAAATCAAAATGCCCCACATCAAGCCGGTGCGTAAACTCACCAGCAATCCTGCCAATAAGGGAACGACCAACCACCATCCGGTTGCTATTGAGCCGATTCCACCACCGGTATAGATGGCGCCGGCTCCCGCCACATAAAGGGCCAGCGGGGCGAGATGGGACGCGGGATAGAGTTTTTTGGTAAAGCGAAGCAACAGGATGGAGGCCATCATCAATAGCATCGCACAGGGAATGGCCACCATGCGAACTTCAATTTGCCACTGAAAAGCACGCAACAGATAGGGGACACCGAGCAGCAGCAATAGATAAGCCGAAGCAGTTAATGTGCGCACCCGGCGCAACTCAATCGGAGTCGTGTTCGTTGACTCCCAACCACTATTCAGCAGCCAATCCATTTGGTTGCGCACTCAATAACGCTCCGAATAGTTTTCGTTTAAGCGGCGACTTCTTTGCCGGAATCCGCCTTTTTCCCGTCATCTGAGCTGGCCTGGTTTTCCGTCCCGGGCTGGCCCTGTGTCTGGTTGTTCTGTTGCGCCGCCGGCGCCCCGGAATCGGCTTCCGGCAGTAATTCGGGTTGCTGAGGATCCGGCCCGAGTTCTTCCAGCACCGGACGCAGCTTTTCGCTTAATCCCACTTCGCACACCCTGCCACGCAGATCTATGTCTTTGGCGTTCATTTCTATCAGTTGGTTCAGCGCCTGATCGTAGTGACGCTGATGATACAGCTCCGCTGTATCTTTGCCGGACACCCATTCACCCTTGCGGGTTAAATACTGGCCCAGTTGATTGCGCACGACAAACGTAGTTGCTGTAGTTGTCATGGTTGACATTACTAACTCCTGGTTTTACATCCAAATCAATAGGGCAAATTAACAGCCCTGAAAAACTAACTTTAGCAGTTTAGAAATTTGCTACCAAATCAGAAGTCGGCTAGCAGCCCCGGCTGCGCCAAAACCGGCAAATCACCTTCCATTCCCATCGCCCTCACCATAATATGGTTTTTAAGATGCCCATGCTGATTAAACAGGGACATTCCCCTGTTACGCAGCACGCGCAAGGGAGCAAGATCGGCTCCGAACAACTGCTTGAACCCTTCCATTGCCGACATCATCAACAAGTTGTGGGGTTTTCGCCGCCGCTGGTAGCGACGCAGAATACTGAAATCCTGCATCGGTAGCTGATTCTCTGCTGCTCTGTGAATTTCTTCCGCCAAAACAGCTGCGTCCAAAAATCCAAGGTTGATGCCTTGACCAGCCAACGGATGCAGGCTGTGGGCCGCATCACCGATCAGCGCGACGCCAGGCATAGCGTAATACACCGCGTGATTCTGAATCAGCGGAAATCGGAAGCGTCGATCCACCGACAACACAGCGCCCAGCCGGTGCTCAAATGCTTGCGCCAATTGGCTGCAAAACGCGGCATCATCCATTTCTGTAAGGGCTTTGGACTGTTCGTGCCCCAGTGTCCAGACGATAGAACTGATACAGGACCGATGGTGATTCCCTGCCCCCTCCTGCAAAGGCAGAAACGCTAACGGACCGGACTCCAGGAATACCTGACGGGCAGTACACTGATGGGGCTGCTCGGTTTTCACGGTAGTCACTATGGCCTGTTGTCCATAATCCCAGGTACGGCAGCGGAAGCCCAATTGATCCCGCACCCGCGAACGGCCACCGTCCGCACCGACCAGAATTGCCGGTTGCAGTTCAGCACCATCCTCCAGCACCACTAGCCACCCATCTGCCTGGTCCCGCTCCAGAATCTTCTGCAGTCCCTGCTGCCGGATCTCGATATTGTCTGCGGCTTGTACCCGCTGCAGCAAACAATGTGTGGTGATCCGGTTTTCTACAATATGCCCTACATGTTCCTCCCCCACATCCCGGGCGTGAAACTGGATGTTGCCGGTGCCATCCCGGTCCCACACATCCATGTGAGCAAAAGGACTTATCCGGTATTGTGCCATGTCATCCCATACGCCGAGTTTACGCAGAATATTCTCTGAAGCATGAGTGAGGGCACTAACCCGGGGATCAAACGCATCCGGCCATTGATCCGGTGACGGCGGCATCTGCGGATCGATCAGCAATACCGAAACCTCAGAGTCCGCCAACGCAGCCGCTAAAGCCAGACCCGCCATTCCGGCGCCGGCGATTAAAACATCCGGCTTTTCGAGCCGTGAATTCGAGTTCATAAAGTGACTTCCGGCAAACGAGTGGAGACAGAGCGCCCCATGGCATGGCGAGCCACCAATCGCTTAGTGCCCCGCAGCGAATCAAACAAAATCAATCCGGAATTGCGCAAGAGATTCAATGGGGTACTCCTGTTGCTGAACAATTTGGTCAGCTGGTCGGAAAACAAAATAGTGTTGCGCTGGTCTTGCACACGCCGCTGCAAATAGTCTGACAGCAGACGAAAATCCCCCGCCGGACGACCTAGTCTGCGGGCCTTGTCCAGCACCTGTACCAGCACCGCCACATCGCGCATGGACATGTTAAACCCCTGTCCCGCCACCGGGTGTAAACCATGCGCGGCATTACCCAGCACGACCACATTCGGGCGCACCTGCTCTTTCGACAGCGTCAGGGCTAACGGGTAGCGGTACCGTTTACCCACCTGAACCAAAGCACCCACGCCCCGCCCCGCTACCGCCTCTAACCGACGCAAGAAAACATCGTCCTCAACCCGCATTAATTCATCGGCAAGCTGCGGCGCGACGCACCAGGTCAAACCCAGACGGTTATCGGTTTGGGGCAGGATAGCGAGCGGGCCGTTCGAGGTAAAACGTTCCAGCGCCATATTCTGATGGGGAGATTCCGGCGTTACCGTTGTGACAATGGCAACCTGCTCGTAGGCTTTCGACTCTGAGGCTATGCCCAGCAATTGGCGTCCTTGCGATTCTGCGCCATCGGCAATCACCAGCAAGGGTGTACGCTGCCGGGATTGCGTGCCGTTCTGCTCCACTGTCGCAACAATCTCCGGTCCGTCATAGTAAAGACCAATCACCTGAGCCGGAGCTAAAAAGTCGACATTCGCCAGATTACCAAGATGTCCGGACAACGCCTGACCGATGTAGCGGTTTTCAATTACATAGCCCAACGCCCGCACCCGCTCTTCAGATGCACGGATTACTGCCTTGCCAAAGCTGCCCTGTTCGGTGATTTCAATTGTTTCTATGGGTACCGCATTGCGGCGCAATTGATCCCATAGACCCAGCTGGTCGAAGATGTGACAAGTCCCATTGGCCAGCGCGGTATTGCGGGCATCGTAGCTGGGGTGAAATTCCCCCTGCTGCTGCGGCGGTACAAACTTTTCCACCACCGCAATCCGCAAAGCAGCGTCCCTGGCCATACACGCTGCCAGCGACGCTCCAACCAGGCCGCCGCCCATAATGATGACATCGTAATCCGTATTGACCGCTCCGTTGTTCACTGTGTCCGCACCTTAGGCAACACGGCGCGGCGAACGACCACGAGATTTTGCCATCATGGCTTCAATTGCGTCAGGATCTTTAGTCGCACCCCGGGTAAGCACCTTGCGGCCTTTCTCTGTCACCAAGACATCATCCTCGATACGGATCCCGATACCGCGCCATTTGGGATCGACGCTCGCTTCATCCACGGCCACATAGATGCCGGGCTCCACTGTCAGCACCATGCCGGGCTCCAGTTCGCGCCAGGCACCACCCACTTTGTAGTCCCCAACATCGTGCACGTCCATGCCCAGCCAATGACCGGTGCGATGCATATAGAACGGTTTGTAAGCTTCGCATTCGATCAACTCACTCAGCTTGCCCTGCAGCAACCCCAGCGCCAGCAGCCCTTTGGTTAAAACCAGTACAGCCGCTTCATGCGGTTGGTTCCAGTGGTTGCCGGGCTTGACCTGTTTAATGGCGGCCAGTTGGGCTTTCAGAACCACATCGTAGAGTGCGCGCTGTTCAGGACTGAATTTGCCGTTCACAGGGAAGGTCCGGGTTATATCCGCCGCATAATGCTGATACTCCGCCCCGGCATCGATCAGCACCAAATCCCCGTCTCTCAGCTCCGCGTCGTTTTCAACATAATGCAAAATACAGCCATTAGCACCACCGCCAACAATGCTCGAATAAGCGGGAAAGCGGCTGCCATGACGACCGAACTCATGCAGAAACTCCGCTTCCAGCTGGAACTCCATCATTCCCGGACGGCAGACTTCCATCGCTCGCATGTGTGCTTTCGCTGTCATCTCTGCCGCCACTTGCATTACGCTGATTTCCGCTTTGCTTTTAAACAGACGCATATCATGCAGCAAGTGGTCCAGTGCAATAAACTCCCCCGGTGGATGCGCGCCGTTGCGGACCTTGGCCCGTATGGTGTTAACCCATTCCATCACCTGCCGGTCGAAATCCTGGTCGCGCCCCATGGCGTAATATACGCGCTCCGAACCTTCCAGCAGACCCGGTAGAATTTCATCAATATCGCCAATCGGGAACGCGTCATCGGCGCCGTAATTCTTGACGACCCCTTCCGGCCCGGCCCGATAGCCATTCCAGATTTCCATTTCGCGATCACGTTCACGACAAAACACCACATACTCACCGTGCTCACGGCCGGGTATCAAAACCAGAACCGCTTCCGGTTCCGGAAAACCGGAGAGGTAAAAAAAGTCGCTGTCCTGTCGGTAGGGGTATTCGGTATCCCGGCTGCGGGTTCGCATCGGAGCGGATGGGATAATGGCAATGCTGTCCGGTTCCATCATAGCCATCAATTGTTTACGGCGCTGGGCAAATTCTTTTTTGGTTATCGTCATAATATCCTGGCAATGTTCTGGGGCTGACTCGATCTGTAAAAACAGATCCTATTAATGGATTGTGGCACCGGGCGGAATCAGATTATCGCGATCCAGGCCAAACTCGGTATAGATCATCAACGCAGCCATACGCACATACTCCACCACTTCGAAATAGGCCGCTTCACCGTCCTCTTCACCCTCAATATCCGTATCAACCTGGCTAATCTGCTGAATATCCCGCAGCGCGTTCATGGCGTCTTCGGTGAACTCTTCCACCTTGCGGCTACCCGCTGCACCGAAGCCGGCCAGAAACCCCGAACACCACTCCGCTAAGGACCCTAACCGGTCCCCCAACGGATCTTCATCGTCCGGTAGCAAGGGCGAGAAATTAAATTGGTCATCACTGAGCTCTTCCAGCGTAAACCGGTGCAGCTCGCTGAACCACTCACGGGCGTTTTCCCAGGGTTCGCCTTTCACGCCAAGATTAGTCATGAATTGGCGGAGCCAGGCAGGGGTATCGTCCAACAACCCCCCACTAAGCTGGCCGCATAGGATGCCGTGGGCTTCTGACGGGGTTGCCAGGGCATCGATTTTGCGCAACTCTGCTTCCAGCTCGTAGTAATCCAGAACGTCTTCAACTTGCAGAGACATAGTGTGTAATCCTGTATTCAAACACGTTTAATGATTGTACCACGGCATCCTGAAGTGCAAAGCCAGGAATCCCCGCAATGGCCTGCTAAGCTTAAATCAGAATCGCTTCACAAAGCGAATCCCCGGGGAGGCTCGGTAAGATTGTTTACCATGACCGTTGCGGAGCTTTCGTGTACCATTAAATCCACAAAAATATGCGAATCGGCCTATGAACAAAATTGAGCAGCTTTTCAAGAATCTGGAAACCCGCGTTGACGAATTCATTGACCTATGTGAAGAATACAAACGGCACAACAAGTCCCTGCAGCACAGGGAAACCCAGCTCTCAGAGGAACGTGCCAATTTAATGAAGAAAAATGACCTGGCACGAGCCAAGGTGGAAGCAATGATTTCTCGTCTGAAATCGCTGGAGCAGGATTCATGAGCGACGAACTACATACACTACATGTCAGTATTCTGGACCGGGATTATGGTGTCAGCTGCCCGCCAGCGGAAGTGGACGACCTGAAAAGCTCGGCCCGTCTGCTGGATGAGCGCATGCGTGAAATCCGTCGTAGTGGAAAGATTGTAGGGGTCGACCGCATCGCGGTTATGGCGGCCTTAAATATTGCCCATGAACTTATCAGGGCGAAATCCGAACTGGAGCATTACGACCGCGTCACAGAAAAGCAGCTTGCAAAACTCAATGAAAAAATCGAGCGTGCGCTGGCCAGTGCACGCCAAATGGATCTGTAAACCTGAAGCCCACACCTCACGCCTGAAACACGCCCGGCATCACAAGCCTGACTAACCGATTCGTGTACTGCGCCGACTTCCGTTATAATCAGCGACTCAGTCCCCTGCGCTGTTCGAGCTTCTGGCCTATGTCCCTGAGCCGATGCTTTTTCACCCGGGGGTTACGGCTGATATGGGCGTGCATGTCCGCACGACGGAAAGCCCGAAATATCACAGTAACCACCACCTTGAACCTTGGGTTCAAGGGCTACCGCCAGTCACGGCAGAACGGGGGGCGCTTAAATTCAGCGCGAACGATTTATCCGAAGTTATACAGAAAAAGTAAGGTAGGTACATCGCACCTTGGAACCGCCAGCATCTGCAATCCCGGACAACTCTGCCAGCGCCAAGGGCTCATTACGCAAAAGTCTGCGCCAACAACGACGCAGCCTTTCCCGCCGCCAGCAACAGGAAGCCTCACGCGGCCTTTGCAAACAACTCGCCAGATTGCCGGCTTTCATCAATAGCCGCCGCGTGGCAGCCTATATCCCCAACGACGGGGAAATCAATCTGCAACCTTTACTGGAATTGGCATGGCGGATGGGCAAGAAAATCTATCTGCCGGTACTGCACCCCTTCAAAACCGGTCATTTGCTCTTTATGGCTCACACTCCGGGCCAGCCGCTCGCCAAAAATCGCTTTGGTATTCCCGAACCTTTATGTAACCAGGATAGCCGCTGTGCGGTCTGGACGCTGGACCTGGTACTGACTCCGCTGGTGGGGTTTGACGATCAGGGCAAGCGTATGGGCATGGGCGGCGGGTTTTACGACCGGACATTCGCCTATCTAAACCAGGCTACCGGGCACGCAAAACCTTACCTGATTGGGGTGGCCCATGAGTGTCAGAGAGTCAAAACACTGCCCAGCGAAAGCTGGGATATTGCGATGAACCTGGTTGTCACGGACCAGAATACCTATGTCAGCCAGCCGCCAACACACATATAAAGCATTGAACCGGTTCAACTTTTGTATACGCCTGGACTTGAGATCGGAACCACTATATTTGGTACAATCAGGAACGCTCTGGAACAATAACTGGTTCGCGCGGACGCGCTCAAACCGGTGTTTTACCTATTCATCTAATAGAAAACTGCTTGGCGACCACTTCCGGATCTGGCTGACCCTGGGTATAGGAGCTGGCAAGCACGCCGAGTCCTAACACCAACATCAACACCACCAAAAGATCTGGCTTTTTCTTCATTTCTCACTTGCCTCGTTAAAAATACCCTATCCTTTCAATAACGAGCGGATAAGACACTCCCAGCTAATTTTAATAATCATTTCCGGCTTTTGCTCGGCCCATTGGTGGCTGGATTTTTTGCACCCAATTGGCATCGATCACCTAGAATCGAGCAAAAGGCGATAAAACACTTCATATACCCTATCTTCTTTCCCTAACTATAGTCCAGCTTCTGTACCAAACCAGCTGGCAGGTGAGTAACAGCTCACATTTCGAACAAACATTGATCGGTTAGGCAAAAAAGAAGGGAGCACCGTCAATGGGCACGCCCATTAGCGTTGAAGCTAACACGAGCCGATTAGCTTTAACAGCACCCGCCTGAAAAAACCCCGTTTTACTTTAAAAATAAGCGATAGGCGGGATTCGCACTTTCCTCCCAGTAGGGAAACCCGATTTCTGCAAAATACTTTTTCAACTGACTGCGCTCTCTAGGGGGCACTTGCAGCCCGACCAGAATCCGGCCAAAAGCGGCGCCGTGATTGCGGTAGTGAAAAACACTGATATTCCAGTATTGTCCCAGCTTGCCCAGAAAATCCATCAATGCGCCCGGCCGCTCCGGAAACTCGAAGCGATAGAGCACTTCATCCGGGATTCCTGCATTGCCGGAGCCCGGACCGCGCCCACCGACCATATGGCGAATATGCAATTTCGCCATTTCATTACCGGACAAATCCAGCACCTGATAACCCTTTGCTTCCAAGCTGGAGACAATTTGGTTGCGCTCCACCGAATCACTGGTTTGTACACCCACAAAGACATGGGCTGCATCGGCACTGGAAAACCGATAGTTGAATTCAGTGATAGAGCGCCTGCCAAGATGCTGACAGAAGCGCCGAAAGCTGCCCGGCTTTTCGGGAATGGTCACGGCAAACACCGCTTCACGTTGCTCCCCGATTTCGGCCCGCTCGGCAATATGGCGTAAACGATCGAAATTGACGTTTGCGCCGCTGCAAATCGCCATCAAATTTGCATCTCGGATACCGCTGCGTTCAATGTACTTTTTCAGCCCGGCAACCGCGAGCGCACCGGCAGGTTCATTGATGGAGCGGGTATCATCGAACAGGTCTTTGATCGCTGCGCACATCTCATCAGTAGTTACAGTAATCACTTCGTCGACGTATTTACGTGCCAACTTGAAGGTCTCTTTTCCTACCTGGCGCACTGCAACACCATCCGCAAACAAGCCTACCTGCGGTAGCATCACCCTGCGCCCCGCCTTCAATGCCGCTTGCAGACAGTTGGAGTCCACCGGTTCAACACCAATCACCTTAATTTCCGGTCGCAGATATTTAATATACGTGGACACGCCTGCAATTAGCCCTCCTCCCCCAACCGGCACAAACACTGCTTCAAGAGGCCCGGTGTGCTGCCGCAGTATTTCCATGCCCACGGTGCCCTGTCCCGCAATCACATCAATGTCGTCAAATGGATGAATATAAGTGTAACCGTGCTTGTCCAGAAGCTTGTTGGCTTCCGCCGCCGCCTGGTCATAGGCGTCGCCGTGTAACACCACCTTTCCGCCCAATGCCCGTACCGCCTTCACTTTAATCTCTGGCGTCGTTTGCGGCATAACGATCACTGCTTTAATTCCCAACCGGGTCGCAGCCAGCGCGACACCCTGCGCATGATTACCCGCTGACGCGCAGATTACTCCGCGTGTTTTCTCTTCTTCATTCAAATGCACGATTTTGTTATAGGCTCCTCTCACCTTGAAAGAGAAGACCGGTTGCAGATCTTCGCGTTTCAGCAGCACACTGTTCTGCAGCTTTCGGGACAAGGAGCGGGCACGCTCTACCGGTGTTTCTACGGCGACATCATAGACCCGGGCCTGAAGTATTTTCTTAATGGTACGGATGGGCATATGCTTTGAATATTCCTGGGCATTTTATTCTTTTAGAGTAGCGCAAGCATACACTAATTGCGGGATTACGCCCATTTGGAGGCTGTTTTCCCGGCTTATAGTACGTATAATTCCCTTCTTGCTCTGCCAATCCCGCCCATTCTCACAGCCACTCAATCAGGAACCCGAATATGCATCAGGATGAAATGAAAAAAGCGGTTGCCAAAGCCGCACTGCAATACGTAGAAGAAGGCATAGTCGTTGGCGTGGGGACCGGCTCCACTGCTAACCACTTCATCGATTTCCTGGCTGCTGATATGAAAGGTTTAATCGAGGGCGCTGTCGCCAGCTCAGAGGCCACCCGCGACCGTCTGAAAGATCACGGCATCCCGGTTTATGACCTGAATGCTGTGGATGAAATTCCGGTTTATATTGACGGTGCAGATGAAGTGGACGCCAACCTGAACCTGATTAAAGGCGGCGGCGGTGCGCTGACTCGCGAAAAAATAATTGCGGCAGTCGCACACAAGTTTATCTGTATTGCCGATAGCAGCAAAAAGGTCAATGTTCTGGGCGACTATCCGCTACCGATTGAAGTCATTCCCATGGCACGCAGCCAGGTTGCACGGGAAATCGTGAAGCTGGGGGGTGACCCGGTGTATCGCGAAGGCTTTGTTACCGACAACGGGAATATTATTCTCGACATTCACCACATGCAGATTGCGGAACCCGTTAAACTGGAACAGCAGCTCAACAATATTGTGGGTGTCGTAACAAATGGGCTATTTGCCCTGCGCAGTGCAGACATTTTGTTACTTGGCAGTGAAACCGGAGTGCAGACCATTACCCGATGAACGCGACGCAGTTGGTATAAAGCCAGAAACAAGCCCCATGTATCCCGTTATGGGGCAGGCATCTGGCGCCACACCCAAATAAAATCAATCGTCTTCTTCCTGATTATCTTCAAATACCTCAGGATAAATAATTTTAATCTCGTCGGGGATCAAACCCAGCCAATCCGCAATGATTTCCTCTTCGCGTTCGGTATTGAAAGAGGCCTCGAAGTCGATCAACTCGAAATAGGATTCGCCTTCTGCGTTCAGCGCATAAAATTCAGTGATTCCATGTTCATGATTAATACTGCCGTAGGCTTCAATTTCTTTGCCGTACTTCACTAACGTTTGCATTACCGGCATCCAATCTTCTCCGGAAATAATAATAGCCAGGACGCCATTCCTGGATTCAACGCCTTCATGCAAAAACAAATCATGGTCCGTTTCCGGTATCTGTTGGCTATAGCTTTTCTGGCTAAGATCAATTCCGGCTTCCGCAAACAGCGTCTCGAGCGCCTCCTTACTTACTCCTTCATCATCTTCACAAAGTAAATCAATCAGGTGGCCGGACAGCTTTAGTAATATCGTTCCATTAGCCTCGGACATAGCAACTCCTCAATTCAGCCGGGCGGTTTCAGGCAGCGTAGTGTATACCCGAATATCAGAATAAGCGATTCGCCAGACCCAGGCTTTCGGGGTAAGGACTCAAGTAGTACTGAGAGCGAATATAATCATTTCCATATTGCCGGACATAGTGGTTCAGAAGCGTCAGCGGCGCTACCAGTGGCACAATTCCCTGACGATATTGATGAATAATTGATTCAATATTCTGCCTTGCTTGGGACGGTACCGAATTTTTTAAGTAGCCCAACACATGCATTAACGCATTGCTGTGGTTGCGGGCATCTGCCGGCTTGGAAATCGCTTCCATAAAAGCGGCAAAGTAGTTTGGCAGCAATTGATCAAGCTCAGTGCGGTCGATGTTGGCCAGCAGTTTCCCCAGTGATTTGTAAGCAGCCTGATTATGGGCCATCAAAAGGTATTTGTAGCGACTGTGAAAGGTAATTAATTTTTTTGGTGTAGGCTGGTCTAAAACATCCACCCGAAAGTTTCGATGAGCGTACACCCGCAGGATAAAATTCTCACACAATTTGGCGTCGTGCAGGCGGCCCTCTTCTTCCAATGGTAACTGTGGATACTGCGCTTTTAATGCCGCCGTGAACAGGCCCGATACCCGCTGCTCATGAGGATAACCACTTGGCTGATAGACTTTTATTCTTTCCAAACCGCAGCTGGGTGAGTTTTTCATTAGGATGTAGCCATCCAATTCCGCGAATTGATCAAGCTTACCTGCAAACCCTTGCCGCAGACGCGCGCTCAAATTGACCCCAGGGCGATTACTGTAGGTTAATGTTGGGGAATCGGGTTGTCCCACCAAGCGCATGGCGGGTCTCGGAGTTCCAAAACCCGCCGCCATTTCCGGACAGAACGTTTGGTATGAAAAGTACTTACTGAGCTGCTGCAAGCATAATTTTGACTGACTGGCGCCGCCGTTGAAGCGCACCGGCTGGCCGGCCAAACAGGCACTCAAACCCACCGGAATACGTTCATCCGGCTCCCTGTGTAACTCGATTGCATCTTCGCGTCTGGGGCTATTCATCGCTTTTCTCCTTTGAACCGGTTTTAATTATTTGCGCACTCACTAATTGTTGAGCGCTCATCAACGCGCCGTCAATTCCACCGCCCATCAACCAATCAGCACAAATCCCAATATTGAGTTGTTGGCTCCAGAGATAGCCGGGATCTTCTGAAGCGCAACGCTGCTGGGCAAGCAGCCAGCGATGGCAGGAGACTACGGCTGGGTCCGCAACACCGCCGACTGATCCCAGAAAAGCCTGCTTCATACTCTGCGCTACGTGCTCAGGCTGAGCATGCAAATGGTCGTCTGCCCAATTGAACGTACTGTGCAAGACCCAGTATTCACCTTCATGACGCCGGAACGGCTTACTGCTGTCGCGGATGGCTTCTGCCAGCACTGGATGCTCACCGCGATAAACATCCGCCAACTGCGGTTGCGCCGTAGAAAAATGCAAAACCGCGACCCATTGCGCCTGCGTCTGCCTGACTGCGTTATCCATAACCGGTAACCACGGGCCCGGCCAATCGAACAAGGGCCTGGTCTGTTGCGCCGGTGCGGTAATGATGATTTGCCTGGCCTTGGCAAAAAGAGCGCCCTGCTCGCCCAGCAATATCCAGTCCGTGTTCTCTCTTTCCAACCGGACAACCCTGCTGCAAGACATTACCGGAATCGTTGCAGTGAGATGCCGGTGCAAAAAGTTCATGCTGGGGGCACCGCACAACCGTTCCTCGTTGCTTGGTTTACTACCCTCTCCAAAGTGACCGACAGCGAAGGACCACCGAGCGACGCAGCCCTGCTCCGACCAATGCTGCAGTCGCTCCCGCCAAAGCTGCGCTTGTTGAGTACCGCGCAACAAGCGCTCGTCGCTGAAACCCGGCGCACCCAAATCTACAACGCCCGCCGCCAGCTTGCGGCGACTGGCACGGCCACCGACGCCCCGACTTTTCTCAATCATACAGACGGTAAAACCCGATTCCGCCAGTATAGAGGCCGCTAAGCATCCAGCGGTGCCCGCCCCAACCACAGCCACATCGTAGGAATCGGTCAACGAATTCTTCGAATCGGTTATAGTCAGCATGTTTGGCCCTCAAATTTCCTATACAAACAATAGTATTGTATAAGTTATAATTGTACAAACATAAAATTGTACAAGAATATATGTCACCTTCAGGCTAAAGGAGTTAGTAAGCGTTGTCAGACTCAGATCAAACCGGTACCAACCGATTCCCTATCAGGGAGCTTTGTGCGCGGACCCAGGTAAATAGTGTCACCTTGCGCGCGTGGGAGCGCCGTTACGGACTGCTCAAGCCCCAACGCACCGACAAAGGCCATCGGCTGTATAGCGAAACGGATGTAAAGCGGGTGGAACAAATAGTGAAATGGATCGGGCGTGGCGTTCCAGTCAGCCGTGTTAAGGACTTGTTGGACACGCCGACGGTTAAAACACCCATGGATACGGAAACTTCCGCAGACAATGGTGCATGGCAGCACGCGACCACTCGCCTCAGCTCAGCAGTGCAGAGTATGTCTGCCGCCAAGGTAGACTCCTGCCTGCACGAGTACTTTCTGAATTATCCCGTGGACACTTGCCGCATTCACCTACTGGAACCCGTGTTTCGTTCGCTACAATCCAGTTCAAGCGGGTTGGCGGCCAGCGCATTCCTGCAAAGCGAGCTGATGCGCTATGTCGTGCAGCGCTTAGCCCAGAGCAAAAACGCGACCGGCTCAACCGAGCTGCAACTAATCTGTGGCGAAAATACCCCGATTTGGCGGTTGGCAATGGCTGCATTGTCTCTAACAGACGCGGGACAACCGGTTCAACTTATCAATCAACCCTGCAGCGTAAAAGTATGGCTTGATCTGATCAAGACTGCCCCCCGAAAACCACGACTGATATTTCAAAACGGCATTTGGCGCGCAGAAGAAAAAGCGCAGATTACAACGATACTGGGTCCGGAGTTGTGGCTTTGCGGCGCGGCGCCGATGACTTCAGGTATTGCGGAGCAACATCCCGATATCGGTACCGCATTTTATCCCACGCCGGAGAGTGCGATCGCGGCCCTGCTGCACCGCAGCTGAGACAGGCCTGATTCGCCGCTTCGGTAAAAGTTCATATTTCTTGCAATATTCCAAACCATACTGAATTTAAGCGGGTTTAATTTTCAGCAATTGGTGGGTGACAGCAGTGAAATCGATTCTTTGGGTCGGAGGCATAATGGCAGTGGTGATTGCCATTGGGTGGTGGGCCACGTCCGACAGCGAGCCGGAGCATAGCGGAGCTACCGTGAGCGTCAAACGCGGCGACATCGAAAAAGTCGTAACGGCTCAAGGCAGTATTCAGCCTCGCTCTTATGTTGATGTGGGAGCGCAGGTTTCCGGACAATTAAATCATCTGCACGTTTCAGTAGGAGACACGGTCAGCAAAGGGCAACTACTAGCAGAAATCGATGCTGCCGTACAACAGGCCCGCGTTGATGCCGACCGCGCACAGCTGGATGCACTCAGAGCCCAACTATCGCAAGCCAAAGCGCAATGGAAGTTAGCCCGTCTGCAATACGAGCGTCAAGACAATCTCCGCAAGGCCAACGCCACTAGTGAGGATGAATACCAAATTGCAGAAGCCTCGGTGGCCAGCGCTGAAGCACAAGTGAAAGCCTTGCAGGCACAAATAAAACAAACCACATCCACGCTCACTGAAGATGAGGCTACTCTTGGCTACACTCGTATTTTCGCCCCCATGGACGGCATTGTTGTCAGCTTGGAAGTGCGGGAGGGAGTAACCCTGAACACCAACCAGACTACACCGCTGCTAATGCGTATAGCCGACTTATCTACCGTCACTGTAGAAGCGGAAGTCTCAGAAGCGGACGTCACCCAATTGAACATCGGGATGCCGGTCTACTTTTCCCTTATTGGTAGTTCCAACCGCACCTGGAACAGCACGCTACGGCAGATCTTACCGACGCCTCTGGTTGAAAATAATGTGGTGCTGTATACCGCCCTATTCGATGTGGAAAATACCGGTGGCTATCTGATGTCTGGCATGACAGCGCAAATCTCATTTGTTCTGGCGTCAGCGGCACACACCATCCTGGTGCCCGTAGCGGCACTGGAACCGTTACCAACAGACCCGAAATCCCCGGCCAGACGCTACCAGGTCGCAGTAAAGCAAGGCGAAAAAATCACGCAACGGGAGGTCAGCGTCGGCGTCCGCAACCGGATTCAGGCGCAGATCCAGTCCGGGCTGAAAGAAGGTGAGCTCGTGGTATTAGCCGGTGCGAAAGAGCCCGTTATTCAGAAAGCCCGAAGACCTCGCGGACCGGGACTATTCTGATGGATTGCCCGACTCAACAGGCCTTGATCTCACTGCGGGGCGTTGGCAAAACGTTCGGCCACGGTGAACTTGCCGTTCAGGTATTAAAAAATATAAACCTGGACATCCAAGCCGGCGAGTTCGTGGCCATTGTGGGCGCCAGCGGCTCCGGCAAATCCACGCTGATGTATCTGCTGGGATGCCTGGATACGCCCTCCTGCGGCGAATACTATTTTGGCGGTGAACCCGTTAAGCAGCTGAATTCAGATCAGCTTGCCCGCTTACGCCGTGAAGGATTTGGTTTCGTTTTCCAGAGTTACCATTTGATTGCCAATGCCACGGCTCTGGAAAACGTGGAAGTACCTGCCATCTACGCAGGCCTTTCCCGCCAGCAACGTCGTGACCGGGCACGTGCATTATTGCAACGGCTGGGATTGGGTGAACGAACAGAATACAAACCCGGACAACTGTCAGGCGGCCAGCAACAGAGAGTGTCGATCGCACGTGCATTAATTAATGGCGGGCAGGTCATCCTTGCAGACGAACCCACCGGCGCACTGGACAGTAGAAGTGGTGCCGAAGTCATGGCCCTGCTAGAGGAACTGGCGGACCAGGGCCATACCGTCATTATCATTACCCACGACCGGGAGGTAGCCAGTCGCGCACGCCGGCGAATTGAAATCCTGGATGGTGACATCATTGCCGATAGCGGCGAACACGCCGACGCGGCACTGGCAGCATACCAACCGGCGTCCCGCGCTGACCCAAACCCCGCAGAAGAATTAAAAGAAGCCGCGGGCATGGCATTTCGCTCCCTGCACGCTAATTTATTTCGCACCCTACTCACGCTATTGGGCATTGTAATTGGGGTCGCCTCGGTAGTCGCCATGCTGGCCATTGGCGAAGGCGCAAAACAATCGGTTCTTCAGCGCATTAACTCTATGGGCTCCAACCTGCTAATGGTTCACCCCCAGGGCAGGGGGCGCTTGGGTGAAAATGGCGTGGTCTCGTTGGTACCGCACGATGCAGACACCCTGAGCCAGCTGCCGAACGTGGCTAACGCGGTGCCTGAAAATGAAGGCAATGTGACTGCACGGGCCGGAGCCGAAGATATCAACACCAACGTAACCGCAACCACCTGGCGCTACCCTGAGCAGCGGAACTGGCCAGTAGTGTGGGGCACATTTTTCACACCGGAAGATGAGCAAAGTTATGCTACCGTGGCGGTGATCGGACAAACCGTCTCCTCGTCTTTATTTCAAAATAAAGATCCACTCGGCCGCTATATCCTGCTCAACAATGTGCCATTTCAGGTAATCGGCATTATGGATGAAAAAGGCGCTACCGGCTGGGGAAGAGACGCAGACGATGTTATTTTTGTGCCGTTATCCACGGGCAATCTAAGGCTGTTTGGACAATCCAATGTGCGGTCTATAACTCTCTCCGTTGCCGACACGACCGCGATGTCGAGTGTTGAAAAAGAAATTGAAGGCGCACTCAAAGAACTGCACGGGAACGCGGATTTTCGCATACGTAATATGGCGGATATTATTGAGGCCGTTTCCGAAACCCAAAACACGCTGACCGTCTTGCTCGGTTCCATTGCGGCAATTTCTCTCTTGGTCGGAGGGATTGGCGTGATGAACATCATGCTGGTCAGTGTCACGGAACGCATCCATGAAATTGGCTTGCGGGTTGCGACCGGAGCACGTACACGCAATATCCTGCAGCAATTTCTGGTAGAAGCAATCGCAGTAGCCGCGCTGGGCGGTGTCCTCGGCGTGGTGCTGGGGATTATCGTTGGCCTCATTGTCGGCCAACTCGGAATGTCCGTGGTGTTTTCAATTTCCACAATGATTCTGGCGTTCGCCTGTGCCGCAGGCACCGGTTTGATTTTCGGGTTCGCGCCGGCGCTGAAGGCGGCAAGGCTGAATCCGGTTGTGGCACTGTCCAGTGACTGAAATCCTGCAGCATAATGTTTTTCGCAACAGCCAAATAATTTTCGTAAAGAGCATGAATCGCATGGCATCACCTCACTTGAATCTTATCCCCAAGCCAATACGCGACGGCAAATTAGCTTCACTTTGTATGCTGGCGGTATTGATCTCTGCCTGCACTTTGTCGCCAGAAGTTGAGCGTCCTGCTGTACCGGTGGTAAGCAATTGGGACTATGCAGACGACTCGACGCAACATACACCGCCACCACCGGCTGATTGGTGGCGGGGATTTGGCTCACAACCACTGGATCAATTGGTGCGAAGGGCTCTGCAACAAAACCTGGAAATCGCAGCGGCCCAGGCACGATTACGACAGGCCCAGTCCCAGGTCACCATAGCCTCCGCTTCGTTGTGGCCATCGCTATCGCTTTCCGGTCTGGCAGAACACAGCGGGAGCAGCCAAAACAGCGACCGTGATCACGCTTATTCTGCGGCAGGCGCGGCCAGCTATGAGCTGGACCTATGGGGTTCTAACCGAGCCACTCGTAATGCCGCAATCGCGCAACGGGATGCCGTTCAGTTTGATCAAGCAACCGTTCGCACTACCACGGTTGCATCGGTGGTCAATCGCTATCTGGAATGGTTGGCGCTGGAAGAACGCATTCGGGTAGCTAACAACAATCTAACCAACGCGCAACAAGTTCTGGACGTGGTAGAGGCGCGCTATCGTTACGGTGCCGACACGGCACTGTCACTAGCACAGCAACGGGCACAAGTGGCAAGCCAGACAGCAGCGATACCTTCACTGCAACAGCAAGCCAGGCAGGCGCGCGCAGCACTCGCCGTTTTGTCAGGCCGACCGGCACAGGGATTTACTCTGGAAAGCACCCGCTTGGATCATCTCCGACTACCGGAAACCACTCAGGATCTGCCCGCTGCGGTATTAGCCCGCCGCCCGGATGTGCAACAGGCAGAAGCGATACTGCAAGCAGCCGGTGCCAACATCGTGGTGGCAAGAGCAGCGCTGTATCCCAGCCTGCGCCTAAATGGCTCTTTGCAGTGGCAGAATGCGCATTCCGGTGATTTGTTTTCGTCTGACCCGTTGTGGTCACTCGCCGGTTCGGTTACCCAGTCACTGTTCCTGGGTGGCAGCCTGCGCGCACAAGTAGAGACCAGCCGATCGGTGTATGAAGAATTAGCTGCAGATTACGTGCGCACCGTGCTCTCTGCGCTGGCAGATGCCGACCTGGCACTGGCGAATGTTCTCTCCCTGCAACGTCAACTGGAAGCTCAGATTGAACAGGAAAATCAGGCCCGAATCGCAAATGAATTGGCACAAACCCGTTACCGCGCGGGTGGAGTGGATTTGCTCACTGTACTGGAGACACAGCGCTCACTGTTCAGTGCGCAGGATAGCCGCCTGCAATTGCAGCTCGCTCGCTTTCAGGGAATGGTTACCCTCTATCGGGAATTAGGGGCAGTACCGCCTCCCGATCTATAATCAGTCGAAAACTACCTCCGAGAATGTAAAACCGATATAAAATCCGGTGCGCAACAAGCGCAGCACTGTTAAGGTAAGTCTGAATTTCACCGACAGTTACCCCAATCGAGGTCACTATGATATTGACAATCCCGCTGCATGTTCTCGGCGCGGTTATTTGGGTAGGCGGGATGTTTTTCGCTTATATGGCGCTACGGCCCGCCGCCGCGCAAATGCTGGAACCCCCCTTGCGATTGATGCTTTGGGTAGGGGTATTTAACCGCTTCTTCCCCTGGGTATGGGTGGCGATCGCAATTCTTCTGCTTACGGGGTTCTGGATGGTGTTCGCTGTGATGGGCGGAATGGGCGGTGTAGGACTTCATGTCCACCTTATGCTTACCCTGGGCATTGCAATGATGCTGATATTCGCCCATTTGTACTTTGCACCCTTCAAGCGCCTGAAGTTAGCCGTGCAAAATGAAGACTGGCCCGAGGGTGGTAAGCGCCTGGTACAGATTCGTCGCACGGTGGGATTGAATTTATGTTTGGGTATTCTCACCGTGGTGGTGGCTACCGCAGGGCATTACATTTGAAAATTAGCAGGAAGACAAGAGCTGAATGGATCCTCTAACACAAGGCGTGCTGGGCGCCGCTGCGGGACAATTAAAGAGTAAGCGTGAACACCTCCTTTACGGCACGGTGTTAGGCGCATTAGGTGGAATGGCCGCGGATTTAGATATCTTGATCAGATCAATGACGGATCCGATGCTCGCCCTGACTTTTCATCGTCACTTCACTCACTCCCTTTTCTTTATTCCTATTGGCGGAGCGATCTGTGGTATCGCGCTTTATTTTTTACTGGGCAGGCGATGGCAATTAACGTTGCCGCAAACCATAACCTGGTGTGTGCTCGGTTACGCAACTCATGCTTTGCTGGATGGTTGTACCTCCTATGGTACTCAGCTTTTATGGCCGCTGAGCAATAAGCGATTTTCGTGGGATATCATCGCTGTTGTCGATTTTCTATTTACAGTTCCCCTTTTGGTCGCTGTCTGGCTAACCCTTAAAACCCAATCTAAATACTGGCTCGTGGGGGGGCTGATATGGTGCTGTTGTTATCTGAGCTTTGGATTTATACAACATCAACGGGCCGTCAAAATCGGACAGGAAATCGCGCAAAGCAGAGATCACCAGGGTGTCATAATCGAAGCCAAGCCAAGTTTGGGTAATTTATGGGTGTGGAAATCCGTGTACGAACATGACGGTCTTTTTTATGTCGATGCAGTGAAACCGGGCATTTCAAGCGAAATGATATGGCTAGGCGATTCTATAAAAAAGTTAGATATCGCAAGAGACCTTCCCTGGCTGGACAAGAACTCTCAGCAATATAAAGACGTATTGAAATTTAATTGGTTTTCAGCAGGCTATACCGCAATAGATCCGGATAATTCCAATCGTATCGTAGATATTCGTTACTCTTTATTGCCCCAGGAGATTAATCCGCTGTGGGGCATCGAGTTATCGCAGCAGAAACCAGTCAATGATCACGTAACGTATTACACCCAACGAGATAATCCGGGGCAGGCGCTGCAAGCACTTATTAACATGGTAATGGAGTAACACACGAAGCAAACACTTCGCCTAACTACAACCTTCTGTGTTTTTTGAGAGCATCACATTGGGTGTATTGCGAACCAGCGCTGCTGCGTCCATCGCACCAGCTTCAATTAATATAAGCTTGCCTGCCCGAAATGAAAATCGAATAATATCAGGCTGTTCACCGACGGCATTTATTACACTGAATTCACCGCATACGAATTCCACTCCCCCTTCACCATAAACTGATCGCACGTTCTGGAATAATATATGTCCGTGCTCAACCTGCAGTTGTGAGTGCACCGCTGCCTTGGCCTGCTTCACAATGGTTTTTTCGAATACGGGAGCGGCGGTCACCGCCAGTTCAGGAACCGGCTCCGCCACTGCTTCGGGTTTGGGTTTAAATTCATAGACTTCAGCACCAAAAGTGTGAACTGACAAGATTACAAATACGAGCGCCAGAAATTTCAAGGTAACCCCCTGATAGCAATGCATCACAATTGATGCAGTCAGCCTGCCGGTCTAATCACACACTGAAATTTTCTACAGTGTACACTGCCGGATTAATTAGATAATTAACACAGTTTGAAGAGTTGGGGAAGATGAGTTTTTCTGAATGGTAAAGCGCACTGCACTTATAATTGCATTTAGAACTGCACTTAAGGCGGGCGCTTTAATAGAAACGAATTAGTCTTGGTGTACGGAATTAAAACTGCACTGTTAACGTTGCAGTCTTTGCTTTTCTAACACATCCTAAATTGCACCGAACTCTTTTGCTACACCTTCAGCCACTGCAGCGATCATTCCCTGCCTGACTCGTATTTTGGTCGCATGATAGGTCGTCATATCCAGTTTTGCATAGCACTCGGCCAACGCCAACGCGTCCGCTAGTAACGTCTCGGAAGTACTCAGTTGATCCAGATACCCGGCCTGCATTGCGGTTTCAGGGGTAAAAATTTCAGCGGTTGCCACTGCTCGGGCAAAGTAACCATTATTCAACCGGCCACGTGCCAGCTCAACACCAAAATAGGGCATGGTCATACCGATCGCGACCTCATTGAGTCCAATTTTAAAGTTGCCATCAACACCTAAGCGGTAGTCCGTGGACAACAACAGCAACGCACCCATGGCTAAAGCGTGGCCGCTACAGGCCACAACCACCGGCACCGGAAAGTTCAACAACCGTAAACTGAGCTTAGCGCCGTCGGCCACCAGTTGGGCCATCGCCTTACCGCCCTGCTGCATAATATTGAGATCGAATCCGGCAGAAAATTTACCCTCGCGGCCGATCAGCACCACCACTTTTCCTACTCTCTCTGCCTGATCCAAGGCGGCGTTTAATTCAGTCAAAATTGCCGGTGAAACTGCGTTCGCGCGGCCATCATCTAACGTTATGACCACTACATTACCCTGCTCCCGATAGGACACTGATTGACTCATGGCTGGTTCCTTCTACTGTGTGGTTTTGGATTCTATTTTACAATACTACTGCAGCTCAACACGTCACCAAGCTGCAAAAAAAGCTCATCACCTTTGTGCAAAGGTCCGACACCGGCCGGGGTGCCGGTTAGCACAACGTCACCCGGCATAAGGGAAAAATGCCGACTCATAAAAGCCAGCAACGGATACAATGGCGTGATCATGTCGCGGGTATTCCCCTGCTGCCGAAGCTCCCCATTGATTTCCAATGTCAGCTCGGTTTGATGTGGATCACTGACCCGGTCCACGCTCACAAACTCGGTCAACGGACACGCGCCATCGAAAGACTTCGCCAACTCCCAAGGGTGCCCCTTCTCTTTCAGCCCAGCCTGCACCTCCCGCAATGTTAAATCCAACCCCAAACCAAATCCCAAAACCCCGCTGCCAACCTGGGTTTCATCCGCATTTTTCAGGGTTTCCCCGATCAGCACCGACATTTCCAGCTCGTGGTGGCACTCCCCCTGCTGCGCAGGAAGCGCAATACCATCCGCCATAGTAATCGCTGCGGTGGCAGGCTTGATAAATAGAATCGGCGAGCTGGGCACCGGATTATTTAATTCCTTCGCGTGCGCCGCATAGTTACGACCGACACAAACTATTTTACCCAACGGAAGATCTACGCTTTTCCCATTCAAAATATGCTGGTACATAAGCCATGGCCCCTGTTATGTATAACCAATTAAATTCAATATCAGAGATCGAAGATTTTTCCTGGATTCATAATATTGTTGGGATCAAATATTTGCTTAACCGAGCGCATATAGTTAATTTCCGCGGGAGCTCGCGTGTAATGCAAATAGGGTTTCTTGGTCATGCCCACTCCGTGTTCCGCTGACACACTGCCGCCGTATTTCTGCACCGTCTCAAACACTGCCGTGTTCACACTTTCACAACGGGTGAAAAATTCCGCTTTGTCCAATGCGTCTGGTTTTAGAATATTCAGGTGCAGATTACCGTCGCCGATATGCCCGAACCAGACAATTTCAAAATCCGGATAACGGGCATTTACGATTTCGTCGATTTCCTGCAGGAAAGCCGGCACTTTCGACACCATGACCGACACGTCATTTTTATAGGGCGTAAACGGGGCCAGCGTTTCACTGATGCCTTCCCTCAGACGCCACAATGCAGCGGCCTGAGCTTCGCTCTGACTGATGACGCCATCCATAACCCAACCCTGTTCTACACAGGTTTCAAACAAGGTCATAGCCTGCTCCAGCACCTTGTCATTGGAAGCTTCGAATTCAAGCAAGGCATAATACGGTGTGGCGCTTTCAAATGGACGCGGAACATTGTGGTGAGCAGTGACCAGTTGTACTGCTTTTTCCGAAAAGAACTCAAACGCGGTCAGATCAATACGATTCTGAAAAGCCGTCAGAACGTTCATAATGGCGTCAAACTCAGGCACCCCCAATACCAATACTGTTAGGTTATCCGGGCTGCGCGCCAGCTTCATGGTTGCCTCGACAATTAAGCCCAGCGTGCCTTCCGCACCGATAAACAGATTACGAAAATCGTAGCCGGTGGCGTTCTTGACCAAATCGTTATTCAAATCCAGCACATCACCTTTGCCAGTCACTACTTTTAAACCGGCTACCCAGTCACGGGTCATGCCGTAACGTATGACTTTGATACCACCGGCGTTCGTGGAGATATTGCCCCCCAGCTGGCTGGAACCTGCTGAAGCGAAATCCACAGGATAGTAAAGATCCTGTTCTTCGGCGTAATACTGTAATTGCGCGGTGACCACTCCGGCCTGACAGCGGACTGTACGGTCTATCGGATTGAATTCACTGATTTTATTCATCAAATCGAAGGCCACTACGACCTCACCATAAGCCGCAACAGCCGCAGCGCTCAGGCCGGTCCGGCCTCCGGAAGGAACCAAAGCTAACTTGTGCTCGTTGGCGTATTGCACGATGGCCTGCACCTGTTGCAGGGTTTTCGGCAACACCACAGCCAAAGGGGCCGGCTCGAATTTTTTTGTCCAGTCGCAGCCGTAGTGGCTCAGGCTGTCTGCATCCGTTAGTAGACGCCCGGCATCCACAAGCTCCGCTAATCCGGCAATAATCGGGTTGGTGTCGGTCATTATTTTCTCTTTAAATACAGAATGTTAGAAATGAATACGGCACGCAATCGAAGCCCCATTAAGGATATTCACAATGGCATGTGAGATTTTCACATAGATTTATTGGCTGCGGGACTGCGTTTTTAAAGCGATATGATAACATAGCCGCCTTTAATTCAAGCCCATTAGCAGACACTCTCTGCGATCGTAATAAATAGGTATGTGAACCGCATGAGCACTACATCTCTGGACAAAAGTAAAATCCGCATTCTACTTCTGGAAGGGGTACACCAGTCCGCCGTAGAGAACTTCGAGCGCGCCGGTTACACCAATATTGAATACCTGAAGACCTCCCTGCCGGAAGAGGAACTCAAGATAAAAATCGCCGACGCCCACTTTGTCGGCATCCGCTCACGCACCCAGCTGACCGAAGACGTGTTTGAAGCCGCCAAAAAGCTGGTAGCGGTGGGTTGCTTCTGCATCGGCACCAATCAGGTCAACCTGAATTCCGCGCTGATACGCGGAATCCCTGTTTTCAATGCGCCCTTTTCTAACACCCGCTCGGTTGCCGAGCTGGTGCTGGCAGAAGCGATTCTGTTGTTACGTGGTATACCGGAAAAAAATGCCATTTGTCATCGCGGCGGGTGGCAGAAAACGGCGACCAACAGCTTCGAGATCCGCAACAAAACGCTGGGAATCGTGGGCTACGGTAGCATCGGATCGCAGCTCAGTGTCATTGCAGAAAACCTGGGTATGAAAGTCATCTTCCAGGACGTGGTCACCAAGCTGCCACTGGGTAACGCAGTTCAGGTCGGCAGCCTGGATGAATTATTGGAAAGAGCCGACATCGTGACGTTGCATGTACCGGAGACCGATGCCACTAAATACATGATTGGTAAAGAGCAACTGGCAAAAATGAAACCGCTCGGCATTCTGATTAACGCCGCCCGCGGCACCGTGGTGGATATCGAAGCGCTGGCAGAAACCTTGCGACAAAAGAAAATTCTCGGCGCCGCGATTGACGTATTTCCGGTGGAGCCGCGCAGCAACGACGATGAATTTGTTTCGCCCTTACGAGAATTTGATAACGTTATTCTGACGCCACACGTTGGCGGCAGCACACTGGAAGCCCAAGTCAATATCGGGCAGGAAGTTTCCGAAAAGTTCATCAAGTACAGTGATAACGGCTCCACTATTTCTGCGGTGAATTTCCCGGAAGTGGCGCTGCCTTTACACGGCGATGTGCACCGTATTTTGCATATCCACAAAAATATTCCCGGTGTGCTTTCTAATATCAACACCATTTTCTCCAGCAACAATATCAATATATGCAGCCAGTTTTTACAAACGAATGAGAAAATTGGGTATGTAGTAATGGATGTGAACAAAGCACACAGTGAACTGGCGGTGGAAAAACTAAGAGAAATCAACGGCACTATACGGTGCCGGGTATTATTCTGATAACTCCAATGCAACATGTTAATATTACCAATTGGGATCAACCTCGCCAGCCCAACCGTTTTATATCGAATAAAACGGTTGGTTGTTGCTCTGAATTGATTTAATGTTTCCGGATCACGCATCACATTATACGACCATGCCCGCAACAAAAAACAAAACATCCAAACGAACTTATGGCGGACTCAGTGAAGAAGAGCGCATACAAGATAGGCGTGAGCGCTTTCTTGCCGCCGGCTTGGAAATTTTCGGCACGCTGGGAATCAAAGGGGCAACAGTAAGGGCCCTGTGCCGGGAAGCCGGGCTGACTGAGCGCTACTTTTATGAGTCTTTCAGTGACACTGAGGCTTTGTTCGAAGCTGTCTATGAGCAGCAATCCAACAAGCTCCTGGAATTTTACGCTTCCGGCTTGCATCATTTGCCAGAATCGGTTTATGACAAAACCGTGGCGGCACTGAATCTGTTATTCACGATCATGCGCAACGATCGCATGGTTCGGATTCTGTGCCTGGAGAGCGTTGCGGCCGGATCCGAGATTGCTGACAAACATCACGCCAAAATGCAGTTATACGCCGAAGTTTCCGTACAATTAATTCGTACTCTCTATCCCAACCTGACGTTGCCCGATGACGTACTGAAAGGCATCGCTTTTTCACTGAATGGCGCGTGCTTTACGGTGGTAACGCACTGGATGTTAGGTGGCTACAAGGAATCACAAGAGGCGGTGGTAAACAGTTCTGTGCTGGTTGTGCAGGGCACCATGCAGCAGCTCAGCATTCTTAACCAGAAAAACAAATAGGTAGAAACGAACAACCCGGCACAATGAAAACCTATTCATTAGGCCGGGCTGGAAAATCAGCTAACAGGAAACAGCTTGTCCAGGTGGGTATTAGTAAACACACGATGAGGATCGTAGGAATTCAGCATCGCCACGCCCGCATCCCAGTTACTTTCCGCCGGGTACCCGGTGCGCCAGGTATCCGGGAACGTTTCCAGTAATACCTCATCGTTACTCCAACCACCACCAAACGGCCCGTCTTCACTATACGCATAACACTTGGTCCATTCCGGACGCACAATGCCATAAGTTGAATAATGGCTAATAAACCATTGCTCAAGTTTCGTATTAAACTCAGCTGCATCCGGTTGATCAACATTGTTGTTGATCGCGTACCAGATCACCGTATCTTTTTCCGGATGATCCGGATGGGGGCGGGCACCGGAAAAAATCGGCTCAACTGCATTCGGCATCAAAATGTCGGCCGGATTATCCAAGCCATGCGCACGCAGCTCTACCGGACCTGTATAAGGATACAAACCACGGGATTTAAAATCTGCCACTAACTGAGTAAAGAATTGATAAAAATCGCTTAACGCGCGCTGCACATTGTCGCGCGAAACAATCACACCCCAGGCAGCAACCGTAACGCGGGGAGTCAATGGTTGCACATACAGGGTTTGGGTATAAGCCGAGCCCCACAGATCATTCAATTTGGTTTCCGGATCTTCATTCGCCATCAACGAATCCACCCCTTTCACCGATTGCGTGTTGTACTGCGCGACCGCTAATTTGGGGTAGGTGCGTAACGCAGACGACAGCACGTCTGCAGCCAACGGCGCCATCGTCACGCCATCAGACAAGGTATAGGGTTCAAACACTTCACGCGCACTGTCTGGTTTTTCTGGCGTAACTGTCCAGGTTTTTACCCAACAGGTTTGCTTTGAACTGAGGGGATACCAAATAATGTCAGTCGTACCATAATTGGCAGACATATTGGCAAAAGAATTCTCTGTCTGAGTTTCGGGTGTAGCCAAAAGCTCAGCAATATCGTGGCCGGTATGGCTTTGGCAGCGTATTTTGAGATTCGGACCCACCTGTAATTTTACTTCGGTAATAAAGGCGCGGGCCAGACAGGTCAACAACGGCCCGATACCGGGCTCATCTCGCTGAAACGTTCTCAGTGCGTATTGACCCTGAGCGTCGTCCCAAACAACAGCAGTTATGGCTAACGGGAGGTTGCTCAGCGTTCCCCAGGAATGGCCGGGTTGTAATGTTTCACCGGTCATGGGCGTGGCTGCTCCATGGGTGTTCATAGCTAAAGCACCGGCGATAGAAATTCCGCCAGGAGCAGTCGTGTGGTACAGGCCGAGGTCATACAATTCCAGTTCGGCACAAATATCTTCGATATAGGCACCGGCACCCACCGTTACGGACTTGATCTCTTCGGTGGCATTCACCGTGATCTGATTCATGAAGTCGTGGGTATGTACCAACAGGATATTCTCACCGCTATCACCTCGCGGTATCAATGTTGGTGCAAATCCGTGACCGGAACCGAAGGGGCGTAAGCGATAATTATTGGCTTTGGCCCAGTTGGCAAGGGTCACTACGTCATCTGCCGTCACCGGCGAACAGGACCATACGCCGGACACTTTTGTTTCGCGTGCCCAATTAATAAAACCTTGTTGGTATAACTCGATACCCGGGGGAAAATCGGGCGGCTCAGGAATCGTATTACTTCCCGAGCCAGCAACAAATTTACAACCGGGCAGCGTCGTAACCGCACCCGCTGCCAGAGCCGCTCCCATAAATTTTCGTCGGGTGAAGCTCAGGCCATGCTTAACGCTTTCAGAACTCATTTTTCTCAAACTCCATTTGTAGTGTATTCGCTTTTAAAACAGGTCCTTCCCTAGTGAGTACTTTTCTAACGCCACTGCGGTTGCGCGTTAATCCAGTACGGCAGTGGGCACAATCGGTAACACCACACTGGACGGATATTCCGGACTGATATGCAATGTAGTTACCCCCCCTTCTGCCATCGCCTGGCGAGGATAATTCAGCATAGCTTGCGCCTGATTGCTGGGACTGATAGCAACCCGCAACTTATTTCCTTTGCGGATAATAGTGCTGGTAGGGAAAATCTCGATTTGCATTTTGACCACTTCACCGGGCACCAACGGCTGGCTCTTTTCTTCTGTGAAATAGTGGTACGGCTGAATCATCTGGTCATTCATAAATCGTGATCGTTCAATATTCACTGCACGCCCGGAAGCGAGTAGCTGACCGGTGGTGATCGGCAACGATTGCTTTTTCGAAACTTCTTCAATTTGTACTGCAACCACGGCCTCTGTAACGGTGCTGTCGATCCAGACATCAGCCTGGATAGGCCCGTTGATATAATAGTCTTCCTGCATCGGTTCGGATTCGAATAGCAAACGCACCTGCTCTGTTTTTTCGGTATTGTAGAAACAGGATTTCGGTATGGTCAATCCCAACTTCCACTGATCAAAACTACGCGTACATTTGGTACCGTCGCCAATATGAACATCAAACTGAATCAGTCCCTTCGACTCAAACGCCTTTCCATCCGGGTGCGGTGGGTTCAGCATTGTGGGGCCGCTTTCTTCCGTTTGTGGTGCTGTCTGTGAAAGGCTCATATCGCCGTGTAAATACCAGCGCTGCGCGGTGGCTTGGGGATGCGGCCAATCAGTCGTAGTGGCGTAATGGTCACCGCGAAACTCTTGTGGCGTGCTCTTGCTTGGGTAATTTTTTACGTACTGTACGACCGGCGGAATGTCTTCGGTGCCGGTTTCCATATTATTCAGGTATTTGTCAAACCACTGCAGCATCAGGATATCGATTGGTGCAACACCGGTCGCGCCGATATGGGAAGTCACAAAGTTGATGAAGTGCGTCCCGTTGAATATCACCATCCGAGTTTCAACACCGTTTTTCTTCAACGCTTCATAGAGCAATGGCACATCACGCTGAAAAATATCGTTGAGAGCACCAAAGAAAAATGTCGGCGCTTTTATCTTATCCATATTTTCTATTGGTGAGCGTGTACGCCAGAACTCACCATCATAGGTTACATACGGTGCGCCATTTAAGGCGGATTCAATTAACGGGAGGTGATAACGCTGGACTTGATCCGTATGTTCTTTGGTGGTCTCGATTAATTGCGTCATGTAATGCGGATTGATTATCTGCGCCGGTAAATTCTGGGTCGCCAAAAAGTGTGTCAGATACATCCATTCACTCATAAATACAGCGTTGACCATGCCGCCAATACCCACAGTGCCGCGCATGGCGTCGCCCATCGGCAAGCTGGCGAAGATGGCATCAATGGAATCAGGCCTGCGCTGAGCCGCAAAAAGCGAACTGATCGCCATATAGGACACCCCGGCAACACCGAGCTTACCGTTACACCACGGCTGCTGATGCACCCAATCCACCGCATCCGCAAACCCGATCTGCTCGTCTTCACCTAGGAGTTCCCAACCGCCTTCCGAGGCCCCGGTGCCTAGCGCATCAACCGCCACTTGCGCGTATCCACGCCGCACCAAATAGGAATCGCTTAGCCCCATTAACGTGTTTCCTGGGGTGCCCATAAACATATAACTGAGGAGGTTGGTGTTATAGGCAGACTGCGTCAGCACCGAAGGAAACGGCCCTTCCAGAGGATTGCCGTCTTCATCCGCAGGCAGGGTCACACGCACGCTGAGCTGCTTGCCGCCTTTGGTAGTGATGAACTGTAATGGTAAATCGACTGATTTCGGGTAGTCCGCGGGTCGGTAATACAGGTCACCGGCAATGGCATCGATACTGTCTTCATCTTCATCCCCGAGAAGAAGCTCTTCCCTTTGCGGCGTAATTGACGGGCTGAGAACCTCTACGCTGTGCTCTTCGGGCCCTGTCGCTGCCTGCTCTGCTGCAGAATCCACAAGTGAATCCTCGCCTGAACAAGCCACCATTACCCATGAAACCAATAAAAGTACTAGGCAGCGGTTTATCTTAACCCCCGCGGTTATAGCAGAACCCAACATCTCAGTTACCCCTGATTTGTTCTTATATCATTGTTTTTATATGGTTATTCTTCGTCGTGCACCGGCTTGTTGCTATTTTTATAAGGAATTAAAACCAGGAACGAGTCGATCAATAGTACTTTCTGACCGGAAACATTGTCAATTTGAGTTGCAAAATCAAACATTTATAACACAAATAAGCAACCCGGATACGAAACAGATATAACTATCAAACACGTACAAGTGATTGGTAATTCCTATTGAAAAGAAAGACACAATCAATTTTCACTAATGAGAATCATTTGCGATTATTGAGCGGTCTAGTTAATTCGCTTACCGGGAATCACACCATGAAAAAGACAATCAGCTTTGCAATCATCCATATGGGCGTGGCGTTCACCGTGGGCTATGCCATGAGTGGTGACATCTGGGTTGGCGGCGCATTGGCGTTAGTTGAGCCATTGTGCAACACCGTCGCGTTCTATTTCCATGAAAAGATCTGGAATCGCAAGGCAGAAAACTCAACTGGGGTAGACACTGTAACGACAGCGGAGACTTCCGCTCCCCCTGCAATACCTGCCTAGCAGGTATTGCAGTCCAGAGAAGGTGGATTGCTATGCTTGTTCCGAAACTGATTCAGCAACACATGAAAACGCAAAAATTAAAACTGAACTATCGGCGCCTGGTACACCACCGGTCCGGTGGGCAGCCCGGTGGGGGAACCGCCAGCCGGCTCCAGACTGACTGCCAGAGCGTCTGAGTTTTGCATGATTGTGAGCAATTGCGGCGATAACGTGGTTTCCACCGCAGCACCGGAGACCGGCATCAATCCCAGCGATGCAGGCTTACCTCCTTTCGGTAACATCCACAATTCGAACGCTTTATTATCAACCGCTATTGCCTGGGCATTGATGGGTTTCACAATCAGCTTGCCGCTGCTTTCGCTGGTGGTAATGAGCCACAATGGTAGCGCATCAGCATCATTAAACATCGCCACCTGGTCTTGCCGATCCCAAGGTGCCAACTGCACGATATACACCGCCATTACGAGCGCCAAAGCCCCCCCCAAAGCAGCCCAGCCGCGCCACCACCACGACACACCCTCCTGCCGCTGCGGCGACTGAATCCGCGCCTGAATGAGATTCCAAACCTGTTTACGGGGCCGCTGCTCCGGAATCACTTCTGCCATCGGATTAATATGCTGCTCCCAGCTCCAAACCGCACTGCGCACACGATAGGATTCCATCATCAGCTTTTCAAAACGCTTGCGCGCTGCGCCGTGCATGGACCCCAGCACGTATTCCGCCGCCAGTTGTTCAAGCAATTCCGGTTTCAAGTAGTTCATGGCTCCAAACACCTCCGCAAACTCTGCAACCCCCGGCGAATCCAGCTTTTTATGGTGCCCAAAGGCGATTCAACCCGTTGCATCAATTCCTGGTGAGTTAATCCTTCAATAAATGACAGAACAATCAATTGTTTCTGTTCGCCGGATAGTTGCTCCAGGCATAGCTGTAATGCGTTCATTTCATCTCCGGCCACGGCCCACCGCAACGGCCCTGGTTCCTCGCTGGCGTTCTCCGGTAACAGCTCATCACTGGTGTCCTGTGGATGCCGCGCCCGCAAGAAATCCAGGGCACGATAGCGCACAATACTGGTAAGCCAAGTACTGACCTTGCCGCGCTCCTCATGATACTCCGACGCGTGATACCAGATTTTCACAAACGCTTCCTGTAGTACCTCTTCCGCGCTGGCTCGATCTTTGAGCATACGCATACACAGCCCCATCAGAGCCGGTGAGGTTTTCTCGTAAAGCTGCCGGAAGGCAATTTGATCACCACAAGCCGTGGCTTGTAATAACCTCATCAATTCCGCTTGATCTGCCATCATCCCGTTTCCTTTTTAATAGTGAGCATATACGGTACACCGTCTGTTTTAGATGCACAGATAATATATTTAATAATATTGCATCCAATCTGGATCCCCCTGCGTAAAGACTTCATGCAATCACACTGTTTATCCCGCAGGAGGGATTTATTATGAATACCCGGCACTTACGCACTCCACTGGCTATCGGCATCGCTGCTGTTTGTGGATCACTACTCTGCACCACATCACAGGCTTCCAGTCACCGCGAAGCCCCCTTCATTTCCAACTTACCCAAAGTCGATGCTACGGATCTTTACGCATTCCGTAGCTACGAGCCCGGCCGCGAAGGTTATGTCACGCTGATTGCGGATTATTTTCCATTGCAGGATGCCTATGGTGGCCCGAATTATTTTGATTTAGACAAAAATGCCGTCTATGACATTCATATTGATAACAACGGCGACGCCAAAGAAGACATCACCTATCGTATTCAGTTCGACGATATTGTTCAGGATCTTGCACTCGAAATTGAGGGTAAAACCGTATCCGTACCATTGAAAAATATCGGGCCTATCGGGCCGGATAAGGATGACACTGACAACCTCAATGTGCGCCAGCAGTATAAGGTCACACAAATTATGGGAGGCAGCAACAGGGGCAAAAAACGCGCGGTAAAAAATGCGATGGATGGCAGCACGGTGTTTCGAAAACCAGCGGATTACATAGGGACAAAATCCCTGAGTGATTATGAAAGCTACGCACAAAGCCATATATATGACGTCATGCTACCACACTGCCCCGATCCTGGACGGCTGTTTGTGGGCCAACGCAAGGAGCCTTTTGTGGTCAATCTGGGTGAGGTATTTGATTTGGTCAACCTGAACCCGCTTGGTGCGGTGGACGCCAAACCGAACACCATCGCCGATAAAAACATTACTTCGATCATTATGGAAGTTCCAGCACACTGCCTAACCAAAGGTAAGGAATCCGTGATTGGTGCCTGGACTACCGCCAGTGTCAGGCAATTACAATTCTTTCACCCACATCCGGACTTTGATAAGGGCAAAGCACCCCTATTGAGCGCCGGCCCCTGGACTCAGGTTTCGCGACTGGGTATGCCACTGGTTAACGAGGTAGTGATCGGTTTGAAAGACAAGGATAAGTTCAACGCCAGTAAACCAAAGCACGATGCTCAGTTTCTTGACTACGTAACGAATCCAACGATACCCGAACTGCTGGAAATTTTGTTCCCGGGAACGGCAGTTGCGCCTAACCTTTTTCCCAGAACCGATCTGGTAGCCGCGTTTCTGACGGGCGTAGAGGGCCTCAATCAGCCAGCCAATGTAACCGCCTCGGAAATGTTGCGGCTGAACACCGCTATTGCGCCTGTTTCGATACAGAATCAGAACAACCTGGGTGTACTGGGCGGCGACCTGGCCGGTTTTCCCAACGGCCGCCGACCCGGGGATGACGTAGTGGATATTATATTACGAGTCGCCATGGGTGCATTGATTCCAGACGCCGCTATTGCGCCCAACAACACCGCGCCACTGACCGACGGAGCCACCGTAAGTTCGGCGGATTTCAACGCGCAATTCCCCTACCTGAACACCCCCGTGCCCGGGGCCGGGCTCTGATACCTATCACCGGCTAGCGAAGGTTCGGTCCTGAGAAATATTGGTTATGGAAATTAATCACTGAATTTCATTTTCAATGAGGGTAATCACATGAAGTCCGGTACAGATTCTAATGCTGTAAGTGGATGGGCATTTTTTCCTGTCGGCATGGCGGCGGCGATAATCGCCGTAGTAATCGTGTGCATCGTCGGCAATATTGCAGGATGCGACCCTGCGCAGGATCAGGATGATACTGTATTACTGGTTCGTGATTACCCTATTTTTGAACAAAGGACGGCGCACTCTGAACCACTCAGCATGGCGCAAGCCACACAACAAGCCTGGGAATGGGTGATGACCGGCACCAATAGCGGAGAATATCATTACTATGGCTATGCACGCGGTATCCTTGATCCCTGGTGGGACCAAAATAATGTCAGCTCTGAACTACGAATTCTGCGAGCCGTCATACTTCAACAGCAACATTTGTTTGACCAAGCGCTTGCAGACCTGAATCAGGTTATCGATTCGGACCCTCAGAATGTTCAGGCTCGATTTACACGTTCGGCCATTTTATTCGCGACTGGAAAGCTGGATGCGGCGCTACTTGACTGCCAGCGCGTTTTTCTTAAGGCTGACCCGATAAGTGTCACGCTTTGTGTTGCCCCCATCAAAGGCTTGCAGGGCCACGCGCCTGTCATGATCGACAAATTAAACACGCTACTAGCGGTATCCGAACTCGCCTCACTACAGCAGCGTGAAGTTCACATCACACTCGCCGAGCTGTACTGGTTGCAGGGCAATATGGCGGGCGCAGAAAAGCAATTTAAACAGGCCCTGAACATTACGCCGCAGCATGGCTACGTGGTGTCGCAGTACAGTGAATTTCTGCTGTCCTTAAAACGATACAATACGCTGGCGAATTTTTTACAGCAGCAACCACCCAGCATCGAAAATCAGATCAATTTGTATTATGCGCAAAAAGAACAGAGCAAACCCGAACTGAGCGAACTCAAAAACACCATAACGGAAAACATAACAACCCTCACCAATACAGGTGACCAAAAGCCCGCCCTGGATAACTCCAGATTATTGTCCCTTTATCACTCCAGAGTTGAAAACGATTCCCGCGCTGCCCTGCTCTACGCGCGTAAAAACTGGGACCGGCAAAAAGGCATGATCGATACCCTGCTTCTTATGAATGCGGCTACAAAAGAACGGGATATCAGGACAATAGACAAGGTGAGCCAGTGGCTAGAAGAAAATTTGATTCAAGACCAGAGGCTGGCCAACTATGGAGCGATTGATAGTGAATAAGTTAATTCTGATTTTCCTGCACATGCTGATCGCCAATCACTGCTTCGCACACACCGGTAGCACCAGCTATTTGTTTCTGGAACCGCAAGGTAATCTCATAAATGCCGAGTGGAAAATCCCCTTGTCAGACCTGGATCGTGTACTGGACCTGGATCTCGATCTGGACAACCAAATTACCCGAACCGAAGTTCAGCTTTCCGCTGAGAGAATCCGACGCTATGCCTTCTCGACACTCATCACGAAGCAACACCAAAAAAACTGCCGTATCTCCGGCGATACTTTCAGGATCGATAGATTGGATACTAAACCGGCTGTGTATCTGGATTTTCGTATCGACTGTGAGAGCGAACTTACGGAACAGGACACGTTGACGCTGAACTACCGGTTATTCCACCAGGTCAATCCGTGGCACCAGGGTATCGTCAGTGTTAAAAACCAGACCGGCACGCAACGATTTGTCTTGTCCCAGCAGCGAACTGTTATAACACTTTCCGAAAACACCCCTGATTCAGCTTCGTTTCTTACCTTCATCATAGAAGGTATTTGGCACATTTATATCGGCCTGGATCATATTCTGTTTCTTATGACGCTTATATTTCCGATAGTATTGGGCAAGAAAAATCAAACCCAGCCCGGCTCCACCCGTACGCTTTTAAAATCACTTTTCTCCATTGTGACCGCTTTTACAATTGCCCATTCAATTACCTTAATGCTGGCTGCATCCCAGACTATCACCTTACCTACCCAATGGGTTGAAAGTGGAATTGCGCTGTCGGTCATTATCGGTGCAGCACTCGCCCTCTACCCTTCGTTCAATCGCTGGCGCTGGTCATTGGCTTTTGGCTTTGGCTTGATTCATGGCTTCGGCTTCGCCAACGTGCTTTCCGATTTAATCCTGCCTGCGGAATCGGTCACGCTCCACTTGATAGCATTCAATATCGGAGTGGAATTGGGGCAACTGAGTATTGTCGCTGCAGTGGTACCACTGCTGTTAATGCTAAGCCGAATTCCGCCACTGCGGTATCGCCTGCTGGCACCGGGCATGATGACGGTCATCGGCTTTGGTATGCTGTGGTTATTACAAAGAGTCTTTGGTGTGGCCCTCAATATCCCGATCTGAATGCAGACCAATGAAAACTGGCACTTTCCAGTACTTCGCCATACGTCCGCACATCCATGATGTCGGCCCACTGCTCGGTTGCGTTGCGCAGGGATCCGCCTTGCGCTAATCCCGACTTCTTCAAACTTTCAATCTGATCTTCAAAGCCCAATGTGCGAGCCTCTGCAATTTCCTGATGAAGCAGCCCAGCGCTTAAGGCCATGGCGGAATTTTGTTTACCGATCGCCTCAGATTCAAAATACCGGCGCTGTTCCGCAGGTGTCGATGCGGCATTCGTATCTCTGTTAAAAATGGTACGCATGTTACTGGGTGACTCATTCAGCCCCAAACAGATCATTTGCAGTCACCCACCAAACGATGCCCTCTGGGAACGAGGAATTATCTCGCGCCCACGAACAGATTATTCTGAACCATCTGGCAACTTGGGAAAAAGACAAACTGGCTGCTCAGGTACACATCCGCCTATTTGAAAATTACCATCCGGCAAGATAAACGATCCGGATATTGCAGCCTGTTTGGATATGAGCACCCGTACGATGCAACGATCAATTAAGCAGGCATCGCAGCAATGATTTTTTTAGCGAATGTATTCAGCTTTTCCTGGTCTTCCATTACAGCTGCGTGTTTTTTTGTCCGCAGCGTAACAATAGAGGTCGGCAGTAGATGGAAATGCAGATGGGGAACCGTTTGCCCTGCTTGCTCACCGCTTAACTGAAACATCATTATGCCTTCAGTAGAGAAGGCGATTTTCAATGCCTCGCCCACTTTTTTCATGGTCTGAAAACACGCCTGATAGTATTCCTCGGGTAAATCAAACAGGGTGACCGCAGACACTTTGGGAATAACCAGCGTGTGCCCGTCGCATTGTGGCATAATATCCATAAACGACAAAGTCAACTCGTCTTCATAAACTTTTATACAGGGCAATTCGTTTCGTAGAATTTTGGCAAAAATATTCTGGTCGTCGTAACTCATGACGTATCTCCGCGTATACACATTTGATTGAATCAATAGGCTTAAAAACCGGCTTGATAGGCTAGCGCGAATCAGGGCCGACCTGCAAGATCTGCTTTTACAGAGAATCCCGTCTATGGCATAGTCTTTTCACTTTGCAATGGAAAAGGAGCCTCCCTTGAGCAACGAATCCGCATTACCTAAAACAGTATTGATCACCGGTGCCTCTGCCGGTATCGGCAAAGCCATTGCCCATGTTTTTGCCCGCCATGAATTCGACGTTATTTTGGTGGCACGACGCGAAGACAAGCTCAGTCAAGTCCAGCAGGAGATCAAACAACAGTACGGACAGATGGCCTATGTTATTACCGAGGATCTCGCCGATCCGGCTGCGCCACAACGAATATATGACTGGTGTGAACAACAAGGTTTGCAGGTCGATGCATTGGTGAACAACGCAGGCTACGCACTCCATACGGATTTTCTGCAATCAGACTGGAAGACACACCGTGATTTTATGCAGGTTATGACGATCAGCGTAACTGAACTGTGCTATCTTTTTGCGCCCGGAATGAAACAACGAGGCTATGGGCGAATCCTTAACCTCGCGTCGCTTGCTGCCTTTTCACCTCAGTTAAAAGGCAATCTTTACGGCGCAGCAAAATCCTTCGTGTTGGATTTCAGCCAGGCGCTTGATTTGGAACTGCATCCCCATAATGTGTATTGCAGCGCGCTATGTCCAGGCCTGACGTTTAGCGAATTTCATGATGTTATGGGCACCCGTGGCTCGGTCAGCAAATTACCGCGTTTCATGTGGATGACCGCAGAAGAGGTAGCCAATGAGGGTTATGACGCATTGATGGAGGGCAAACCGGTGCACGTGACCGGGTTAGTAAATCAAGGGTTATCCCATGTTATGGCAGCACTACCTTCTTCGGTAAAACAGTTTTTATCCAAGCAACAAAAAGTCATCTAGAAAGAAAGACATCCGAACTTGACGCGCCTGCGCTTAACTGTGAATATATCCAGTTATTATGCTTGGCGTACCCGCTCGATTCTGGGAGAATATCCCCATTGTTGAGAGGAAACTGTCATGTCCATTTTGTCCAAACCTTATTTCCACAACGAAGAAGCCACCTACGAGTTCGTAGAGTCTAAGCTGTGGCCTAATGGTGCTACCTGTCCTAAGTGTGGCGAGCGTGAGCGCGTTTCTAAGATGCAGGGCAAATCTACTCGCATTGGCGCCTATAAGTGCTACAAATGCCGTGAGCCTTTCACTGTGAAGGTTGGCACCATCTTCGAGTCTTCTCACGTCAAAATGCATTTGTGGCTTCAAGCCATCTTCCTTATCGCATCCTCCAAAAAATGCATTTCTGCCAACCAACTCCACCGTACTCTTGGCGTTACTCTCAAGACTGCTTGGTTCATGGGCCACCGCATCCGCGAAGCTATGAAATCTACTGACTTCACTCCTTTTGGTTCTGGTGGCGGCTTTGTCGAAGTTGACGAAACCTATATGGGGCAGACCGAAGGACACGGCAAAGATTCTCACACCTCTAAGAAGCGCAAAATCCTGGGCCTGATCGACCGCGACACCAAGCAAGTGCGCACTATGGTTATGAACAATATTACTGTTGCCGATGTTGCTCCCGTTGTTCGCGATAATCTTGACCGCGAAGCCAAGCTGATGACTGATAAGGCCGGTATTTACATCAAAGTGGGTAAAGAATTTGCAGCGCATCACTCTGTAGACCACGGCAAAGGCGAGTATGTGCGCAAAGGCAATAAGGAAATTCACACCAACACCATTGAGAATTACTTCTCTGTCTTCAAGCGTGGAATGAAAGGCACTTACCAGCATTGTGGACACCATCACCCTAACCGCTACCTTGCAGAATTTGACTTCCGCTACAATAATCGAGCAGCATTGGAGGTATCTAACGTTGAGCGTGCCGAAAAACTGCTAACCTCTGTAATCGGCAAGCGCTTAACATATCAAAGTGCTCATTAATGAAGAGCCGGAGCGCAAGCGTGACTAAAAAATCCACAGAACAAAAAGATGATAAAGAGCAGTCAAAGCGCTTCATTGAGAAAGCGCTTGAGCTTGGCGTGAACGAGTCTGGCAAAAGCTTTGAATCCGCATTGGATTTGATCAATAAAAACACTGGGAACGGAGCCTCCAACGGTGAGAGCACATCATCCACTAACGGACGGAATCTACGCGAAGATTGAGCGGGCCGAAGAAAGTATTACGAACCTCAACGCCGAGATTAACCAGTTCCTGACAGGCGATCCTCGCCCTTATCATGTTATTGGAGGCGTGAATCTCGACTGCACCCAATATGTCTTCAAGGGATATGCCAGACATTGCCCTGATCGCTTTGCCGTCATAGCCGGGGAAATCATCCATCACCTTAGATCCTGCTTTGATCACCTTATCGTTGCGCTTGTCATCTCTGAGCAGGGGCCAGTTTCTGACGAAGCGATGCGGAGGCTTGAATTCCCCATTTGTAGCGACAGAAATAAATTCATAGATGCCTGTTGCAGGGGAAAAATAAAGGGCGTCTCCGAAGTTGTCACCTCTCTCATAGAGAGAGCACAGCCCTATCACCATCCCTCTCCGAATAACTACTCGCTCGACATCATTAGAAAGCTCGACATTAGAGACAAACACAGGCTTCTCATCGTTGTTGGCCAGAGCGCAATAATGGGTCAAGAAGTGAGGATCGGGGCAACGAATGACGAGCCTGGACCTCCTATCGTAATCACAGACATCGACTGGATGATGAAATCGCTGATATTTAAAGAACCCACGGATCACTTCTCCATCCGGGTCCAAAACCCCGAGCCTAATTTGCACGTATACGCAGATTTCACCAGCCAAATAGCGATGGAGGAGCCAAGCTCTGGAGAGGTCATGCCAATCATACCAACGCTCACCAAAATGACGCGGTTTACGAGAAAAATAATCGGAGACTTCTGCTCCGAACTTATCTGAATCATTCATACCTCACCTCCTTCCTTTCTGAGGCGAGCGGAGTATACTGTATGCCCATCCAGTATTCGAGCATTGCGTATTGGGTACGCAATGTATAATAACTGGAAATATATACAGCATTATGCAGGCACGGAGCACCACGGATGGTTTCTTATACCAATAATACGCATCTAAGTAAGCAACAGGTACGCGAGCTGTTGCAGCAATTGTCAGGGCCTTATTGGCTAATGGGCGCTTTACTCTATAGCGGAGGCTTACATCCGGCTGAATGTGTAAAGCTGCGGGTTCAGGATTTGGATCTTAGTCATAGCCACCTGCAAATTCGCAGACACCTGCCGGTGATGCTGGCTCCCCAATTAATTCCTCACCTAAAGTTGCATTTGTTACGAACCCGGACCCAACACTTGAAAGCATTGGCTCAAGGTGATGGCTGGGTGCCCACCTCGACTGCTCCTTATATTAGCCGGAACTGGTTATTGCAGTTTGTCTTTTCCGCTCCCGGTACTCGCGTTAATCACAATCAACTCAGGGTTAAACAGCCTTTTCCAGAAACACGCTTATTAAACTCGGTGCATACGGCTGCTCAGAGTTTGCAGTCGCAGCCGTCGATTTCTGCCTACGATCTGCGCCGGGCGCTGGCTCACCATTTATTGGAAAGCGGTTGCTCGGTGCAATTAATGCAGCAACAATTGAGATTAGTCCGCCAACAAAATGAAATCGATCATGGTGGGGACAACAGCCATAGGGACCAGGCGGCAATGCAGCTTCTATTCAGAGAAATTTTCTCGCCAAGAGTGCTGGGTCAAAAGCATCACCCGGATTTTGTTTCGGAGCCTGCTGCTGTTTATCGTATTGCCAGCTGATGCGCTGCAGGAACGCGGTTAAAATAGCTGATGGTGCGTGCAAACACATCACGGCGATACAACTCCAGCTCATTCACCACGTGGTGGCGAACCTTAGCCATGTATTGCACCTGAGTTCCGATAAACAGCTTTTCCAACACCGGCACGTTGTATTCCCAATCCACCGTCTGATCGCATTTACCCTGGATAATCAGCAGAGGAAACCGAACCGGAGCATGACGTCCCAGATAGGGAATCCATTTTTTTAACGCCCCCACCCAATGGGCAGACAAGTAACGGGGCTGCAGCGGATCCTGATTGCGGACGAATTCCAGAAAAGCCTCGTCGTTGGAACTCTCACCAAATTTACGTTTTACAAACCGGCTGAACGGACTAACGAGGGTATGCAGTTTGCTGTTCCAGAACCAGTTTACCGGCCTTATCAGGGGAGCGTAAAAAACCGCTTTCTCGAACGGGATGCGTTCTTCCTGCCCTTCGAACTGAACCAAATATTCCGCTACGATGGCGCAGCCAGTGCTTTGTGCCACCACTTGCCAGGGAGACGGTAGCTGTTGATTACCACATAACTGTAATACTTTTTTGAATACCGGTTGATACTGCCGGAATGAGGATATTGCCGCACGGGAGCCGGATGATAAACCGTGCCCGGGCAGATCAAATGCCACCACCGCGCACTGGTTCTTGAGCAATGCCTTGATCAGATGGTTGTATATTCCCACGTGATCATAATATCCATGCACCACGAACACCGTCGCTTTGGCGCGCATCGGGATAAAGGTGTGCAACACAATATCGAAACCCGCCACATGAGTTTTACCCATGTAAGCAGACACACCGGTATATTGATTTTCAAAATCTATTTTGTAGAAACGCCGATATTCCTGTAATGCAGGATGAAACGGCCGCTCGTCTTGCAAAGAGAAGTCCGGCAGCTTTTGGCGTAATTCAACGGGTATTAACTTCAAGGCAATAACAGGGCAGATGGGTGATGTTTACAGTCTAGTGTCATTTGTACGACAGGGCCAGAGCCTCATAGCCACTATGAGACTCCGGGCCAGTTAAATCAGGCAGCGATTATTTCACTTCCTGATCCAGTTCACCTTTATCGTATTTGGTGAACATGACTTCCAGGGACATCGGCTTGATTTTGCTGGCATTTCCCGCTGTACCAAAGGCTTCATAACGGTCAATACAGATATCACGCATCGCACCGACGGTTTCTTTCAGATATTTACGGGGATCAAATTCCGCCGGATTAGCCGCCATAAAGCGACGAATCGCACCGGTTGACGCCAGACGCAGATCGGTGTCGATATTCACTTTGCGTACACCAAACTTAATGGCTTCTACAATCTCTTCCACCGGCACACCGTATGTTTCACCAATGTCGCCGCCGAATTCATTGATCACCTTGAGCCATTCCTGAGGCACTGAAGAAGATCCGTGCATAACCAGATGACAGTTTGGAATGCGCTTGTGAATTTCTTTGATCTGACCGATTGCCAGAATATCGCCTGTAGGCGGACGGGTAAATTTGTACGCGCCATGAGATGTGCCGATGGCTATCGCCAGGGCATCCACACCCGTGTCTTTAACGAATTGTGCGGCTTCTTCCGGATCGGTCAGTAGCTGAGAATGATCCAGCACACCCTCTGCACCAACGCCGTCTTCTTCACCGGCCATACCGGTTTCCAGAGAACCCAGACAACCGATTTCACCTTCAACGGAAACCCCGCAAGCGTGGGCCATTTTCACGACTTCGCGGGTAACACCGGCGTTGTAGTCATAATCCATCGGGGTTTTACCATCCGTGCCCAGCGAGCCGTCCATCATGACTGAACTGAAACCCAGTTGAATGGAACGCTGGCAAATTGCCGGACTGGTGCCGTGATCCTGGTGCATGACGACCGGGATATGAGGGAATTCTTCCACCGCCGCCAGAATCAGGTGACGCAGGAACGGCGCACCTGCGTATTTACGGGCGCCTGCAGAGGCTTGCACAATCACCGGACTGTCGGTTTTGTCGGCCGCTTCCATGATCGCGCGCATTTGCTCCAGGTTGTTTACGTTGAATGCGGGAACGCCGTATCCAAATTCTGCAGCGTGGTCCAATAATTGTCGCATGCTGATGAGTGCCATAATACTGTGCCTCGTCTTGTTCGATGTAAGGGTTCGTGAGTGTGTTTACTTCGCGCGCTCTTGTAACATTGCCACGGCGGGGAGCGTCTTGCCTTCCACGTACTCCAGGAAAGCACCACCGCCGGTGGAGATATAGGATACTTTATCGGCTACGTTGTATTTGTCTACTGCTGCCAGAGTATCACCACCACCCGCAATGGAAAATGCCTGACTGTCAGCAATGGCGTGAGCTAATACTTTGGTGCCGTCCCCGAACTGATCCACTTCGAACACGCCTACCGGTCCATTCCAGAGCACGGTTTTGGCCGCTAAGATCTTGTCTGCAAAGAGTTTTGCAGTATCCGGGCCAACGTCCAGGATCATGTCATTATCGCCCACATCCGCCACCGGTTTGACTACCGCTTTGGCATTACTGACAAACTCCATAAAATCGTCGATCGGTCCGGTGATTTCCGCTACCACTACATCCGTCGGCAAGGGCACTTCCACCTTCGCGGCAATGGCCTTGGCTGTGTCGATTAAATCCTTTTCACACAAGGACTTACCTACATTGAAGCCGGCCGCTGCCAAAAAGGTGTTGGCGATACCGCCGCCGACAATCAGCTGGTCGCATTTGTCAGACAGGCAATTCAATACATCCAGTTTCGTCGACACTTTGGAGCCTGCAACGATCGCCAACATGGGCTTTTCGGGCTTCGCAAGCGCTTTTTCCAGGGCGTCCAATTCGTCGGCCAACAGGATGCCTGCACAAGCAACAGTGGCAAATTTACCGACACCGTGAGTAGATGCCTGCGCCCGGTGAGCGGTTCCGAATGCATCCATAACAAAGACATCACAGAGAGCAGCGTAGGATTTAGCCAGGGCTTCACCGTCTTTCTTTTCACCGGCATTGAAACGTACGTTTTCCAGCAACACCAACTTGCCTGCGTCGACTTTTACGCCATTTTCAAAGTCAGCCACCACCGGCACATCGAAACCCAATAGTTCGCCAAGACGCTTCGCCACCGGTGCCATCGTGTAAGCAGCGTTTTCTTCTGCGCTGCCACCCTCTACCGGACGGCCGAGATGGGACATCAGGATCACGGATGCGCCCTGCTTCAATGCCAACTCTACCGAAGGCAATGACGCTCGAATGCGCACATCACTGGTCACTTCACCCTTTTTAACGGGTACGTTGAGATCAGCGCGGATCAATACGCGCTTGCCGGACAAATCCAGGTCGGTCATTTTGATTACAGACATACTCTTCCTCAGTCGTTCTGTTGCTTACATTTTGAATTCGTAATTTTGTCTCAATTGCAGACTCACAACGCAGCAAAGCGTTCCACTAAGTCCAGCAGACGATAGGCAAAGCCGGTTTCGTTATCATACCAGGCCACTATTTTTACCATTTCGTTACTGATGATAGTTTGCGTTTCGTCATAAATTGCAGATTCTGTGCGGCCTAAAAAGTCCGCGCTCACCAGTGGCTCGTCGCAATACCCCACAATGCCTTTATACGACCCAATACTGGCCTGCCTCATTACCTGATGGATGGCGTCTGCCGAGGTGACTTTATGATCCAGCATTAGAGTAAGATCCACCGCCGCAACATTTTGTGTTGGTACCCGCATGGAGTAACCGTCAATTTTTCCAGCCAATTGCGGCAACACCTTTTGCACGGCTCCAATGCTGCTACTGGTGGTGGGAATCAGGTTTTGTGCGCCTGCTCTGCCCCGGCGCAAATCCCGATGCACATGGTCCAGTAACACCTGATCACTGGTGTAGGAATGGATTTCCGTCATAAACACCTGTTTTACACCAAAGCTCGCATCCATAATCTGCAATAACGGAGCGATGCAATGGGTGGTGCAGGACGCGCTGGAAACCACTTTGTGTTCAGCGTTCAACTGCTGATGGTTTACGCCGTAAACAAACGTGCAATCTACATCATCGAAAGCCACGGCACCGATAATGACGCGTTTGGCTCCGGCCTGCAAATGAAGCCCGGCATCAGCATAGGCACGAAAAATACCGGTGCATTCCAACACCAGATCCACGTTCAACTCAGCCCATGGACACTGCGCCGGATCCTCGATCCGCAACAAGCGGACGCGGTCACCATTCACCTGCAGTGTATTATCATCCAGTAATGTGACGGCCGTATTGAAGCGCCCGTGCGTGGTGTCGTAACGGGTCAGATGCAAGAGGGATTCCGCCGAGCCCAGATCATTAATCGCGACCAGCTGCACATCCCGGTTACTGCCATGCTCGCGGCCCTGATACAGCGCGCGCAGCATGTTGCGCCCTATCCGGCCATAACCATTAATAGCAACCCTGATGGGTGGGCGGAGTGAGGGATTAGCAGGCTCAAGGCTCATGGAAAGGGCTCCTAAAGAACCCCTTCTACAGCAGCCACCACATTCTCTGCAGTGATACCGAAATGCTTGAACAAATCACCTGCCGGCGCGGATTCACCAAAGGTCGTCATCCCCACGACAGCACCGTCAAGGCCAACCAGCTTGTACCAGAAATCCACCATGCCCGCTTCCACGGCGACACGGGCACGCACAGCCGCAGGCAATACAGATTCGCGGTAAGCGGCGTCTTGCTTCAAAAACAGATCAACACTGGGCATGGATACAACAGAGACGTTTTTGCCTTTGCCTGCCAGTGTTTCAGCCGCGCTCATCGCCAGTTCCACTTCTGATCCGGTCGCTATAATCAGGGCATCCTGCTGACCATCGGCAAACGCTTTCAGCACGTAACCGCCTTTGGCGACATCAGACAATTGCTGATCGCTGCGGGTCATCGGTGCCAGCCCCTGACGGGAAAACACCAAAGCACTGGGGCCGTCTTTCCGTTCAATTGCCGCTTTCCAGGCCACCGCCGATTCCGCTGCATCGCAAGGACGCCATACCGACATATTCGGTGTGGTACGCAGGTTGGTCAGCTGTTCGATAGGCTGGTGGGTGGGGCCATCTTCGCCCAGACCGATCGAATCGTGGGTGTAGACCTGGATATTTTGCTTCTTCATCAACGCCGCCATACGCATCGCGTTACGGGCGTATTCCATAAAGATCAGGAAGGTTGCGCCATAAGTAATGAAGCCACCGTGCAGGGCGATACCGTTAATGGCTGCTGTCATGCCGAATTCACGTACACCCCAGTAAATGTAGTTGCCGCTGGCGTCTTCGGCGCTGACACCTTTGGAGCCTTTCCAGATAGTCAGGTTGGAACCGGCCAGATCCGCTGAGCCACCCAACAATTCCGGTAAGATCGGACCAAAGGCATTAAGACAATTTTGAGACGCTTTACGGGATGCCACCTTCTCGCCCGCGGCCTGTACTTCTTTGATATAAGCGCTGGCTTGAGCTTCCCAGTCCGCAGGCAAGTCGCCTTTGGTGCGACGCTCGAATTCAGCGGCCAATTCAGGATATTCGTTACGGTAGTTGTCGAACAATCGCTGCCAGTCGCTTTCGGCTTTGGCGCCTTTTTCTTTAGCACTCCAGGCGTCATAGATATCCTGAGGTACGTGGAACGGGGCGTGGGTCCAGCCTAGTTGCTTGCGGGTCAATACGATTTCGTCGTCGCCCAGAGCGGCACCGTGGCATTCTTCTTTGCCTTGCTTGTTTGGTGATCCGAAGCCGATTATGGTTTTACAACAGATCAGGGTCGGCCGGTCAGGGTTGGCTTTTGCCATTTCCACAGCGGCGATCAGCTCTTCTGTGCTGTGCCCATCCACCTGAGGGATCACGTGCCAGCCATAGGATTCGAACCGCTTGGCGGTGTCATCGCTGAACCAGCCAACCACTTCGCCATCGATTGAAATGCCATTATCGTCATAGAAGGCAATCAACTTGCCCAGGCCCAGGGTACCTGCCAGGGAGCAAACCTCATGGGAAATACCTTCCATCATGCAGCCATCGCCCATAAATACGTAGGTATTGTGGTCAACTACGTTATACGCACCGCGGTTAAACTGCGCCGCCAGAACTTTTTCGGCGATAGCCATACCCACAGCATTGGCAATACCCTGACCCAAGGGGCCGGTAGTGGTTTCGACACCGGGGGTATATCCGTATTCCGGGTGGCCCGGGGTTTTTGAATCCAATTGGCGGAAGTTCTGCAATTCTTCGATGGGCAGGTCATAACCGGTAAGGTGGAGCAGCGAATAAATCAGCATAGAACCGTGGCCATTCGACATCACAAAGCGGTCGCGGTCGACCCACTCAGGATTGGCAGGGTTGTGCCGGAGATAGTCACACCACAGCACCTGGGCAATGTCGGCCATTCCCATCGGGGCTCCGGGGTGTCCGGAATTGGCTTTTTGTACGGCGTCCATAGACAGGGCGCGAATGGCATTTGCGAGTTCACTGCGGGTGGGCATCGGGCATGCTCCTAATCATCTTAGCGGGTGATACAGATTTGGGGGCGCTATTGTCGCTTAAGTGGTGGCGGGCTTCAAACCTTATTGGTGGTGGGGTTGGGTATTAGGGGCCGTGAGAGCAAAAGACACAAGCGAGGCATGGTCTTCCCCTGTGTGTCAACCTGCTCCTGCACCAGCTGATTTTGAGTTAACATCTAAATCAGGGTGAGTCAGGAGCCAGTTATGCCAAAGCCGGAAAGTCCCAATTCGCAGGAAGTAATCCCGAACC